>NZ_JBQFOQ010000012.1:0-106037 GCF_056533645.1 Ruegeria sp. G10 | reverse complement strand
TCATCTCCACTCCTTGGCGGTTACGATGAGCCAGAAACCCTCTCTTATCAAATCGACTTAAACTGTCCCATTGGTGCTGACGTCAGACAGTCAGAACGGTTCAATTTATTGGGCATCTGAAATCGCCGAGGCGGACCGAAACAAAAAATCAAGGAAGGCAAAAAAAGTAGTTCGGGATCTGACGTTTCGAGAGCTTCAGCAAAAAGACAGCGAAGAATTATCTGATTACGAGACTTACTTACTGCTATTGGTATCTCACTTTCTGAATTAGATCAGGTGTGCAGGTCCATCGACCTACTCAATTACGGTGCCGCTGATTTGCTGTTCCCCTTTTTTTCGTCAGGCGCTGAAAGCAGCCATTGGCGCAGCCGCAGCGAAATGGCGCTTTGGTCCCGCATAACAGAAGTTTAGTGACGAGTTGTGCACGTCGGGTTCGTGCCTATACCTGACATTTCAATTGTGTTCGGCAACGGTGGTTGCATCCTCCCGCAACCAATATCCAAACAGCCCGTTCAATCTACAAAAAGCCCACCAGACTGCGTGCTTAACGTCCTCACCGCGGGGCTAGCGTCCAAAACCTAAGCCGAATCGCGGATGAGACACCTAGTCTCAAAGTGAGTTTGTTCTTTGGCAACATTTTTGTGAATGCTGCAATTCGGTCTCTTTTCTGCCCATTTCATCATTGATAGACAGAAATTGTTAATGGTGGGATGAGTAAAAGTGCGGGCGGGTAGATGAGAACCGGAACAAACGGTCATATAGCTATTTCTTGGTCTCAAACAGAAGTTGACGGTCTTGAGGCGGCACCTCTTGGTTTGGTGTCTGTAGGGGCGTCTTGGTCTTGGCGAGGTCGCGCGATTCAATTGACAAGCGAATTTGGTGGCGACCTGCGAGGTCAGGTGTTGTCCGACGAGTTCTCGGATATTGCGCGCTGGTTGCAGGGTGAAGCTGTTCAGGTGAGTTCGGATCTGGACAGGATTGAATTTTCGAATGGAGCACAGAAATTCGTGGCCCGATTGGCGACGGTTCTGGGCGAAACTGCACCGGTCCTGGTGTTTGAGAACGAAGCACCGCAGGCTGGTCAGGAATTCTGGATCAGCGCTGTTGCGGATCCGATCGAGCCTGCCGTGATCCACCGGGCAGCAGACAGCACCGTTATCGCGTTCCCAGCCGCAGCGCAGCCGCTTGCGAGAGCGGCTCCGGGCATGGCGACGCTGGCGGCAGAGTAATCTGACCTCAGATATTAATGGTCCGAATCTTGTTCAGTAGGTAACGAGACGTGTTGACTCTGCCAAAGTCCCGGATATAAGCGCGACTTCATTGGTGTTGGTGGCCCCCGCAAGGGGATGCCTGTCATGGGGGAAACCTCAAGAGGACAACGCCCTTCATAGTGGCCCACTGGGCCTCGACCTAAAGAAGGAGATCAGCCGTGACCAAACGCACGTCTGCCAAGTATAAAATCGACCGCCGGATGGGCGAAAACATCTGGGGTCGTCCGAAATCCCCGGTCAATCGTCGTGAATACGGCCCCGGCCAGCATGGCCAGCGCCGCAAGGGTAAGCTGTCGGACTTTGGTTTGCAGCTGCGCGCCAAGCAGAAGCTGAAAGGCTACTATGGCGACCTGACCGAGAAGCAGTTCCGCCGCATCTATGCCGAAGCCGAGCGTGTCAAAGGCGACACCGGTGAAAACCTGATCGGGCTGCTGGAGCGCCGTCTGGACGCGGTCGTTTACCGCGCCAAATTCGTACCGACCGTGTTTGCTGCGCGTCAGTTTGTGAACCATGGCCACGTCAAGGTGAACGGCAAGCGGGTCAACATCCCCAGCTACCGCGTCAAAGAAGGCGACGTGATCGAAGTGCGTGACAAGTCCAAGCAGTTGGCCGTTGTTGTGGAAGCTGTCGGTTTGGCTGAGCGTGATGTGCCTGACTACATTGATGCCGACCACTCGAAAATGACCGCGACCTTCGTGCGCGCACCGGGTCTGAGCGATGTGCCGTATCCGGTGATGATGGAGCCGAACCTGGTCGTCGAATTCTACGCGAAGAACTGATCTTCGCCGATATCGAGAAAACAAGGGCCGCGCTTTCAGCGCGGTCTTTTTTGTTTGGATGGGGGCTCTGCCCCCGTCGCTGTGCGACTCCCCCGGGATATTTTTGGCCAGATGAAGATCTGGATCAGATTGGGAGGGGGCGGCCTTCGGCAATGGCCTCCATGGCGAAGTAGGAGGTCACGCTGTCGAGTTCGACCTTTTCGATCAGGCGTTGGTAGACCTTGTCATATGAGGTCATATCCTGTGTGACGACCTTGAGCTGATAGTCATAATCGCCGCCGATGCGGTGGAAATCTACCACCTCGGGTATGGTCAGCACATGGCTGCGAAAGGCCTGCAGCCACTCGGCCGAATGGTGGCGGGTGCGGAGCATGACGAAGACCACGAGGTTCAGCCCCAGTTTCTCACGCGCGATCCGTGCTGACGAGCCTTGCAGTACGCCGTTATCGTTCAGGGCCTTCAGCCGTCGCCAGCAGGCGTTCTGGGACAGGCCGACCCGATCCGCCAGCTCGCGTTGGGACAGTGTGGCGTCTTTCTGCAGCTCTTTCAGGACGCGTTTGTCTATTTGATCTATTTTGTCTGCCATAGAGGGTCATATGACACAAAAAATTGTAATAGGATATAAAAATAGGGAACGTTTCCGCGCGACGCATCAATCACATTGGGTTTAGCAATACGGAGCTTGTGCAATGACCTTGTCGATCTTTCGCGCGGATATTCAATCTGCCATTCACGGAAATACGCTGCGTGACGGGCTGATTGGTGAGGGGGTACTCATCCCGGGTCTGCATCAGGATGTGCCGCTTGTATATGCGGATTACGTCGCCTCGGGTCGCGCGTTGCGGCAGGTCGAGGATTTTGTAGCTGCGCATGTGTTGCCGTTTTATGCCAACAGCCACACCGAAGCCTCCTATTGTGGGTCTCACATGACCCGTCTGCGCCGCGAGGCGCGGGCCGAGGTCGCCCGCATTGTTGGTGCCAGGGAAGAGGATGCGGTGATCTTCACCGGGTCCGGTGCCACCGCGGGCCTCAACCGGTTGGTCAGTCTGCTGGGAGTGCAAGAGGCTGACCGACCGGTTGTGCTGATCGGGCCGTATGAGCATCACTCAAACATCTTGCCATGGCGAGAAAGCAAGGCTGAGGTGGTGGAAATCCCTGAGGCAGCGGACGGTGGGCCGGATATGCAGGCGCTTGAGGCGGCTCTGGTCGAACATGCGGGTGCTGATCTGGTGATCGGATCGTTCTCGGCGGCCTCCAATGTCACGGGCATCATCACTGATCCTGATCCGGTAACCCGGCTGCTGAAGGCGCATGGGGCGCTGGCGGTCTGGGATTATGCGGGTGGTGGGCCGTACCTGCCGATGGATATGGGGTCGGATGGCGCGCGGAAGGATGCGATTGTGGTCTCTCCGCATAAGTTTCCGGGCGGGCCGGGGGCGTCCGGGGTGCTGGTGGTCAATCAGAATGCGGTTCAGCGCAGCTGCCCAAGCTGGCCGGGTGGAGGCACCGTCAGCTTTGTTTCGCCCTGGCGGCATGATTACAGCACCGATCTTGCGACGCGGGAGGAGGCGGGCACGCCCAATGTCATCGGCGACATCCGCGCGGCGCTGGCGTTTATGGTCAAGGATGCGGTCGGAACCGACGAAATCGCGCGGCGCGAAGCGCTTTACAACAAGATGGCCATCGAGGGTTGGTCGGACAATCCGCACCTGACCTTGCTGGGGACCGAGAATGCGCATCGTCTGCCGATCTTCTCGTTCCTTGTACGGGACAGCGACGGGCAGCCCGTGCATCAGCAGCTATTCACGCGGATGCTCAGCGATATCTACGGGATACAGGCGCGGGGTGGTTGCGCTTGCGCGGGGCCTTATGCGCACCGTTTGCTGGGGATTGATCGCGAAACCTCGGACCAGTTGCACGCCGCTTTGTCAGCGGGGGAAGAGATGAAGAAACCCGGTTGGGTGCGGCTGAATTTTTCGTATCTCATGAGCGAAGAGACGGTTCAGTTCATCATCGACAGCGTCAATGACCTGTCCCGCCGGACCGAAGAATACGCGCCGTTCTACAACGCCGATCCGGCGACGGCCCGCTTCAAGGCGGCCTGAGGGAATTGCCACTTTTCTCAACCCGTTGAGACAGGTATGAGGGGCGCAAGGAACGGAGCCCCTCATGACCAAACCCATACCCCAACCCGGCATTATGGACATCGCGCTGTATCAGGGCGGTCAGTCCCATGTGGCAGGGGTGGCCGAGGTCATCAAGCTCAGCTCGAATGAAAATCCGTTCGGGCCAAGCCCCAAGGCGATTGAAGCGGTACGTGATAGTGCCGCGACCTTGCATCGTTATCCCAGCACCGACCATGCCAGCCTGCGGGCCGCGATCTCGCGGCGGCACGGGCTGGACGCGGATCGGTTGATCTGTGGTGTTGGCAGCGATGAGGTGCTGCAATTCGTGGCGCAGGCCTATACCGGGCCGGGGGACGAGGTGATCTATACCGAACACGGATTTTCCATGTATCCGATCATCGCGCGCATGGCTGGGGCCACGCCTGTGATGGTGCCCGAGCGGGATCGGCAGGTGGATGTCGACAATATCCTGAACGCTGTGACCGACAAGACGCGGATCGTGTTCGTGACCAACCCGGGCAATCCGACCTCGACCATGATCCCCGAGGCCGAATTGGAGCGTCTGGCCGAAGCTCTGCCCAGCAACTGTCTGATGGTGCTGGATGGGGCCTATGCCGAGTTCGTCGATGGCTTCGACGGTGGGGCTGCACTGGTGGACCGGTTCGAGACAGTGGTCATGACCCGGACGTTCTCAAAGGTGTACGGGCTTGGGGGGATGCGTGTGGGCTGGGGCTATGCGGCGAAAGAGATCATCGATGTGCTGAACCGCGTGCGTCAGCCTTTTAACCTGTCGCTGACCGCCTTGGCGGCCGCTGAGGCTGCGGTGCAGGATGAAGACTACCTGCAATTCTGCCAGTCCGAAAATGCGCGCCTGCGGGTCTGGTTGTCGGATGAGCTGGCCAAGATCGGTGTGCCTTCGGACCCGTCATGCACCAATTTCATCCTTGCCCGTTTTACGGATCGGGCCGAGGCCGAGGCTTGTGATGAGTTCCTGAAAACTCAGGGTTTGATCGTGCGACGGGTTGCGGGCTACAACCTGCCAAATGCGCTGCGGATCACCGTCGGCGATGAAGAGGCCTGCCGCCGTGTGGTCGCAGCCATTACCGCGTTCAAAGGGGGCGCTGCATGAGCCAGATTTATGACCGTGTGGCGCTGATCGGGCTGGGCCTGATCGCCTCGTCGATGTTCTGGGCGATCAAGCGCGCAGGACTGGCCGGAGAGGTCACAGGTTATGCCCGCTCGGATGCGACCCGAGAGACCGCGCGCCGCATCGGTCTGTGCGACCGCGTTTGTGACACGGTGCAAGAGGCCGTTGAGGGGGCCGATCTGGTCGTGCTCTGCGTGCCCGTCGGTGCGATGGGTGCGGTTGCAGAACAGATGGCACCCGTCCTGAAGCAGGGCGCGACGGTTTCGGATGTGGGCTCGGTCAAGAGTCATGTGATTGAGGCGGTGTCGCCTCACATACCCGAAGGCGTGCATTTCATCCCGGCGCACCCGCTAGCCGGGACCGAGCATTCCGGGCCGGAATCCGGGTTTGCTGAACTGTTTGACAATCGCTGGTCCTTGCTGGTGCCGGTCGAAGGGTCGGACCCGGATGCTATCGCCCGCCTGCGTGCGTTGTGGGAAGGCATGGGCTCGAATGTCGATGAGATGGATGCCGATCACCATGACCTTGTGCTGGCGGTGACGTCGCACGCGCCGCACCTGATTGCCTACACGATGGTTGGTGTTGCCGACGATCTTCGGCGGGTGACAGATACCGAGGTTATTAAATACTCGGCGGCTGGCTTCCGGGATTTCACCCGGATCGCAGCCTCGGACCCGACCATGTGGCGCGATGTGTTCCTGACAAACAAAGATGCGACGCTGGAAATTCTGGGCCGCTTCACGGAAGAGCTTTTTGCGCTCCAGCGCGCGATCCGAACAGGTGACGGAGAGCAACTGTTCGATTACTTTACCCGCACCCGCGCCATCCGGCGGGGCATCATTGACGCCGGGCAGGATACAGACGCGCCGGATTTCGGACGGGGGAAAGCATCCACATGAGAGGGTTGAGCGGCTGTATTGCAATTGGTTTCGTCGTACTGGCGACGACTGTTCACGCGGCGGCACCCGAAACCTCTCTTGTTCCGTTGAAACGCCCGACGCTGTCGGATGCGGGGGCGGTCATCGTTCCAGCAAAAACCCGTCCAGCACTGCGGCCGGTTTCGCCTCAGGTGACGGCTGCTGCTGCCCGACCGTCAGACCTGCCATTTCTGAGCCCGGAAAATTCGATCCGGCCCTATCTGCGGTCCGAGGAAATGGAGCAGAAGATTCTGTTCAAAAAACGCAAGCTGCGGAAAAGCTCGGTGTGTGGCGATGTTGATATTCAGGGCACGCCTGTTGGCCGGGTGACTGGGAAGATCAAGGCCTGCGGGATCAAGGACGCGGTTCAGATCACCTCGGTCGCGGGGGTCAAGCTTAGTCGTCCTTCGACCATGGACTGTGGCACGGCGCAGGCCTTGAACAAATGGGTGGAAAAGAGCGTAAAGCCGACCTTCAAGCGACGTGGACCGGTTGTCGAACTGCAGGTCGCGGCGCACTACGCCTGCCGAACCAGAAATAACCAAAAGGGGGCCCGGATATCCGAGCATGGTAAGGGCCGGGCGATCGATATTTCGGGTTTCCGGATGGCGGATGGTGAGGTTGTGACGGTGCTGAAGGGCTGGCGCAAAAATCCATCAAAGAAGCAGCTGGTCAAAGTCTGGCGTGGGGCGTGTGGACCGTTTGGAACGGTGTTGGGACCATATGCAGATCGCTATCATCGCGACCATTTCCATCTGGATACAGCGCGTTATCGCAGAGGCTCTTACTGCCGTTAGCGCAGAATGAACCGCGGGGCGGGGCCCAGAGGCAGCGGCCCCAAAGCCACAAACCCATCGCGGAAGTTCAGCTGCATATCCAGCGCGTTTGGATTTCCGCCAAGACCCGCCATGAACCCCAGCGCCCGCGTCACCGGATCAACCGCCTGATCCGGTAGCGCCCCTGCAGCGTTGGCCATAGCCACCATGTCACGCCAGTTTTCGGCCTTGACCGCGATCTCTCCGGTGGGGATGCCCTGATCGTCAACGTCCAGTTCGCCGGTTGCGAACAGCCGTAGCTCGCCCCATTTCACCTCGGCCAGCCTCAGGTCAATCGCGACCGGCTGCGGGCGACCCTGTTCCAGCGCGCTGCGATCCCATGGCTTGTCAAAGGTGATAAAGCTATCCAGCTCCAGCGTCTCAAAGGACTGCGGCAGAGAGGAAGCCGAGCGCATAAGCCGTCGCAACTCTTCGCCCGGTGTGAAGCCATCAACTTTGGCGGTGATGTTGTAGCTTTCGGGCGTTCCGGATTGCGCCATGATCAGGCTGAGGCTTTGCCCGCCAGCCTGCGGGGCCTGCTCATCCGAGATCAGCCAGCGCTCGGCGGTCAGGGCCATCCGTTCAAGCACCAGCGCGACACCGGGTTGCAGGTGCAACTCGGCCTGCATCCCCTCGGCCTGAACGGTGGTGGTCTGGTCGAAATAGGACAGCCGCTGCGGTGTGCTGGCAAAGCGTAGCATCTGACGGCCCGGCCAGATGGCAGGACTTTCGAATTCGATCCAGTCGGCGCTCCAGGCGGTGCCGTTCACTGGATCGGCCAGCGCGGGATTGTTCAGACGCGTGATATGCTGCAGCGGATACCCGGCGGTGGCGACATCCGAGTAATCGGCCTGCCAACCCAATTCCTGCTGGCGATCGAACCACCCGGTGATGGCATTGCGCAGCCCGTAGCCTGCGACAAACCAATAGGCGCTCCACGCGAGGGCAATGAACACAAGTACGCGTATCAGACGCCGCATGATGAATGGCCCTTTTTCCTGCCTCGGATTTGGTGTTTACAGGGCCAAACGGGCAAGGACCAGAGCTATGACGATGTGGGTTTTCGGATATGGATCGTTGTTGTGGAATCCCGGCTTTCCGGTGGCCCGCAGCGAACGCGCCACGCTGCACGGCTATGCTCGGTCGTTCTGCATGCGTTCGATCCACCATCGCGGCACCGAGGAAGAGCCTGGTCTGGTGCTGGCCCTAGACGAACAGCCCGAGGCCCGCTGCACCGGTCTGGCGCTTGCGGTCGAGGCCGGGCATGAAGACCGCACGCTAGCGGAACTGCGCGAGCGCGAACTGATCTCATCCGCCTATCTTGAGCGAATGCTGGACGTGCATCTGGACGCCGGTGAGGTCGTCAACGCGGTGACATACGTAATCGACGCGCATCACGTTCAGTATTGTGGCGGCCTGCCGTTGGAAGAGCAGGCCCAGATCATCGCGCATGCCGTCGGAGGGCGCGGTCCTAACGACGAATACCTCTACAACACCGCTTCACATCTGAGCGAGATCGGCCTGCATGACCCCGACCTTGAGTGGTTGTCGCAACGGGTCCGCGCAATCAGCGCATAAACCCTTGGCGTCATGCCCGGAACTTCGATAGGTTCAGCCCAGAGCAGACAATACCGGGAGCCACGCGCATGGCGCAGGCACAACAGGGCGTGAGACCGCATTTCTCGCAGCCGATCCGTCAAATCCTCATGATGCTGATCGCAATCGGGCTGTCGGGCCTTGGCGTGTTCATGGCCCTGCCTTATGTGCTGCCCGTGATTCAGGCCAACCTGTACCTGAATGGATTCATCCTGCTGGTCTTTGTCATTGGTGTGGCGGCCTGTTTCCTGCAGGTGACGCAACTGATCGGTTCCGTTCGCTGGATCGAGGCCTTTGTCGGCGGTGTTGAACGCGACGACGTGCGCCCGCCGCAACTGCTGGCCCCTTTGGCCTCGCTGCTACGCGCACGTGGGGCGCGGTCCCAGATCAGTTCCAGCTCGACCCGGTCGATCCTCGACTCTGTGGCTGAACGGGTCGAGGAAGAACGCGAGATCACGCGCTATATCACCAACGTCCTGATCTATCTGGGCCTCTTGGGCACGTTCTTTGGTCTGGCGACCACGGTTCCGGCCATCGTAGACACCATCCGCAGCCTGAACCCGCAGGAAGGCGAGGAAGGGTTGGCGGTGTTCAACCGCCTGATGACCGGGCTGGAGTCTCAGTTGCAGGGCATGGGCGTTGCGTTTGGCTCGTCCCTGCTGGGGCTTGCCGGGTCGCTGATCGTCGGCCTGCTGGAGCTGTTCGCGGGTCACGGCCAGAACCGGTTTTATCGCGAGCTAGAGGAATGGCTGTCCTCGATAACCCGCGTCGGCTTTGCGGCGGGGGATGAAGGGGGCGCGGAACTGGCGGTTCTGACGCCAGTGCTGGATGCGATGTCCGAACAGATGGATGCGCTGCAGGACCTGTTTTCGGCGCATGAGGCGGACCGCTCCCAGGTCTCGGCCAAACTGGGCCATCTGGTGGATGCGATCACTGACATGAACCAACGGCAGGCCCAGACCGAAGGCGTCACCGCCGCGTTGGAACGCGTGGCGCTGGGGCAGGATGCGCTGCTAGATCACATGCGCGAACATGGCGCGGGCGAGGGGATTGATGCCGAAAGCCGTATGCGCCTGCGCTCGATGGACGTCCAGTTGCTGCGCATACTGGAAGAGATTTCTGCCGGTCGTCAGGACAGCATGAACGAGCTGCGCAAGGATTTTGAGCTGCTGGTCAAGGCCCTGACGCTGCCGCGCGGGGCTGTGCGCACCCCGTCGGACGGGGAGTAAAAGATGGCCCTGTCCCGCCGCACCGGTCATCGATTCTCGGGCTCGGTTTGGCCCGGCTTCGTCGATGCGATGACAGGGCTGTTGATGGTTCTGACCTTCGTGCTGACCATCTTCATGATCGTTCAGTTTGTTTTGCGCGAAACTATTTCGGGTCAAGAGGACGAACTGACCGCGCTGTCGGATGAGGTCGCAGCCCTGGCCGGGGCGCTGGGATTGGAGGAACGCGAAAACAGCCGCCTGCAGGCACGGTTGGGCACACTGAACGCAACACTCGGACAGGTCGAGGACGAATTGTCTGAGGCGCAGTCGCAGATCACGGGTTTTGAGGCACAGGTTGCAGCATTGCTGGCCGATCAGGTACGCGCGCGGGACGATATTGCCACCTTGGTTGATCAGCAGGATGCCTTGCTGCAAGAGCGTGCGGCATTGCTGGACGAGCAGGAGGCCCTGAACCTCGCTCTGGCCCAAAGCCGTAACGAGATTGATGCCCAGACCGAAGCCGCCCGCCTTGCTGCGGCCCGTCGCGAGGCGCTTGAGGCGCTGGTGGCCGATCTTGAGGCCAGCGAGGCCACGCAGGCGGGTCAGATTGCCGATTTGCAGCAGCAGCTAAGCGATGAGGAAGCCGCGCGTCTCGCGGAAGCCGCCGCCGCCGAAACTCTGCGGAACCGGCTTCAGGATGCGGATGCCGAGCTGACCGCTATGACATTGGCGCTCGAGGCGCAGCGACAGGAAGCGGAAGAAACCCTGACATTACTGGCCGCAGCACAGGCAGCCAGAGCCGAGCTTGAGCGGCAATTCGGTGAGTTGAATCCCGATGAACTGAAGGCGCAATTGCAAGCGGCACTGGACGCGCAGACGCAGTCGCAGTCGCAGGCAGATGAGCAAAGTTCACTGGCTGAAGAGCGTGCGGCCTTGTTGGCTGTGGCACAGGAGGCACTTGCGTCAGAGAAAGAAATCTCAACCGAGGCGCAACGCCAGACAGCTTTGTTGAACCAGCAGATGTCCGCGCTACGCGGCCAACTTGGATCGTTGCAGGCGCTGTTGGACGATTATGAGGAACGCAACGCGGCGGCCGAGATTCAGATCCAGTCGCTGGGCCAGGACCTGAACGCAGCGCTTGCCCGCGCCGCCTCGGAAGAGCGCCGTCGCCGCCTGCTGGAAGAGGCAGAACGCGTCCGGCTCGAGGCCGAGGCGGAAAGGCTTGCCGGGCAAAATCAGGAACTGACCGCGCAAGCGGAAGATTTGCAACGCTATCGGTCCGAGTTCTTCGGGCGACTGCGCGATGTATTGGGTGATCAGGAAGGCGTACGCATCGAAGGCGACCGCTTTGTGTTTTCGTCCGAGGTCTTGTTTGACACGGGCTCTGCCACGCTTTCTGTCGAAGGTCGTCAGGAGGTCGCGAAGGTGGCCGAAATCCTGCGAACTGTCGCTGCCGAAATCCCCGAGGGTTTGAATTGGGTCATTCGGGTCGATGGGCACACGGACAACGTGCCATTGGCGGGCAGCGGGCGGTATCGCGACAATTGGGAACTTAGCCAGGGTCGCGCGCTGTCGGTGGTGCGGTTCATGGTTGATGCGTTGGGTATCCCGCCCAATCGGCTTGCGGCCAATGGCTTTGGCGAGTTCCAACCGGTCAATCCCGCCGACACCCCCGAAGCCCGCGCCCAAAATCGTCGGATTGAGCTGAAACTGACCGAGCGCTAAACGAAAAACGCCCGCCGAAGGGCGGGCGCTGTTGTCTTCCAAGGTCTTTAAATCAGTCCGCTGTCAGCAGCGGAGGTTTATCGCCCGGAATACGAGGCTGGTCGGGTCCCAGAATTTCAAGGTTCAGATCACCTTTCTTGACCGAGACACGCACCACTCCACCCTTGGCCAACTTGCCGAACAGAAGTTCTTCGGCCAGAGGTTTCTTGATGTGCTCCTGAATGACGCGACCCAGCGGGCGGGCGCCCATCTTGTCGTCGTACCCCTTGTCGGCCAGCCATTCGGCGGCCTTGGGGGTCAGATCGATGGTCACATTGCGATCCAGCAATTGCGCCTCAAGCTGCAGGACGAATTTCTCGACCACTTGCAGGATGACTTCTTTGGGCAGCGGCGCGAACGAGATCACGGCGTCCAGACGGTTGCGGAATTCCGGCGTGAACATGCGTTCGATCGCGGCGGTATCCTCGCCCTCGCGACGGTCACGGGCAAAGCCGATGGCGGCCTTGGCCTGCTCCTGCGCGCCCGCGTTCGAGGTCATGATCAGGACCACGTTGCGGAAGTTCACCGTACGGCCGTTGTGATCGGTCAGCTCGCCATGATCCATCACTTGCAACAGAATGTTGAACACATCCGGATGCGCCTTCTCGATCTCGTCCAGCAGCAGCACACAGTGCGGATGCTGGTCGACGCCGTCGGTCAGCAGACCACCCTGATCAAACCCGACATAGCCCGGAGGCGCACCGATCAGACGGGAGACAGCGTGTTTCTCCATGTATTCCGACATATCGAAACGCAGCAGTTCCACTCCCAACGTATCCGCCAGCTGTTTCGCGACCTCGGTTTTACCCACACCGGTCGGACCGGCGAACAGGTAGTTGCCGATGGGCTTCTCAGGCTCACGCAGACCCGCGCGGGCCAGTTTGATCGCGCTGGACAGCGCCTCAATCGCTTCATCCTGACCGAACACCACCCGTTTCAGCGAGGTTTCGAGGTCTTTCAGAACCTCCGCATCATCCTTGGTCACATTCTTCGGCGGAATGCGCGCGATCTTGGCGACGACGGCCTCGATCTCTTTGACGCCGATGGTCTTGCGGCGCTTGCTTTCGGCCAGCAGATGTTGCGCGGCACCGGCTTCATCAATCACGTCGATGGCCTTGTCCGGCAGCTTGCGGTCGTTGATATAGCGCGCCGAAAGCTCCACAGCCGTTTTGATCGCATCTGCGGTGTATTTGATCGCGTGATGCTCTTCAAAATAGGGTTTCAGACCGCGCAGGATTTTCACGCTGTCCTCGACCGAAGGTTCGTTCACGTCAATCTTCTGGAACCGACGGCTCAGCGCACGGTCTTTCTCAAAATGCTGGCGGAACTCTTTATAGGTGGTCGAGCCCATCGTGCGCAGCTTGCCGCCCTGCAGGGCAGGCTTCAGCAGGTTCGATGCATCCATGGCACCGCCCGATGTGGCACCGGCACCGATCACGGTATGGATTTCATCGATGAACAGCACAGCGTCGGGGTGATCTTCCAATTCGGTCACGACCGCCTTCAGCCGTTCTTCGAAATCGCCGCGATAGCGGGTACCCGCCAGCAGCGCGCCCATGTCGAGAGAATAGATCGTGGTTTCCGATAGAACATCCGGGGCCTCACCGGCGACAATCTTGTGAGCCAGACCCTCGGCGATGGCGGTTTTGCCCACACCCGGATCACCCACCAGCAGCGGGTTGTTCTTGCGGCGGCGGCACAGCACCTGAATGCAGCGTTCCACCTCGTCCGAGCGGCCGATCAGCGGATCGACGTCGCCGGCGCGCGATTTGGCGTTCAGGTCGACGCAATACTTACCCAGCGCGCTTTCTTTCTGGTCCGCCTCGCCAGATGTGGTCTGCGCCTCATCTTCCACCTCATCCGCGCCGGTGACCGGTCGGTTTTCGCCGTAGGCCGGATCTTTGGCAACGCCATGGGCGATGAAATTCACCGCGTCATAGCGGGTCATGTCCTGTTCCTGCAGGAAATAAGCCGCGTTGCTTTCGCGTTCGGCGAAGATGGCAACCAAGACGTTGGCCCCGGTCACCTCGGTACGGCCCGAGCTTTGCACATGGATCGCTGCGCGTTGGATGACACGCTGAAAAGCCGCCGTCGGCACCGCTTCGGACCCGTCAATATCTGTGACGAGGTTTGACAGGTCCTCGTCGATGAATTCGACCAGTGTGCTGCGCAATTCGTCCAGATCGACGCTGCACGCTTTCATGACGCGCACTGCATCGGGTTCTTCCAGCAGCGCCAGCAGCAGATGTTCTAGCGTTGCGAATTCATGTCGCCGTTCATTCGCCGCCGCAAGGGCCGCGTGGATGGCTTGTTCCAATGTGCTCGAGAATGAAGGCACGCGGGTGCTCCTCTATATTGGGCCGGAAGGGGGTCCGAGCATCGGCCGGATCCCCATCCCAACCATGTCCTCATACTATTAGAGTTTGGTTGATCGTGGCCCGGCTTCAAGGGTTTTCTTTCACTTGACAGTCACATTTCCTGTGACCGTGGCCGTGAAGAGGGTTGAAACGCATCAAAAGCGGTCTTTTCGGGCACGGATTTCCGCAAAAACCGACGCAGGGTCAGATTTTTCCATGCCCAGATGCGCCTGAATCGCCGGATCGGCCGCGCGCAGAAACGGGTTTGTGGCCTTTTCAAGCGCCAGAACCGAGGGAACGGTGGGCTCCTGAGCGACGCGGGCGCGGTTGATATCGGCGACTCGATCCTGCAGGGCCGGGTTGTCGGGGTCGACGGTCAGGGCGAATTTGGCGTTTGACTGGGTATATTCATGTCCAGAACACACGATTGTTTCGTCCGGCAGTGCCGCCAGCTTGCTGAGAGAGGCCCACATCTGCGCAGGCGTGCCTTCGAACAGTCGCCCGCATCCCAGCGCCATCAAGCTGTCGGCAGTGAAAACCGCGCCCGAGACCGGCATATAAAAAGCGATGTGCCCCACGGTATGGCCCGAGACATCCAGAACCTCGACAGGCTCTCCTCCGATGTAAAAACTATCCCCCTCAACCACAGACTGATCGAGTTTCGGCAGACGATGTTCATCGGCCTTCGCGCCGATCAGGCGCGCGGGGTGTTTTTCCAGAATGCCGGGCAGGCCATCGACATGATCCCAGTGATGGTGCGTCAGCAGGACATGGCTGAGCCGCCAGCCACGTGCGTTCAGTTCCGCCAGAATCGGCTCCGCCTCGGGCACATCGATCAGCGCGGTCTCACCGCTGACCGGATCATGGGCGAGAAAGGCGTAATTGTCGCTGAGGCAAGGAATAGTGACGATCTCAAGAGGCATGGCCTTTTGCCCTTTCATTGCTAGACTGTGCCCAGCTAAGCCGATTGACCGGGTGTCCGCAATGCATCTTGATGTGCAGGATCTGAGGAATTTTTACTATCGCAGCACGCTGGGCCGTGCTGCGCAGGCGGCGATCCGCGGGCGGTTGGTCGATCTGTGGCCCGAAGCCAAAGGGCAAACCGTTGCAGGGTTTGGTTTTGCCGTGCCTCTGCTGCGACCCTATCTTGCGGATGCGCGGCGGGTGATCGGGCTGATGCCAGGGCCGCAGGGCGTGATGCCGTGGCCGGCGGGGATGCCCAATGTCTCGGTTCTGACCGAAGAAACGCTCTGGCCGATCGAGACAGGGCATGTCGACAAATTGGTGGTGATGCACGGGCTTGAGACCTCGGAACAGCCCAGCAAGGTGCTTGAGGAATGCTGGCGCGTGCTGGGGCCGGGGGGCAGGGCGCTGTTTGTGGTGCCGAACCGGGCCGGGCTTTGGTCGCGGTCGGACCGGACGCCCTTTGGCTTTGGGCATCCTTACTCTGCCACGCAGCTTGAGAACCTTCTGCGCAAGCATCATTTCGTCCCCGAAAACCACTGTTCGGCGCTGTACCTGCCGCCTTCATTCCGCCGGTTCTGGCTGAAATCGGGCAGCCTGATCGAAAAAACCGGCCAGCGCATCCCGACCGTCATGGCGGGCGGTGTGCTCATGGTCGAGGCCAGCAAGCTGATCCGCCCGCCCAGCGGCAGCGTGACCAAGGACACCGCCAAGCGTCCGATCAAAGCGCTAGACGGGCTGTTGAAGCCCGCCTGAGGCGGATCTTTGACTCGGCGAAAGTTGCGGGAAAAAAGTCACAGGAATCGCAAAAACCTGCATATTCGTAACATTTTTCAACTGCCCCAACCGGTCCAAAGGGTCGCACTTGGTGTAAGTATCTGAAAGTTAAAGGTTTGTGGATAAGTATGTTACCGCTATAGCGTATTGCTAGGTTGGAATACCTCTGCTACATCCCCGGTGATTTTGATCCCCGCCCTACATGGACGGGGTTTTCTCACGCCCCAAGGTAGCGGCCGCTACCCGAAATCGGGGCCTCAAATATCGGAAGGGTGGACGTGTCCGAACCAGCTTCGATTTCCACAGGCATCGCCGAGCGCTATGCCACTGCGATCTTCGAGATCGCGAAAGAGAATAATGACCTGGCGGGTCTGGAAACCGGCATCAACGATCTGGCAGCAGCATTGGGCGAAAGCGCCGAACTGCGTGACCTGATCGCTTCGCCTCTGGTTTCGCGCGCTGAACAAGAAGGCGCAATCACCGCAGTCGCCGACAAGATGGGTCTGAACCCGATCCTGCGCAACACGCTGGGTCTGATGGCGCAGAAACGCCGCCTGTTCGTTGTGCCGCAACTGGTGCAGGTTCTGCGCGACATGCTGGCCGAAGAGCGTGGCGAAGTGACCGCCGATGTCGCCTCGGCCAAGGCACTGACCAAGACTCAACTGGATAAACTGTCCAAAACGCTGTCCGAGCGTGTGGGCAAGACCGTGACAATCAATGCGACCGTGGATGAAAGCCTCATCGGCGGTCTTGTCGTTAAAGTGGGCTCGAAAATGATCGATAGCTCGATCCGTTCGAAGCTGAACTCCCTACAGAATGCAATGAAAGAGGTCGGATAAATGGGAATCCAAGCTGCAGAGATTTCTGCAATCCTGAAGGACCAGATCAAGAATTTTGGTCAGGAAGCCGAAGTGGCCGAAATCGGCCGCGTGCTGAGCGTCGGTGACGGGATTGCCCGTGTATACGGCCTGGACAACGTGCAAGCGGGTGAGATGGTCGAATTTCCCGGCGGCATCATGGGCATGGCGCTGAACCTGGAAAGCGACAACGTGGGTGTTGTTATCTTCGGGTCTGACCGTGACATCAAAGAAGGTGACACCGTCAAGCGCACCAACTCGATCGTGGACGTTCCGATCGGGGATGAGCTGCTGGGTCGTGTTGTGGACGGTCTGGGCAACCCGCTGGACGGCAAAGGCCCGATCAATGCATCCAAGCGTGGCGTTGCTGACGTAAAAGCCCCTGGCATCATCCCGCGTAAATCGGTGCACGAGCCGATGGCAACCGGCCTGAAATCGGTTGACGCGATGATCCCGATTGGCCGTGGCCAGCGGGAACTGATCATTGGTGACCGTCAGACCGGTAAAACCGCGGTGGCGCTGGACACCATCCTGAACCAGAAAGTCTATAACGACGCAGCAGGCGACGATGAGTCGAAGAAACTGTACTGCATCTACGTGGCTGTTGGTCAGAAGCGTTCGACCGTTGCGCAGCTGGTGAAGAAACTGGAAGAATCCGGTGCGATTGAATACTCGATCGTTGTGGCCGCGACCGCGTCCGACCCGGCACCGATGCAGTTCCTGGCGCCTTACTCGGCGACCGCGATGGCCGAATACTTCCGCGACAACGGCCGCCACGCTCTGATCATCTACGATGACCTGTCGAAGCAGGCTGTGTCTTATCGTCAGATGTCCCTGCTGCTGCGTCGTCCGCCCGGACGTGAAGCCTATCCGGGTGACGTTTTCTACCTCCACTCGCGTCTGCTGGAGCGTTCGGCGAAGCTGAACGAGGACTTTGGTGCAGGCTCGCTGACCGCTCTGCCGGTTATCGAAACCCAAGGTGGTGACGTTTCGGCGTTTATTCCGACCAACGTGATTTCGATCACCGACGGCCAGATCTTCCTGGAAACCGAACTGTTCTATCAGGGCATCCGTCCTGCTGTGAACACCGGTCTGTCGGTTTCGCGTGTGGGCTCCTCGGCTCAGACCGATGCGATGAAGTCGGTTGCCGGTCCGGTGAAACTGGAACTGGCTCAGTACCGCGAAATGGCGGCCTTTGCGCAGTTCGGTTCGGACCTCGACGCCGCAACTCAGCAGCTGCTGAACCGTGGTGCGCGTCTTACCGAGCTGATGAAGCAGCCGCAGTACTCGCCGCTGACCAACGCGGAAATCGTCTGCGTCATTTTCGCTGGCACCAACGGTTACCTCGACAAGATCGACGTCTCGGATGTTGGCCGCTATGAGGCCGGTCTGCTGGCGCACCTGCGCGGCAAACATGCTGACCTGCTCAAGTGGATCACCGACGAAGATCCGAAGATCAAAGGTGACGCAGCAGACAAGCTTAAGGCAGCGATCGACGAATACGCCGCGACCTTCGCTTGATAGGGGGTTCCGATGCCTAGTCTGAAGGACCTTAAAAACAGGATCGAGTCGGTCAAATCGACCCGCAAGATCACCAAGGCCATGCAGATGGTCGCGGCTGCAAAACTGCGCCGTGCCCAGGAATCTGCCGAAGCCTCGCGCCCTTATGCCGAACGGTTTAATGCCGTGATGGCGGGGCTGGCGGCGTCGGTCGGGGGCAGCGACAGCGCCCCCAAGCTGCTCCGTGGTACGGGCAGTGATGATGTCCATCTGCTGGTTGTGATGACAGCTGAACGCGGCCTGTGTGGCGGCTTCAACGCGAACATCGCCAAGCTGGCCCGTCAAAAGGCGGAAGAGCTGCGCGGGAAAGGCAAAACGGTCAAGGTTCTGACCGTTGGTAAAAAGGGTCGCGATGCACTCAAGCGCGACTTTGCCGATTTGTTCGTTGGTCACGTCGACCTGAGCGAGGTCAAGCGTATTGGTTACACCAATGCGCAGGACATCGCCAAGGACGTCCTGTCCCGCTTTGACGGGGGTGAGTTCGATGTTGCCACGATCTTCTACTCGAAGTTCGTCAACGTTGTGACCCAGATTCCGACGGCACAGCAGGTCATCCCGGCCTCGTTCGAAGAGACCGAGGGTGACGACAGCGGTGCCATTTTCGACTACGAGCCCAGCGAAGAGGCCATCTTGGCCGACCTGCTTCCCAAGGGGGTCGCGACCGCGATCTTCTCGGCTCTGCTCGAAAACGGAGCGTCTGAACAGGGTGCACGGATGTCCGCGATGGACAACGCGACACGTAACGCGGGTGAGATGATCGACAAGCTGACGATCCAGTTCAACCGCTCACGTCAGGCCGTGATCACCAACGAGCTGATTGAAATTATTTCCGGCGCCGAAGCGCTGTAAGAAAACCGGAGACGAAACATGGCGAATGCAAAAGGCAAAGTCACACAGATCATCGGGGCCGTCGTTGACGTGCAGTTCGAAGATCAGCTGCCTGAAATTCTGAACGCGCTGGAAACCACCAACAACGGCAAGCGCCTGGTGTTGGAAGTTGCTCAGCACCTGGGTGAAAACACCGTCCGTACCATCGCGATGGACGCGACCGAAGGTCTGGTCCGCGGCGAAGCGGTCACCGACACCGGCGCACCGATCTCGGTTCCGGTTGGTAACGCCACCCTGGGCCGCATCCTGAACGTCGTCGGCGAGCCGATCGACGAAAAAGGCCCGGTCGAAGCAACCGAAGCCCGCGCGATCCACCAGCCCGCGCCCGAGTTCGACGAACAGTCGACCGAGTCGGAAATCCTGGTCACCGGCATCAAGGTTGTTGACCTGCTGGCCCCCTACGCCAAAGGCGGTAAAATCGGCCTGTTCGGCGGGGCCGGCGTTGGTAAAACCGTTCTGATCATGGAACTGATCAACAACATCGCAAAAGTGCACTCGGGCTTCTCGGTGTTCGCGGGTGTTGGTGAACGGACCCGTGAAGGCAACGACCTGTATCACGAGATGATCGAATCCAACGTGATTAAGCCCGACAATCTGTCGGAATCTCAGGTTGCGCTGGTTTACGGTCAGATGAACGAACCTCCAGGAGCGCGTGCGCGTGTTGCTCTGACCGGTCTGACCCTGGCTGAGCAGTTCCGCGACCAGTCCGGTACCGACGTTCTGTTCTTCGTCGACAACATCTTCCGCTTTACGCAGGCGGGTTCCGAGGTTTCGGCTCTGCTGGGTCGTATTCCTTCGGCGGTGGGCTACCAGCCGACACTGGCCACCGACATGGGCGCCCTGCAGGAACGCATCACCTCGACCAAGTCGGGCTCGATCACCTCGGTGCAGGCCATTTATGTTCCTGCGGACGACTTGACCGACCCCGCGCCGGCGACCTCGTTTGCGCACCTGGATGCGACCACCGTTCTGAACCGTGCGATCTCGGAAAAGGGTATCTACCCGGCTGTTGACCCGCTCGACTCGTCCTCGCGTCTGCTGGACCCGGCCATCGTTGGTGAAGAGCACTACGCGGTTGCGACCGACGTTCAGCAGATCCTCCAGCGCTACAAGTCGCTGCAGGACATCATCGCCATCCTCGGCATGGACGAACTGTCGGAAGAAGACAAACTGACCGTTGCTCGTGCCCGTAAGATCGAGCGCTTCCTGTCGCAGCCGTTCGACGTTGCCGAAGTCTTCACCGGTTCGCCCGGCGTTCAGGTTCCTCTGGACGTGACCATCGCATCGTTCAAAGCTGTTGTGGCTGGCGAATACGATCACCTGCCCGAAGCGGCCTTCCTGATGGTTGGGGGCATCGACGAAGTGATCGCCAAAGCGGAGAAGATGGCCGCAGAAGCCGCCTAAGGAGTATCCCTGATGGCAAACACGATGCAATTCGACCTCGTCAGCCCCGAGCGGAGCCTTGCTTCGCTTGAGGCCACTGCGGTCCAGCTACCCGGCGCGGACGGGGACATGACGGCAATGCCCGATCATGCCCCCACCATCACCACGCTGCGCCCCGGTCTGCTGAAGGTTGAGGCACCCGCAGGAGCCAGCGAATACCTGGTCACCGGCGGGTTTGCCCAGATCAACGGCGACAGCCTGTCGGTTCTGGCCGAAAAGGCCATTCCGGTGAGTGAAGTGACCCGGTCGCACTTGGATGACATGATCGCCGAAGCCCGCGCCTCGCACGAGGCCGCAAAGGCTGGTGACGATCAGACCATTGTCGACGATGCCGCCAAACTGCTGGCCGACATGGAAGCTCTTGGAACGCATATGAGCCTGTAACGGCTCATGTCAGTTTATTCGAAACGGCCCTGCTATGCGGGGCCGTTTTTTTGTCGTGATTTCGTCAAAGGCGCGCGGTAAGGTGCCGGAATTGAATGAAAAGACGACACGATGAAGAAGTTTCATACCCACCCCATTGGTATCGATCAGGGCGAGGTTGTTCTGTTCTCGGATTTTGCCGACGGCGGAGAGATGTGGACTGGCGAGGGCGCACGTGAACGGCGTACAAGCGTCCAGTTTAGCGAAGCATTCCGATCAGCTCCGACTGTGCAGATCAGCGTTTCGCTGTGGGATGTGGACACGTCATCGGCCCTGCGTGCCGAGGTTCAGGCGCAAGACATCACACCACAGGGGTTCAGCGCCGTATTTCGCACGTGGTCAGACACGCGCATCGCACGTATACGCGTAATCTGGACCGCGATCGGAGAGGTCTTTCACGCGGATGATTGGGACATCTCGTAGGTTTCTGGTTCCCCCGGACGATCAACAGCGTCTTCAGCCTGCCTCGATCATGTCCACCCGCGTCGCGTGGCGGCCGCCCTCGAATTCGGCAGAAAGAAACGCATCGACAATATCCAGCGCTTGTCCCTCGCCGATGACGCGCGCTCCGATGGACAGCATATTGGCATCGTTGTGCTGACGGATCATCCGGGCTGAAAACGCATCTGAACACACCCCGCACCGGATGCCGGGCACCTTGTTGGCGGCCATCATGATGCCCTGCCCAGTGCCACAAAGAATGATGCCCAAACGGCAATCGCCGGCAACAACCATCTCGGCTGCGGCCTTGCCGTGCAGCGGATAGTGCGTGCTTTCAGCGGTGGTCGGCCCGATATCGACGGCCTCCCACCCTTGTTGGGTAATATGTTTGGCGATGGCTTGGCGCAGTTCAATCGCAGCGTGGTCGCTGGACAGAACGATACGGTTGTTCCCGGTCACGTCTGAGCCTCCCGCTCAATCCATATGGTAAAGAGATTCATAGATCGGTGTCAGGGTCTTGTCCTCGAACAGGGACGAGACGCTGGTGCCGTTCCAGATGTTCAGGATCGCCTGCGTGAAAATCGGCGCGGTGGGCACGATGCGGATGTTGGGCGCGTTGGCGACCTCAGGTTTGGGCTGGATCGAGTCCGTCAGAACCAGAGATTTCATCACCGAGTTGGTCACGCGCTCAACCGCCGGGCCGCTCATAACCCCGTGGGTGATGTAAGAATGAACCTCTTTCGCGCCATTGTCGATCAGCACCTGAGCGGCCTTGCAGAGGGTACCGGCGGTGTCGCACATATCGTCCACGATCAGGCAGATTTTATCCTTCACGTCGCCGATCACGGTCATCTCGGCCACTTCGCCCGCCTTTTCGCGGCGTTTGTCCACAATCGACAGCGGCGCGTTGATGCGCTTGGCCAATTCCCGCGCGCGGGCCACGCCGCCGACATCCGGCGACACCACCATCAGATCATCCATTTGCCCCTTGAACTGCTTCTTTACATCCAGCGCAAAGATTGGTGAGGCGTAAAGGTTGTCGACCGGCATGTCGAAAAAGCCCTGAATCTGCGCAGCATGCAGGTCCATGGTCAGAATACGCTCGATCCCCGCTCCGGTCAGCATATTGGCCACCAGCTTGGCGCTGATGGGCGTACGCGCCTTGGTGCGGCGATCCTGCCGCGCATAGCCAAAATAAGGGATCACGGCAGTGATGCGTTGCGCGGACGACCGGCGCAGGGCGTCAGCGATGATCAACAATTCCATCAGGTTGTCATTGGCCGGATTTGAGGTCGGCTGGATGATGAACATATCCTCGCCGCGCACATTCTCGAAAACCTCGACGAAAATCTCACCATCGTTGAAGCGTTCCACCCGCGCCTCGACCAATCCCTGATCAACGCCGCGGTGCAGGCTCATGCGGCGGGCAATGGTTTTGGCAAGCGGAAGATTTGCGTTCCCAGCGATAAGCTTGGGTTCGTGAAGTGTCGGCATCGGCTGATTTTCCCCGGGCAGCAATGGCAATGTGACAGATTCGTGATGTTGACACCGCTTAGCATGGCCTTACCGTCCCGCAAAGGTAACGCAGCGGAGAAAGTGAACATGGCCCAGATTGACTACTATTTTGCGACAATTTCGCCCTATTCCTACCTGGCGGGCACAAGGCTGGAAGAGGTTGCGGCAAAGCACGGTGCGACCATCAACTACAAACCGCTCGATATCATGGCACTGTTTTCCAGAACCGGGGGCACCCCGCCCAAGGACAGACATATCTCGCGCACCGAGTACCGCGCGCAGGAACTCCTGCGTCAGTCCAAAAACCTGGGGATGGATTTTAACCTTAAACCCGCCCACTGGCCGACCAATATGGCTCCGTCCTCATATGCAGTGATCGCTGCCACTCAAGAGGGTTCGGGGGATGTCGGGCAGTTGTGCCACTCTTTGCTGCGTGCCTGCTGGGCCGAGGAAAAAGACATCGCCGAGGACAGTGTGATCCGGGATTGCCTGACGCAAGCGGGGTTCGATCCGAACCTTGCCGATACCGGCCTGCTGGCGGGCGCTGAAACATACGCAGCCAACCTCGAAGAAGCCGTAGAACGCGGTGTCTTCGGCGCGCCCTTTTACATCACGCCAGATGACCAGCGCTTCTGGGGTCAAGACCGCCTCGACGACCTCGACCGTCACCTCGCGACGCTAAAGGCGTGACACAGTCCGCCTGCTTCATCTGGCCATAAATATCCCGGGGGAGTCGCAGCCTGCTGCGACGGGGGCAGAGCCCCCAACTCCCTTACAACAAGCCCAGAAATTGATCGATCTGATCCGCCGATATAGACCAGTCACACACCAGACGGCACGCGAGCATCTCATCTTCATCCGCGCCCTCCAACGTGTCGCCCCATAGGTGATATATTGCACCTGCGTCGTGCAGCTTGCGATGCAGACGACGCGGGAAGCGCGCAAAGATCATGTTGGCCTGAGGCTCATGCAAGAACGCAGCCCCCGCGGCGCGCAAACCATCAGCAAGACGCGCGCAGTTGGCGTTTGCCTGACGGGCTGATCTCAACCAAAGATCAGCCCTGAGATAGGCGGCCATCTGTGCCGACAAATAGCGATGCTTGGAAAACAAATGCGCCCCGCGTTTGCGGCGCAGCTCGAATTCCCAGGCTTTGCTTTCATCAAAGAACACCACAGCCTCGACGCCCATCAACCCATTCTTGGTCCCGCCGAAACTGACGGCGTCGACACCGGATTTCCACGTCATCTCTGCCGGAGAACAGTTCAGAGCGACCAAAGCATTGGTAAACCGCGCCCCGTCCATATGGACGGGCAGATCATACGTCTTCGCCACCCCGCACAGCGCCTGCAGTTCTTCCAGCGTATAGACCGACCCGCGCTCGGTCACTTGCGTGATGGAAACCGGACCTCGTTGCGGCCCGTGCACGCCGCGGGTTTCTTCGCCTTCGATGGACTGACGCAGCGCGTCGGGGCTCATCTTGTCACTACCTTGCACAAGGGTCAGCTTGGCCCCGCTGTAGAACTCGGGCGCATTGCATTCATCCTCATGGATATGCGCCACGGGGGAACAGAATACCGTCTCCCACGGTTGAGATAACGTAGCCAAGGCCAGAGAATTCGCCGCCGTCCCCGTCGCCACAAGATACACCGCCGCGCCGGGAGCCTCAAAAATACCTCTGATGCGATCGCGCACCTCATTCATCAGAGTGTCCGCGCCATAGGCCATCTGATAGCCCTGGTTGGCTTCGGCCAAAGCGGCGAGTACCTCGGGGTGGACAGGCCCGGAATTGTCAGAGGCAAAATGCATCAGCTCGGCTCCTCGATGATATAGTCTTCCCACTCTTCCAAGGGGGTTTCGAATTCAGATACGGTGCGCCCCTGCACGGATACGCCTGCGGCATGAACGCTGTCCGGCGTACCAGATATCAACGGATGCCAGTCGTAAAGGGGCTTGCCTTCCCACAGCAGCCGATAGGCGCAGGTCTGTGGCAGCCAATAGGCATGGCTGTCGATGTTGTCGGGGCGCATCACGATGCATTCTGGAACGAACTGATGCCGGATGTCATACTGCGTGCAGCGGCAGCTTTCGTCATCCAGCAGGCGGCATGCGACACAGGTCAGGGCAACCTCGCCCGTGTCTTCATCCTCCAGCTTGTTGAGGCAGCATTTGCCGCACCCATCACACAGCGCCTCCCACTCGCGCGGGTTCATCTTCTGCAGCGGCTTACGCTCCCAAAAACGCGGGGTCAGCCCCGTACGGTCGATGGGGTCTTTGCTCATGGGGCAGCCAAAAGCGCGCGGGCGCGGGTGCAATCGTCGTTCATCTGGGTGATCAACCCGTCGAGGCCATTAAAGGTCATCTCCGGGCGCAGATATTCTACCAACCCAACCGAGAGTGTCGCGCCATACAGATCGCCCGAGAAATCGAACAGGAAGGTTTCGATATTGGGTACTTCGCCGTTGAACATGGGCCGTGTCCCCACCGACGCCGCCCCGCGATAGCTGCCCTGATGCGGGCCGTCCAGCACGTCGACCAACACGGCATAAACCCCGAATTTCGGTGGGTGCAACCCTTCAATCGACATATTGGCTGTTGGAAAACCCAGTTCGCGACCGCGCTGTTCTCCGCCAACAACTTTGCCCTCGATACGATGCCAGTGCCCCAGCATTGCGGCAGCATCGCGCGGCCGGCCCTCGGACAAGGCCGTCCGGATCGCGGTGGACGACACCACATTCTCGGACCGTTCCATCAAAGGGGCGATCGTGACGCCAAAACCCATCTCGTTGCCGAACTGTTGCAGGTCCTGCGGCGTGCCACTGCGTCCTTTGCCAAAGCAGAAATCGGCGCCTACGACCACATGCGCCAAACCCAACCCATCGCAAATCACGTTCCGGGCAAATTCGATTGGCGTCAGACCGGCCAAGGCGGCGTTGAACGGCAACTCATAAAGCTTCTGCACGCCCAGTTTCTGCAACCGGTGCGCACGGGCATTGCCACGCATCAGGCGAAAGGGCGGGGCATCGGGGGCAAAATACTCCCGCGGATGCGGCTCAAAGGTCATCACACCCAGCGGAGCCTCGGGGTGAGCATTGCGCGCAAGTTCAATGACGGATTGGTGCCCAAGATGAACCCCGTCAAAATTCCCTATGGCGACGCTGGCACCACGGTCTTCTGGCTCGACAAACTGGAAGTCACGTATGATCTGCATGAAGATTGCCTAGCGGGACTGCCCGG
This sequence comes from Ruegeria sp. G10, assembly GCF_056533645.1. Lineage (NCBI taxonomy): Bacteria > Pseudomonadati > Pseudomonadota > Alphaproteobacteria > Rhodobacterales > Roseobacteraceae > Ruegeria > Ruegeria sp. G10. The sequence goes on along the minus strand of NZ_JBQFOQ010000012.1, from coordinate 79,955 downwards.
CAGGTTCAAGCTGCAGATCGGACCAAGCGGGGGATCAGTCGAATTTACGGCTGGGGGCCAGCACCATCGCCTCACCCACCAAGACCTTTTTCCCATCGACCGCACAGTGACAATCCAGCTTCACGCGGCGTTTGGCAAAGTCGATATCGATCACCTTGACCTCGGCATAGACCATATCGCCGGGGCGTACCGGGGCGAGGAATTTCAGCGACTGGCCCATATAGACAGTGCCATGTCCCGGAAGTTGCTCTCCGATCACCGCCGAGATCAGGCCTGCTGTCAGCATCCCATGCGCAATGCGGCCTTCAAAGATCGTGTCACGGGCATAGTCATCGTCCAGATGCACCGGATTGCGGTCCGTCGAGACCTCGGCAAACATCTCGATATCCTCGTCCGTCACCACCTTACGCAGGTGTCGGGACATACCCATTTCAATGTCTTCGATACAAATCGTTCCGCGCGGAAGGTTGTCCAACATGTCGCCCTCATTCGAGATCTTGCGGGTAACAAAAGTCCATCAGAAGTCACCCCTCGGCAACTTTATTACTTCGCAACTGCAGAAAATCAAGCTTTTTCTGATTAACGCAAGCGACCGATAGAGAAGGTCGGATTTATATTTTCCTTTTCATTGTGGTATCTTAGCGCGTCCTCATCCGGGTGGTGCGACGTTTTGGTCTCTGCTGCTGCCAGCCCGCCGGTGATGAACAGCGTATCAATCCCTTCGCCCATCCCGCCCGCGATGTCGGTTTGGGGCCCATCGCCGATGGCCAGAATCTCGGAATCCCCGATATCGGCGCCAAGCGCCGTCAGCCTTCGGCGCGCCAGATCGTAGATCGGAGGGTGCGGTTTTCCAAAATACAGGCTCTCGCCACCCATATCGGTATAAAGCCGCGCCAACGCCCCCGCGCACCACTCCCGGGTCTCACCCCGGTCGACAACAATGTCGGGATTGGCGCAGAGCAGTTTCATGCCTTTTTGCTTGGCAAACAGAAAGTCGGGCCGGTTCACCGCGGGATCGGCCATCGGATCAAACGGGCCGCAGCACACGATGCCTTCGGCCTCATCCAGCGGCACGCGCTCGATGTGAATTGGATGATCCAAAATCTTCAGGGGCTCAAAGAAACCTGCGTCGCGCTGCCACTTACCCATGAAGTAAACCTTCTCACCCACCGCTCCTCGAAACATCGCCGACCGAGCCGAGTCGCCGCTGGTTGCAATCGTGTCATAGGCATCCTTGGGAACACCGAACTGAGCAAGCTGTTCGGCCACCCCGGCACGTGGTTTGGGAGAGTTCGTGACCAGCACCACAATACCGCCACTCTGCCGATACGCCTGCAAGGCGGCCACGGCCTCGGGGTAAGCAGTGATACCGTTGTGCACACAGCCCCACAGATCGACGAATAGCGCTTTGTAGTTGTCCGAGATTTCGGCAAGGGAAGAGATGATCCGGGTCATAGGCCCCTCATGTGGCATTGCTGTGAGATACCCAAGCCTATGGCAGAGCTGGCCTTGTTTGGCCAGAGGGGGCTCTGCCCCCGACGCGGCAAGCCGCGTCTCCCCCGGGATATTTGGGGCCAGATGAAGCAGGGGATCCGCACTTCATCTGGCTAAAAATATCCCGGAGCGCGAGGCAGAGCCTCGCAAAAAGAAAAGGGCGTCCGCTTGGGACGCCCCGTGGGATTGGGATCAAACCTTGAGGTTCGGGATGATCTGCTTTTTCCGGCTCATGATACCGGGCAGGACGACGGCATCGCCATCGACGGATGCGCCGAAGCTCTTTTCGGCAACACCTTTCACCAGATCGTTGGGCACCAGCAAGGTGGCCTCTTCGTTCAGGATGTCGACGACAAACAGCAGAATCTGATCCACACCATCTTCTTTGGCCACGTCGACCATCGACGCTGCAAGGCTGTCCTTGCGGTCCAGCACAACGCCCGGTGCGGTGGTTTCCAGGACCGAGACGCGGAATTTGGTGCCGTCGACCTCGTATTCCTTGCTGTCCATGCGGATCAGCTCGGCATCAGAGAATGACGATACATCAGATTTCGCGGCGAACATGTCGGCGGCGTAGGCCGATACGTCCAGTCCCAGATCGGCGGCCAGCTTCTCGGCCACGGCGCGATCATGCGCGGTGGTAGTGGGCGAGCGGAACTCCAGCGTGTCCGACAGGATGCAGGTCAGGGCTGCGCCCTTGACCGCGTCGGGCATTTTGGCAGCATCGTCGCCGATCAGGTCGATCATGATGGTTGCCGTGCAGGCCAAGGGGCGCACGGTGATATCGATCGGGCCTTTGGTTTCCAGACCACCGACCAGCTTGTGGTGGTCGATGATCGCGCGGATGTCGGCGCTGTTGATGCTGGCGGGCAGCTCTGCAGGGTTATTGGTGTCGACGATGACAACCGGCGCGCCTTCGGCCACGTCTTCGATGATCTGCGGCTTGGGCAGGTCCCAGCGCTGCAGCATGAAGTTGGCTTCGGTGTTGGGTTCACCCAACAGAACCGGGGAGGCTGCCTCGCCTTTGATCTCGTTCAGGTACCAGGCCCAAAGGATAGGTGAGCCGGTCGAGTCGGTGTCAGGGGATTTGTGACCAAGAACTTGGATTGTCATGTCTGCGCCTTGAAGGAATGTGGATTTGCGCGCCTTATAGGGCGGTCAATCGGGCTTGTCACCTGCAAGCCGACCTGCTGCGACCCTTGGTCTGAAATCTTAGAAAGGGGCGCGTTCCAACGTGTATCCGGCGTTCTGCAATTGGTTCAGCAACCCGTACTCATTGTTCAGATGTCCAGCCCCGACCGCAATCACGACTGTCTGATCTTTCATGGCGAGAATCTTCTGCATCCAGTTGGCGTTTCGCTGCACCAACAATTGATCCTCGAAGCTTTGCCATTCGGCGTCAAATTCTTCGGGCGTTAACCCGGATGCCTCAAGGCCCTGCAGCTTGGCAAGCTCGATGATCAGGGCGTGCTGTTCGTCGAGATAGGTGTTGGCCATGGTGATCATCTGATCATCGCCGGCCTGCAATGCGCCGGCCAGTCTGGTCAGCGAGGCAACCTGCTCCTCAAGCGAGTGGCTGTCGAACATGGCGATCAGATCGTCGATCCGCTCGAGCGAGAATTGAGGGATGTCGTGCTGTTCGGCAAGTTCGGTCAGGCGGGTGTCCATGCCGCGGTCGAAATCGGGGGTATCCATCAGGCAGGGCGGGATGCCCAGCATCATGCTGAGGAACCATGGGCGCATCTTGGCGGCCATCCAGCCCGGGATGCCGCGCTCGGCCAGAGTGGCAGAGAGCGCGGCCCAGTCTTCCTCGGGCATCAGGTCGATCAGCGTGGGGCCAGAGGTGATCAGAACCGGGCTGAAATCATTGGCCAGATCGCGCTCGAACGCGTCCATCTCGGCCTGCGTGACTTCGAAATAGAAGGCATCGGCGGTGCTGAGGGTCGGGGTGAGCCGGTCGATCACGGCCCCCATGCGAGGGTCATTGGTGTGCAGGGTTCCGATCAGATGCAGGACCGTATCGCCCTTCTGCGCAATCCAGTGATTGCCTTCGGGGAAGGGAATCGCGTTGACGGTCTGATCCAGTTCGGCCCTGATCTCGGGCGACAGGTCCAGCCTCAGGTCACGCCCTTCGCAGGCGGCGTGCGCGGTGAGGGGTAACAGAAGGCCGATGCAAAGGCTGAGCAAGCGCATTGGGTCTCTTTCTTGGGGCTGGTTTCTTGACCAAGACTTATCTATGTGTCCAGCGGCTGGCAATCCGCGCGAAACCGCATAGCATGGCGGCATGAAGCGCGAACAGGACCTCTATCCCCCAATCAAAGCCCTGCTGGAACGGCAAGGCTATACCGTCAAGGGCGAGGTGGGTGCCGCTGATATCGTCGCCATCCGCGAGGGTGGAGAACCCGTTATCGTGGAACTCAAGCTGAGGTTCAGTCTTGCGTTGTTTCATCAGGCGATCACGCGGCTGAAGGTGACCGATCAGGTCTATCTTGGGGTATGCAAGCCCACGGGGCGTAGCGCGCGCCGGGCGTTGAAGGACAATCTGGTGCTGTGCCGCCGGTTGGGTCTGGGGTTGATCACGGTGCGTGCCGATGGCGTGGTCGAGGTGCAGTGCGATCCGGGACCCTACGCGCCCCGCAAAAGCAAGACCCGAACCCAGCGTCTGCTGCGCGAGTTTGAGCGGCTGCAAGGCGATCCGAATTCCGGCGGTGCGACCCGGCATGGAATCGTGACTGCCTATCGTCAGGACGCGCTGAAATGTGCGGCGCATTTGGCAGAACATGGCGCGACCAAGGGCGCCGCAGTCGCGCAAGCCACCGGCGTCAGCACTGCGACCCGCGTGATGTATGACAATCACTATGGTTGGTTCGACAAGGTTGCAAAGGGTGTCTATTGCTTGACCGAAGCCGGGCGAGAGGGCCTGAAACACTGGGCCTACAGCTGGGATCAGCCCGACTGAGCTGTTTGGTGAAAAAATCTCTCACATCTTGTTGACTCACCGCGGGTGACCTCCTAGCTATGCGTCGTTATCACTCGATGACCTTGAGTGCTAACGCCCCGCCAATCGGCGAGGGGAGGATTAACAAACTTTGAGCCCAAGGAGCTGCAAAGATGGCATTGAAACCGCTTCATGACCGTGTGCTGGTTCGTCGCGTTGAAAGCGAAGAGAAAACCGCAGGCGGCCTGATCATTCCTGACAGCGCAAAAGAAAAGCCCAGCGAAGGCGAAGTCGTTGCAACCGGCGAAGGCGCGCGCAAGGACAGCGGCGAACTGATCGCAATGGCTGTGAAAGCCGGCGACAAGATCCTGTTCGGCAAGTGGTCGGGCACCGAGGTTCAGGTTGGCGGCGAAGAGCTGCTGATGATGAAAGAAAGCGACATCATGGGGATCATCGAGTAAGCCCGCGCGCTTCACTCTGATCTTCATTCAAAACTAATTTCTCAAGGAGAAACGACATGGCTGCAAAGGACGTCAAGTTCGACACCGATGCCCGTAACCGGATGCTGGCAGGCGTAAATGTTCTGGCCGACGCGGTTAAAGTGACCCTGGGCCCCAAAGGCCGCAACGTGGTTCTGGACAAATCCTTCGGCGCGCCGCGCATCACCAAAGACGGTGTTTCGGTTGCCAAGGAAATCGAACTGGAAGACAAGTTCGAAAACATGGGCGCGCAGATGGTGAAAGAAGTCGCCAGCCGCACCAATGACGAAGCCGGTGACGGCACCACCACCGCGACCGTTCTGGCCCAGGCCATCGTTCGCGAAGGTCTGAAGCAGGTTGCAGCTGGCCTGAACCCGATGGACCTGAAGCGCGGCATCGACCTGGCAACTGCCAAGGTTGTTGAAGGCATCAAGTCGGCTTCGCGTGAAGTCAAAGACTCGGCCGAAGTTGCTCAGGTTGGCACCATCTCGGCCAACGGTGAAGCCGAAATCGGCCAGCAGATCGCAGACGCGATGCAGAAGGTTGGCAACGAAGGCGTCATCACCGTCGAAGAAAACAAAGGTCTGGAAACCGAGACCGATGTTGTCGAAGGTATGCAGTTCGACCGTGGCTACCTGTCGCCTTACTTCGTCACCAACGCAGACAAGATGATCGCAGAACTCGACGACTGCATGATCCTGCTGCACGAAAAGAAACTGTCCTCGCTGCAGCCGATGGTCCCGCTGCTCGAGCAGGTGATCCAGTCGCAGAAGCCGCTGCTGATCATCGCGGAAGACGTTGAAGGCGAAGCGCTGGCGACTCTGGTTGTCAACAAACTGCGCGGCGGCCTGAAAATTGCAGCTGTCAAAGCACCGGGTTTCGGCGATCGCCGTAAAGCCATGCTGCAGGACATCGCGATCCTGACCGGCGGTCAGGTCATCTCGGAAGATCTGGGCATGAAGCTCGAGTCCGTCACCATGGACATGCTGGGCACCGCCAAGAAAATCGAAATCACCAAAGACGAAACCACCATCGTCGACGGTGCTGGCGAGAAAGCCGAGATCGAGGCACGCGTTGCTCAGATCCGCACTCAGATCGAAGAAACCTCGTCGGACTATGACCGTGAAAAGCTGCAAGAGCGCGTTGCCAAACTGGCAGGCGGTGTTGCTGTTATCCGCGTCGGCGGCATGACCGAAGTTGAAGTGAAAGAGCGTAAGGACCGTGTGGACGATGCTCTGAACGCAACTCGCGCTGCTGTGCAGGAAGGCGTTGTCGTCGGCGGTGGTGTTGCTCTGGTTCAGGCCGGTAAAGCACTGGAAACTCTGGAAGGTGCAAACGCTGACCAGAACGCGGGTATCAACATCGTTCGCAAAGCCATCGAAGCGCCGCTGCGCCAGATCGCCGAGAACGCAGGTGTTGACGGTGCGGTTGTTGCGGGCAAAGTTCGTGAATCGTCCGACGCAGCCTTCGGTTTCAACGCCCAGACCGAAGAATATGGCGACATGTTCTCGTTCGGCGTGATCGACCCGGCCAAAGTTGTCCGTACCGCTCTGGAAGACGCGGCGTCGGTTGCTGGCCTGCTGGTTACCACCGAAGCAATGGTTGCCGACAAGCCCGCCAAAGAAGGCGCGGCGCCTGGCGGTGGCATGCCCGACATGGGCGGCATGGGCGGCATGATGTAAGCTGCTTGGGCCATAGTGCTTACGAGCGGGGTCGCCTTTTGGCGGCCCCGTTTGCGTTTGGAATGCCCGCTGCGCGGTCATGCCTCCGGCGGGAGTATTTTTGAAAAGATGAAGGCTGGGCGGGTCTGGGCTGTGGGAAAGTGAGTGTGCAAACGCTGCCGAAACGGCTATGCGGTTGGTATGCGATTGTTTTTGCTGACCGCCCTGACCATGTGCGCCTTTGCGGCGAATTCCATTCTGAACCGTCTGGCGATTGACAGCGGGGCCAGTGACCCGGCGGGGTTTGCTGTCGTTCGGGTGCTGAGTGGCGCCGTGGTGTTGGCTGGCTTGGTGCTGCTGAGGGGTGGTTCGGTCCCTGTTCTCAGCAGGCGAAGACTCGTGGGGGCAGGGTCGCTATCGCTGTATATGATCGGATTTTCAGTTGCCTATTTGACTCTGGATGCGGGGTTGGGCGCGCTGATCCTGTTCGGCGTCGTGCAGATCACCATGTTCGCGGCTGGGGCCGCTTCCGGCGCTGCCCCGTCGGGACGGCAGGTTTTGGGGGCGGTCATTGCGCTGGGCGGGCTGGTTTATGTTTTGTGGCCCTCAGGCGCATTGCAGGTGGACCCGGTGGGGGCCGGTCTTATGACTTTGGCGGGGATCGGATGGGCGGCGTATTCGATCGCCGGGCGGTCTGAGCCGGACGCGCTGTCGGGCACAGCGGCCAACTTCGTCGTGGCGTTGCCAGTGACCGGCGCGGCCTTGCTTGCCTTGGGTGGGGCCTGGGAGATGACCGCGGCAGGCTACGGGCTGGCCGCGCTGTCGGGTGCTGTGACATCGGGGTTGGGCTATGCGTTGTGGTATCGTGTGCTGCCGCAGTTGGTCCCCGCCGTGGCAGCCATCGTGCAACTCAGTGTCCCGGTCATCGCCATTGCTGCAGGGGTGGTGCTACTGGGCGAAGTGGCCAGCCTGCGCCTGTTACTGGGGGCGGGATTGGTGTTGGGTGGAATTGCACTGGCGGTGGTGCGCCTGAACCGAGGCTAGGGGTTCCCTCAGGCCCGGATAGGGCTTATCTGGCGGGCATGAAGTTCCTGATTGTCATAGTGTTGCTCATCGTCCCCATCGCGGCGCAGGCAAAATGTGTCGTGCTGCTGCATGGGCTTGCGCGTACCGAGGCGTCTTTCGCGGTGATGGAGCAGCTGTTCCGCGCCCATGACTACACCGTCGTCAGGCCGGGATACCCATCGACCGACCTGCCGATTCCAGAGCTTGCAAACCAGACCTTGCCCGACGCCTTTGCGGCTTGTGGCGATGACACAGTCAATGTCGTGGCGCACTCTATGGGTGGCATCCTACTGCGCTATTGGCTGCAGGATCATACGCCCGAGAATCTTGGTCGTGTGGTCATGTTGGGGCCGCCGAATCAAGGGAGCCAGCTGGTGGATGAATTGGGTGCATGGGAGGTTTTCGGCATGCTGCATGGCCCCGCCGGTCTGGCCCTTGGGACCGGTCCCGAAGGTATCCCGCGGCGTCTGCCGCCCGTGGATTTTGATCTGGGCGTGATTGCTGGCGAGAACTCTCTGAACCCTGTGTTCTCATCCCTGATCGACGGGCCAGACGATGGCAAGGTCTCGGTCGAGACCACACGGGTTCAGGGCATGCTCGATCATATCGTCTTGCCTGTGACCCATACCTTTATGATGAATAACCCGCAGGTCATGGCCCAGACACTTCATTTCATTGAATTCGGTCGTTTCTCTCCCGAGATCACCTGGCTCGACGGGGTGCAGGGCATCATCGATCAGATATGTATCGGGCAGGACTGCTCGGAACCTGTCTCGGAGCCGTCGCAATGACGAAGCTGGACCTGACTTTCACCGGGGCAGAGGTTCTGCTGCCGGGCGCTGGCCTGACCCATGCCGATCTGTCGATTGCCGATGGGGTTGTGCAAGACAGCGCAGCAGGGCGGCGGGTTGACCTTGCGGGGTACCGTGTTTTGCCTGGCATCATCGATCTGCACGGCGACGGGTTCGAACGCCACATCGCGCCGCGCCGTGGTGCGATGAAACAGATGGGCGAGGGGATCGTTGCAGCCGAAGCAGAGCTTGCCGCCAACGGGATCACGACCGCGGTGATGGCGCAGTTTTATAGCTGGGAAGGCGGTGTGCGGGGGCCTGATTTCGCGGCGCAGGTGTTTACCGCGATTGACTCGGTAAAGGCCGAGCTTGCCACCGATCTGATCCCGCAGCTGCGTTTCGAAACCCATATGCTGGATGATTACCCGGACCTGCCGGGCCGGATCAGGGACTGGCGCGTTCCTTATGTGGTTTTCAACGACCATCTGCCGCATGACCGTCTGGCGCAGGGACGTACGCCGCCGCGTCTGACTGGGCAGGCTTTGAAGGCAGGGCGTAGTCCCGAAAAGCATCTGGAGATGCTGCAGACCATGCACAAACGCGGGGCCGAGGTGCCAGCGGCGCTGGACGCACTGTGCGCGACTTTAGCTGAGCGCGGTATTCGCATGGGCAGCCATGACGATGCCACGCAGCAGGGTCGCGACGAATGGCGCAGGCGTGGCGTGGGCATCGCCGAGTTTCCCGAAACGCCCGAGGCTGCCGAAGCCGCCCGGGCAGGTGGCGACCACATTATTCTTGGTTCACCCAACGTTGTGCGCGGCGGTTCGCACAAAGGTAATGCCAGCGCGCTGGACCTGATCGCAATGGGGCTGTGCGACGCGCTGGCCTCGGATTACCACTATCCCAGCCCGCGCCGCGCGGCGCTGATGCTGGCCAAATCGGGGCTGTGCGACTTGGCCACTGCCTGGGCGCTGCTCTCGTCAGGTCCCGCGCGTGTGCTGGGTTTGACGGATCGCGGTGAGCTGTCGCACGGAAAACGCGCCGATCTGGTCGTTATGGATGCCACAACCCATCGTGTTGCGCTGACCATGTCCGCAGGCCAAATCAGCTATCTCAGCGGCGCAATCGCCAGCCGTTTTCTGCGCTGATCCAAGCTTCATCTGGCCAAAAATATCCCCGCCGGAGGCATCGCGCGGCACGCGCGATTCTCCTAGCGCACGATCCGGTTGAAATGCGCCATCTTCCGGCCCGACTTGACCTCGGTCTTGCCATATAGATGCAGCGCCACGTCGCGCTCGCGTGCCAGATCAGGCACGCGGTCCATATCGTGACCGATCAGGTTCTCCATCACCACGTCCGAATGCCGCTGCCCGTCGCCCAAAGGCCAGCCCGCCACGGCGCGGATGTGCTGTTCGAATTGATCCACGGCGCAGCCGTTTTGCGTCCAATGACCCGAGTTATGCACGCGCGGCGCAATCTCGTTGACGATCAACCCCTGCGGCGTGACGAACAACTCAACCCCCATGACGCCGACATAATCCAGCGCATTCAGAATGTTGGCCGAGAGCAACACTGCATCCGTCCGTTGTGCCGGAGACAGCCGCGCCGGAACCGTGGTCGTATGCAGGATTCCGTCGCGGTGCACGTTCTCACCCGGATCGAAGCAAGCCACCTGACCGTCCAGACCACGCGCGGCTATGACCGAGACCTCGTGGCTGAACTTCACAAACCCCTCCAGAATGGAGGGAGCGCCCGCCATATCGGACAAAGCGGCCTCGGCGTCTTCAGGGCTGCGCAACCGAGCCTGTCCCTTGCCGTCATAGCCGAAACGACGGGTCTTCAGAATGGCGGGGGTACCGATCTGATCAACCGCGTCGCGCAGGCTGTTCAGATCCGTGACATCCGCGAAAGCTGCGGTTCTAAGACCCAACCCTTGCAGGAAGTCTTTCTCGGTCAACCGGTCCTGACTGACCCGCAGCGCCTCACGACCCGGACGGATCGGGCGGTGCGCTTCGAGCAAATCCAGAGCCTGCGTCGGGATGTTCTCGAACTCATAGGTGATCACATCGACCGAATCCGCGAAGGTTTTCAGCGCCTGCTCATCATCATAAGCCGCGGTTGTGACGCGATCTGCAACCTGACCAGCGGGCGGGTTGGCGCCGGGCTCAAAAATATGGGTCTTGAACCCCAGCCGGGCCGCTGCAACCGACAGCATCCGGCCCAGCTGACCGCCGCCCAATATCCCGATCGTTGCGCCGGGGGGGAGCATATCTGCCATCGTCACGTCTCCAATCGTTTGCCAATCGCGGTCAGAGCGGTGCGCAGCGCATCATGCGCGCCCTCGGACTGCAGGGTATCCGTCATCTGAAGGCTCAGCGTGCCCTCGGTCGCCAGCGCGTCGCGCTCGGTTGCCAACCGGCCCGCGCGCCCTTTTTTCAACGTCGCCAGAAAGCCTGACATAAGCTGTGTGGTATAAAACTCTGCGCCGTCCTTGTCGCCGGTTTGATTGGCCAACCACTCGGCCCCGGTTGCCATCAGGTCCAGCAGACCCGGTACCATGGCGCAGATGGCAAAATGTGCATTCAACGCCGCCTCATCCGCAACCTTCACCACGGGGTTTTCGGGTTCGAACAACTCTGCCAGCAGGCGGTCATTGCCATAGGCGGCCAGAGGGCAACCTCCGGTCTGCAAAAAGCCCAGCGGGATGGTTTGTACGAAATCCGATGCAGGCGCGCAGAGGGTCGAAAGCTGCGCCTGTGAAACTGCGGCCATCACCGAAACGATCTTCTGGTCGGCGCGAAAGGTCAGCGGGGTCAGCACATCTGTGGCGACCTGAGGGCGCAGGCAGAGGAAAACGATATCCGACGCGTCGATCACCTGCTGTGGGGTGCCGACACTGACCCCAAGCTCGGCTTGCAGGGCTGAGGAGACCTGCACATTGCGCTCGGTGACCCAGATGTCATGACCTTTTGCAGCCATCAGCCGCGCGATCGGGGCCGCGATATGGCCAGTGCCGATCAGGCCGATGCGTCTCATCCCTGTGGTGCCTCGGGGATCGAAGCCGACAACGCCTCGCGCCATGCGTCCAGCCGGTCCGCCAGCGCGGCGTCCTGCAGCGCCAGAATGCCTGCTGCCATCAGCCCCGCATTGGCCCCTCCGGCGGACCCGATGGCCATGGTGGCGACCGGAAAGCCCTTGGGCATCTGCACGATGGAATAAAGCGAATCCACTCCCGACAGGGCGCGAGTCTGCACCGGCACGCCAATCACCGGCACGCGCGTTTTCGACGCCATCATGCCGGGCAAGTGTGCTGCCCCGCCTGCGCCAGCGATAATGACCTGCAGGCCCCGCGACACGGCGGTTTTGCCGTAATCCCACAGGCGGTCTGGTGTGCGGTGGGCGGACACAATACGCGCCTCGTAAGCAATGCCCAATTCATCCAGAATATCGGCGGCCTCTTTCATCGTGGGCCAATCCGATTGGCTGCCCATGATGATCCCTACTTTCACATCGCTCATCCGCTTACGCCCCTGCCTTCGGAAAGAGCGCGCACTATAGCCAAATCCGCATATGTGGCAATGTGTTCCGCACCGTTCAGGCGATGATATCGGGGGTCAGGCGGTCTTCGATCAGGCGGATGATGTCTTTCAGCCGCAATTTCTGCTTTTTCAGCCGCTTGATCGTCAGCTGATCCGAGGTGCCCTTGGCCTGCAACGCCTCGATCGCCTCGTCCAGATCGCGGTGCTGGCGGCGAAAGACCTCCAGCTCCACCCGCAGGACTTCATCGGTTTTCATCGAAAGATCGGTGGGCGCGTTCATGGGCGACTCAGTGTTTCAAGTGGTGCTTGCGACACAAGATAGTGTGTCAGGGTTTATCCGGCCAGACCTTGTGGACATCCCTGTATCTTCCCATATTCTATAACACGCGGTTGCCGATGATGGGGCCGCAGAATACGTCGCTTTGACAATGAAGGACGAAAATACGTGTCGAAACTTACCTTGGGCTCATACCCGCATCTTTTGGGGTTCGAGCAATTGGAACGCCTTCTGGAACGGTCTGCAAAGGCCGGAAACGAAGGATACCCGCCCTATAATATCGAGCAGACCTCGGATTTTTCCTATCGCATCACCCTGGCCGTGGCCGGGTTCGCGGAAGAGGACCTGTCGATTACCATCGAGGATCGCCAACTGGTGATCCGGGGCCGTCAACGCGACGACAGCGAGGGGCGCATATTCCTGCACCGCGGCATCGCGGCACGCCAGTTCCAGCGCATGTTCGTGCTGGCTGACGGGGTCGAGGTGGGCGAGGCGATCATGGAAAACGGTCTGCTGCATGTGGACCTGACCCGCGCCGTGCCTGAAACCGTGGTTCAGACAATCAACATACGGAAGGGGTAAGAGCAATGAATACGCCGATTGAGCTTAATACCGAAGGGGATCGGATCGTTTACGTCAAGGCCGTCGATGTGGCTGACCTGCCACGTGATGTGCGCGAACAGGCGGGCGATCTGGATCAGCTATACGCCGTCCACGATTCTGACGGGCAGCAACTGGCGCTGGTCGCCGACCGCAAACTGGCCTTTGTTCTGGCGCGCGAACATGACCTGTCCCCGGTGGCCGTACACTAGACGGCCCCGCGTTCAGCCTAAATAACGTGACAATTGATGCGTTGCCGGTGAAACATGCGGCGACGCTTTTTGTTGGAGGACGCGCGTGGGCTGGCATGATTTTGATTGGGTGGACGCCTTCAGCGACCGGGCCTTCGGCGGCAATGGCTGCGCGGTGGTCCATGGCGGGGCGGGGCTGTCGGATGCTGTCTGCATGGCCTATGTGCGCGAGACGTCTTTGGTAGAATGCACCTTCACCGGGTCCTCTGACGTCGCCGATATCCGGATCCGCTATTTCCTTGCCAGCCGCGAGATACCCTTTGCCGGGCACCCGACCATTGCCACCGTCGCCGCGATGCGGTCTCGCGGTCTGTTTCAAGGCGATGCCCTGACGCTTGAGACCGGCGCGGGGATCGTGTCGATCAGGCTGAATGGTGACGAGATCGAGATGACACAGATCGCCCCGCAATTTGGCGCCCATGTGCCTATAGAACTGGTTGCCGCAGCCACCAATCTTTCGCCCGAGGATATTGTGTCTCCGCCGCAATTCGTGTCGACGGGCTTGCCCTTCTGCATCACCGTCCTGCGCGATCATGCGGCGTTGCGGGCCGCAAAGCTTGATGCGACGGCGCTGGGCAAAGTCTCTGAAAAGGCTGGTTTCCCGGGCAATGACATGGCCGAGCCGTTTCTGGTCACGCTTCAGGGCGCAACTGAGGTGGGTGATACCTTTTCGCGCCTGTTGATGGCCCCACCCAGCCCGCCCGAAGACCCGTTTACCGGATCGGCCACCGGCGCGATGGCGGCGTATTTGTGGAGCCATGGCTTGATGGACAAAGAGACCTTCATCGCCGAACAGGGCCATGACATGGGCCGCCCCGGTCAAGCGCGTGTGACGCGTGTCGGGCCTGCGGAGGCGATGACCGGGATCAAGGTCGCCGGGCGCGGCCATATTCTGATGCGCGGGCAGGTGAATTTGCCGGACTGACCCGCTCAGGCTCTTGGTTTCATCCACTCAAGCCGTGCAATGGGGTTTTGGGCCGGGTCAATTGCATGTCGCTGGCAGAGCCGCTGCAAATACGAGCCGGACACCGGCAGCCCGGCCCGCTGCGTGGCCAGCCACTTTTTCTGATGACCGTAGATATGGACAGAGTGGACGCCCGGACGCTCGATCTGGTCGAGCGGAACTCTGGGATCATGCAGCTTCCATAACTCTTCGACCGCCAGCGGATAGAGCGCCTTGGACGGCAAGGCGTGCTGATCCTCTCCGGTTTTGCGCAGGAAATGGCTCAGCGCTTTGGGGCCGGAGCAACCCCATGACAGCGCCTCGATCCCCCAGGTTTCGCCGTTCTGAACGCGTTCCCGGTTGATCCGGTGCAGGCGCGATCCGCGCCACGGCTGGGTCGGGTTCTCCGAGGTGATGAATTCCAGCATCTGCACCAGCGTTGGCGAGTCGGGCGGCAGCCTCAGGACGCCGTTCGGGTAGGACCCGTCGCCTGTTGGGGCAAACACATAAGGTGTGCTGAAATCGAAAGGCCGCACGCAATAGGCATCCAGATCGACCCAGATGAAATCCGTTTTCTGCAGCAGGTGCAGCCGGAAAATATCCGAGAACACTGCGACCCGGTGACGGATGTTTTCCTTCAGGTCAAACGGCGGCGGCCACAGAATGTCCGAAGCGGGGCGGATATCGACGCCCTGCGGTACGCCGCCCACGTGATCTGAGGTGTAGAGAACGAAGGCATGCCCGTTGTCCAGAAACGAGCGGATGCACAGGACCTCAAGCCAGGACAGATCCGAGCCGTACCAGAAACCGGCGATAGTCGGCAGAGTTTGCCCCATGGATTGATCGCGCCTGCAAGTACCCCTGCCCAAGCTATAATCCGTTTCACCCAGCGGCGGCAATGCGGACGCTGAAACGAAAACAGCCCCCGGAAGGACCGGGGGCTGTTTGACATGCGTAGGCTTAGTTGCCCGCGATCAGGCCCATGCTTTCCAGCTTCAGGAGCACCTGATGGGCGCAGTTGTCGACCTCGACATTCTCGGTTTCAACGCTGAGTTCGGGGTTCGCGGGCACGTCATACGGGTCGGAAATCCCGGTGAATTCCTTGATCTTGCCCTCGCGCGCTAGCTTATACAGGCCCTTGCGGTCGCGGCGTTCGCATTCTTCGATCGAGGTCGCGACATGCACCTCGCAGAAGGCACCGAACTGTTCGATCTCTTCCCGAACGGCGCGGCGGGTGGTGGCATAGGGCGCAATCGGCGCGCAGATGGCGATGCCACCATTCTTGGTGATCTCAGAGGCCACATAGCCTATGCGGCGGATGTTCAGATCGCGGTGCTCTTTCGAGAACCCCAGTTCCGAGGACAGGTTTTTTCGCACGATATCACCATCCAGCAGCGTCACCGGACGGCCACCCATCTCCATCAGCTTGACCATAAGCGCGTTGGCGATGGTGGATTTGCCCGAGCCCGAGAAGCCGGTGAAGAACACGGTGAAACCTTGCTGGCTGCGCGGCGGCTTAGTTTTGCGCAGTTCGGCGACAACTTCGGGGAAGCTGAACCATTCGGGGATTTCCAGACCTTCTGACAGGCGGCGACGCAACTCGGTGCCCGAGATGTTAAGGATCGTGACGTTGCCCTTGTCCTCGATCTCGTCATTGGGCTCGTACTGGGCGCGCTCTTGCACATAGACCATGTGTTTGAAATCGACCATCTCGACGCCGATCTCGTCCTGGAGCTGACGGAACAGGTCCTGCGCGTCATAGGGGCCATAGAAATCCTCACCCGCCGAGTTCTTGCCCGGACCGGCATGGTCGCGGCCCACGATGAAGTGGGTGCAGCCATGGTTGGCGCGGATCAGCCCGTGCCAGACCGCCTCGCGCGGGCCAGCCATGCGCATGGCGAGGTTCAGCAGGCTCATCGAAGTGGTTGAGGCCGGGTACTTGTCCAGCACCGCCTCATAACAGCGGACGCGGGTGAAGTGATCGACATCGCCCGGTTTCGTCATGCCGACGACGGGATGGATCAGCAGGTTGGCCTGCGCTTCCTTGGCGGCGCGGAAGGTCAGTTCCTGATGCGCGCGGTGCAGCGGGTTGCGGGTCTGGAAGGCCACGATGCGACGCCAGCCCAGCTTACGGAAATAAGCGCGCAACTCGTTCGGGGTATCGCGGCGACCACGGAAATCATAGTGAACGGGTTGCTGGATGCCGACCACAGGGCCACCCAGATAGACCTTGCCAGCCACATTGTGCAGGTAGTTCACCGCAGGGTGGGCATCGTCATCCGCGCCAAACACTTTCTCGGCCTCACGCGCCTTATCGGGCGTCCAGCGGTCGGTGACGGTCATGGTGCCGAGGATGACGCCCTCTTGGTCGCGCAGGGCAATGTCCTGACCCAGTTCGATCGTCTCGGCGAAGTCTTCGCTGACATCCAGCGTGATCGGCATCGGCCAGAGCGTACCATCTGCCAGCCGCATGTTGTCGACCACATTGTTGTAGTCCGCCTCGCTCAGGAACCCTTTCAGCGGGTTGAACCCGCCATTCATCAGCAGTTCCAGATCGCAAATTTGACGCGGGCTGAGATCCCAGCTTGTCAGGTCAGCGGCCTCGATCTTCAGTTTCTGGGCAGACTCGTATGAGACATACAGTTCGGGGATTGGGGCCAGATTGGCAAGCATCGTCATCGGAAAACTCTTTTGGACGTGGTGTTTTACGTGTGGTTTAAGGCGTGTTTGGATGGCGATTTGCACCGGGGCGACAGCGAAGTCCAGAGGGGCATCGCAACAAAGGACGATATGCGCTGTTTTTTCGGCGAATGGAACGATGTTCCTGTCTGCTTGCATAATTGCGGCGAATCTCCCCAGTGTGGCTACGTGAGTTTGTATATTTAGGCGATCCGTTCTTCCGGCGTGATCTGCTGCTGTAACGCCGAAGCGTGCGGAACGGGCAGGGCGGGGACAGGGGCCGTAACGCCCCGCAGCTGGAAATCACGAAGATCAGAGGGATTACAGGTCAGGCCAGCGGCGACCAGAACATCGTTGGAAACCAGCAGTTCGACGCCCAGAGCTTTGGTTTCGCCTTCCAGTCGACTGGCCACGTTCACCGCGTCGCCAATGATCGTGCGAGGCGCATGTTTTGCCGCACCGATTTCACCCAGTACCAGGTCGCCCAGATGCAGGCCCATACCGATGCGGACGGGCTGACTGCCTTCGGCCTCAAGCTGCTGGTTGAACCGCTCCAATGCGCGCCCGATACCGGCTGTCGCGTTCAGCCCCGCACGCGCGGAACTTGCGGCGTTTGCTGTTTCGAACACAGCCAGCAGCCCATCGCCCATATATTTGTCAACAACGCCGCCTTCCGCGGTGATCGATGGCACGATGGCGTCGAAGAACCGGTTCAACAGGAATACGATATCGTAAGGCAGTTGCCCTGTGGTTCGGGCGGTGAACCCACGCATGTCCAGAAACAGCACCGCCAATTGCCGTTCCTGCCCCTGACTTGCATGCGCGCGGTGACGTGCGCCATCCGGGCGAAAGACGCGAAACACTGTCATGGGGTCCGTCGGGCGCATCTGACAGGCCAGCCTTGTGCCGTTCGGGGCACCAACAGCTTTCAGACTGCGCGCCTCGATCTCGGTCGGCGGAGGAAGGCTGTCGGCCCCCTGCTCGACAACCACGCGGCAGGTCGTGCAGCGGCCTTTGCCGCCACAAAGCGCGGTATGCGGTATGCCATTTGCATGAGACATCTCTAGCAGGGTCAGACCCTTTTCCGAGACCACCTCGGGGCCGTTCACATATCGGATGCGCACCGAATGCCGCCGCCGCCACAGTTTACGGCCCAGATAAATCAGCGCAGTCAGGGCAAGAAGCGTCCAGAACACGGCCAGCGTATTGTCCTCGACCACAGACATGTCCTGAAACGCCTCGGACGAGGGCCAGTTGTAGTGATCTATGTATTGCTCACGCAGGTCCGGATCAGCGAAGTCGGCCCAGATGCGGCGCCCCTCGGTCAGGACGCCAGCCAGCGCGAAGGCGGGGACAAATACCGCGACACCGATCAGATAAGGCACAAGCTTGTTCCACCACGACGTCATGCGCAGCCACATATGCAGGCCGATGCAACCATGCACCCAGACCAGCAACAGCAGCAGGCTTTGCATCCAGATCGCTGTGCCCGTCCACATCAGGATGATGATATAGCCCATCTCATCGTTCACCCCGTAGATCTCGTGCGCATAGCGGGTATGGACCACATGAGCGATCAGTTGCAGCGGGATGAGCAGGCCCAAGATCACCTGCAGCGCGACACTGAACGGCATGCGCAGCGTCCTGCGCTGCGCGATCGACAGCAGCGCCAGGCCAGAGTGGACCAGCAGCGAGATGTACAAAAGCAGGCTTACCAGATCGTGTCGGGATACGGTTTTGCGGCCATCCTGCATTCCGTGCAGCAGGTCTGTATGAAACAGGCCGAGGCCGATATTGGTAAAGTGAAAAAACGCAAAGACAAACAGCACCAGACCGCTTGCGATCCTGAGCCGGCTGATCCACCCGCCGCGCCAAAGAGCATTCTCCAAAAGCTCACCCGTTTTTCGCTTTGCCTCAGGTGATCCTGATATGCCGCCGCGTCGCGGTCAAGACGTGGGCGCCCCATCATGCGGGCGCCAGAGCTGAGCGTTGCCCAACGGCGCGATCAGGCGGCGGTGGACCTTGAACAAGACCAGATGGCTAAGGTCCGGTCGCGATCGCGAACTGTAAAGCAAACCGTCTGCGCCTTCGGCCCGCGCCAGATCAGAATATTGCCATGTTGGCGCGGGATCACCGCGCTCTCGTGTGTCCTGCCACACAACCGAGACATCGGGCTGCCCGCGGAAATCCATCATCTGCGCGCCGTTGACCTGAAAGTGTTGCAGAACGCGCGGCGGATCATCGGATGATATGTACCGCCGGATGGCGATCCCGGCCCCTTCGACGCTGAGCGAGGCATAAAGAGCGAATTGTCCCGAATGATGAAACCGGCCTTCGGGCGCGCGCGCACGGCATAGTGGGCTGTCCGATTGCGATCGGAACAGAATTCTCCAGACCGGACCGGAGAATTCTGTGATCATATCAATCGTTCTCGGCCAGGAAGCGTTCGGCATCCAGTGCGGCCATACAGCCCATGCCCGCGCTGGTCACAGCCTGTCGGTAGACATGGTCGGTCAGGTCCCCGGCGGCAAACACGCCCGGGATCGAGGTCTGCGTGGTGCCCGGTTTGGTGACCACATAACCGCCCATATGGGTTTCCAGCGTGTCCTTGACCAATTCGTTGGCGGGGGCATGACCGATTGCGACGAAGACACCTTTGCAAGGAATTTCAGTGATTTCACCGGTTTTCACGTTCTTGACGCGCACAGCTTCCACGCCCAGTGGCGCATCGGTTCCGACGACTTCCTCCAGTTGATGGAACCAGAGCGGCTCGATTTTCTCATTCTTGAACAGCCGGTCCTGCAGGATCTTCTCGGCGCGCAGTTCGTCGCGACGGTGGATCAGAGTGACCTTGCTGGCGAAATTGGTCAGAAACAGGGCTTCTTCGACTGCGGTGTTGCCGCCGCCGATGACTACGATTTCCTGTCCGCGATAGAAGAACCCGTCGCAGGTGGCGCAGGCAGAGACACCAAAGCCCTTGAATTTCTCTTCGGACGGCAGGCCCAACCACTTGGCACGCGCCCCGGTGGCCAGAATGACGGCATCGGCGGTATAAACCGTGCCGCTGTCACCCTTTGCAGTGAAGGGGCGCTGGCTGAGGTCCAAATCGCTGATGATATCGCCGATTACTTCGCAACCCA
The DNA here is from genome assembly GCF_056533645.1 of Ruegeria sp. G10. Classification (NCBI taxonomy): domain Bacteria; kingdom Pseudomonadati; phylum Pseudomonadota; class Alphaproteobacteria; order Rhodobacterales; family Roseobacteraceae; genus Ruegeria; species Ruegeria sp. G10. The sequence continues at coordinate 60,098 of NZ_JBQFOQ010000012.1, read as the reverse complement.
TCGCCTTGGCGTGGTCCTGCATCCGGACCATCAGGTCGGGGCCCTGCACTTCGGTGTCACCGGGCCAGTTCTCAACCTCGGTCGTGGTGGTCAGCTGCCCGCCCGGCTCGATCCCCTGCACCAGAATCGGCTCTAGCATGGCGCGGCTGGCATAAACGCCCGCAGTGTATCCGGCAGGTCCCGATCCGATGATCAGAACCTTGGTGTGTCGTGTTTCGGCCATGGTATCCCCACTCAATTTGCCCTTCTGGACAATTGTCCAGTGCGGTTCGATATAACGACCCGTTGTCTGCGCTTAAAGCCCCTTCCTGTTGCATACCCGATTTGCACCGGCACTGTGCTGGGCTTGGAAAAACCTATATGTGAAATAAAGAATATTGCGCGGTTGTGAAATATAATTGCGCCCGCCACACCTGCTGCTATAACAACTGAAAACTTCAGGAGCATTAAATGGTCACGACTCGGCTGGATGAAATCGACCGCAAGATTCTGGCGGAACTTCAGGCCGATGGCCGGATGACCAATGTCGAGCTTGCCAAACGCGTCGGAATTTCTGCGCCTCCCTGTCTGCGCCGTGTCCGCACGCTTGAGGATTCGGGATATATCCGCGGCTACCACGCCGAGGTCAACGCCCGCGAATTGGGATTTGAGGTTCAGGTTTTTGCCATGGTCGGGCTGGAAAGTCAGGCTGAATCTGAACTCAGCGCCTTCGAGGACCGTTGCCGCGACTGGCCGTTGGTCCGCGAATGCCACATGCTGAACGGCGAGGTGGATTTTATCCTCAAATGCGTCTCACCCGACCTCAGCAGCTTTCAACAGTTCCTTACGGGCGAGCTGCTGACCACGCCGAACGTGGCCAGCGTCAAGACCTCGCTTGTTATCCGAGGCGCAAAAGACGAGCCAGGCGTACCATTTGACGTGCTGGAAGACCGGATGAACCGGACGGCCTGAGCCTGACATTGCCTTGATTGGTTGCGCAGGGCGGCAAAAGGGCCGCCACGGCCATATAACAGATCCAACTTAGTAATAGCTGCATGATGCCCCCACACTTGCAGTACTCGTTAACATTCTACGCAGTCAGCGCATCGATTTCGCCATCCCCGGCACGCGGCAACAGCAGCGGTCCGAAGTCACTGAGCGATTCTATATGTGAGAATAGATTCAGATAGACCGAACGCAAAGAGTGACTGATCATTCGCACCGCATTTGCGCCCGGATGATAGGTCTCGAACTGTAGACCATCGACGCGAATGACCGAATGGCGCGCGACACAGATGTGAAACAGCTCTACCGGAGTGGGCGGCAGAGTTTCGATGACACCCGTGCCGTCCTGAAACTCGTGGACAGGTGTCAGCATCGGTTGCCCACCATTCAGGTGCCGCAAATGGGCAGGCGTATGCAGCAGGCGCGCTGCGGGCCCGGCGATCACGCCGGACATTGGCTTTTGCATACCAAAGGTATCGGCCATGATCCGGGTCAGCGGGCGGGTACGTCCCCGCGAATCTTCGCGCCCGGGGATCAGTGTGACCGACCCTTTCCATAGAACCGTCTCGGACCCGCCGTCCTGCGTCAGAACCTCATCGCCGGGCAGCAGGTCTTCGATCGCCATTGGGCCTTGGGGCGTTTCCACCAAAGAGCCGCGCGTGAATGCGCAAAAGGCGTCTTCGAACATCGGCAAAGCCGGGGCGATATGACGGGTCTGCGAAACATCCCCGTTTTTCAGCAAAGAGCTGACCTCATAGCGCCGCAGCTGCGCCTTGGGTGTAGTTGTCGGACGCGGTGTATCGCGCAGCAGTGCAGATGTACCGACCGCGTTTCTGGCCGCGCGGGCCAGCGAATTTGGAATACTCATGTATATTCCGTCCCCTCTAAAATTCGCCCTGACGGGTTGAACCCCCGTGCAGTCCCGCAGGACGACCTTGTTCTTTGTCTTTAATCAAAAGGGCAAACGCAGACTGGACGTCGCAAAAGCACCGCGCCGCGTTAGAAAATAACAGTATCTTGGCCAAGTACATGACCCCCCAGACAAACTCGTAAATCGCAGGCATCAATTGCCTGCGCAGACACAACTCCGAAACCATGGTCGCAAATCCCATCTACGACCGCACATACCGGACCGGAGTCCCCCCGATATGCGCTATGCCCGTGAGGCCGGCAGCTGGCCTCGTGGGGTGCTTATGTCAGCGACGTGCGGCCAGACGGCGCGCGACCCTGACAGAGTGACTTGAAACCCGCTTCCAGGGCATTTCCAGTTCCTGGTCTTTGACAGCCGCAAAAACGGCGTTGAGAAAGCGTGATTTCGATTTCATTTTTTTGTCCTGCTTCGATGGAGCAAACCGCCCCGGTTTCCGTTTATGAACCCAATGTGACGCTGATTTGCGGCACTCATAAGGCTGCACCGGGATGAATTGAGGACAAAATGAAGGTTTCAAGTACCTCTTTTCTCGCGTTCCCAGCGCTCGATCGCCCGGATTCCGGGTAACCGTCTGAGCACTGGCTAAAATTTGTGACGATTCTGCCTTAGGTAAACACAAAGAATGTGGCGAAAGCTGGGCAGTTTTGCCTTATTTGGCGTCAGAGTTACAATCTGATCGCGGAAATGAGGCGGCCATAATCGGCCTCATTGGCGTGGGTCGCGCGCCGATAGGAATAAAAGCGGTCGGGATCGGAATATGTGCAATGTCGCGTCCATTCTGCCTGTCCGACGCCAGCTTGCCTGAGGCGGTGCAGGCCAAAGGCGGGCAGGTCAAACAGCATCCGATCCCCCCGTCCATTTGCAAAGAAACGTGTGTTTTCTGGTGCGCCAGCGACGAAGTCATCCAGAAACTCGGGGCCCACCTCATAGGCGCGCTGCGAGATCGTTGGGCCAATCACCGCGATCGTGTTTTCCCGTTTCGCGCCAAGCGCTTCCATTGCGTCCAGCGTCGCCTCAAGCACGCCGTCCAAAGCACCGCGCCATCCGGCATGGGCTGCGCCGATCACCTTTGCGTCAGGATCGGCGAACAAAACCGGTTGGCAATCGGCCGTCAGAACCGTCAGGGCCAGGCCCGGTGTCGCACTGACCACGGCATCGGCTTTGGGCTTGTCGCCTGAAATAGGACCGTCGACGGTTATCACGGTTGGTGAATGCACCTGATGCACCCCGATCATGGCCTCTGGGGCGACTTTCATCGCGTCGGCGACACGCTTGCGGTTCAGGGCAACGACCTCGGCCAGGTCAGAAGAGCCGGTGCCACAATTCAGGCCGCTGAAGATGCCCGACGATGCGCCGCCGCGGCGGCTGAAAAACCCGTGCTGTATCGGCGACAATGTGTCTGAAGTCAGAATTTCCAGCGTCATGGTTCCAGTCCCGGTGGCGGCGTGGCGTGGGGTGGGTAGAGGCCCAGCACTTTGAACAGGTTTCCCATTTCATCGGGATGCGTCAACCGCCGATGTGCTGCGATCAGCGTCTCAAGCTGAGCACCGCTCAGCGATGTCGCGAGTGACTGAGCGCGCGCAGTGATCCCAAGCCGTTCAAGAAACACGCCCTGCGGTGTGAGTTTGGTATGTGCGCAGCCGGCGGCGTGGGCGGCCAGAGCCAGGGGTTCGAAATCGACATGCGCCGTCAGGTCCGCCTGTCCGGGCGCATCAAGCGGTGCGACCGTTTTATGAGCGCGAACCGCCTGCAGCGTATCGCTAAGCGAACGCCAGTCTCCATAGTCGATGATCAGGGCGGCACCGCCATTGCGGGCGATCTGCGCAGATATATGGCTGAGAATGGGGATGGCGGCGGCACAGTGTTCCACTAGGTCGCCGTCATTTGTGTCGGTCAGGCGATGACCCAACGCGCTTTGCGCGGCGCGCGGGCCGAGGCCGAAAGACAGCGTATCGTCATCGCGCCCGACCAAGCGCTCGCGCCAGCCTGTCCCGTCGCGCAGGAACTGACGAACGGGCAGAGCGTCGAAGAATTCATTCGCGATCAGAAACATTGGAAGATCCGGAACGGCGTCGATGCGGTCGACCCACTGCGGTTCATATGCACCTAGCGTCGCCGCCTGAATCTCACGCAAGGCCGAAGACGCTTCGAGCAATGTGATCTGTGCCGCATCATGGAAGCCCGGGACCTGACGGGTCGCGCGCAAGATATCCGCCATCAGGGTGCCACGTCCCGGGCCAAGCTCAGTCAGCGCAAATCTGTTGGGCTGCCCCTGATCGATCCAGCTTTGTGCAAGAGACAGGCCGATCACCTCACCGAACATCTGGCTGATTTCCGGGGCGGTGACGAAATCGCCCTGCGCGCCGAAAGGGTCCTGTGTGCTGTAATAGCCGTGAACCGGATGCAGCAGGCAATCAGCCATGTAGTCGGCGACGCTTATCGGGCCATCGTGCTCGATGCGTGCCAGAAGGTGGTCTTTGAGATTCATGCTGTGCGCCGTGCGCGCAAGACGAACCAAAGACCAATCGCGATCATCGGCAGACACAGCAATTGCCCCATGGTCAGGCCATACCCTCCGACATGCCAGGCCAGACCCAACGGGTTTCCGGGCGCAACGAATTGTGCATCTGGCTGGCGGAAGAATTCAACGAAAAAGCGCGCTGCGCCGTAGCCGGCCAGAAAGATGCCCATGACCAGACCGGGCCGACTGAATGCGCCGCGCCGATAGACCAGCCATATCAGTGCGAGCCCCAGCACCAGCCCCTCAAGCAGGGCTTCGTATAGCTGCGAGGGATGCCGCGCGCACAGCCCGATCACATCAGGGCAGTCCTGCGCTGCCGCGCCCGGAAAGATCACGGCCCATGGCAGGTCCGAGGGGCGGCCCCAAAGCTCGGCATTGGTAAAGTTGGCCAGCCGCCCCAGCAGCAGGCCGGGGGGGACGGTATGGGCCACCAGATCCGCGAGCGAAAGTAGGGGGATTTGGTGCCGTCTGCCGTACAGATATGTGGCGATGATCACGCCCAACAGCCCACCATGGAAGGCCATGCCGCCCTGCCATACCATCAGGATCTCAACCGGATGCGCCAGATAATAGGCCGGCTGGTAGAACAGAATAAAGCCAAGCCGCCCGCCCAGAATCACGCCGATAATGATCCAGGTGACCAGATCCTCAAGCTGTTCCGGCTGCATCGGTGGGGTCTGGCCGGGCCAGAGCGCCGTTCTGCGCAGCGCCACCACTGCCATGCGCCACGCGATCACAATGCCCGCAATATAGGCCAGGGCATACCACCGCAGCGCGAAATCCATCCCGAACAAAGAGATCGAGAACAACTCAGGGGACAGATCGGGAAAATTCAGAACAGCCTGCATGTGCGTCTCATTGCCCGGGGTTTGCGGGGCAAGTCAACCTTGAGCCCGCGCTATTCTTTACCCATATAGAGAGCAATTGCGAAATCGGAGAAAGCCATGCAGACCCGCAACAAGATTCTGGACGATATGTCTCAATTGATGACCAACGCCATGGGCGTGGCCCAGGGCGCGCGGGAAGAGGCCGAGAATGCGATGAAATCGATGATGGATCGTTGGCTGGCGGATCGCGATCTTGTCACGCGGGAAGAGTTCGACGCCGTTCGTGCGATGGCACAGAAAGCACGCGAGGAAAACGCGGCGCTGGAACAACGCATCGCCGCGCTTGAGGCAAAGCTGGACAAGTAAGTCCCATTCAGAATTTCGGGTGAAGAAATTGATCGCGCAATCCGGCATGGGTTGCGCGATGCCGTGCATCATGCCGCTTGGCAGAATTTAATCAAGTCAAAGCTGCGCAGCACGCCAATATTTTGATCGGCGTTGCCAACTGTCCACAACTTATTGCTGTTATCCCCAAAAATGGGGGTTGTCAGATTCTCAGCCACATCGCACCATATTTAGTACAGACAGACTGGGGAAGCCCGGCTTGTAGAGCAGGCAACTAGCGCTGGGGCGCTGCCAGCCCCAAAATGCTAGAGATTAGTGAGGTGGCATTATGGCCCTTTCCGAGCAGTATCTCGAAGAAGACCTTCATCCGATCGACATTGTTGAACATCTTGCCGAACATCACGACTGGGATTTTGACCGGATCGGGGATGATCAGATTGCCATGGCCGTTGAAGGCCAGTGGCGCACCTATTCAATTACACTGGCTTGGTCCAACTATGACGAAACGCTACGCATGGTCTGTTCCTTCGAGATGGAACCACCGGCCGAGCGTGAAACCGAGCTGTATGAGCTGCTGAACAAGATGAACGATCAGTGCTGGGCCGGGGCGTTCACATACTGGGCCAATCAGAAACTGATGGTGTATCGCTATGGTCTGGTGCTGGCGGGCGGCCAAATGGCCAGCACCGAACAAATCGACACCATGATCAACGCCGCGGTGCTGAGCGCCGAGCGCTATTATCCCGCGATCCAGCTAGTCACTTGGGGCAACCGCAGCCCGGAAGAGGCGATGCAAGTCGCCATTGCAGAGGCCTATGGCCGCGCGTAAAGCTTTGCCCCAAACCAAAGAGGGGAGGGGCAATCATGGATATCTCGCGTGTTGCGGAACAGGGCCTTGTGCTTTTGGGATGCGGCAAGATGGGCTCGGCCATGCTGGCTGGCTGGCTGGATCATGGTCTGCCTGCAGCGTCGGTCTGGGTTATTGATCCCTATCCCTCGGATTGGTTGAAGGCGCAGGGTGTCAACATCAACACAGCCCTGCCCGAATCCCCCGCGGTGGTTCTGGTGGCCGTTAAGCCGCAGATGATGGGTGAAGCCCTGCCTGCCATTCAGGCGCTGGGAGGGGGTCGTAGTCTGTTCATATCCGTCGCGGCGGGCACCTCTCTGGCTACATTTGAAGATGTGCTGGGCGCAGAGACCCCCATCATTCGCGCCATGCCGAACACACCAGCGGCAGTGCGGCAAGGAATCACGGCGCTGGTCGGGAACGCCAAAGCCTCCGACGAGGATGTTGTTCTGGCCGAGGGCCTGCTGTCGGCCATTGGCGAAACGGTGCGTCTGAAGGATGAAGCGCAGATGGATGCGGTCACCGGGGTGAGTGGCTCGGGTCCGGCGTATGTGTTTCATCTGATCGAAACACTGGCACAAGCGGGTGAGGCCCAGGGTTTGCCGCATGATCTGGCGATGAAACTGGCCAAATCGACGGTTGCCGGGGCAGGGGCGCTGGCGCTGGCGGCAGAAGAAGACCCCGCACAATTGCGGGTCAACGTGACGTCACCCAACGGGACCACACAAGCTGCGCTTGAGGTGTTGATGCACGAAGACACCGGTTTCCCCGACCTGCTGCGCCGCGCCGTGGGGGCCGCAACCAATCGTTCCAAGGAGTTGTCTCGTGAGTGAGATTTCGTTCGATGATTTTCTGAAGGTCGACATCCGCGTGGGCGAGGTCACCCGTGCCGAGCCCTATCCCGAGGCGCGCAAACCCGCGATCAAGATGTGGATCGATTTCGGCGACGATATCGGAGAGCGTAAAACCTCGGCCCAGATCACCGCGCATTATGACCCGTCCAATCTGATCGGTAAGCAGGTGATGGCCGTTGTGAATTTCCCGCCGCGTCAGATCGGTAAGTTCATGTCCGAAGTTCTGGTTCTGGGTCTGCCGGACGAAAACGGTGAGATCGTGTTGATCGGCCCGGATGGCAAAGTGCCCGCCGGTGGGCGGATGCACTGAAGAAGCCGCTGATCCGGGATCTGTTTCGCGTCCCGGTCACAAGCCCATCGCCTTGCGCCAGTGTTTACGACACAGTGAAACATAGGTTTCATTTCCGCCAATCTGGACCTGCGCACCTTCTGTGATGGTGGTGCCGTTGTCGTCCTGACGAATCACCATGGTTGCCTTGCGTCCACACTTGCAGATGGTGCGGACTTCGCGCATTTCATCGGCCAGCGCCAACAGAGCCGCAGAGCCTGGAAACAGCTTACCCTGAAAATCCACCCGCAATCCGTAGGCCAGAACCGGGACCTTCAGATCATCCACCGCGCGGGCCAGTTGCCAGACCTGTTCGTCCGAAAGGAATTGCGCCTCATCCACAAAAACGCAGGCAATCGCGCCTTGGTTCATCCGGTTCTCGATCATGGAAAAGACGTTGTCGTCAGGGCGGAATGTATCGGCCGGTTCCGATATCCCGATCCGTGACGCAATGCGCCCCTTGCCCGCGCGTCCGTCGACCGCTGCGGTCATCAGATAGGTCTGCATGCCGCGTTCACGATAGTTGTGCGAAGCCTGCAGCAACACGGTCGATTTACCGGCGTTCATGGTGGAATAGTTAAAATAGAGCTTTGCCATGGCGTACGGTCTAATTGCGGCATTCCGCCGGGACAAGCCCGCCTATGTGCAATTCAAAGCGACGCCGCCATTGCAGCTGCCGAGGTCGAGCAGATGCTCTTGGGGATGGAGAACCCCGCGCCCTCAACAGCGGCGTCGTCGGCCTACATGCGGCCTTAACGCACAAGGCGAATAATCTTGCCCTGCTTTTACTCATTACCGGCACGAACGGCCGCCACTCACTCACAAAATCCCTGCATATCTGAGGGATAGTCAATTAATGGCATTTCAATTATGACTCGAATATGGGAAATTTCCCTACCCTTTCCCCCGGCACGGACAGGCAGGGGGGCAGGAGCGCAGGTAACAAGGGTAGCAAAATGGCAGATATCGGGGCCTATCTGAAAAAGCATACCGAGGCATTGGTTAAAGATGTCGGAATCGAAGCGGCGTGTGAGATCACTGGAAAGTCCAAAGCGACGCTGGGTCGATACTATTCTGACAATCCTGAGCACGCGGATCGGTTCATGCCCGTTGATGCGGTCGCCCGCCTGGAAGAAGCAGCCTCTTACCCGCATGTGACAGCCGCGCTTGCGGATCTCAAGAACATCACCCTGTCTTATGATGGGCGCAATTCAAACAGCCCGCGCACGGGTGGAGTGAACTCGGACGTGATCGCGCTCAGCCAGAGGTTCGCGATGCTGATGACAGAGTATCAGTCGGCGATCGAAGACGGGATCATCACGGTTAACGAAGCCAAGCGCCTGCTGAAAGAAACCAGCCTGCTGCAACAGGTTTTGATTGAGATGAAGCTGCATCTGGAAGAAGAAAGCGTCAGCTGACAGCTGGACACTTTCTTTAAGGCCAGAACAGAACCCGGCATTCAAAGCGTTACGCCATTGACGCCTCTGGCACGCCCAAGATCCACCGCCTGCGGACCGCTATCGCTGCTGGCTTAGCGTTTTCCTTTACCGCTGCCTTTTCCACCCTTGTCTCCGCCGTGGCCACCTTTGCCACCCTTGTCGCTACCGTGGCCGCCCTTGCCGCCACCTTTTCCGCCCTTGTCGCCTCCGTGGCCGCCTTTGCCGCCGCCTTTGCCACCCTTGTCTCCGCCTTTGCCGCCACCCTTGCCGGGTTTGTCGCCACCTTTGCCCGGCGTCTCACCGCCGTTGCCGGGGTTTCCGCCGCCATCTCCGGGCGTGTCACCGTTTCCGGGGGCACCGCCCCCGCCCGAACCGCCGCCGGTGCCACCATTGGTGCCCCCTCCGCCGCCCGAAGTTGATGCGCCGCCCGGTCCGTCGCTGTTGCGATCCTCACCTGCATTTGCGGCGGCGATTGACGCGGTCGGCAGGTCCGTCAGCAATGCTGTCAATCCAAGGCATTGTTGCGAGGTGTTTTGCAGCACCGTCTCAAAATCCGAACGCTTCTGTAAATAAGACACAAATCCGGGCGTTACATGTGAACATCCGCATAGCGCGCCATAGTCACCGGCATTTGCTGCAGCACGTGCGATGTTGACGGTACAAACCTGCGGCTCGCTCGCAGCGGCACTGGTCGCCATGATGCCGATAAACGGCACCGTAACCAAAGTCGCAAGTCCAACGCGGTTGGTTCGTTGCATAACGGGGTGCTCCTTTCGCTCTATCACCTGAATGCGCCGGGCATCCGAATGGGATGTGTGCGCGTCACGTGAAGGAGCGGTTGCGCCCGCGTTAAGAAATCTTGAACAAGCCCGAACCGAGCCTCAGCCGTGTCGTTTCACGATGACCGAGCCGACTGAATAGCCCGCACCGAACGAGCAGATCAGGCCGATATCGCCATCACTCAGGTCATCCGAGTGTTTGGAGAATGCAATGATCGATCCCGCCGAGGACGTGTTGGCATAGTCCTGCAGAATGTTGGGCTGTTCACCCGGCTCGGGCTCGCGGCCCAGAACCTTTTTGCCGATGAAGTCGTTCATGGTCTTGTTGGCCTGATGCAGCCACAGGCGCTTGAGATCGCCGCTGGCCACGCCCTCGGCGTCCATATGATCGCTGATATGCTTACTGACCATTGGCAGAACTTCTTTGAACACCTTGCGCCCGTTTTGCATGAATTGCATGTCGCGGCGATCCACCAGACCATCGGGGCGCGAGCGGCGCAGAAAACCGTTGTTGTTGCGGATGTTGTTGGAAAAAGCGGTGGCGCAGCGGGTCGACAGGATCTCGAAATGCGGTCCTTTGACGTCGTCCAGACGCTCGATCAGGGTAGCTGTCGCAACATCGCCGAAGATGAAATGACAATCGCGGTCACGCCATTCCAGATGGCCCGAGCAGATCTCGGGGTTAACCACCAATGCTGCCCTGACCGAGCCCGAGCGCACCATATCCGCCGCCGCCTGAATACCAAACGTGGCCGAAGAACAGGCCACGTTCATGTCAAACCCAAACCCCCCGATTCCCAAGGCCTGTTGAATCTCGATAGCAATCGCCGGATAGGCACGTTCGTGGTTCGAGGCGGCACAGATCACAAGATCGACATCCTCTGCGCTGCGCCCGGCTTGCGCCAGCGCTTTGCGGCAGGCATCCACCGCCATCTCGGTCATGATCCCGGGTTCGTCATCACTGCGCTGGCGTAGCGACGGGTGCATGATCTCTGGGTCCAGCACGCCGGTCTTGTCCATCACGAACCGGTTCTCGATCCCTGATGCTTTGAGGATGAACTCTTCCGATGAATGCTGCATCGGTTCCATCTCTCCCGCTGCAATCGCCTCGGCATTCTGTGCGTTTATCCGATCGGCATAGGCGTTGAACGCCTCGACCAGTTCGGCATTGGTGATGACATTTTCGGGCGTATAAACACCGGTTCCGGTGATTGCAGGAGTGTACATGGCGGGTCCTGAGTTCATGATCTGCACAAAATGCAGTCACTGCAGGCTTTGATCAAGGTGTATTGACCCAAGGGAATGCGGAACCATCCGCTTCGAAACTTGAATAGTTCATAATTCGAAGTATATTCCCACGCGACTCGGACGGAGTGGCCTAATGTCAGATGATATCAGCAGCCGGTTGGGACGCCTCAGCCCTGAGATTCAGGCGATGATGGGGGTCTATGCGCTGTACTGGAAACTTGAAGAAAGCTTTGACCGCATCGAAACGGACCTGAGCCATCAGGAATGTCATATGCTGATCAAACTGGATGCGCCCAAGCGGATGGGGGTGCTGGCTGCGGATATGTTGACCGTGCCGTCGACGATCACGGCCACGGCGGACGCGTTGGAAAAGGCCGGGTATCTGACCCGTCAGCGCGATCCGGAAGACCGCCGCGCCTGGCTTCTGGTTCTGACCGAGCAGGGCGAACAGGCGCGCAACATGCTGGTCGCCGTGGCCGGAGAGCTGTTTCACAGCGCGTCCGGCCTGAACGCCGAAGAAACTGCCGAGTTTGCGCGTCTGGCGCGCAAAATCCGCGACAACATTCTGAAAACCGGAATTCCCGAGGGACTGAAGAAATGAAACTCCTGACTTCTGTCGGCTTTGTTTTGGCCGTTCTGACTGCCCCCGCCGCTGCGCAGGACGCCGCGAAACCCGTGAAACTCATGCAGGTCAGCGAGACCACACCCGGCTTTTCGCGCCAGTTCTTTGGCCGCGTTGCCGCGCGCCAGACCGTTGATCTGGCGTTTCAGGTCGCAGGCCAGATCGTCGAGATGCCCGTGACCGAAGGGTTTGTCATTCCCAAGGGCGAGCTGATTGCCCGACTGGATAAGGAGCCGTTCGAACTGCAACGCGATCGCACCCGTTTGCAGAAGGATCAAGCCGACCGGACGGTAGCCCGCCTGTCGCGCCTGCGCGGCACGGCAGCCAGCCAGGTGGCTGTCGATGATGCCGAAACAGCGGCGCAGCTTGCTGCGATCGCGGTGCGTGATGCGGAATACGAACTGGAACATGCCACCCTGACCGCACCCTTCGATGCGCTGGTCTCAAGCCGCGCGGTCGAGGCGTTTACAACGGTGTCTGCCGGGACCCCCATCGTGCGTATCCACGATATGTCCGAATTGCGTATCGAGGTCGATGTGCCCGAAATCCTGTTCCAACGTTCGGGGCAGGAGGATGACATCACCATCACCGCGAAATTCCCGGCCAGCGATGAAATTTTCCCGCTTGAGATCCGCGAATTCGATGCCGAAACCTCGAGCGTGGGCCAGACCTTTCGCATTCAATTCGGCCTGACACCACCTGAGGGACTGCAGATTCTACCGGGCTCGTCGGTCACTGTTACGGTGCAGGTGCAGGATGAACGCACGGGTATATTCGTTCCTCCGACCGCTATTGTTGCCGATGCAAGCGGCGCGCTGGGCGTACTGGTCTTCTCGCCAGTTGGCGCGGATGAGGGCACGGTCCGCCGCGTCCCCGTCACCATCGAACCCACCCAAAGCGGTGATGTTCGGGTGCTGACGGGCCTGTCGGATGGTGAGGAAATCGTCGTGGCGGGCGGTGGGGCGCTGACCGACGGGCAGGCCGTTCGCCGCTTCGTCGGCTTCTCGAACTGAGGGGCGGATTTATGAAGATCGCACGCGCTTCGATAGACCGACCGCTTTATACGTGGCTTCTCATCCTGATTGCCTTGTTTGGCGGCATCTGGGGTTTCATGTCGCTTGGCCGACTTGAAGACCCGGCCTTCACGATCAAACAGGCGGTTATCGCGACTCAATACCCCGGTGCCACTGCCGAGCAGGTGGCGCTGGAAGTCTCTGAACCTTTGGAATCGGCCATTCAACAGATGGGCGAGGTGGATGTCATCACCTCGGTCAACCAGCCGGGTCAGTCGCTGATCGAGGTCGAGATCAAGTCGACCTATGACGGCAGTGAATTGCCTGACATCTGGACACGGCTGCGCGCCAAGGTACGCGATGCCGCGCGGGGTCTGCCTTCGGGCGTCAGTGCCCCCTTTGTGAATGACGGGTTCGGCGATGTGTTCGGCCTGTTTTATGCGGTCACGGCGGACGGATTTTCGGACGCCGAGAAACACGATCTGGCCACCTTCCTGCGCCGCGAATTGCTGACGGTCAGGGGTGTCGCCGATGTCGAGGTTCAGGGCCTGCCGGACGAGGCGATATTCATCGAACCGGACCTGTCAATCTCGGTTAACCAGAACGTGCCCTTGCAGGCGATCAACGAGGCTATTGCAAACGCGGATTCTGTCAATGCCTCGGGCTCGTTGCGGTCAGACAGTGACCGGACAACAATTCTGACGGCAGAAGGCTCGGACAGCGTCTCGGCGATTGCGGGGCTCTCGGTGGGTTCGCAGGGGCAGGTGGTCAACCTGTTTGATATGTCCGATGTGTATCGCGGTCGGCAGAATGACCCCGATATCATGATCCGCTTCAACGGGACCGAGGCTTTCACACTCGGCATCGCCGGGCTGGCCACGGAAAACATCGTCGAGGTCGGCCAGCGCGCAGATGCGAAACTGGCCGAGCTGGATTCCGAGATTCCCTTTGGTGTCGAAATCCTGCCCATCTATCAGCAACATGTTGTTGTCGATGAGGCCTCGAACGCTTTCCTGCTGAATCTTGCGATGTCGGTCAGCATCGTGGTTGCGGTTCTGGGCATATTCATGGGTTGGCGCGCCGCCATCGTTGTGGGTTCGACCCTGTTGCTCACCGTTGTGGGCACGCTGCTGTTCATGTCGATCTTCTCGATCGAGATGGAGCGGATTTCGCTGGGGGCGCTGATCATTGCCATGGGCATGCTGGTCGACAACGCCATCGTTGTGGCCGAAGGGATGCAGATTGCGATGCTGCGCGGAAAGTCTTCGCGCGATGCGGCCGAAGAGGTCGCGTCAAAGACGCAAATCCCGCTGCTGGGCGCGACAGTGATCGGGATCATGGCCTTTGCGGGCATTGGCCTTAGCCCTGATGCGACCGGAGAGTTCCTGTTCTCGCTGTTCGCTGTCATCGGCATTTCACTGCTGCTCAGCTGGGTGTTGGCGATCACGGTTACGCCGCTGCTGGGGCATTATTTCTTCAAACAGGGCAAAGAGGGTGAGATCGACGCCTATGGTGGCATTCTGTTCCGCGCCTATGGCGCGATCCTGAACTGGGCGCTGCGGTTCCGCTGGCTGGTGGTGGCGGCGCTGATCGGGATCACCGTCGCCTGTTTCGCAGGCTTCGGGCTGATGAAACAGCAGTTCTTCCCCAATTCCAACACGCCGCTGTTCTTCGTGCACTACAAGCTACCACAAGGCACGCCCATTGCGCGCACTGCCGAAGATATGGCTGTGTTTGAAAACTGGCTTGCAGATCGTGACGACGTTGTTTCAGTCGCCACGTTTGTGGGGCAGGGGGCGACGCGGTTCATGCTGACCTATGCTGCGGAAAAGCCGAACCCCAGCTATGGTCACATGATCATCCGCACAGAAACTTTGGACGATATTCCCACCCTGCAAGCCGATCTAGAGGCCTTTGGCTCGGCTCAGTTCCCCGAAGGCGAATTCCGCACCAAGCGTCTGATTTTCGGCCCCGGCGGAGGCGACCCGATTCAGGCGCGCTTCTCGGGCAGTGATCCGGTGGTTCTGCGGCAACTGGCCGAGGAAGCTGTGGCGCGGATGTCAGCGGCGTCCCCGAATGCGTTGCACGTGCATCACGACTGGCGCGAACAGGAACTGGCGGTGCAGCCGATCTATGCGACCGAACGGGCCCAGACCGCGGGCGTTTCCCGCGAAGATATCGCCGCGACGCTGCAATTCTCGACCGATGGCATCACCGGTGGCGTTCTGCGTGAACGTGACCGCCAGATCCCGATCATCCTGCGCCGCCCTGCGGACGGAGACTATTCGATAGTCGATCAGGTGGTCTATTCCGATCAGTCGGAGCGGTTCGTCCCGATCGAGCAGATGGTAGACGGGTTCGAATACAAGGCGCTCAACACTCTGGTGCACCGGCGCGACCGGGTTCTAACCATAACCGTCGGCGCGGACATTCCCGCAGACATGACCGCCGCGCAGGTCCATTCCGAGGTGCGCGGCACCATCGAACAGATGGAACTGCCCATCGGCTACAGCATGGAATGGGGCGGAGAATTCGAAGATTCGGGTGACGCGCAAGCCAGTCTTGGGCGGCAATTGCCGCTGAGCCTGCTGATTATGGTGCTGATCTCGGTGTTGTTGTTCAACGCGATCCGGCAGCCGATTATCATCTGGCTACTGGTTCCGATGTCGGTGAACGGCGTGGTCATTGGCTTGCTGGGCACCGGTCTGCCGTTCACCTTCACCGCGCTGCTGGGTCTGCTCAGCCTGTCGGGCATGCTGATCAAGAACGGCATCGTGCTGGTTGAGGAGATCGATCTGGTCCGGGCCACCGGCAAAGCCTTGAAACCCGCCATCGTCGAGGCCTCGGTCTCGCGTCTGCGCCCTGTCATGCTGGCGGCGATCACCACCATTCTTGGGATGGCACCGCTGCTGACGGATGCGTTCTTTGTGTCTATGGCAGTCACCATTATGGGCGGTCTGGCCTTCGCCACCATCCTGACCATGGTCGCTGCGCCAGTTTTTTATATGCTGTTCTTCGCAAGGGACGAACGGCGGCAACGAGCACCTCAGCCGGTGCTGTAACGAACAAAGCCCCGGCGCGTTACCGGGGCTTTTCCATTCGGTCGGCTGCGGGATCAGCCCTGCAGCGATTTGACCTCAACATCCCCTTCGGCCTGCGCCTTGATCGCCAGCGCGGCGGCGTTCGATCCGGCAGCCGTGGTGAAATAGGGGATCTTGTCATACAGCGCGATGGACCGGATGGCCTTGCTGTCCTCGACCGCCTGCGCGCCTTCGGTGGTGTTCATCACCAGTTGCACTTGACCGTCTTTCAGCATGTCGACCACGTCCGGGCGGCCCTCGTAGACCTTATTGACCACCTCACAGGCGACGCCCTGTTCTTCCAGCCAGCTTTGCGTGCCACGCGTTGCGACCAGCGTAAAGCCTTGTTCAATCAGCACCTTGGCGGCCTCAAGCATCGCTTTGCCCTTGTCCGCATCCTTGATCGAGATGAACGCACGCCCCGAGGATGGCAGCACCATCCCGGCCCCCATCTGCGCCTTGAGGAAGGCGCGCGGGAAATCGCGGTCCCAGCCCATAACCTCGCCGGTCGAGCGCATCTCGGGGCCCAGAATGGTGTCGACACCCGGGAAGCGGGCAAAGGGCATGACCGCCTCTTTGACCGAGAACCAAGGCATGTCGGGGTCGGCCAGCGTCATCTGGTCGGCGATCTTGGTGTCTTTGCCCTCTTGGTAAGCGGGACGCATCGGGAAGGCCGAAAGCTTCTCACCGGCCATGACACGCGCTGCGATCGAGGCAATCGCGCTGTCGGTCGCCTTGGCGACAAACGGAACGGTGCGCGAGGCGCGGGGGTTCACTTCGATCAGGTAAATCTCATCATCCTTGATCGCGAATTGCACGTTCATCAGACCCACGACGTTCAGCGCCTTGGCCAGTTTGAAGGCCTGATCCTTGATCTGCTCGATGATCTCTTTCGACAGCGAATAAGGCGGCAGCGAACAGGCTGAGTCGCCCGAGTGAACGCCCGCCTCTTCAATATGCTGCATGATGCCCGAAACGTGAACGTCGGTGCCATCGCACAGAGCATCGACGTCCAACTCGACCGCGCCGGCCAAATAGCTGTCGAGCAGCACAGGGCTATCGCCCGAGACCACCACGGCCTCGTTGATGTAACGCCGCAGCTGATCCATATCGCGCACGATCTCCATCGCGCGCCCACCCAGAACGTAAGAGGGGCGGATCACCAGCGGGAAGCCGATCTCTTCGGCGATCTCAAGCGCCTGTTCATCGGTCGAGGCGATGCCGTTTTTAGGCTGCTTCAGGCCCAGCTCGTTGACCAGCGCCTGGAAGCGTTCCCGGTCTTCGGCCAGATCAATCGCGTCGGGGGTGGTGCCGAGGATCGGAATACCTTCGGCTTCCAACGCGTTCGCCAGTTTCAGCGGGGTCTGACCGCCGAACTGAACGATCACACCGTGCAGTGTGCCGTTTTCCTGCTCTTTCGTCAGGATTTCCATGACGTGTTCGAAGGTCAGAGGCTCGAAATACAGACGGTCCGAGGTGTCATAGTCGGTGCTGACCGTCTCGGGGTTGCAGTTGACCATGATGGTCTCATACCCCGCCTCGGTCAGCGCAAAGCACGCATGGCAGCAGCAATAGTCGAACTCGATCCCCTGACCGATCCGGTTCGGACCACCGCCGAGGATGACGACCTTCTTGCGGTCGCTCGGGCGCGCCTCGCATTCAACCTCACCCATCATCGGAGCTTCGTAGGTCGAGTACATATAAGGTGTCTGCGCTTCGAATTCGGCGGCGCAGGTGTCAATGCGTTTGAACACGGCCTTTACGCCCAGATTGCGGCGGGCGCGGCGGACGTTGTCTTCGTCACGGCCAGTCAGGTTGCCCAGACGTGCGTCGGTGAAGCCCAGCATTTTCAACTTGCGGATGCCGTCCTCGGTGACCGGCAGGCCGTCTTTGCGGACCTGGCGTTCGGCCTCGATGATCTCGCGGATGCGGGCCAGGAACCAAGGATCGAATTTGGTGACGCCGAAAATCTCATCATCGGAAAGACCGTGACGCATCGCTTGCGCAATCGTGCGCAGACGGTCGGGAGTCTGCTGACTGATTGCTTTGATCACGGCGGCCTTGTCATCGGCCTCATCCCAAACACCGACATTCAGGCCGGGGATTTCGATCTCATCAAAGCCGGTCAGGCCCGATTCCATCGAGGCCAGAGCCTTTTGCATCGATTCGTGGATGGTGCGGCCGATGGACATCGCCTCGCCCACCGATTTCATTGCGGTGGTCAGGTAGGGCTCAGACCCCGGGAACTTCTCAAACGCGAATTTTGGGATCTTGGTGACGACATAGTCGATGGTCGGCTCGAACGACGCGGGCGTGACTTTGGTGATGTCGTTGTCCAACTCGTCCAGCGTGTAACCAACGGCCAGCTTTGCCGCGATCTTGGCAATCGGGAAACCGGTCGCTTTGGAGGCCAGAGCGGACGAGCGCGATACGCGCGGGTTCATCTCAATCACCACCATACGGCCGTCATCAGGGTTGATTGCCCATTGCACGTTCGACCCACCGGTCTCGACCCCGATCTCACGCAGAACGGCAATCGAGCCGTTACGCATGATCTGGTACTCCTTGTCGGTGAGCGTCAGGGCAGGGGCCACGGTTATCGAGTCGCCGGTGTGCACACCCATCGGATCGACGTTTTCAATAGAACAGACGATGATGGCATTGTCGGCGGTGTCGCGCACCACCTCCATCTCGTATTCCTTCCAGCCCAGAAGGCTTTCATCGACGAGGATTTGGTTCACGGGCGAAGCATCCATGCCCGAGCGACAGAAATGGATGTAATCCTCGCGGTTATAGGCCACGCCGCCGCCGGTACCGCCCAGGGTAAAAGCAGGGCGGATGATGGCGGGCAAGCCGATTTCTTCCAGCTCATCCAGCGCCATCTGCACGCCTGCATCCAGATCGGTGGAGCCATCTTCGCGCTTGGGGGCAGTCACGATGGTTGCTTTGGGATTCTCAAGACCCAGACGGTCCATCGCCTCGCGGAACAGGGCGCGGTCTTCGGCCATTTCAATCGCGTCGCGCTTGGCGCCGATCATCTCGACGCCGAACTTCTCCAACACGCCCATCTCTTCCAACGCGAGCGATGTATTCAAGCCAGTCTGACCACCCATGGTGGGTAGCAGGGCGTCGGGGCGCTCTTTCTCGATGATCTTAGCGACCACTTCGGGGGTGATTGGCTCGATATAGGTGGCGTCCGCCAACCCGGGATCGGTCATGATCGTCGCCGGGTTCGAGTTCACCAGAATGACCCGGTAGCCTTCCTCGCGCAGCGCCTTACAGGCCTGAGCACCGGAATAGTCGAACTCACACGCCTGACCGATAACAATGGGCCCCGCCCCGATGATCATGATCGACTGGATGTCGGTTCTTCTCGGCATGGCCTTGTTCCTTCGATTGTCCGCGAGTCAGGGCACCGCCCCAGCGCCCAAATTGTCCTGCGTTATAGGGACCGCGCGAAAAGGTGCAAGAGGTATCGGAAACAAGGGTGAAATTGCCGCTTTCCCCCCTTTCCCCTGCTGGCGTATCCTCTATATCGCGCAGCACGGCAAATGAGGATGCACTTGCGTATTCGTTTCGATCAAGGACCAGCCGGGCGTGGTACCCGGTTTGACCGTCCCTCCCAGATCATCCGCGCGGACACCGCGGATGAGGTGCCCCAGGCTCTGACGGCGCTGGATCAGGCGCGTGCGGAGGGCGCATGGCTGGCGGGATATGCGAGCTATGAGCTGGGCTATGTGCTGGAGCCGCGTCTGGCGGAGCGCCTGCCCGAGGGGCGGCGCTTGCCGCTGCTGTGCTTTGGCGTGTTCGATGCACCGGATCGCGTTGGACTGTCCACCGATATCGGTGCTTTGACGGCGTTTCAGCCCCGCTGGGACGAGGCGCGTTATACGCAAGCCTTCCGCAAGGTGCATGACGCCATCGGTGCGGGCGATATCTATCAGGCGAATCTGACCTTCCCCATCGACCTCGAAGTCAGCGGTGACAGTGCCGCGTTGTACGCCGCGCTGGCTGCGGGCCAACCCGTTGGTCATGGCGCGCTGGTCGAGCAAGACGGGCTGCCCGACCTGCTGAGCCGCTCGCCCGAGTTGTTCTTCCGCACCGATGCAGAGGGCCGGATCGAAACCCGCCCGATGAAGGGCACCCAGCCGCGCAGCGAAGATCCGGTCGAGGATGAACGCCGCCGTGCATTTCTGACCACGGACGAAAAGAACCGGGCCGAGAACCTGATGATCGTCGACCTGCTGCGCAACGACATCAGCCGCGTGGCGCTGGCCGGGTCGGTCAAGGTGCCCGAACTGTTCAAGGTGGAAACCTATGCCACCGTTCATCAGATGGTCTCGCTGGTGCAGGCGCAGTTGCACCTTGGGGTGGGGCTGTCTGATATCCTGACGGCGCTGTTCCCCTGCGGCTCAATCACCGGCGCGCCGAAAATTCGCGCGATGGAGATTCTGTCGGAGCTGGAGCCGTGGCCGCGCGATGTCTATTGCGGCGCCATCGGCTGGGCCGCGCCGGATGGGCGGTCCGAGTTCAACGTAGCCATCCGCACCCTCATGGTCGAAGACGGCAAGGCGACCCTGAACGTGGGCGGCGGGCTGGTCTGGGACAGCACCGCCCCATCGGAATATGAGGAGGCGCTATGGAAAGCCCGCTTCGCCCACCAGCTGACCCTGATTTCCGCCTGATCGAAACGCTTGGTTTTCGGCCGGGGCAGGGTTTTGTGCGGCTGGACAGCCATCTGGCGCGTATGGCGCGTTCTGCCCAAACCTTTGGGATTTTATTCGATCGGGCTGCGGCGCTGACGGCATTGCACGCGGCCTCAGACGAGGCCCCGCTGCGCTGCCGCCTGACGTTGGATGCAGGCGGCGGCTTCGCATTGACCACCGGAGCACTCGCGGCGAACCCGCCGCTCTGGAGGGTCAGAGTGGCGGAACAGCGTCTATCGTCGTCGGATATCTGGTTGCGCCACAAGACCACCCGCCGCGTGGTCTATGATAAAGCGCGGGCGGCTTTGCCCGAAGGTGTGGATGAACTGCTGTTCCTGAATGAACGTGATGAGCTGTGCGAAGGCACGATCACCAACCTGTTTCTTGATATGCCCGATGGCCGCCGCCTGACGCCAGCATTGTCCAGCGGTGTTCTGCCCGGGGTCCTGCGGCAGGAGATGTTGGATCAGAAAGCCGCGATTGAAACCGTACTGACCTTGACCGATCTGCAAAATGCCCAAACCATCCATATCGGCAATTCCCTGCGGGGTCTGATCCGGGCGGAGCTTGTAACACCGTGAGCAGACAAAGCGATTGGGCCGCGCGCGCTGCACAGGTGCAGCGGCTGAGGCTGGAATTCGCGCTGTTCTACATCGCAGTTCCGGTCCTGATCGCGGTACTCTTCCCGCCGGATTGGATGTTCCCGGCGCTCTTTGCATTCACGGGTCTGGGCATTGTCCTGCTGCACAACACGCCCGGTTTTTCTTGGGCCGAACTACGCTATGGCTGGCGCAACTGGTCCTGGGTCGAGGTCTTGCTGTTCACGATTGCGATGGCGGGTTTCTGTTCAGCGCTTGTGCTGATCGCGCGACCCGATGCGGCCTTTGGGCTGTTGAAACACCGGCCCGAGTTACTGGCGTTCATCTGGATCGGCTACCCACTGGCCTCGGCCCTGCCGCAAGAGCTGCTGTTTCGCACCCTGTTCTTCCGCCGCTACCACGCGATCCTGCCTGACGGGCAGCCTGCATATCTCTGGAATGCAACGCTGTTTTCGCTGGCGCATCTGATGTACTGGAGCTGGATCGTCGCTGCGATGACCTTTGCCGGAGGGTTGCTGTTTGCATGGGCCTATCGCCAGCGCGGGTCGTTCCTGTACGCGGTTCTGCTGCATGCGATTGCGGGCAATATCATCTTTGCCGCCGGTCTGGGCGTCTATTTCTATTCCGGCAACGTGCAAAGACCGTTCTGACGTCCAAGCTGCCTTGACTTTCCAAGCCCGACAGGGTGTATCGGCGCGACGAATTCTGCGCCCGAAGGGATATTTCATGCACGCCTATCGCAGCCACACCTGCGCCGCTCTGACCGCCGCCAATGTCGGTGAAACTGTCCGCCTGTCCGGCTGGGTGCATCGGGTCCGAGATCACGGTGGCGTCTTGTTCATCGACCTGCGGGACCATTTCGGCGTGACACAGGTGCTGTGCGACGGCGACAGCGCCGCCTTTGCCGAGCTTGAGAAAGTGCGCTCGGAATGGTGTATCCGCATCGACGGAACGGTCAAAGCGCGCGACGCGGATCTGGTGAACCCGAAGCTGCCGACCGGTGAGATCGAGGTCTATGTGCGAGAGCTGGAAGTGCTGGGCGCGGCCGACGAACTGCCGCTGATGGTCTTCGGCGATCAGGAATATCCCGAAGAAACTCGCCTGCGCTATCGCTACCTGGACCTGCGCCGCGAGGCGATGCAGCGCAACATGACCTTGCGCTCGGACGTCGTGGCCTCGATGCGCAAGCGCATGTGGGATCAGGGGTTCCGCGAGTATCAAACGCCGATCATCACTGCCTCGTCGCCCGAGGGCGCGCGCGACTTTCTGGTGCCTTCGCGGCTGCATCCGGGCAAGTTCTATGCGCTGCCGCAGGCCCCGCAGCAGTTCAAACAGCTGATCATGGTGTCGGGCTTTGACAAGTATTTCCAGATCGCGCCGTGCTTCCGCGATGAAGACCCGCGCGCGGATCGCTCGCCGACCGACTTCTACCAACTCGACCTTGAGATGTCGTTTGTTGAGCAGCAGGACGTGTTCGACACGATCCAACCCGTTCTGACCGGCGTATTCGAAGAGTTCGGTGGTGGTCGCAAAGTCGATCAGGAATGGCCGCAGATTTCCTATAGGGACTCGGCCCTGTGGTACGGCACCGACAAGCCCGACCTGCGGAATCCTATTAAAATGCAAGTGGTCTCCGACCACTTCCGCGATAGTGGCTTCGCGATTTTCGCGAAGCTGTTGGAGCAGGACGGCACCGAAATCCGTGCCATCCCAGCGCCGAGCGGTGGCAGCCGCAAGTTCTGCGACCGCATGAACGCCTTTGCCCAGAAAGAGGGTCTGCCCGGCATGGGCTACATCTTCTGGCGCGATCAGGGCGAAGGGAGAGAGGCCGCAGGGCCTTTGGCCAAGAACATCGGGCCTGAGCGCACCGAGGCGATCCGCCAGCAACTGGGGCTGGATGTGGGTGATGCGGCATTCTTCTTGGGCGGCAAGCCCAAGGCCTTTGAGAAGGTCGCCGGTAAGGCGCGCGACGTGATCGGCGAGGAATTGGGCCTGACTGAGAAAGACCGCTTCGCCTTTGCCTGGATCGTGGATTTCCCGATCTACGAACAGGACGAAGAAACCGGCGCGATTGACTTTGAACATAACCCGTTCTCGATGCCGCAGGGCGGTATGGAGGCGCTGCAGGGCAATCCTCTGGACGTGCGCGGCTATCAGTACGATCTGGCCTGTAACGGGTATGAGCTGGTCTCGGGCGCGATCCGGAATCACAAGCCTGAGATCATGCTGAAGGCCTTTGAACTGGCTGGCTATGGCGAGGACGAAGTGAAATCCCGCTTTGGGGCCCTGTTCAATGCCTTCCACTACGGCGCACCACCCCACGGGGGCTGTGCGGCTGGTATCGACCGGATCGTGATGCTGCTGGCCGATGAGGCCAACATCCGCGAGGTCATGATGTTCCCGATGAACCAGCGCGCCGAGGATCTGATGATGGACGCGCCCTCTGATCCGACCTCGGATCAGTTGATGGAGCTGGGCCTGCGTCTGATCCCGCAAGACTGATCGAAACCGCCCGCCTTGTGCGGGCGGTTTTCGTTTGGGCAACCGACAGCAATCAGTCCAGCGGATTTGAGATATCCCGACGATTGCTTCGGATGCTTTTTGCTGTAAGGCGCGTCTGACGATACACCCAGATGCACAGAATGCTTGCTGTCACGAAATAGGCGGTCAGCATTTCAGATCGCCTCCTGCCGTTCCAGTCGCTCTTGCACCAGCCCGGCGACCCGTGCCGCCTGTGCTGTCACCGGCGCGCCCTGCACCCGCGATTGGGCAAGCTGCCCCGCTGCATCGGCCAGCACCGTGTCCTGCGCATCCCGCGCCACGCTTTGCAGAAATTGCGCGACGTAGTCGAATGTGCGCTGATCGGTCGGACCGGTCAGCAGGTCTGCGATATGGGCCATGTCATCCTGATAGGCCAGAGGATCGGGGTGGACGACCTCATCCCGCACGGCCTCGAGCCCGCCGGGGCGGCGGTCTTCGGGCAAGAGTTCGAGGATGGTTTTCTGGAAATAAGCGACCGAGCTAAGTGGTTTTGCCAAGAAACCGTCTGCCCCGGCACGCATTGCGGTCGATCTGGCGTTATCGTCACCCGACAGCCCCAGAATAACGCTGATACGCGGCACCGCATGGGTGAGTTCTGCGATCAGATCGGCACCCGACCCATCCGGCAGCCCCATATCGACGATCAGGACTGAGGGGCGGTAGATCTGCAGATGTCGCCGCGCCGATTGCAGGCAATCCGCCCGCCGGATACGCGCGCCGCTGTGCAGGCATATCAGTCTTATTGCGTCGCAGGCATAGCGACTATCTTCAACCACAAGGATCGTCTGGCCCAGTAGCGGCCGCATCTTGGTGGCAAGCGTCTGAGGGGCGAAAGGTCCCGAATCGTCCATGGCAGAACTCCTGATTAGCAGATGCTTCACGCTAGGAACTTCCGGCTAATACAGGGTTAACGCGCGTTTTGGCGCACTTGCCCTTTCACCGGACAGACCCCATAACCGCTGCAACGCAGAACGGAAGGAGAGTTCCATGATCGGTCGTCTCAATCATGTTGCCATTGCGGTGCCGGACCTCGAGGCCGCCTCGGCCCAATATCGCAACGCCTTGGGTGCCAAGGTTGGCGCGCCGCAGGACGAGCCCGATCACGGGGTTACCGTCGTGTTCATCGAACTGCCCAACACCAAGATCGAACTGCTGTATCCTTTGGGCGAAAACAGCCCGATCAACGGATTTCTGGAAAAGAACCCCGCCGGTGGCATCCATCACGTCTGTTATGAGGTCGAGGATATCATTGCCGCGCGCGACCACCTGAAGGAGACCGGAGCACGTGTTCTGGGGACAGGAGAACCCAAGATCGGCGCACACGGCAAGCCGGTTCTGTTCCTACACCCCAAGGACTTCAACGGTTGCCTTGTTGAGCTGGAACAGGTCTGACGCCGATGACGATCACCGCCGCGCTGGTTCTGTTCGCTGTCATCTGGTTTTTGACCCTGCTGGTCGTGTTGCCGGTCCGGATCAAGACGCAGGGTGATCTGGGCGATATCGTTCCGGGCACCCATGCGGGTGCGCCGGAAGTGCATCACATGAAGAAAAAGCTCTGGATTACCACCGGGATCACGGTGATCTTGTGGGCGATTATCGCCGGGATCATCATCTCGGGCCTGATCTCGGTACGCGATTTTGACTGGCTGAACCAGTTGGAGCCGCGCGAATAGCGCCTAGGCCCGCGTACCGGACAGCCCGTGATAGATATGGGTGAAGGTCGCGGCCCCAAGGATCGGGATCAGCAGGTTCACCAGCGGCACCGACAAGGGAATGGCCATCATGATACCTGCGGCCCAGATGGTCGTCGCGTGTTTGGCCCGCAGCTTTTTCGCGCCGTCGCGCCCCAACCGGCGCATCGCGGCGAGGGTGAAGTATTCTCGACCCAGCAGAAACCCGTTCATGCCCCAGAAAATGAACAAGGCGAAGGGCGTGAAGAACGCGTACAGGATCAGCGCCAGCAGGTTCGCCACGATCAACACACCGAGAAAACTGAGCGTATCGCGCAACGCGTCGCCGAAGGGAATGCGCTGGGCGGGGGGCAGGCCGGGATAGTGCTTGTCCTCAACGGCTTGGGCCACCTCGTCGAGAAACATCGACGTAATGGCCGATGCGACGGGCACCATCAGAAAAACCGAAAGCACCATCATCAGCAGGAACGACGACACGCTGAGCAGGTCGTTCAGCCACGTCACCTCACCCAGGATCGGCAGGGTGGCCTGTTCGCCCGCCAAGGCGTTGATCAGCCACAAGAACCCGGCGTAGGCGGCAACCAGCAGCGCAAAGGTCAGGCCGACACCCAGCAGCAGCACGCGGCGGAATCTGGGATCTCCGATCTGGCCAAGCGCCAGCAGGAAGGATTGAACGATGATCATTCCGAGACCCACTGAGTCAGCGCCTCGACATCGGGGCGCGGGCGTTCGGGCGGGACCGAGCCTTCGGTCGCGATGTGGATGAACCCGGCGATCCGCTCGTTATCGGCCAACCCCAAGGCGGCCTCGCCGAAAGCATGATCATGGGATTGCCACCCCGACAACCAGTTCGCGCCCCATCCGGCCGCCAAGGCTGCGTTCAGCAGGGCCAGACAGACCGCACCGGCAGAGTAGGTCTGCTCGATCGCAGGCACTTTTTCAGAAGGTTTCTGCACCTCGATGACCGCAACCGCGAGATGCCCCATATCAAATTGGCTGCGCGCCTTGGCGATCTCTTCTTCTGTTTTGCCCAAAGACTGACCGCAGCTTTCCGTCAATCGGGCCAAACGCGGCATGGCCTCCTTTTCGATGACCACAAAGCGCCACGGCTCAAGCTTGCCATGATCCGGGCTACGCGCAGCGGCGGTGAGCAGCGGCAACAGCTGGTCCCGTGTGGGGGCCGGGGCCACCAGCGACTTGGCCGGGCGCGACCGGCGCGCGTGCAGAAAATCAAGCGCAGCTTGGTTCTTCAGGGACATATGTTAAAATCCTTCACATGGGCAGTCTGTATGTCGGAGGTACGCCATCCTCTTTCAAGGGCAACCTGCCCCTGAAAGGGCGGTAAATTCAATTGGAAATACCTGTGGCGATGGGCCGTCCGGCCCGAAAGCAGCAGCTATTGCTGGCCGGGGTCCGTCTCGCGAATCTGGTAAACCCCTTCGGGCAGGTCCAGCGCGGCGGCCAGATCACGTACCTGTTCGGGTGACAAGGTGATCTTTTGAATCTGATCGGTCCGGGGGTCCAGTTGCTCGATCGTGACGCATTCGGCGAAGCTGTTGATCACAATATCTTCCTGCAAAGGCTTGGGGCCTTCATCCACCAGCGTAATGACCGTCGAGTCGAATTCGTGCTCTATTGAAAACATATGCGCAGAGTGCCGATCACGAGGCAGTAATGCAACCCGGCACAGGTGCAATCTGCTGTGGTCCCGCCGCGCCAGGCGCGCTATGCTCACCAACGGTCAGAATGACTTAGAGGATCCCGGATGCGCCGTCTTGCCCTTACGCTGGTTTTATTTCTGGCTGCATGCGGTTCGCAGTCGGTGGTCGCCGTTCCGGCTGAAGACTGGCGGCCGGGCGCATCGGGGCAGAAAGCCAGTGTGCGCAGCTTTGAACAGGTGGGGCGCGATGTTGCGTCAGCCGCTGGAAAAGAGTGTCGCCGCCAATCGTCAACGGCGAACTGCGACTTTGTGGTTCTGGTCGATCTCAATCCGCGGGCGCCGGCGAATGCCTTCCAGACACTTGACGATGATGGTCGCCCGTTGATCATCTTTACGCAACCGATGATCCGCTCGGCTCAGAATGCCGATGAGATTGCCTTTGTCATGAGCCATGAGGCAGCGCATCATATTCTGGATCACATCGCGCGTCAGGCCGCCAATGCTAAGGAAAGCGCACGTATCTTCGGTGATCTGGCGCGCCAGCGCGGGGCGAATGCGGCAGGTATCGAACGTGCGCAAAAGCTCGGCGCTCAGGTCGGGGTTCAGAACTATACGCAGCAATTCGAACTTGAGGCGGATCAGCTGGGCACGGTGATTACGCATGCGGCAGGGTATGATCCGCTGGTCGGCATGGCCTTTTTCCAGCGTATTCCGGACCCGGGTGATCGATTTCTGGCGACGCACCCGCCGAATGCCCAACGGGTTGAAGCTGTGCTGACGACAGCACGCCGACTGGGCTTGCAATGATGATGGAACTGACACAGCTGGGCGTGGTGCTGAGCGACCGCGGGTCGAAATACGCCGTGACAGGGGCACGGGCGACCAGCCGGGCCGAGGTGGATGCGGTTTTGGCTGATCTGAAGACTGACAAAGCATATGCAAAAGCCACCCTCAACACCTGGGCTGCAATCCTGCCAACAGGGGCGTTGAAGGCCGATGATGGCGAATCCGGCGCGGCGATGGTGATTTTGCGAATGATGGAACGAGCCGGGCTTTCCGATCATGTCATCATCGTAACCCGTTGGTATGGCGGCAAGAAACTGGGCGGAGACCGGTTTCGCAGGGTGCAGGATGCCACCCGCGCCTATCTGGATCATTTGGGCCTTTGACCTGAGTCAAGGCGCCCGTGGCCCGATTGTATAGCCTTTCCCCAAGCGTGACAGGGAAAGGAAAGCGCATGTCGTATCGCGAAACGCTCAAGCGCCATGCCGGTCTTGTGGACGAAATGGCCACAACGCTGGGCGTAGATCTGCAACAGGCCGCTATTGATGGCGCGTTGCCAGTCGATGATATAGCCGAGGCCGTGCTGCGTTGCACGGAATGTCCAAACCCAGGTCATTGCGAGTCGTTTCTTGCGGAAACGCAGGTTGCATCGCGCACACCGGAATACTGCCGAAACCAAGAGCTTTTGAAGCGATTGATGCCTTAACTTCGGGGGGCCGCATGACTCAGCTTGGTCAGGTGATGACGCATCTCAGGCTGGTGCTGCGCATGGCACGCACCACTGGCACCGACGTGGTTGCAGCGCATCGAGACGGATACCTGAGCCAGCAGGATTGGGCCGAGATGATCCAGCAATGCCGAGGTTGCGAATGGGCGCGCGCCTGTCCTGACTGGATGAATGACAATCAAACTGCAGACCACGCGCCTTGCACTTGCCCCAACCGGGACCGGTTCGCCGCGCTAAAAACCCGAGATGGATAGGTGATCAAATGCCACGGACCTCACTGGGTGAAATCGATACGCACTTCTGGCTGACGCGCTCGGTGGCGCGCTGCATGGGGGTGTCCCTGACCGAAGCTATAGCCGAAGGCAAGCTGACGCCCGACGAATACGCACGGATCGTAACGCGGTGTCGCGCGTCTGATTGTAGTCAGAAATGTCAGGCCTGGCTTGCCGAGCAACAGGAGCGTGCCGAAGAGGCACCTGCATTCTGCGCCAACGCAAAGTCGCTGAACGACCTGCGGTAAGGGCGTTAAAGCTTGGAATGCGATCCGTCGCAAAGCGGTGGTTTCGCGCTGTGTTTGCAACCGCAGAAGAACAGTTTCTTGTCGCCCTCAGCCGTGTATTTCATGGGTTCCAAACCGGTGTCTTTATGAGAGCCATCACAGAATGGCTGGCGCTGAGATCTGCCGCAGGTGCACCAGAAATAGGTCTTGCCCGCATTCACCTCGACCGCGTACGGCCCTTTTTGGGCAATGATTGGTGCATCTGACATTTGGCTTCTCCGTGATTTGCTGATGTCTTCACCTCAGTTTAGGACGCTCTGACAAAAAGGACAGAGCGCCACAGCCGACCGGTGGGACAGCGCAGTTTCGCCTCATTCACAATTATGTGATCAAGTCAGTTGCCAGAGCAACCTGTTGGTCTTATTCTGAGAGTGGCCTGAAAAATCGGGCAATATCAGAAAAGTAATAGAGGATTGACGGACATGAAACTGAAATTTGCTGCCATCTGTGCCACCGCATTCGTGCTGACTGCGTGTTCGCAGCAAGAAGAGCCGACCCCGGTATTCATCCAGCCCGACTATGACAAGTTCGGCACTCCCAGCTGCGCGGCAGGCTACGAACTTGCCACAACCGAAGCGGGGCAGACCGTCTGCAATCCAGTCACGCAATAAGATGCTGTCAGGCGGTCTCGCCCGGGGCCGCCTGAAGTCGCATCATCAGAACCGCCCTTGGGGGCGGTTTTTTCTTGCCTTTTGCCTTCCTCTGCTGAATCTGTGATCACTCATGTCGATCGGACAGACCTATGCGCAATTTCTTCAACCGCCTGAACGACCGCACCCGCTGGAGCTGGCAGGGCCTGCGCGCGACGTGGCGCGATGAGTACTCCTTTCGAAGTTGGGGCTGGGCCAATCTGATCTCATTGGCGTTTGCTTTTCTGCTACCCCTGAATGCGGCGGATCGGGCGCTGATCCTGATCATGGGCGTCCTGGTTCTGGTTGCTGAGCTGTTCAATACCGCCATCGAACGTGCGGTCGATCACACCTCGACTGACCAGAACCCGTTGGCCGGGCAAGCCAAGGATGCTGCCAGTGCTGCGGTTGCGCTGACGGCTATCGCTGCAGGTGTTGCGTGGGTGTTTGCGCTGGTTGGGTTGCTCTGAGCGCTCAGGTCGTGGGCAGTAGACGCCCCCACAGGTCGTATTCCCCGGCCTCATCCACCTCGACCCGGACGATGTCGCCGGGTTTCAGACCCTCGAACCCTTCGTCAATGAACAGGTTCCCGTCGATCTCGGGCGCGTCGGATTTGGTGCGGCAGGTTGCGGCCTCGTCATCGACCTTATCCACGATCACGTCCAGCGTCTGACCGACCTTGGCGGCCAGCTTCGCCTCGGAGATCGCCTGCGCCTTTTCCATGAAACGATCCCAACGCTCTTGCTTGACTTCGGCGGGGACGTGATCGGGCAGGTCGTTTGAGCGCGCCCCATCGACGTTTTCGTACTGGAAACAGCCGACGCGATCCAATTGCGCCTCGTCCATCCAGTCGAGCAAGGTCTGGAATTCGGCCTCTGTCTCGCCGGGATAGCCCACGATGAAGGTCGACCGCAGGGTGATATCGGGGCAGGTTGCGCGCCATGCCGCGATCTCGTCCAGCGTTTTGGCCCCAGCCGCCGGGCGCGCCATGCGTTTCAGCACATCCGGGTGGGCGTGCTGGAACGGGATGTCGAGATAAGGCAGAACATTGCAGCCCGCATCCGCCATAAGCGGGATCAACTCGCGCACATGAGGGTAGGGGTAGACATAGTGCAGCCGCACCCAGGCATCGAACTGGCCCAGCTCGCGCGCCAGATCGGTGATGTGGCTGCGCACCTCACGGTCTTTCCACGGGTTCACATCGTATTTGCGATCCAGCCCATAGGCTGAGGTGTCCTGCGAGATCACCAGCAATTCGCGCACGCCATTATCCACCAGTTTCTCTGCCTCGCGCAGCACCGCATGAGCCGGACGGCTGGCCAGCTTGCCGCGCATGTCGGGGATGATGCAGAACTTGCACTTGTGGTTACAGCCCTCGGAAATCTTGAGATAGCTGTAGTGGCGCGGGGTCAGTTTCACGCCCGAGGCGGGCAGCAGATCGACATATGGGTTGGGATCGGGCGGCACGGCGGCATGGACGGCGTCCAGCACCTGTTCGTACTGGTGCGGCCCGGTGACCGCCAGAATGCGCGGGTGATGTTCGCGGATATAGTCAGGCTCGGCCCCCAGACATCCCGTCACGATGACCTTGCCGTTTTCGACCAGCGCCTCACCAATGGCCTCAAGCGATTCCGCCTTGGCGCTGTCGAGAAACCCGCAAGTGTTCACAATCACGGCATCGGCCCCGGCATAATCGGGTGAAATGCCGTATCCTTCGGCGCGCAGCCGGGTCAGAATACGCTCACTGTCGACCAGCGCCTTGGGACATCCCAAAGACACCATCCCAAGGGTGGGCTGGCCGCGACGGGCCGTGTCGGTGATCTGGGCCGAAGGGGCCAGATCAGGGCGGAGGTTGGGCGGGTTCGTACTCATGGCCGGGCATATAGAGGGGAAAGCTTTCGCTTGCAAATATTGTCCGTGCAGGGCTGACTTGGACCAGAGCAGATAAGCCGGAAAGGCAGACCCATGAAGTGGCTCATTCGTATTGTTTTTCTTCTGGTTGCGGCCTTCGGGCTGGTGATTGGCGCGTTGCTGCTGATGCCGGGTGACAAACTGGCGACCATTCTGGCGGAACAGGTCAAGGCGCAGACAGGCCGCGACCTGACCCTGTCAGGTGATGTGCGGCTGTCCTTCTGGCCGGTTCTGGGCATGGAGACGGGGCCCGTCACCTTCGGCAACGCCCCCTGGGCCGGGTCCGAGCCAATGCTGAGCGCCCAAAGCCTGGCGGTAGGGGTCGATGCCGCGGCCCTGATGTCCGGCGACATCCGCATCAAGCGAGTGTTGGCCGATCGCCCTGTTCTGCGGCTCGAACGCACAGACGGGCGCGGAAACTGGGAGTTGCACCAGCCCGGAAACTCGGAGGTCTCTGGTGCATCGGCGCAAGCGGTCGAGAGCCGTCCCATCACGCTGGAACGGCTGGAACTGACCGGTGCCCGGCTGATTTACCTTGAAAACGGGGCGGTCAGCATGGACTTCGCCAATGTCGATCTGTCCGCCCGCTGGCCAGATATCACCGACCCGATGGAGCTGCAGGCTCGCATGCCAGTGCCCGGAGGGGCTGTGGAGGTTGACCTGACAATCCCCGATCTACCTGCCTTTTCCAGCGGGGTGGTGACACCGCTGGACTTGAGCCTGACGGCGCCGGGCGGGGATGTTCAGTTCTCGGGTCGGGTGAATTTGGCTGGAGAAATGGATGGCAAGACCACGGTAACGGCACGCGACACCCACAAGATGCTGGCCGCCTTCGGGCAAGGCGGTGTGCAGGTCCCTGAGGGGCTGGGACAGGTGGCCTCGGTCTCGGGGCAGATGACCTATACCAGCGACGGCCGGATTTCACTGCGCGATATGGTGGCTGTTCTGGACAGCAACCGATTGCAGGGCGAGGCGGACATTCAAATCGCCAACCCGCCCAAGGTGACGGCGCGCCTTGACGCCGGCGATCTCGATTTGTCGCAAGTCGGCGGAGCGGATACCTCGGACGGAGGGGCGGCTTCAGATGGCTGGTCGAAACAGTCCATTGATGCCTCATTTCTGGGGCTGGCCGATGGCAGTATCCGCCTGCAGGCCAATTCAATCGCGGTGCCCGGCATGCGTTTTGGCAAAAGTGACCTGACACTCAGCATTGATCGGTCGCGCGCCGTGCTCAAGATGCACCCGGCCTCGCTGTTTGACGGGCACCTGAACGGTCAGGTCGTTGCAAACAACCGCAATGGGCTGTCGGTCGGCGGCAATCTGAAAGCCGACAATATCGACATCAATGAGGCGCTGACCACTTTGGGCGATATCAAGCGCTTGTCCGGCACCGGCTCGGGCACGCTGGAGTTTCTAGGTGTCGGGCAGACCGAGGATCAGATCATGCGTTCGCTCAGCGGGAAAGGCGGGCTTGAGGTCGGTAAGGGCGTGATCTCGGGGCTTGATCTCGACCGGCTGATGGGGCGGGGGAAAGGCGCGGGTGGGACGACCGTGTTCAACAGCCTGACGGCCAGTTTCACGATGGAAAACGGCGATCTGAGGAATAACGACCTGCTGATGCAGTTGGACAATTTCCGCGCCGATGGGGCGGGCCGCGTGGGGCTGGGCGCGCGCGACATTGACTACCTGTTCACACCCGTCGCATTGCGGGCCAACTCCGGTCAGGGCATCTCGGTCCCGGTGCGGATCGTGGGGCCATGGAGCGATCCGTCGATCAAGCCTGACCTCACCAAAGTCATCGAGGCGGCGGCAGAGGGTAAGCTCAAGGACCTTGAAGATGACGCCAAGGGCAAGGTTCTGAAAAAGGTGGGTGACGAGCTGGATACGACCATCACCGACACGGAACAGGTCGAGGATGCGCTGAAGAAGAAGCTCGAGGACGAGGCCAAGAAAGGTCTTCTGAAACTGCTCGGCGGAGATTGATCGGGGACGCATCACGTCCCCGGATCATCAAATCGTCTGATCGTAGTCGCCTACGCCGGGTTCGGTGCGGATCACCGCATCGATATCGGCAAAGATCGCGCGCATCTCGGCTTCGCTCTCGCTGCTTTCGCAGACCACGACAAGGTTCGGGGTGTTGGACGACGCGCGCACCAGCCCCCAGCTGCCATTGTCCAGAATAACCCGCGCGCCGTTGACGGTGACGACCTCTTTGATCGCGCGGCCCGCGAGGGTTTCTCCCGCGTCGGCCTTGGCGACCAGCTTGTCAACCAGCCGCTGCAGGATGTCGTATTTCTCGGTATCGGCGGCATAGGGCGACATGGTGGGGGTCGACCAGGTCTTGGGCAGCGCCTTGCGCAGGTCCGACATGCTCTGATCCGGGTTGCGATCCATCAGCTTGCAGATTTCCACCGCCACACGCATACCGCAGTCATATCCGCGTCCGACCGGTTCGGCCAAGAAGTAGTGACCGGATTTCTCGAACCCAGCCAGCGCGCCAATTTCCTTGACCCGGCGCTTCATATGGCTGTGGCCGGTCTTCCAGTAATCGGCCTTGACCCCACGTGCCTTCAACTCGGGGTCGCTCGCAAAAAGGCCGGTGGATTTCACATCGGCCACGAAGGTCGCGTTCGGATACAGTTTGGCCAGATCGCGCGCCATGATGACGCCAACCTTATCGGCAAAAATCTCCTCGCCTTCATCATCCACGACGCCGCAGCGATCACCGTCACCGTCGAACCCCAGCGCCAGATCGGCGCCGCTGGCTTTGACCGTGTCGGCCATGTCGTGCAGCATCTCCATGGCTTCTGGGTTCGGGTTGTAGTTGGGGAAGGTATAGTCCAGCTGCGTATGGCTGGGCACGACCTCAACGCCGATACGTTCAAAGATTTCTGGTGCAAAGGCGGCGGCGGTGCCGTTGCCGGTGGCGCAAACGACCTTGAGCGGGCGGGACATTTTGAAGTCGCCGACCAGATCGTCGATATAAGCCTCCTTGACGCCATCTACAAACTCGTAAGAGCCACCCGGGCGGGCGACCCCTTCACCGTTCAGGACGATATCGCGCAGTTCCGACATCTCATCCGGGCCGTGGGTCAGCGGGCGGTCAAAGCCCATCTTCACGCCGGTCCAGCCGTTCGGGTTGTGGCTGGCGGTGACCATCGCGACTGCAGGAACGTCCAGATGGAACTGCGCGAAATAGGCCATTGGGCTCAGCGCCGGGCCGATATCCTTGACCTGAATACCCGCCTGCATCAGCCCCACGATCAGCGCGTTTTTGATCGACAGCGAATAGTCGCGATAGTCGTTACCAACCGCGATCACCGGTTCGATCCCGCGTTTGTGCATCTGGGTGCCCAGACCCAGACCAAGGGCAGTCATGCCCGGCAGGTTGATCTCATCCGGGTATTTCCAGCGCGCGTCGTATTCGCGGAAGCCGGTGGGCTTGATCATCGGGTCGCGCAGAAAGCTCCAGGTGTTTTGGGTCACCTCGGCAAGGGGTTTGGTCATTACAAATCTCAATCGTTAAATCTGAATCGGGTTATCTTTGGCGAGCGCATCAAAGCGCATCAATGTGTCAATCAGATGGCCCATTTGATCCAGCGGGATCATGTTGGGGCCGTCCGAGGGCGCGGTGTCGGGGTCCTGATGCGTTTCGATGAATAGCGCACCAACACCAAGCGAGACCGCCGCCCGCGCCATGACCGGTGCAAACTCCCGCTGTCCGCCAGAGGATCCGCCCTGACCGCCCGGTTGCTGCACCGAATGGGTGGCGTCCATGACCACCGGATACCCCGTTTTGGCCATCTGCGGCAGCGAGCGCATATCGGCAACCAAAGTGTTGTAGCCAAAGGATGTTCCGCGCTCGGTCAGCAGGATATTCTGATTGCCGGTGCTTTCGATCTTGGTGACGATGTTGGGCATCTCCCAGGGGGCCAGAAACTGACCCTTCTTCACGTTCACAGCCTTGCCGGTATTGCCTGCCGCCAGCAGCATATCCGTCTGTCGGCACAGAAACGCCGGGATTTGCAGGATGTCGACAGACTCGGCCGCAATCGCGCACTGAGCTTCGGTATGAACGTCTGTCAGAACCGGGATGCCCATCGTCTTGCGAATATCGCCGAGAACCTGCAGCCCGGCATCAATACCCATGCCGCGCTTGCCCGATAGCGAGGTGCGGTTGGCCTTGTCATAGGACGCCTTGAATACGTACTGCGCGCCTGCGGCGTCGCAAGCCTCTTTCATGATGCCTGCGATCATCTGGGCGTGATCGGCGGATTCAAGTTGGCAGGGGCCGGCGATAATCGTCAGCGGAAGATCGTTGCCAACCGTCAGGTCGGCGATTTTTACATGTTTCATGAGTCTTTACGAGGATACCTGTTCACGAAGGACCGACGCGGTAAGCGAGATCATCAGGTAGATACCAGCAAATAACAGGAAAGCCAAAATCGTATTTTCGAACTTGCGCGGGTAGCTGGGTTCCTGACTGGGCACCGGGTTCACGGAAACGGTCAGATAGCGCACCTTGCGGTTGGCCTCGGTCCGGGTGGATTCCATTTGCTGCATCGCGGTTTGCAGCATCATGTCCCGCGCCGCCAGATCGGCCTGCGCCATCTGAATTCGTACGCTCAACCGTGCTAGCGAGTTTTCGCCTGCGGAAACATCCAGCATCTCGGCATTCAGTTCCTCCAGAACCACTTCGAGCCGCGCGATATCTGCACGGGTGCCGTCCACCTTGGCCTGATTGGGGCGCAGGTTATCCAGCAGGGCGGCAAGTTGCAGTTCTTTATCCTGCAGCTCGACTTCGACCTGATCGATGCGCCCGCGCAGGCTGGCGATGACACTTTGCGGATCCAGAATAGCGCCCTGCAATTGCAACTCGATCAAGTCCTCTTGCGCCTGCCGGCGGGCATCTTGCGCAGCGTCGAAACTGGCGACAGCATCACGCATCTGGTCTTCGCGTTTCTTTTCCGAAAGGGCATTGACCCTGTCTTCGGCATAAGAAATCAAGCTCTCGGAAAACTGGGTTGCGGTCGCGGCGTCGGGGGCCACAACCTCCATGCGGATCACACCTTCGGTTGGATCGTATCCGATTGTGATCATACGCTTGAATGTCTTGTAAGCCTCTTCAAGCGTTGCGTCAGGGGAAAGCCGCTGGATCGGGTCTATCGACTCCTGTTTGAACACATCGGTAAAGCCCGCGTCGCGATCAAGCAGGATCAGAGCCTCTTTTGATTCCAGAAACGACTGAACCGAGATCGAATCCTGCGTCGTGGCAAATTGCGTACCGGCCAACAACCCTCCGATGCTGCCGGGGCCGCCATCGGCCTGAAGGATCAGAAATTCGGAATCGCTGGCATACATAGGGGTCGCGATGCGGTAGAAATAGGTGCCAACGATCAAGGTCGGCAGCAGGACAAATGCAGCCAGCCTTGCGAACAGCATCATAAGCTTGCGACGGCGACGGCGCGCGATGTCTTTCTGAATCTGACCGATCTCGTATTCGCGCCGCTGCGTGGGGCTCAGCTCGGGGCCGGGCAGATTTGTCTGACCTTCTTTTGCGGTCTGCGGCAGGTGGATTTTGATATTGTCCTGCGCTTCGTTTTGCGCAGGATCTACTGCGGCCAAGTCCAGCAGGTTGGCCCGCTGAAACGGGTCGATCCCCTTCAGGCGCAGCAGACGCACCGCATCGTAGTCCGAAGTCGCCGCCAGGCCGTTTTTCTGTGCCAAACGCCGCGCCACACGCAATTGGCGACCGGTGAGCCCTTCGCGCTTGATCGCGTCCAGTTCGGTACCCGGCTGGGCATCATTTGCAGCCTGCGGTGTCTGAGTCGCCTCGCGAATGCGCGCCATGGCATTGGCGCGCGCCTCGGCAGTGCCCTCACCGCTTGGTGTGCGGTCGGGATTGTACTTTCTAGCCTTGGGCTTCGTAGTCATAAAGCTGCTTCGCCTCTTCCAAGGTTTCAAACATATACAGCTGGCCATCCAGCAGCACCGCCGCTTGCCGCGCGAATTTCTCAAGAACCGAAGGGTTGTGCGAGACGATCACAAGAGTTGTGGTGCGCAGGCGTTCCTGCAAAATGGCACCGGCTTTCCTGTTGAATTCGACGTCTGTTGTCGAGGGCATCCCTTCGTCAATCAGGTACATATCGAAATCCAGCGCCAGCATCAGCGCAAAGGTGAATCGCGCCCGCATGCCGCTGGAGTAGGTGCCAAGAGGCTGGTTGAAGTACTCACCCAGATTGCAAAGCCAGCTGCAATAGGCTTCGACATAGTCGGGATCCATGCCGTAGATCTTGGCGATGTAGCGCGCATTCTCAAGCGCCGACAGCCGCTTGGCCACGCCGCCGGTGAAACCCATCGGAAACGACACCCGGCAATCACGCCGAATCACACCTTCGTCAGGCTTTTCCAGTCCGGCCATCATGTTGATCAGCGTGGTTTTACCGGTTCCGTTCGGTGCCAGCACGCCCAGTGATGTACCAAGTTCCACCCGGAACGATACCTGATCCAGAATCACCTTGCGGCGGGTTCCGGTCCAGAAGGACTTGCTGACATTGTCAAATTCCAGCATGCGCGGCCTGTAGATCGCTCGGGTTCTTGTCGGTTTGAGGGCGTTGGTGCTACCGATCCATGTTGGCCACATTATGTCGAAATATGAAACAAATGATCAATGCGTATCCAGGCTCATGACGACGAAGTGTTGCAGCGCGCACCTTTATCGGTATGGGCGCGGGGTGCCGCTGCCTTGACCCGGTGAAATTTGCAGCGCCAGATGACTGCATGACTTCACTGATCGACGATATCCGCGCCTGCCGTATTTGCGCAGATAAGTTTGCACAGACTGAAACCGCGCACCAGCCGCGGCCGGTGGCATGGTTCCGCCCTGGTGCCCGCATTTTGATCGCAGGGCAGGCCCCCGGCGCGCGGGTGCACGAGTCCGGCAAACCGTTCACCGATCCGTCGGGTGATCGCCTGCGCGATTGGCTGGGGGTAGACGAGGCCGCCTTCTATGACCGAGACCGGGTGTCGATCGTGCCGATGGCGTTCTGTTTTCCCGGCTACAACGCCCGCAAGGCGGATTTGCCGCCACCGCCGATTTGCGGGAAGACATGGCATGCTAAGGTGATGGCCGAGCTTGGGGACGTGCCGCTGACGGTGCTGGTGGGCGGTCATGCGCATAAATACCATCTTGGGGTCAGGACACCGGTAACCGAGACTGTCAGTCGGTGGCGGGACCATGCGCCGCGGGTCTTTGCCTTGCCTCATCCGTCGTGGCGCAATACGGCTTGGCTGAAGAAGAACCCGTGGTTCGAGGCCGACCTGCTGCCGGTCCTGCGCGCCCGGGTGCAAGAGGTGATGAATGGCTGAAACAACGGCGTTGGACGCCGCCCATGCCGCGATGGAGGCATCCCCGCAGGACGATGCCGCGCGGTTGCGGTTCTTCGAACGGCTTGCCGATAGTGAGCTGTTCCTGATGCTGACCGAGGAGGCGCGCGACGAGAATATCTCGCCCGAGTTATTCGATGTTGCCGATGGGCGTTTTGTGCTGGCGTTTGACCTCGAGGAGCGGCTTGCGCGGTTTGCAGGCCGTCCGGTGCCGTATGTGGCGCTCTCGGGCCGGGTTCTTTCGTCGATGCTGGCGGGACAAGGGATCGGGCTGGGGCTGAACCTTGAGGCCGCGCCATCCTCGATGCTGATCCCGGCCGAGGCGCTGGCGTGGCTGGCCGATACGCTTCAGCACGGTCCCGAGGAAGTTCAGCAACAGCTGGCCGAATTCACGCCGCCTGCGGGCCTGCCCGACGTCCTGCTGACCGCGTTAGACGCTAAACTGGCAACCGCTGCAGGGCTCGCCGCTGCGGCGTTTCTGGTGGGGACCAGAACGCAGGATGGCGGTCAGGGCCATCTGCTGGGCTTTGTCGCCGCTGTCGAGGGCGCGCAATCCGCACTGGCCCGTGCGGTGTCCGAGGCTATGACCTTCTCAGGCATCGAAGCCGGGGCGCTGGATGTGGGGTTCTTCGCGCCGGATGATCCTGCTGCCGCCGCGCTGGCGAAGGTCGGGCTGCGGTTCGATCTGCCGCAACCACAGGCCCCGCAAGTGGAAAGGGCCGCTCCGGGTTCTGATCCCGAACGGCCCCCCATTCTGAAATAGTCGGCGAAGCCCTTAATCCGCCGGAGCTAGCTTGTCCTGCGTGCGGGTCTCGAAATCGCTGGCATCGTGGCGCTCGTGCAGCTGCGTGTGCGGCTCACCAAAGGCGCGGTTGACCATACGGCCGCGCTGAACCGCCGGGCGGGCGTCGATCTCTTTGGCCCAACGCATGACGTTTTCATAGCTTTCGACGTCAAGGAACTCTGCCGCGTCATAGAGACGGCCCAGAACCAACTGCCCATACCACGGCCAGATTGCCATATCGGCAATGGTATAGTCGGGGCCGACGATATAGGGCTTCTCGGCCAGCTCCAGATCCAGCACATGCAACTGGCGTTTCGCCTCCATGGCGAAGCGGTCAATCGGGTATTGCCACTTTTCGGGCGCATACGCATAGAAATGGCCAAAGCCGCCGCCCAGATAGGGCGCGCTGCCCATCTGCCAGAACAGCCAGTTCATGGTCTCGGTACGTTCCGGTCCGCTTGCGGGCAGGAACGCGCCGAATTTCTCGGCCAGATGGAACAGGATCGAGGCGCTTTCGAACACGCGGATCGGGGTCTCGCCCGACCGATCCCACAGAGCAGGGATTTTCGAGTTCGGATTGGCCCCCACAAATCCCGAGCTGAACTGGTCGCCTTCACCGATATTGATCAGCCAGGCGTTATACTCGGCCCCCTCGTGGCCCAACGCCAGCAGCTCTTCTAGCATCACGGTGACCTTGACGCCGTTAGGCGTGGCCAGCGAATACAACTGCATCGGGTGCTTGCCGACCGGCAGGTCCTTGTCATGGGTAGCCCCGGCGATGGGGCGGTTGATATTGGCAAAGCGACCGCCGCTTTCGCTGTCCCATGTCCAAACCTTCGGAGGGGTATAGGTGGATTGTTCGCTCATCTCATGCCTTTCCTTCAGAACCGGCCCCCAAGGCCGCTGCACCCACAGCTAATATTGCAGAACCCAAAGTCCAACCCCGGTCCGGCTGCGAACTTTGTAACATTCGGCACGGATTGGCTCACGAATCACGTTCTGATGTCACAGCGGCGCGAGGTGGTCTTCGCACCGATCGAAAACCCCCTATTGTCTGAGCAGACCCATCAAGCCGGGTTCGCTGAAACCGTAAGGATATGAGGACCAATCATATGAAACGCTTTGCGCTGAGTCTCGCCGCAACATTGGCCTTTGCTGTACCCGCTTTTGCAGGGGATCAGTATGTTGATGGCACCGGATTCGCCGTCTCAGGATATGACGTCGTTGCCTATCGCAGCCTGGATCAGGTGCCTGTTGGCCAATCGCAACCCGAGGCCGTGCGTGGCCGGGCGGATATCACCGCCGAATACAATGGCGCAACCTGGGCGTTCGCCAGCGAAGAAAACCGTGACAGATTCCTTGAAAACCCGGCCTACTACGCCCCCCAATATGACGGGCACTGCGCTTATGGTGTTTCGAAAGGCGGCAAAGTTCCGGCCAACCCGCACCTGTGGCGGATTGTCGACGACAAGCTGTACCTGAACATCACCGATGTTGTCGTTGGTTTCTTCGAAGAGGACATTCCCGGCAACATTAATCTGGCCGAAGGCAACTGGCCGGGTATCGAACCTGCTGCGGCTTCGACCAGCGTGATCCCGAAATTTACCTCGGAAGGCCCGATCTCGAACTGATCACCCCCTCGGACCTGAAGCAAGAAGCCCGGCCGCAAAGGCCGGGCTTTTTGTTTGCTTGCACTATCCGGCCAGTTCGTAGGTGTCGCGCATGTCCTGATCCGCTTCAAAGCGGATTCTAACGCTTTTTGCGCCTGGAAACTTACGCTCGCGGATCGGGTCGGGGATGACGATTTCGCCCGAGCCCGAGCTTTTGGACTGGAAGGTCAAAATCTCTGTCTCGGCCTTCCGGCAACTGGCCAGAACCGAGGTCGGCAGCGCAACCCGGTTGGCCCCTTCGCAGACCGATGAGGCCACGAAATAGGTCAGGTCGCGGCCAAAGCGTCCGATCGCCTCGGGCACATGGTCTGACGATCTGTCTTTGCGCATTTCGCCCTTGTCGTTCGTGAAATCCGTCAGCGCGTGCTCGGGGTTCAAAAGATCGCGGCAAGCCTCGATCTGATCCGGGCCCAGCTCGATCACGCGCTTTTTCAGGCGCGGTCGGCGCGGCATTGATGACCCCTGGGCCCCATGACGGGTCAGCCCCTCTTTGCGCAGGTAATCATAGGCCGCCTTGGCCTGCGAAAACCCGCCATAATCCCCGCCAGTATGATCGGGGTGGTCGTGGAAGGCGACTCTGCGCCAGGCCTCTCGAATTTCGTCCGCACTGGCGTTTTGGGCAAGACCCAGAACCTGCAACGCGTCGGTCCGAGCCTTGATCTTGCTCACTGGCTCCATACTCACAATACTCGTTAAAACTACACTGGGCCCAGAGTGCCAATGGTCACTTTTTTGTCAAATTTTACCGGGTATTAGGCAGGGCATACTCAACAGTTAGCGGGCGCGTGTTTCGATTGTCGCCGATATGGTGTTCTGCCCGCCATGTACGGCGGGCCGATCCGTCATTGCCTCAGGCCACGTTTTGCAAGTCGGCGCGCGGCGTGATGCCCAATGCAAAGCAAACATCGCGGGTCAGTTCGGGACGGTTGAGCGTATAGAAATGCAGCTTGTCCACGCCGCCCTCGATCAGGTCCGAGCACAGCTCGGTGCAGAGCGCGGTGGCCAATAGGTCTTCGCGATCATCGCGCAGGGCCTTGTCAAAGGCCTGCTCGACCCATGCCGGGATGCGCGTCCCGCAGCGCTGGGCAAAGCGGCGCGCCCCTTTCCAGTTCTCGATTGGCAGGATGCCGGGCACGATCGGCTTGTCGATGCCCGCCTTTTCGCAGGCATCGCGGAAGCGGAAGAAGGTTTCAGCCTCGAAGAAGAACTGGGTCAGCGCCTCGTCCGCGCCAGCATCCAGCTTGGCCTTCAACCAGTCCACATCCGTGCGCGCGCATTGCGCCTCGGGGTGGATATCCGGATATGCACCGACGCGGATGTTGAATTTCCCGGTTTCGGCCAGTGCTGAAATCAACTCGACAGAGTTCGCAAACCCGTCCGGATGCGGAACAAATCGATCCTGCCCTTTCGGCGGGTCCCCCCGCAGCGCCACGATATCGCGCACCCCTGCCGCCGCGAAGGCGTCGGCGATGGCCAGTGTCTCGTCCCGTGTGGCGTCGACGCAGGTGAGGTGCGCCGCCACCGGCAGGCCCGAGGATTTGTGCAGCGTCGCGACCGCATCACGCGTCAACTCGCGCGTTGTGCCGCCCGCACCATAGGTAACCGAGACAAATCGCGGCTCGAGCGGGGCCAGTGTTTGTACGGTGTCCCACAGGCGGAACGAAGCCTCCAAAGATTGGGGCGGAAAGAACTCGAATGAAATCTCGGGCTGGGTCATGGCGGCCTCTGTATCTGTCATTTCCGCTCTTGTGCCATTTGATGCATTGTGAGACAAACTCATATTATTCAAGAACAACATGAGTTGCATGAGATATGCATATCGAATTCCGGCATCTGCGCACGATCAAAGCCATCCACGAATGCGGCGGGCTGGCGCGGGCCGCCGATCAGCTGAACATCACGCAATCCGCGCTGAGCCATCAGATCAAGGGGTTAGAGGATCAGGCCGGGGTCGAACTGTTCCTGCGCCGGTCGAAGCCGATGAAGCTGTCGGCGGCGGGCCTGCGCCTGTTGCGGCTGGCAGAACAAATCCTGCCGCAGGTCGAGGCGATGCAGCAAGAATTCTCATCCCTGCGCGACGGACGCACGGGCCGGATGCATATCGCCATAGAATGCCATGCCTGCTTCGAGTGGCTGTTTC
Organism: Ruegeria sp. G10; assembly: GCF_056533645.1. Taxonomy (NCBI): domain Bacteria; kingdom Pseudomonadati; phylum Pseudomonadota; class Alphaproteobacteria; order Rhodobacterales; family Roseobacteraceae; genus Ruegeria; species Ruegeria sp. G10. Next base: position 16,494 of record NZ_JBQFOQ010000012.1, on the reverse strand, counting down.
CGGTACTCGAATCGTTTCGCAAGTCATGGCCGGACGTCGACGTGGATATCCGCCCCGGTCTGGCTTTTGATGCATTGCCAGCCTTGCAAAAGGAAGAGGTCGATCTGGTTGTCTCATCCGATCCCGAGGACCTGCCCGGCGTCGAGTTTGTAGAGCTTTTTGACTATAACGCGGTGTTCGTCGCCGCCTCGTCCCATCCCTTGGCCGAAAAACCCTATATCGAGGCCGAGGATTTCCGGGGCCAGACCCTGATCACCTATCCGGTCGAACGCACCCGGCTGGATGTGTTCAGCCAGTTGCTGATCCCAGCGCGGGTTGAACCCGCCGCAATCCGGCAGGTCGAGCTGACGGCGGTGATCCTGCTGCTGGTCGCCTCGAACCGGGGGATTTCCGTGCTCCCCGACTGGGTGGTGCGCGAGGTGAAGTACAATTCCGACTATGTTACCCGCCCGCTAACCAAGGACGGGATCACCCGCAGGCTTTATGCTGCGGTGCGTACAGAGGACCTTGAAAAACCCTTTGTTCAGGAACTGGTAAAGCTGGCCCGCACAGAGGCACGCGCGCTGCAATCACAGTAGCGTCCGGCGCAGGGCAGCCATGCGCATCATTCCTCTTGGCAAGGCTGCATTGCATCAGTATACGCGCGGTTTGACCGGACAGGAGCCTATGGACAATGGTTGGCAGTGCAAATCTCAACATCATGATCAAAGCCGCGCGCAAGGCGGGGCGGTCTCTGGTCAAGGATTTTCGTGAAGTCGAGAACCTGCAGGTGTCGATGAAAGGCGCGGGCGACTTTGTTTCGAAGGCAGACATCGCTGCCGAAGCGATCCTGAAAGAGGAACTGCTGGGCGCGCGTCCGACCTATGGCTGGCTGGCTGAAGAGGGTGGCACGATCGATGGCGAAGACCCGACCCGCCGCTGGATTGTCGACCCGCTGGACGGCACCACGAACTTTCTGCACGGGCTGCCGCACTGGGCTGTTTCGATCGCACTGGAACACAAAGGCAAGATCGTTGCCGGTGTGATTTATGATGCCGCCAAGGACGAAATGTTCTTTGCCGAAAAGGGCGAGGGCGCGTGGATGAACGATATGCGCATCCGTGTCTCAGGCCGTCACCGCATGATCGAATCCATTTTCTCGACCGGCCTGCCATTCGGTGGCCGCTCGGACCTGCCTGCGACCCTGCAGGATCTGGCGCGCTTGATGCCCGCCTGCGCCGGAGTGCGTCGCTGGGGCGCTGCGGCACTGGACATGGCCTATGTGGCCGCTGGCCGTTACGAAGGCTTTTGGGAGCGTCGGCTGAACGCATGGGATGTCGCCGCCGGCATCATCATCGTGAAAGAGGCCGGTGGATTTGTTCAGGCCCTGAACCCCGAAGGCAGCGTGCTTGACGATGGCGAAGTGATCTGTGCCAACGAGCCAATCTTTGACACTTTTGCCAAAGTGATCCGGGGCTGACCCGCAACCCCGGTCTGTTGATCGCAGCGCGCGTCCGGTTCGGGCGCGCGTTTTGGTTTAGAAGTCGACCTCGATCGCGATCCCCTGTCGAACCGCCAAATTGACCACTGCGCTGGCCACGGCAAGATCCTGCAACCCGACGCCAGTGCCATCGAAGACCGTGACCTCATGGTCGGAGATGCGTCCGGGATGGGTGCCGTTGATGACCTCTCCGATCTGGCGGATATCGCTTTCCGCTTTGGTTCCGATGGCGACTGCATGCTGGCTTTCGCCCAAGGTCACCGCCTGCGCGACCTCGTCGGTGAATACACTGGCACGGGCGATCAGATCGGTTGCGACTTCATGCTTGCCGACCGTATCAGTGCCCATGCAGGCGATGTGGGTGCCGTCCGAGACATGCGCGGACATCAGTGTTGGCGCAAAGGACGAGGTGATGGTGATAATCACATCCGCCTGCGCCATGCCGGGCAGGTCGACCGCCTCAAACGGCAGCCCTGCCTCTGTCGCGACCTTTTCGATATTGGGCAGCATCTCGGGGTGCAGGTTCCAGCCGATGACTTTTTCAAACGCGCGCTGTTCCAATGCGGCGCGCAGTTGGAAGGTGGCCTGATGCCCTGCGCCCACCATCCCGATCACCTTGGCATCCTTACGCGCCAGATGGTTGATCGACACTGACGAAGCCGCCGCCGTTCGCAGCGCGGTCAGCAGGTTGCCGCCCACGATGGCGCGGACACGGCCTGTGTCGGGGTCGAACAGAAACACGGTGGATTGGTGATTGATCAGCCCGTTTGTCTCAAGATTATTGGGCCAGTATCCTCCGGCCTTGAGGCCGAGACTCATACTCGCACGGTCAAACCCACCTTTGAATCCATAGAGCGCATCCGCGTGGCCAATCGCCTCGCGCACAACCGGGAAGTTGTAGGCGTCGCCTGCGGCCATGGCGGCAAACACCTGTTCAACCGCAGCATAGCTTTCCTTGCGACCCAACAGCGCGCCGATTTCCTTTTTAGGAACGATGATCATCGCATGTGTCTTTCTTTCAGATTGAACAAGAGAAGGGCTGCTCAGAGCGCACGCTCTGACACTCGTTTATGGATCAATAGGCCTTGCCACGCGCGGATACCGGCCAAAGGGTTTCGACCTTGCCGTTTCGCACACCCACATACCAGTCATGGACATTGCAGGTCGGGTCGCAGTGCCCGGGCACCAGCCGCAGCTTGTCGTTGACCTTCAGCACGCCCTGCGGGTCACCGATCACGCCATGCTCGTCTGAGCATTTCAGGTATTCCACATCATCGCGCCCATAGATGAAGGGCAGGCCGCTATCGACCGACTGCGCCTTCAGGCCCGCATCGCAAATCGCCTTGTCGGCCTTGGCGTGGCTCATCACACTGGTGAGGATGAACAGCGCGTTTTCCCATTCGCCCTGATCGATCCGCTTGCCATCCTTGTCGAGGATGCGCCCGTAATCAGCGTCCATGAACGCGTAAGAGCCGCACTGCAACTCGTTGTATACGCCTGAATTGCTTTCGAAATAGTACGAACCGGTTCCGCCGCCCGAGATCAGCTCACATTCGATCCCTTCGGCTTTCAGTCCGTCAACGGCATCTTTGACCATGGCGATTGCGGTATCCAGTTTGTCCTTCCGCGCTTCATAGGTATCCAGATGCTGCATCGCGCCCTGGTAGGCCTGAATTCCAGTGAATTTCAGGTTTGGGGCCGCTTCAACGGCCTTGGCGATCTCGACCACGGCGGGGGTAGTCGTCACCCCGCAGCGGCCCGCGCCGCAGTCGATCTCGACAAAAACCTCAAGCTCGGTGCCGTGTTTGACCGTAGCGGCAGACAAATCTGGCACGTTTTGCACGTCGTCGACGCAAACAATCGTGCGGGTTCCCAGCTTGGGCAGTCGCGCCAGACGGTCGATCTTGACCGGGTCGCGCACCTGGTTTGAGACCAGAACATCCTTGATGCCGCCGCGTGCGAATACTTCGGCTTCGGAAACCTTCTGGCAGCAGACACCAACCGCACCGCCGAGGCGTTCCTGAAGTTTCGCGACATCCACGGATTTATGCATCTTGCCATGCACCCGGTGGCGCATCCCATGCGCCTTGGCATAGTCGCCCATCTTCTGGATGTTGCGTTCCAGTGCGTCCAGATCGAGGATCAGGCACGGGGTCTGGATCTCGGATTCATCCATGCCAATCGCGGCGGGGATGTCATAGCCAACTTCGAGTTGATCGATATTCATAGGTTTGTTCATCGTGTTTTTCCTTACCCGTTCAGCCAGGGCAGCTTGTCCAGATCCACATTGCCGCCGGTGATGATCACGCCAACGCGCTTGCCGCGGAAGACCTCCGGGTTCTTGAGGATTGTCGCCAGCGGCACCGCCGAGGACGGCTCCATCACCACTCGCAGGTATTTCCAGGTCAGTTTCATCGCGTCGATGATCTCAGCATCCGAGGCGGTGAAGATGTCGGTTACGTTGTTCGAGACAAAGTGCCAGGTGTTTTCCTTGAGTGGCACCAGCAGCCCGTCGGCGATTGTTTTGGGTGCGTCATCGGCAATGATATGACCCGCTTTGAAAGACCGATACGCATCGTCGGCCTGCTCGGGCTCGGCCGCGTAGATTGCCGTGCCGGGCGCTAGATTCGAGACCGTCAGACAGGTGCCCGAAACCATCCCACCACCGCCGATAGGCGCGATGACGGCGTCGACGCCACCCGTTTGTTCCAACATCTCAGCCGAGCAGGTGGCCTGACCGGCGATGACGCGCGGGTCGTTGTAAGGGTGCACGAACGCGCCGCCCGTCCGCGCCTGCACTTCGGCAAAGGTTGCCTCGCGGGACGAGGTTGAAGGCTTGCATTCGGTAATTGTCCCACCATAGCGGCGCACGGCGTCTTTCTTGGCCTGCGGTGCAGTGCGCGGCATGACGACGTTGCAGGGGATGCCCCGCCGTCCGGCCGCATAAGACAGCGACAGCGCGTGGTTGCCGCTGGAATGGGTGCAGACGCCCTTGGCGGCCATCTTATCGCTCAGGCCAAATACAGCGTTGCAGGCACCGCGTACCTTGAAGGCACCTGCCTCCTGAAAATTCTCGCATTTGAAGAACAACTGGGCACCGGTCAGCTCGTTCAGATAATCCGAGGTCATGATGGCCGTGCGGCGGATATGCGGCTTGATCCGTTCATGCGCGGTACGCATGTCGTCGATGGTCAGGTCTGCCGCTGGTATGTGATCCAACATCCCCTCCTCCTCAGGCTGCGGCTTTGGCGTGGCCCGATGGGCCCGTGCGGTAATAGTCCTGCGCTGCGGCGACGCCGCTGCCCAGCTTGATCGGATAGTTCAGGTCCGCCATCGCCATTTCGATCGTGCTGAGACCCGATAACACCATCACATCCGTCAGGCTGCCCAGATGGCCTATGCGGAAGGCCTTGCCGTTCAACTCGCCCAGCCCGATGCCGAAAGATACGCCATAGGCGTTGAACGCATGATCGGTGAGCGCGTTGCTGTCGTAACCTTCGGGCACATAAATCGCGCTGACAGTGTCCGAATACAGTTCGGGTGATCGCGCGACCAGCGTCAGGCCCCATGCATCGACGGCACGCCGGACGCCCGCGGCCAGTCGGTGGTGGCGGGCATAGACGTTGCCCAACCCCTCTTCGAACAGCATCTTCAGGCTTTCACGCAGACCGTAGATCAACTGTAGCGGCGGCGTATAGGGAAACCCGCCCAAGGCATTCGCGGCCATCATATCCCCGAAGTCAAAGAAAGTGCGCGGCAGGCTGGCGGTTCCCATCGCGGCCAGTGCCTTGGGGCTGACGCACAGGATTGCCATGCCGGTGGCCAGCATGAACCCCTTTTGCGACCCAGAGACCGCGATGTCCACGCCCCAGCGGTCAAACTCGAACGGCATCGAGGCCAGCGAGCTGACGCAATCGACAAACATCATCGCGGGGTGATCGCTGGCATCTATCGCTTTGCGCACCGCCGCAATGTCCGAACGTACGCCGGTTGCGGTTTCGTTATGCGTGACCAGAACGGCCTTGATCTGGTGGGATGTATCTGCCCTAAGCGCTGCTTCGAACTGGTCGGCGGGTGCGCCTGTGCCCCAGCGGCATTCGATGACCTGTACCTCCAACCCATGCCGCTGACACAGGTCGGTCCAGCGGTGGCTGAACACACCATAACGCGCCACCAGCACCCTGTCGCCGGGGCTGAGCGTATTGGTGATCGCAGCCTCCCACCCGCCAGTGCCGCTGGCGGGGAAGGTGACGATCTGCCCATCGCTGGTGCCGAACACCTTTTTTGTGTCCTCAAGGACCGGTGAAAATGTCTCGACAAAGTCCGGCGCGCGGTGATCTTGCGTCTGCACCTGCATTGCCAACCGCAGGCGATCGGGGATGTTGGTCGGGCCGGGAATGAAAACCGGGTTCTGGTTTGACATGACACTTATCCTTTGCTCTCGCCTCAAGTGTCGCCTGAGCATCAGGGTTTTGCAATTTTCTTGAAAAATATTTTCATTTTGGATAGGTAAAATTCAACCACATGAAATATAATGGTTTTTAGTTTCTCAAAATTGTATGTAAAAAATACATCGCTTCTGAGCGAGGCAAGAAACCGGAGGGTTCGGGCACCATGGACTCACAAAAACGGCCGCGCGGCAGGCCGAAATCGCTGTTCAAGGAAAGCTCAGCCGGGACGATGCAATCGCTGGACCGCGCGCTGGGGGTGCTGACCACGGTTGCGCGACTAGAGCGCGCCGCGCTCAGCGATCTGGCGCGCGCGGTTGAGGTGCCGACCGCGACCACCCACCGCATCCTCGTGACCCTTCAGAAACATGGCTTCGTCGCCTTCGATGATGAGCGGCAGGAATGGATGATCGGGATCGAGGCTTATCGCACCGGGGCTTCATTCCTGCGCCGGAACAGCGTGCTTGAGGTCGGCAGGCCGATCCTGCGGCGTCTGATGCAGGACAGCGGTGAGACCGCCAATCTGGCTGTCCCAGACGGCGGCGCGGTCGTGTTTGTTGGGCAGGTCGAAACCCAGAACCCCATCCGCGCGTTCTTCCCGCCGGGCGCGCGGACGCCCATGTATGCCTCGGGCACGGGCAAGGCGATCTTGGCGGCGATGCGCGAAGACCGGTTGAACAAGGCGCTGGACGCGGCTGAGCTGATCCCGTTTACCGGCAGCACGCTTCTGCCGGATACGGGGCTGCTGCAGGATCTGGCCCAAACCCGTCAGCGCGGCTGGTCGCATGATCATGAAGAACGCTATGAGGGCATGTCCTGCATCGGCGCGGCCATCTTTGATGACAGGGGTGAGCCTTGCGCTGGTATTTCAGTCTCGGGACCGACGGTGCGGTTCAGCTCGGATCGCGCGCCGGAGCTGGGGGCGCTGGTCACCAGTGCTGCGCGTGAGATCACGCATCTCAGCGGTGGGCGGTTGCCTGCGGACTAGGTGCTAGCGGCGCGGCACCTTGGGGATGCGTGATCGCGACAGCTTGTATTTGTGTTCCGGATGCGGTGGATGGCCGTGCGTGCGGTTCCAGAACCCGGTCCCACCACGCCTGAGCCATAGTGGAATACACAGGATCAGCCCCACGAAGAAGCCTCCGGTATGGGCCCAATAGGCGACGCCACCCTGATCGGGATCGCTGGATAGGCTGCCCATGAACTGAAGACCCAGCCAGACGCCCAGCATGACAAAAGCAGGGATGGTGAAGACGCGGAAATAGACGATCAGGATCAGCAGGATATCGACGCGGGCTTTCGGGAACAGCAGCAGATAGCCGCCCATCACCCCAGCAATCGCGCCTGATGCTCCGATCGTGGGAACCACCGATCCGGGGGCCGAGACCACATGGATCAACCCCGCACCGACACCGGCCAGCAGGTAGAACAGCAAAAACGGCAGGTGCCCCATCTCGTCTTCGAGGTTGTCGCCGAATATCCACAGAAACAGCATGTTACCGGCCAGATGCATCCAGCCTCCGTGTAGGAACATCGAGGTGACGAGCGTTTCAAGCGCAAAGCCGTCCGAGATGCGCGCGGGAATGACGGCATAGTCGAAATAGAACCGGTTGAGCAGCCGTGCATCCTCCATGATCCCCTGATAGCTAAGGAATATCAGGATATTGGCGGCCAGCAGGGCATAGACAACGAACGGAGTACGCCCCGAGGGGTTATGATCACGGATCGGAAACATGGCGCGACGCTGGGCTTTTCACCGCCCAGCGTCAAGGTCCGGTTATGCCGCACCACCCAAAAGGGCGGCGTTGCCTCCGGCGGCGGTGGTGTCGACGCAGACATGGCGTTCGCCCAGAACGCGCGCGCGGTCGGGTTTGCCGGGGATCAGCGGGATGATCGGGCCATCGCGCCGCGCTAGATGCTGCTCAATCTGGCGGGCGGTCTCGTCGTCGCCCCACCACAGAACGCCCGCGAAACCTGTCAGGTTTTCAAGTCGGTGCAAATCCAGTGCTCCGGTCATCCGGATCGCCGTCCCGCCCAAAGCCTTGACCGCATCTGCCTGCGCCTGCGCAGCCTCTGCCCCCGGGCCCATGCACAGCAGCGGCGTGCGGGCGTATTCGGTCAGACGGTTCGATTCGCCGGTGGGGCCGGGCAGCGATTGGGTGCGCGGCGGCGCGGGCTGCCCCTCGGGCGCGCCGGGTTCTGCCCCAGTTTCCCAGTTCGTCGAACTTGTCTGCCGATCCGGCGCGCAGAACCGGGCCATGTAGTTCGGTCCGCCCGCCTTGGGGCCGGTGCCCGACAGACCCTCACCCCCGAAGGGCTGAGAGCCCACGATCGCGCCGATCTGGTTGCGGTTGACATAGATGTTGCCTGCGTGGATGGCCTCGGTCACATGCTGGACCCGGTCGTCGATGCGGGTGTGCAGGCCGAAGGTCAGGCCATAACCGGTGGCGTTGATATCCGCGATGACCTTGTCGATCTCCTGCGCTTTGAAACGGGCGACATGCAGCACCGGGCCAAAAATTTCGCGTTCCAGCGCGGCGATGCCCGGGATTTCGATCAGCGTTGGCGCGATGAACGTGCCCTCGGGCGGGGTGGGCATTTCTTTCAACACCCGACCCTCGGCGCGGGCTTTGGAGATGTGATCCGCAATGGTCTGACGGGCCTGCTCATCGATCACCGGGCCGCAATCGGTTGAGATCAGCCAAGGCTCACCGACGTTCAGGGCGTCCATTGCGCCTTGCAGCATGGTCAGAACGTCCTCGGCAATGTCCTCCTGCAGATAGAGGCAACGCAGGGCCGAGCAGCGCTGGCCTGCGGACTGGAAAGCGCTTTCGATGATCGACTGCACCGCTTGTTCCGGCAGGGCGGTGCTGTCGACGATCATCGCGTTCAGGCCACCGGTCTCAGCAATCAGGGGCGTACCGGGGCGCATATGCTGGGCCATGGCCGAACGGATTTTCAACGCGGTCGCGGTTGAGCCGGTAAAGGCCACGCCCGAGACGCGTTCGTCCGATGTCAGCGCCGCGCCCACAGCCGGCCCGCCGGGCAACAGTTGCAGCGTATCGCGGGGAACGCCCGCCTCGTGCAGTAATTGGACAGCGCGATGTGCGATCAGCGGCGTTTGCGGGGCAGGGGCGGCCAGTACGGCGTTACCGGTGGCTAGTGCCGCCGAAATCTGCCCGGTGAAGATCGCCAGCGGGAAGTTCCACGGGCTGATGCAGGTGAAAATCCCGGCGGGCTTGGCGGCGGGAATGTTGGCCGCATAATAACGCAGGAAATCCACCGCTTCGCGCAGCTCGGCCACCGCATCGGGCAGGGACTTCCCGGCCTCGCGGGCGAGCAAGGCGAACAGTTCGCCGAAATGCGCCTCATACAGATCAGCGGCCTTGTTGAGCGCGGCGGCGCGTGTTTCAGCCGGGGCTTGCCACGGGCAGGCGCTGGCCAGGGCCAGTTCTACATCCTCGGGGCTGGCTGCGGCGACCGAGCCGGGGCGGTCCTGTGGTTGCGCGGGGTTGATCACCGGGACGTCGGCCAAGGGTCGAGCTTCATCCGACAACAAGGGTCGCGCGTACCAGTGATGGGCGCGGAAGGCGTCGCGCGCGATGTCAATCCGGTCCAGCGTCGGCGTATGGTGCAGATCGAACCCTTTCGAGTTCGGGCGTTCAGGCGCAAACAGCTCGGGCCCGGTTGGCAGCGGTGTGGCGGGTGCCTGCACCGACAGGAACGGGTCGGCGGCAACGGTTTCGGGGGCGACGTCCTCATCCACGATCTGGTTCACGAAGGATGAATTCGCACCGTTTTCCAGCAGACGCCGCACCAGATAGGCCAGCAGGTCGCGATGCGCGCCAACGGGCGCGTAGATGCGGCAGCGCGAGTTTTGTTGATCGCGCACGATCTGATGCAGCGTCTCACCCATCCCGTGCAGGCGCTGGAATTCGAACGACTGGTCGTCAGCCATATGCAGGATGGCGCTGACCGTATGGGCGTTATGGGTGGCGAATTGCGGATAGATGCGATCGGTCATGCCCAGCAGTTTGCGGGCGTTGGCGATGTAAGACACATCCGTTGCCGCCTTTTGTGTGAAGACCGGAAACCCATCGACGCCTTCGACCTGAGCGCGCTTGATTTCGGTATCCCAATACGCGCCCTTCACCAGCCGCACCATGAGCTTGCGGTCATGACGTTCGGCCATCTCATAGAGCGTGTCCAGCACCAGCCCGGCGCGCGGGCCGTAGGCCTGCACCACGATACCGAACCCGTCCCAGCCTGACAGCGCAGGTTCGGCCATGACCTCTTCGATGACCTGCAGCGACAGGGACAGGCGGTCGGCCTCTTCCGCGTCGACATTCAGCCCCATACCTGCCGCCTTGGCCAGCAGCGCCAGCGCGCGCAGACGCGGGACCAGTTCGTCCATCACCCGCTGTTCTTGCGCCAGTTCATAACGCGGATGCAGCGCCGACAGTTTGACCGAGATGCCGGGGTTTTCGCGGATATCCTTGTGAATGCAGGCCTCGGCAATGGCGGCAATGGCGCGGGAATAGGACAGGTGATAGCGGGCAGCGTCAGCCTCGGTCCGCGCGGCCTCGCCCAGCATGTCGTAGGAATAGGTGTACCCCTTGTCCTCCATCCCCTTGGCGCGCTTCATGGCCGACTGGATGGTTTCGCCCAGTACGAACTGACGGCCCATTTCCTTCATTGCGCGGCTGACCGCGGTGCGGATCACCGGCTCACCCAGACGCTTGATCGCACCGCGCAGCGCGCCGACGGGCGAGGCTTTGTCTTCGTCCAGAACCCGCCCCGTCAGCATCAGTGCCCAGGTCGAGGCGTTGACCAGCGACGACGACGACTGCCCCAGATGCTTGCCCCAGTCCGAGGGTGCGATCTTGTCTTCGATCAGCGCATCAATGGTATCGGCATCGGGCACCCGCAACAATGCCTCGGCCAGACACATCAGCGCAACGCCTTCGTCGGTGGACAGGCCATACTCGGCCAGAAACACCTCCATCATGCCGGGCGAGGTGCTGGAGCGGATGTCGCGAACCAGTTGGGCCGCTGCCGCGCAAATCGTGTTGCGATTGGCGTCGTCCAGATCGGCTTGGGCGATCAGAGCGTCCAGAACAGCGGATTGATCGGCATAGGTCTGAGTATCGATTTTGGTGCGCAGGCTGTGTGACATGTGTACTCCGGAGGTTTTGCCTAATATATCTATGGCTCAGCAGGAGAATGGCCTGAAATTTCGACCTTTCTGGTCGTATGGACTGATTTTTTGGAGGTATGGGGTGCAAAAGGACTTATCCGGCCTGGATCGTTTCGATCAGGCGATCCTGACCGCGCTGGCCGAAGATGGCAGGATTTCGGTGGCTGATCTGGCGCGCCGGATCGGGTTGTCGAAATCGCCCACGCAAGCGCGGCTCAAGCGGCTTGAGGCTGACGGGGTTATCACTGGCTATCGCGCCATGCTGGATCCGATCCGTCTGGGGCTGGATCATGTGGCCTTTGTCGAGGTGCGCCTGACCGATACACGCGAAAAGGCACTGGCCGAGTTCAACGCTGCGGTGCGCCGCATCGCCGAGATCGAACAGGCGCATATGATCGCGTCGAACTTCGACTATCTGCTGAAAATCCGCACGCGTTCTATGTCGGAATACCGCGCTGTGCTGGCCGAGAAAATCTCATCCCTGCCGCATGTGGCCAGTACGTCGACCTTCGTGGCGATGGAGGCGGTGAAAGAGGCCGGGTTGCTTGGTCCGTTAGAAAGCAGTTGACCTGAACATTTCGGGGATCAGGTTAGAGGGGATGAAACTTGCATCCGCTCTTGTTCTTATGGTCGTCGCCACGCAGGCGTCTGCCGAGTGTCCGGCAGCCCCGGATCATATCTCGGGCATCGACGCCCTGATCGCGCAGGCTCAGGGGGCGGCATCCGAGGGCGAGGCGCGCGGTATCTCCGGTCAGATGTGGCAGCTGTGGACCGATGCGCCGGATGCGCGGTCGCAAACCCTGCTGGATCGCGGCATGGCGCTGCGCGAGGCGTGGGATTTGGCCGGTGCGTTGGCCGAGTTTGACGCTCTGATCACCTACTGCCCCGACTATGCCGAAGGGTATAACCAGCGGGCCTTTGCCCATTATCTGCAGCAGGATTATGGCGCGGCCCTAGTAGATCTAGACCGGGCGATTGCGCTGTCGCCGAACCATGTGGCCGCGCTGAGCGGGCGGGCGTTGTCGTTGCTGGGGCTGAAGCGGTTGGAGGAGGCGCGGGAGGCGTTGATCTATGCGCTTGAGCTGAACCCGTGGTTGGCTGAGCGCGCGTTGCTTGCCCCCGGTGGGCTGCTTGATCCGCCGGGGCAGGATATCTGACCCGAAACGAAAAACGCCCCCGAACCCGCGTTCAGGGGCGTCCTAAGATGCGAAGTGCTTAGCCGACCAGCCCGTTATCGGTGCGCTTGATCGCGATCACCGACGAGCGCGGCGTGCCGCCATCGGGCCAGTTGCTGCCCGGGTGCTGGATGCCGACAAACATGGTTCGCAGGTCGGTCGACCACGCCAGACCAGTGACCTCGCACCCGTTCGGGCCGGTCATGAAGCGCACGATCTCGCCGGTCACGGGGTCGCCAACCAGCATCTGATTGTTGCCGTTGCCTGCGAAATCTTCCTCGTTGTCGTCATTGCCGTCCGTCTGGATCCAGACCAGACCGGTTGAGTCGATGGCCATGCCGTCGGGCGAGTTGAACAGGTTGCCCTCATTCACATTGCCGGATCCGGCCTTGTCGTCCGAATGCACGGTCGGGTTGCCCGCCATGACATAGAGATCCCAGTCGAAACCGGTGGCCGCGTGATCATCCTGCGCCGGACGCCAGCGCACGATCTGCCCGTATTTGTTGGCATCGCGCGGGTTGGGGCCGTTGGCCGAGGTATCGTCGCCACCCGCATTCGGCTTCACACCACGGTTCTTGTTGTTGGTCAGGCAGCAATAGGCCTCGACCGCGACGGGGCTGGAGGCCACCCATTCCGGGCGATCCATGGTGGTGCCGCCTGCTGCCGACGCGGCCATTCGGGTGAAGATCAGGATCTCGGCCGGGTCCATGCCGGTGGTTTCCGGCGTCAGCGGCAGCCACTCACCGCTCATGTCGTCGTTGAACTTCGCAACGTAGAGCGTGCCGTCGTTCAGCAGCGCCTCAGTATCGACACCGGGGGCATAGGCTGCGTTCGAGACGAACTTGTAGAGGTATTCGCCCCGCTCATCGTCACCCATGTAGACCACGACGCGACCATCGGCAGCCAGCGTGACTTCGGCATTCTCGTGCTTGAAACGGCCCAGACCGGTGTGCTTGACCGGCGTGCTGTCTGGCTTGGTCGGGTCAATCTCGACAATCCAACCCGCACGATGCGGCTCGTTGGGGTTTTTCGAGGTGTCAAAGCGCGGATCGAACAGCTCGTACCCGTTCCAGCTTTCGGCCTTGATGCCATAGCGTTTCATGCCATCTGCGACCTTGGGGTCATAGCTGGCATTCTCGTCAGAAGAACCGAAGTAGCCGTTAAAGTTCTCTTCGCAGGTCAGATAGGTGCCCCACGGCGTCTTGCCCGAACCACAGTTGTTCATGGTGCCCAGCGAGGCGGTGCCGGTCGGGTCAGCCTCGGTCTTCAGCAGGTCGTGACCAGCGGCGGGGCCGACGATCTTCATCGGGGTGTTGTGGTGAATGCGGCGGTTGAAGGGGCTGTCTTTCACGACCGACCAGCCTTCGGGGCCTTCGGTAATTTCCATCACGGTTACACCCTGCAGGTTTTGCAGTTTGAGAACGTCGCCAGCATTTGCAGGCACACCGTCCTGCGCGGCAGGCAGGTTGATCTTGCGGTTCGGGTATTCATGGTTGATCGCGATCAACTCGTGACCCTGGAACGAGAAGGTCTCCATCCCGTCGGTATTCTCACCAAAGACCTTGTCCGAGTTTTCGACCGAACCGCCATCGGTCAGGTCATAGCCGTCGGCCTCGGAAAACAGCGGATCGCCCCAGCGCATCAGCATCTTCCACTCATAGCCTTCCGGCACATGCACGGTGCCGTCAGTCTGGGCAGGGATCGGGGTGAAGGCAAAGCGCGACGCTGCCTGTGCCTGCGCCGAGGTCGAGCCCATAAGGCCTGCGCCCATAGCTGCAGCACCCGAGCCAAAGGCCACGACACCGGCCAGAAAGCCCCGGCGCGAGATGGCGCTTTCGACCACGCGGTCAAAGTCGTTTTCTTCGGGGCGGGGGAAGTGCAGTTCGTCCCAATCGTCTGCGGACAGTGTGGTGGGGTCGATGTCGGTCATGGATAGCTCCCGGCTGTCTGGGTTGAAATTCCAAAGCGGATGTAGTGCGCGAGTGTGACAGAAGAATAACAACAGGCTCAAACGTCGCGCAGACGCGTGTGTTTCCGCCCAGACTGCGCGTGGATCAGGCCGCTTTGGCCTTGCTGCGGCAATAGCAGGAGGCATGCACCGGCACCGTGGCGCGAGCCGAGGCCTGATCCAGCAGCAGCTTGATATGCCGCGCTTCGGTCTGTTCGTCGCGCCGAACCAGACATTCGTGCAACCCGTGCAGGCTCCAGATATTGCGGGGATGCTGGCAGGCACGTGCCAGCGTGTTGTCCAACCCCAGATCGGCGCGATAGACGGCCTCGGCCTCTTCGAACTGACCGGCCTCCATCAGCAACGCCCCCAGCGCATGGCGCGTGGGCTGCATCCAGCCCCATGGCTCGTCGTAAACCAGCGCGTCATCCAATTCAACAGAACGACGCAGATGGGCCAGCCCACCTTCGTGATCGCCGGATTTGAAAGCGATCTCTCCGTCCATCATCGCCTCGCCGATCATCAGGACGTCTTCGGCGGTGTTGTTGAAAACCAGCCGACTTTCCGGGACCGCCTTACGTGCCTGAACGGCCTGCCCGCGGGCCTCTTGCGCGGCGTCCAGTTGCCCGAGATTGGCCAGCGCCACGGCGCGGGCCTGATGGATCGCGGCGGTGGTATAGCTGTAAAGCTCGGCGTCTTGTGGCAGGGGCTCGTCCAGAATCTCCTGCCACATGCCGAACCGGACCATGACGTGGATTTTCTTGCCGTAGAAGGATTCGAACAGATCCGGGAAATAGCGGATCACGTTGTCGGGCAACATCCGCATCAGTTCCTCGGACGCGGCAAGGGCCTTTTCGGGCTGGCCGAGGAACATCGCGCCGTAGGCCTCAAAATGCACATTGTGGACGCGGTAGACGGTATAGAAATTCTCACCCCCCGCCATAGCTTCGTACTTTTTGTCGACCTCAGCGGCGCGGTGATTGCGCCAGACGACGTTCTGATAGTCGCCGCAGAGCACGTCGATATGCGTGGCCATATGCACCAGATGGCCGCTTTCGGGCACAAGATCGACCAACCGGTCGCCATGCTGCAGCGCCTTTTCAGGCGTCGGCGACATCTCCATCAGGTGTATATACATATGCAGCAGGCCGGGGTGGTCCCATGCACCGGGCAGGGCATCAAAGGCGCGCTCCAGAACCTCCTGCGCCTCGGTGGTCGAGGCCCCTTCGGCAGGCACCCCGTTCTTCAGATCCCACAGCATCCAAGGGGTTCGATTCATCAGCGCCTCGGCAAAGATCGACGAGACTTCAAGATCGTCAGGATAGTCGCCATAAACCTTGCGCATCGAATCCGAGAAGGCGTCGTTCCACGGGGCATAATCCTCGATCTCGGGGTCGGTGGGGAAACGATGGGCGATGGCCTCGATCAGTGCTGACTCAACGGGCGTTAGCTTATCGCGTAGCGCCATCGCGGCGTCGATTGCCTGATGCGCGCGCTTCAGTGTCGCGACTTTCTCGTCGGGCTCAAAAAACTCCCACGGTTTGTTATAGTTGGGACCAATTGCATAGGCGACACCCCAATGGGCCATGCCGCAATCCGCATCCTGCACAATGGCCTGTTCAAAACACTGTGCCGCCGCTTCGTGATTATATCCGAACAGCCAGATCAGCCCCTGATCGAACAGGCGTTGCGCATCTGCCGAGGCGGTGGTGATCTTGCGTTCATACGTGCCAAGGTCAAAATCGGTCATCTGAAACTCCCCCCACAATAAATCCGCCAATGCGCCAACGCGATGCGGATTTGCACACCATAACACATTTTCGTGATCGCCGCTGCGAGCAGGCAAACCGCAAGACGGCAAAACGCTGCAAACGGGTGATTTCGCTTCTTGACGCCTGCTGGCGCATGGAATAGTCAGCCCTAGTGCTGAGCGGGCGTTGTGTAGTGGTAAGACCTTAGCCTTCCAAACAGATGTAATGTGTTTCCCAGTCATTCCTGTCGTTGCCAAGTTATTCATAATGTGTACTTATTTCTTTGATTCTCGTTCCTTGAGTATCCTTGAGTTTCAATTCGCTTCCGACAAAAAGCTGACAAAATGCCAAAACTCACAGAGACCTTCGCCCGCAAAGTTTCGCAGACAAAAACCGGCACCACCTGTCCGTCGTCAGAGATTTTGGGACAGATGGCGCTCTGATCTAAGAGAGAGTGTGGCTCATCTGGTTAGATTGATTATGCGGCGGTTTTGC
>NZ_JBQFOQ010000011.1:0-109989 GCF_056533645.1 Ruegeria sp. G10 | reverse complement strand
AACCTCACCCGCCTTGGGGCCTTCGAGGTTCACCTCCATCACTTCCAAAGGTTTGCCCGCCTGAACGGCGACGGCAGCACGGGTACGCATAATCGGTGCTTTCTTTTCTGAACTGGAACGCCGCAAAGACCATGTCCGGGCGGAAAGGTGGATCGGAATGCCACCTGGGCTAACAGGGCGGCATTCCAATCTGTCCAAGTGGCCTGCGGATCAGCTCGCTGACTCAACCTCGGCGATGTAATCGTGCTTGTCGCCGGTATGAACCAGACCGGTGTTGTGGCCACCATGCGCCTCGGTGCCTTTCAAAACGGCGGTGCGGCGTGTGAAGGTCACCTTCAATTCACCGCCCAGTACCTGCCGGATCGTCTCATATTGCCATTCACTGACCTGCCGCGCTGCCGGCCGTTCAGAGATTTTTTCGAACCAGGCGCGTGTCTTGGGATGCTTAGCCCAAGCGGTATCTGGGATAATGCCGCCCGCCTCGTGCGATACGAATTCGTGGAACGCCGCCAAATCGCCATAGCTGATCTGGTCGCCGCACAGATATTCGGTGTCCTTCAGCCAGTAGTTTTCCAGCAGATCCATGGCCTCGTACAGCAGATGCTTACCTTTGCGTACCTCGGCAGTGAAATCCTTGTCTGCCCCGTAGATCATTGGTGCGAAGATCGTCCAATGGAAAGCCCCCCCGCCGAGACGCAACGTGTAGGCGTACCATTGTACGAACATGTTGACCCGCGTGCGTTCATGCAACGTACCGCCGAACCAGTGATCGGCGCAGTTATATTTCTCGTTCAGATAGCGCCCAATGGCGACATTTTCCCAGACGCGTACATCGCCGTCACAAAGGATCGGTACCTGGCCAGTCGGATTGTATTCATCTCTGAAATCCTGCCGTTCGTTGATGTTGGTCGTGATGTCAACGACCTCCTCATCATGCGGGATGTCATTTTCGATCAGGAATTGCAGAGCCGTGCGGCAGGGCTGTGAAGCCGGGTGGTGCAAAAGCCGGACTTTGTTTGTCATGTGGTGCGTCCTCTCTGTTGAAAGCCTGGCTTCACGAGCCCGGTTCAACCGGGGCATAGGTGCCGGGCGTATTTACCGAATAAAATTTAGGCAGCAGTGCATTATTCGGTGCGCATTGGTGATGAACGTTAGCTTCGAGTGCGGCATTTTGTCAATAAAATCTATGAAAGGATAGAAATGTATAGCTAAGTATAGCTAAATACCATGGGTATTGTTCACTCTATCCCGTCGGATATAGTGGGGCAGGTAAAGCAGTTACTGTGTAGAAATTGCCTTTAAGACCAACAAGCTGTGGAAATTATCAACGCGTAATGCCGTCCGTTAGAAGAGGCGAAAACTTGTCACAAGGAGTGAAAGTGAATAAGCAGCACGATCCAGGCACCGAGCTTCTGAACATCAAGGAAGCCGCAGCCATCCTGAAGGTTAGTGAGGCGTCGTTGCGTCGTTGGACCAATGCAGGGCGTTTGGTTTGTCAGCGCATTGGCGTCAAGAAAGAACGTCGTTTTCGCCGCGAGGATCTTATGGCCTTTTTGGACGGCAACGCCATGGCGGACGGCGATGCATCTCAGGTTGGCCGCCCAAGCGAGGTGTTATTGGAAGGTGTGGCCATTGAATACGGAAATCACATCTGCACACTTTATGAGAGCGATCTGGGCCGGCTAAAATGGTCGGTGCCTTTTCTCGCAGATGGTCTACGCAATGGTGACGGCTGCTTTCTGATCGCAACAGAAAAGGTGCGTGCTGAAATCCTCGGCCATATCGGTCAGGCTTGGGACGGGTTGCCCCATGCGATTGAAACCGGCCAGTTGTTGCAGAGCAGTGGCTTGCCTGATGGGGAAGAGATGTGCCGCTACATTGAGCACAACATCTTTAAGGCGACGCGGGCTGGGTGGCGAAGCTTTCGGTTGCTGGGCGATATGAGTTGGTGCTTGGACTTGGGAATGAGCCACGATCAACTGTTTGCTTACGAGCGGCAATTCAATCACGAGGTTGGTCATCGTCACCCGTTGGTCAGTGTTTGTCAGTACGACACGCGCGACTTCACCGGACCCGCAGTGCTAAATGCGCTAAAATGTCATGAAGATACATTCAAGTTCCCATTATCGAGATTTTTAGCGTCATGAACGTAAGGGTTTGGAGGGTAAACT
This sequence comes from Ruegeria sp. G10, assembly GCF_056533645.1. Classification (NCBI taxonomy): domain Bacteria; kingdom Pseudomonadati; phylum Pseudomonadota; class Alphaproteobacteria; order Rhodobacterales; family Roseobacteraceae; genus Ruegeria; species Ruegeria sp. G10. Next base: position 107,818 of record NZ_JBQFOQ010000011.1, on the reverse strand, counting down.
TGGGGCGATATTTCTAGCTCAAATGGGCTTGCGATGTGCCTGCTTTGGTGTGCCATCCCATACCGGGTCGAAGGCAGAGGCAAAGTTTAAGTTTCTACATAGGGACCTGGTAGAGTTGGCGCAGCGAGTCCGGCTGGAGTGTTCTGGTCTGAGCGACACACCGTCGCTTGCCGTATAGCGGGAATCGCAGCTAACGGAAGTGAAGTTAGAGGCCCGTCATTGAAATCCGCCTCATCAGTTCGCGGCGCTATTTGTCGGTTCGCTTTGCACGTATGCTCAATCTCCTTGGGCAGGATTGTCGTTTCTGATCTGTCAAATCATACCGATGCCTGAGCTCTTCGAAGCCACCTCTAGGCTGCAGAGGCAAATGCCAATTGGCTTCAGAGGTATCCGGAATGCTCTGGCATTACTCTAAGAAATCCGCTCCGCCGTGTGAACTGGCATGCAAAATTGACCTCTGTACTGGGATAATCGGCATCCAGAAGTGACCCCCCTGATACTTCTGTTAAGAAGCTTCCTCGACGGAATAGGGTGCCGGTTGCTGTTCATTTGCACAGGCAAGGGTTGTTGTCGTGCAGGAGGCAATTCGAACGTGTGCGCTATGTGTTTTGGGCGCACCTCCGGGAAGCTATGCCACATAGCATCTCGAACATGATTGAAACGCCCAGAAGCGCTGTGCCACCCGAAGCGTCGAATGGCGGGGAAACTTCGACGAGATCAGCCCCCACGATATCGACGCCTGCCAAGAGACGCGCGACAAGCAGAGCGTCGAACCCTCCTGGTCCGCCAATTTCCGGTGTTCCGGTTCCGGGCGCCACGGAGGGATCAACGAAATCAATATCATAGGACACATATGTAGGATCGTTGCCTACGATGTCGCGGGCTTCCTGCATGACATCATAAGGTCCTCGATCAAAATACTCTTCGATCGGTATGATGCGAATACCCACCGAGGCGGCAAAATCGCGGTCTTCCATGTCGTAGGTAGTGCCGCGAATGCCTATTTGGACAACACGTTTCGGGTCCAGCAGCCCTTCTTCGACGGCACGGCGGAAGGGGGTGCCATGAGTATACATGGTGCCGCCAAAGTAGCTGTGGAATAGGTCGGTATGGCTGTCGAAGTGGATCATGCCGAGCGGTCGGTCCCGCGCCATCGACCTCAAGACGGGTAGGGTTGTCAAATGATCGCCACCTGCCGTCAGCGGGGTGATACCAGCAGCGCGGACCCGATCATAAAAGGCCGTAATCCGCGCCATGCTGTCTTCGATATCCGCGGGATTTGGCGGCACGTCACCGAGATCGGCACAATTGGCGGCCTCGAATGGACGCACGCCGGTGGCCCCGTTCTGTGCCCGGATCATGGTAGAGGCGTCGCGCAGCTGGCGCGGACCATGACGGGGGCCAGGACGATTTGTCGTACCGCTGTCCCAAGGCACCCCGATCAGCCCTATATCGACTTCGGACAGGCGCGTGTGGTCGAGATCGACATGCGGCAAACGCATGAAAGTAGGAACGCCAGCAAAGCGCGGCAGATCAAAGCCTGAGACGGGATGGAAGAAAGGATCGCTCATTCCGCGATGTCTTCGGCCCAGAGTTCCGGTTTTTCGTTTATGAAGCGCTTCATCAGCGCAATGCAATCCGGGTCTTCGGCGACCACGACTTCCACGCCGCGTTGGCGCAGAAACTCTTCATTGCCTCCGAAATTCGTGGTGTCACCGATAACCACACGCGGGATGCCAAACTGCACTATGGTGCCCGAGCACATCATGCACGGGGAAAGCGAGGTATAAAGAACCGTATCGCGATAGGTTTTCTGGCGTCCGGCCTTGCGCAGTGCGTCCATTTCGCCGTGCGCGATCGGGTCACCGCCCTGGACACGCTGGTTCCGCCCCTGGCTGACAACCTCGCCTCCGCGCGCTAGCACTGAACCGATCGGGCAGCCGCCTTCGTCGAAGCCGGCTTTGGCCTCCTCATAGGCGATCCGTAGGAGCCTTTTGTCATCATCTGACATCATCTGGGGGCCTCATTGTGTTGCGGGCGGTTGCGTGAAATGGGGCAGCACCTCCACAGAAGGTGACCAGGTCCCTTCTGCCGAAAGCTTGTCCATATGGTCAGCGATGCCAGCCAGGCTCGTGAACCACACATCGCGGCTCTCAAGCGTTTCTTCGATCCAGTTCTCGACCAGCCTCCAGCGTGCCAGCCGCCCGGTCAGGAAAGGATGGACGATCAGCATGAAAAACCCTCCGGCTTCGTATTGCGCTTCGAATTCTTCCCAGAACCCTGAGAGCCCCTGTGACGGTGATTTCACAGGCATCATATAGCCAATCTCGTCGTAATGAGCAAAGGGCGGCCAGTCGTCGGTGCCCCAATGCACAGGCATCTCGTAAAGCTGGCCGTTGGCCGCGTTTAGAGCATAAGGGATGTCGTCAGCCATTAGCGAACTGTCATAGCGCAGCCCATGCTCCAGCATCAGTTCCACTACTTCGTCGGTGATGTTATAGACCGGCGCGCGATAGCCGGTTGGCGTTCTGCCGCAAATACGCTTATGGGCCTCCAATGCGCGTTCGAACGGTTCGCGCTGGTTCCCATAGGTGGTAATCGGGTCTTCGTGGATCCAGCCATGATGGCCGATCTCGTGGCCGCCTTCGAGAATGGCCTCGATGGTTTGCGGGTACTGTTCCAGGCACCAGCCCGGGATGAAGAAGGATTGCTTCAGACCAAAGCGTCTGTACGTATCGAGAATGCGCGGCACCGCGATGTTCGGCCCGTAACGCCCCATCGAGGTCGGATAGAGCCTGCGATGGCTGTCTTCGGGGCGGGCAACATGGATCAGGCTGTCTGCATCCATGTCAAAGGTGATCGCCACGGCGCATTTCGCGCCACCTGGCCAGGGTATCGGGTTTCGGATCATTATAGGCCCTCTTGCAAAATATTGGCGCTGGCAGTGTCCCAGCCCAGCCACAGATGTGCGCCCGGTTCCAGGTCAAGTTCCAACAGCGCGCGCTCTTGCATTTGCACTTTGAACTCCAGACCGTCGGCACCCTCGAGGAAAAGCGTCACGACCGAACCGATAAACTCTTCAGAAATCAGGGTGGCCTGCGCCTTGTTGGCCGTGTCTGGTTCTGTTCCGGACAAGGTCAGCAGATCCGCCGAAACTGCAAAGCTGACCGAGCGGCCTTTTGCCGGCACCGTTTGTGGAGTTTGGGCGGTGAACGTGCCTTGCGGTGTTGCGATCTGCGTACCCTTAGCGTCGACCCCCAAGACCTCTCCGGTCAGAATGTTGTTGCGCCCCACGAATTCGGCGACAAAACGGTTTGCCGGCGCGCGATAGATGTCTTTGGGCGCCCCAACCTGCGCGATGTCGCCCTGGCTCATGATGACGACCCGGTCGGCCATGGCGAAAGCTTCTGACTGTGAATGGGTGACGTAAACAAACGTGATACCCAATTCCTTTTGCAGCTTGGTCAGCACCCCCTGCATCCGGATCACCAGATTGGCGTCGAGCGCAGAGAGAGGTTCATCCAAAAGCAGCATCTTTGGTTCCATCACAAGGCTGCGGGCCAACGCCACCCGTTGTTTCTGCCCACCGGAAAGTGTTGCGACATTGCGCTCGGCGAACTCCGCGATCTGCATGCGTTCCAGCCAGTCCAGCGCCCTGCGCTTGCGTTCCGCTGCGGCTACCCCGCGCATCTTCAGCCCGAACTCTACATTTTCGCGCGCTGTCAGGAAGGGGAATAGCGCCAGAGACTGCCAAACGAGTGGCGTGTCCCGTTCATGCGGTTTGACGTCATTCATAAGGCGTCCGGCAATTCGGATCTCGCCGCCCGTCGGCGCCTCCAAACCCGCGAGCATACGCAGCGTCGTGGTTTTGCCGCAGCCGGACGACCCCATGATGGCCAGAAACTCTCCCTCATGGATCTCGAGGTTCATATCCCGTACGGCCACAAAGTCATCAAAGCGTTTTTCAACATTGTGGAAAGTTACAAGCGGTTTAGTCATGTCAGGAATGGCTCTTGATCTGGCGGCTGATGAAAATCACCTGAGCGGCGACCACCAGCGTCATTGAGGTCAGGAAAACAAATGTCCCGATGGCGTTGACCTGAGGGTCAATGTTACCTTGAACGATTTCGAGGATCACGATGGGAACCGTTTTGTTCAGGCCCGAGACAAACCAGGCCACCGCGAATTCGTCAAAGGATACTGCCGCAGTCAGGCACAGCGAAGAGATGATGGCGGGCAGACAGAAAGGCACGATGACATGACGCATTGCCTGCCACTCGGTGCCTCCAAGGTTCCAGGCGGCAGCTTCGAGATCAGGGTCCATCTGGTGCAATCGAAGCCGAATGATCGCCATTGCAAAGGGAGCGGTTAGCACGGAATGCGCCATGATGATGCTCCACAGTTGCCCCGAAAGCCCGAGCCGGGACAACCATGCGAGCATGGCTAGCGCCATGATGATCAACGGAATGGTCGGCGGCAGGAGGATCAAGGCGAGATAAGGTCCCTTGAAGCGGAAGTTGTAGCGGAAGTCGGTGTAAGCGGTGCAGAACCCCAAGGTCGTTGCCAGCAGGGCTGTGCTTAGGGACACGATCACCGAATTACGGACCGCTTGCCATACATCTGGATCCGTCAGGATTTTCACGTACCATTCGGTCGAGAATTCACCCAGCGGGATGGTCGGAAAGCGTTGTGAATTGAACGAGAAAACAAGGCTGAAGAAGATCGGTGCAAACACAAAGGTGAAAATCAGCGCTACATAAACACCCAGAATGACATTCAATCCGCGCCCCTGCATCAGCGTGCTCCCTTGGGTTTGCGATACGCAAGCACAATGGCGGTGAACGCCACTGCGAACAGCGTCAGCATCATCATTATCGCAACAACTGCTGCCCGGGGCCATTGCTGGCCGGATTTGGTGGTGTCGAGGATCAGGATGGGCAACGTCGGTTCCTGTGAACCGCCGAGATAGAAGGGCGCTACGAAATCTCCGAACGCAAGGATAAAGCAGAACAAGGCCGCCACGATGAGCCCAGTTTTTGAAAGCGGCAGGACAACACGCCAGATCGTCGCCAAGGGCTTGCACCCCAGATTGCGCGCTGCCTCTACCAACGTCTTGTCGATATTGGCCATTGTCACGGTTTGCAGGATTACCGCCAGTGGCAATGTCAGGGTCAGATACCCGACAACTGTCCCGAAATGGGTGTTTAGCATCTTGTAGGGCCCAAGGCCGACATAGCCCAGCATGGCGTTTAAAACACCACTTTCGGCCAGTATGACGTACCAGGAAAAGGTCCGCACAAGATAGGACGTGAAGAAAGGAATAATCAGCAGGAACACCGCCCATCGGCGTAGGTTTTCAGAGGCGCGGAATGCCAGCGCCCAGGCGGCGGGAAATGCCAGCATCATGGCGATGCTGGCGCTCAGCGACGCAATGAACAGCGTGTACCAGTAGCTGTCCCAGAAATAACCGCGCGTTAGCATCCGCTGCCAGTTCACGAACTCGAAGGCCTCGGTCATGCGATAGTTCTTCACCACGAAGAACGAAATAGCGATCATGAACAGTACTGGCCCGACGAAGAAAATCAGCTGCCACAGAATGATGGGCAACCTCCAAGTCAGGGCATAAAGGTCGACTTTGTTTTTTGGTCTCAAGTGCTTCAGTCCTCGCCATGTGACGGGCGACCGATCGGGCCGCCCGTCAGCGCTTTAGGCGTTCTTGTATTCAGACCAAAAGTCGTTCCAATCCTCCAGCGTCTGCTGTTTGGGAATGTCGCGATAGTGGATGCGCCCTTCGTTTATAAGAGCGATCGGGTCATTGGGCATGCCATCTATCTGGTGGCTGCGCTTGGCCTCGTTGGGGTCAACCTCCTGCAACAGTTCACGACCGCCTTTGGTGACGCAGAAACCGGGATAAGCAAGCATCTGGGCTGACTTCACCTGACCTTCGGGTGACAGCATGTATTGGATGAAGGACTTCACAAGATCCGCTTTGCTGCTGCCCTTGCCGATACAGTAGCTTTCGGTGAACTGAATGCCGCCTTCCTTGGGAATGACCGACGCCACTGGCGCGCCATCGCGTTCCAGCACACCAGTAATCCAGTCGCCAATGCCACACATTGCCAGCATCTCACCATTCTTCAGCCCGTTGAAGGTTCCCCCGTAATCGAAAAACCCGCCAACCTGTTCGCGCAGGCTCATCGTGGTGTCCTGCACCGCTTGCCATTGATCGTCATTGAGATCCCAGAGTCCCGCCCCATTGCCGTTCTTCAGGCTCATCATGCCGAGGTTGGGCAGATGCCAGTCAAAATGGCCCACCTTGCCCTGCAGTTCGGGTTTCCAGAAGCCTTCATAGCTCGATGCTTCCTCGGCGCTCAGGGCGGTGGTGTTGTAGGACACCCCCAGGTGTCCGCCGCGCAGGATCATCGAATAAAGAGTGTCTCCGTCCCAGTGGCCCGGGAATTTCGTGAAGTCCTCGTGCAACATGTCATCGAAGGGGTAGTCGTTGTGGTCAAGTTCCTCGATGTAGCCGGCTGCGTTCAGTTGCTGCACGAACTCGCCATCTGATAGAATAATGTCATAAGTGCCAGGAGGTGATTGCGCGATTAGTGCCAACATATTGTCCCCGCCTGCATAGTATTTGGGCACAAACTTAACGTTGTTGGCCTCTTCAAATGCGCCCACCATGTCGGGTTCACCATGGCCATACCATGCCAGCATATTGATTTCAGTGGTCTGCGCCCAGGCGCGACCCACAAAAGGAGTTGCTAAGGCGATACCGCCACCTATCCGCAATACATCTCTTCTCAGATATTGTTTCTTGTTGTTTTCTTGAGATTTTTTCATAAATCATACTCCGCTGCTGTCTGGTCGTTTTTTGCGCCCGCGTTTGGCTTTGGACACGGGCGGAAAGCCCTTTTGCAAAGACTACTCAGAATCCGGAGTCATAGGAAATTTATGCGTGAAATGGATGCATTAAGCCTTCTTATGTCAGACCTCTCTGGCGACCTTGTCGACCAGCACGTTTTCGATCGTCCGGGTCAGCCGTTCCGCAGCCAGATTGCCCCAGCTGCCCAGTCGGGTCTGCCGATAGAACAGTCCAATTCGCAAGGGTTCCAGAGCAGGCAGTCCCTCGTCCCCTGAAATCAGCCGCATGCCTTTCTGGGTGGTTGGCGTCGTCAGGCACGTAAAGCCAAGCCCATCGCGTACGGCGTCCTGAACTGCATCGATATTGGGACTTGAGAACACCACCCGCCAATTCCGCTGGACCGACTTCAGAGCATCTGTCATCCGCTGGCGGTAAACGCAGCCCGGAGGATGTGCCACAAGTGGTAGGTCGTCGAACTGGTCTGGGCGAATGGTGTCTGCACCCACCCAAACCGGCTGTTCCTGCCACTGCTGAACAAGAAACTGCGGATCGCCGCCTTGATACAGCGCGACAATGATGTCGAGCTCGTCACGCATCAATGCGTCGTGCAGATTCTGTGACAAATCGCAGTTGATCGTCACCTTAAGCCCGTCGTTTTCTTTCACTAGGGATGTGACTTCTTGCTGCAATAACCGAACGCCATAGTCTAGCGGCAGGCCGATACGCAGATCCATGTCTGCATCCGGCCTTTCAAAAAGACCCATGGCCATGTCGTTAAGCCGCAGAATCTGCCTTGCGTGCATGGCCAATGCTTCGCCCTTTTCGCTGACATGCATTGTCCGACCTTTCTGTCGGATAAGCTTGTACCCCACGAGGTCTTCCAGACGCTTGATCTGCAGGCTGACCGCTGGTTGCGAACGGTTGAGAAGATCGGCAGCGCGGGTGTGGCTCTTGACCTCGATCACGGTGACGAAGGTTCGCAACAGATCGGTTGGCAAGTTAACGACGCGCATGTCGTCGAATTTCGAATACTAATCCATAGATTGCAATAATAAATTTCTGTTATCCCGATATGTTGCCTATTCTGCCCTTATGCAGCGTGATGCTTTTCACAAATTGTTCAAATCAACCGGGCCTGTTGTTCTGCCGGTAATCCATGTGCTCGATCTGCCACGCACCTTGCGGAATGTACGAGAGGTCATAGGTGCAGGCGCCGCCGGGTGCTTCTTGATCAATCATGATTTCGAGCCCGAGCTTTTCCTGCCCATCATCAGCAGTACGCGCGCGGCATATCCGTCCCTTTGGATGGGCGTCAACTTTCTGGCAGTCACGGGGAAGGAGGCATTCCCGATGCTGGGGGCGCTGGCATCGGAAGGCATTACTGTCGATGCTTACTGGGCCGATGACGCTCGCATCGACGAACATGGCGAAAACATCGAAGCACGAGAAATTGCTCAGATTTACGAGGACAGCGGCTGGAACGGCCTGTACTTCGGGGGCACTTGTTTCAAGAAACAGCGTGAGATTGAGCCTAGGCATTATGCGGATGCTGCCCACGAAGCATGCGCCTTCATGGACGTTGTCACGACATCGGGCGTGGCGACAGGTCAGGAAGCGGACCTTGGCAAGATTGCCACCTTCCGACATGCCATTGGGAACAAGGCTCTCGCGATCGCGTCCGGCATCACGCCGGAGAATGCTGAAAGCTATCGCGATGTAGATTGCTTCATGGTTGCCACAGGTATCAATGAAGCAGGCAATTTCTATGACATCAACCCTGCAAGGCTTCACGCATTGATGCAGGTAACACGCTCCCTCGGACAGAGAGAAAAACCATGACAGCACGAAACAAAGGCCCGCGCGACGATCGCTGGTATCTCAACATTATGGCCCCTAACACCAAGGGGGACAAGTTTGCCTGGCTGGATCCGACCTCGATCTATATTAACGGTGCGGCCTTCGACGATCTTCTTGATGATCTGATGGCTGATCTGCAAGACGTTGAGTATGACCTTGTTGGTGGGCTGGACGCGATGGGCTTTGTGCTTGGGGCCGCAATTGCGGCCCGTTCCGGCGTGGGTTTCCTGCCCATCCGAAAGGCCGGCAAACTGTGTGTGGACACTGACAAGGTGAGTTTCGGAAATTACTCTGGCCGCACACAGGAGATGGAGATGCGCAAACCTGCATTTGGCGCAGGCACGCGGGTTCTACTGGCCGATCAATGGGTCGAGACCGGTGGTACGATGGAAGGTGCGATCCGACTGGTCGAGCGTCAAGACGGTGTCGTGGCCGGGATTTTGGCCATAGCGATCGAGGAAAACGAGCGCACAGAGAGTTATCGCAAAGCTTTCCCTTGCATTTCTGCCGTTGTTCCAGGGTCGCGCTGGCAGGTAGAATGCAATGCACAAACGCTTAGCAGCTTTGACAACTACTCGCCGGAACTGGCGTTTCCGCGCTAAAGGTTCAGCCTGCCGATACGCTGAACGACAGTATGTCCGGCGTAACCCCTTCGCCGTTGACGGGTGTCATGTCTTGGGGACAGGCCGACATCACGGCGATGAGATCGGTTTCAGCCCGCAGCGAAATCCGGTCGCCCGCGCGCGCGACCGGAGGTTCAAAGCTGGTTGATCCATCCGCCTCGAGCGGCACATTCATCCAGATGTTGAACGGGGCCGGGATAAGCGGCGCCTTCAGCCCGATAGCGATAAGCGCCATGCGCAGGTTGTCCGCACAATTGTCGTGATAGCCTTTACAGCCCAGTTCGCGGTACCTCGCGTGATCACAGCAGGCGATAACCGTATCGTGCACGCCCGGCGACGTGTCTTTGGTGATCGTCAACAAGGGTCTCCGCTGGTTGCTGACCAAGGCATCGCCAACCTTCGGGAAGATTGAGGCAATCGAGGTATGCAGATGGGGCATCGACAGATGTTCTTCCAGGTTCCCGGCGGCAAACGCGAAGAAGTCACAGACCTGATGACCGCTTGGATTGACGATGCTGAGAACCTGCCCCCGCGCAAGCCTGACCGCGATGCCGCATCGGGCAGGTATCTCGTAAGTGCACCCCAATTCCGCAGTCCCGTCTTCCGAGATCGCGATATCAAGGCTCTGGTTTGATCCGTCCGGGACGGAAACATCTATGCTGCTCATGTAAATCCTCTTTTCGAACGAACACTAAGACCAATTGCGATTTGCTGCGGAGTATGGAGTAAGCGATGATTGTTTGGCATTACGATTCTTCGCATCTGTGGCCTATAGCCATTACGAAAAACCCCCGTTTGTCCAACATCAATTTTTCGAGGTTCAGACAATACGGGCCAGTGGCCCGAGCAGAGACTATTCATAGAACGTACAGTCTTGCACTGCAGCGAATGGCCTTGTCAGAAGAACTTGAGCTGAGGAGGGCAGGGGCTCAACAACTGCGTAGAGAACTCGCACTCGCCGTTTCGACGAAGAGTGCGCGCGATGCAGCATTTCAGGCGCTTACGAAGTTTGCAGAAGTTCGCCGCCGTCCACTCGTCCGCCTACAACCACTTCAACCGGGAAAGATCGCTGACCAGCTGAGGCGGCTTCAAGTTGACAGGCATCGCCGCTTCAGCCGATTGGCGTCAGCTTTGTACTGGATAGGTTCGCGGTTTCCGCCGCAAATTGAGATTGGATAGAATTCGTCTGACAGCGCTAAGAAGTCCACCAAATCCAACAAGAATGCCTGAGGCAGCATGCATTGAATAGCATCCGTCTAAATCGTAGTGCAGGCTTCACAAGGCAAGTCAATCTTTTTGTCTTTTCAGGTTAGACCGGTGAGGGAGATTATTCCGCGCTGCAAATCAACCGATCAAGCATTTCAAACTTCAGCTTTATGAACTCAAGCACGCGGTTCGACGAAGCTGGTATGCTTCGGGCGCTTAGCGTGACGCATCCCAAGTGCCGGTCGGGGTCACCTATTTTTATCGGCAGTGCTGTCAGAGTCTTTTGCCGTTGCATCATGAAGACCACCGAAAAAGGCAAAACGGTTAGGGAGTCTGAACCCGTCAGAACGTTCACAACCGCACTCAAGGACCCGCCTGTGAAACTGATTTTGAGGTCTCGCATACCGATACCGTCCAGCGTGTTTCGCAAATCACGAAACAGCGGGCTGTTTGCAGGTGGCGCGATCCAGGAATACTCGGTGATATCTTCCAGCTTCACCTCTTTTTTGCGCGCTAATGGGTGCCCAACACGGCACGCAATGACGTTTCGACCAGGCAGGATTTGACGAAATTCGAACTCGTCGGACACGTCTGCCGGACGCATAGGGAGAATGGCGAGGTCCAGAGTTTCAGCGGACAACTGCGACAAAAGTTCAGTGGGGTATCCATAGGATTGGTCGATCCTAATATTGGGGTAATCGGCTTGAAACTCTGCAATCACGTTCGAGATAACACCGTCCATGAAGATCGGCGTACCCGCAACCCGCACCGCACCGGCAATGCCTTGACGGTGTTCGTCCACAACGCGACTTGCATGGCGACCCGCGCTTAGGATTCTTTGACCTTCCAGCGCAAGCGCAAGGCCCAGCTCTGTCGGCTGCAGGGGTCTGCGTGTGGGCAGGAACAGGGGTTCGCCTACACGGTCTTCCAGCAAAGACACGCTTCGGGACACGCTCGGTTGCGATTTTCCAAGCAAAACAGCCCCTTCGGTCAAACCGCCTGCTTCCACAATAGCGGCAAGTATCTCCAGATGTCGTGGGTCCAGCTTCATAACGCAAAGTTATATTGATGATCGAAAATTCGATCAAGACCACATTCCGCACCTGCTAGCGTCGCAGCCAATCCGCAATTCCACGCAGGACAGGAACCCGCCCAATGGCACCCAACATCACCAGCATAAACGGTCAGAAAGTCCGGTTTGGGCAGGGTTTGCGCAATGACATTTGCGCCGAGTTGGCCGCGTTTGGGTCCGACAAGGCGCTGGTTCTTTCGACGCCCCAGCAAGTCGATATGGCGATGGAGCTGGCGACCACGATCGGCGACCGCGCGGCGGGTGTCTTCACGCGGGCGACAATGCACACACCGGTAGATGTGACCGAAGAGGCGGTCGACCACGCCCAATCCGTTCAGGCCGATAGCATCGTCTCTATCGGTGGAGGTTCGACGATTGGCTTAGGTAAGGCGATTGCCCTTCGGACCGGTTTGCCGCAAATCGCTATTCCTACCACATATGCCGGCAGTGAAGCCACGCCTATACTGGGCCAAACCGAAGGTGGGGTGAAGACCACGCTGACAGATGCAAAGGTGCTGCCGCGTGTCATTCTGTATGATCCCGAACTCGTGACCTCTTTGCCGCCTGCGATGACCGTGACAAGCGCCTTGAACGCAATGGCACACGCGGCCGAGGCGCTGTATGCCAAAGATCGCACCGAGCAGACCACCGCGCTGGCCATTGATGGGTTGAATGCTTTTGCCGAGGGTCTGCCAAAGGTCATTGCCAATCCGGGTGACCTGACCGCCCGCGCGGAAACACAGCAAGGTGCATGGGCCTGCGGCACCGTACTTGGTCTGGTTGGAATGGCGTTGCATCACAAGCTTTGCCATACGCTCGGCGGGTCCTTCAATCTGCCGCACGCGGAAACCCATGCGATCGTTCTGCCCCATGCCATCGCTTACAACGCGGTGGGTGTGCCGGAGTTGCTGGCACCCGTGTCGGACATCCTAGGCGGTTCTGAGCCAGGTCAGGCGCTTTGGAATTTTTCCAAATCCATGGGCGCACCAATGGCTCTTAAAGACTTTGGCCTGTCAGAGTCCGATCTGGATCGCGCCACCGAAATCGCACTCAAGAACCCGTATTGGAACCCGCAGCCGGTCACTGCTGACGGGCTGCGGGCCCTGCTGCAAAACGCCTGGGCGGGCACCGCCCCCGGCACCTGAGTTCACCGTGTCAAGGGAGGGACACATGATCACACGACGCAAATTGCTGCAATCCAGCGCGGCAACCGGCCTCGGTTTGGCCGCCGGAACGCTCGCTGCGCCCGCTATCGCTCAGGGCGCCAAGATCAAGCTGGGCTATGTCAGCCCGCAATCAGGTCCTCTGGCCGCCTTCTCCGAGGCCGACAAGTTTATTCTCGACAATTTCGCCGCGTCCGACGCCGGTGCGAATTTCGAAGTCATCGTCAAAGACAGCCAGTCAAACCCGAACCGCGCCGCAGATGTCGCTGGCGAGCTGATCGTGGATGATGAGATTGACCTGATGCTGGTCGCTTCGACACCCGAAACGACCAACCCGGTTGCCTCGACCTGTGAGGCCGAGGAAGTGCCCTGTATTTCCACTGTAGCCCCGTGGCAGCCGTGGTTTATCGGCCAACAAGGCAACCCAGGCGATCCAGCCAGCTGGGAGCCGTTCTATTACGCCTATCACTTCTTCTGGGGGCTGGAGGATGTGATCTCGGTCTTCACGGCGATGTGGGGTCAGTTGGAGACCAACAAGCAGGTCGGCGCATTGTTCCCGAATGACGGCGATGGCAATGCCTGGGGCGACCCGAATGTGGGTTTCCCGCCGGTTCTATCCGAGTTGGGATATAGCCTGACAGATCCCGGCCGGTACCAGAACCTGACCGATGATTTCTCGGCCCAGATCAATGCGTTCCGTCAAGCGAATGTCGAGATCGTCACCGGCGTGCCGATCCCGCCCGATTTCACGACTTTCTGGAGCCAAGCCAAGCAGCAGGGCTTCACGCCAAAGGCCGCTAGCATCGGCAAAGCCATCCTGTTCCCGCAGGCGGTTGAGGCGTTGGGCAATGCAGGCAACAACCTGAGTTCCGAGGTCTGGTGGTCGCCCACGCACCCATTCTCATCGTCGTTGACAGGTGCAAGTTCGGCTGAACTGGCGCAAGGATACATGGCTACCACCAACCGCCAATGGACCCAACCCATCGGTTTTGTTCACGCGCTGTTCGAAATGGCGGCCAACGTCATGGGCCGCGTGGATGATGCGGGTGACGGCGATGCCGTGGCCGAAGCCATCGCCGCAACGCAGTTGGAGTCAATCGTAGGTCGGATCGCCTTTGATGGCGCGGGCCTGCCGCCCTTTGCCGCTCAGAACGTAGCGAAAACACCTTTGGTGGGTGGTCAGTGGCGGCTGCTCGAAAATGGCAGCTATGACCTTGTGATCGTTGATAACTCCTCAGCGCCCGAGATTCCGACTGCGGGTGTGATGGAAGAAATCTCCTGATCGAAATGCAACCAGTGCCCCGGCGTTAATCCGGGGCAGGACGACCGGTATGACCATTCTTTCGCTCAAAAATGTCTCAAAAAGTTTCGGCGCGCTGACCGTGACCGACGATGTCAGCTTTGACGTCGCGCAAGGGCAGGCATTAGGGATCATCGGCCCGAATGGGGCGGGGAAATCGACGCTGTTCAACCTGATAACGGGGAACCTCATGGCAGATGCCGGGTCGATTCAATTCGACGGGGCAGACGTGTCGCGCGTGCCGCCGATGCAACGGTGCCTGTCCGGGATCGGGCGATCGTTCCAGATCCCCCAGCCGTTTGATCACCTGACGGTTTTTGAGAACCTTCTGGTGGCTGCGACGCACGGGCAGGGTAAGTCCGAACATGACGTCGAAGCGGACTGTGCCCGCATTCTGGAACAGACCGAGATGGCCGACGTTGCCAATGACCCGGCAGGTGGCTTGCCCCTGTTGCAACGCAAGCGGTTGGAACTGGCCCGCGCGATGGCGACCAATCCAAAACTGCTGCTGCTGGACGAAATCGCTGGGGGGCTGACTGACGCCGAATGCATCGCCCTGATCGACACGATCAAAGGCCTGCACGCCAGCGGCGTGACGATCATCTGGATCGAACATGTGCTGCACGCGCTCACCTCGGTGGTCGAGCGGCTGTTGGTTCTGGATTTCGGCAAGGTAATTGGTCTGGGCGATCCGGATGAGATCATGAACAGCCGCGAAGTCAAAGAAATCTATCTGGGGATTGAAGTCTGATGAGTTTGCTGGAAACCCAGGCGCTGACAGCGCATTACGGAGATTTTCAGGCCCTTTTCGGCGTGGATATCCATCTGGAACAGGGCGAGACCGTCGCCATCATCGGTGCAAACGGGGCAGGGAAGTCCACCCTGATGCGTTCGATCTCGGGTGTGCTGACGAATGGTTCGGATCAGGTCCGGTTCGACGGCCAACCCATCGGTGATCTGACCTCGGATGAGATCATGGGGCGCGGCGTCGCGATGGTGCCTGAAGGGCGCAAGCTGTTCCCGTCGCTGAGCGTCGAGGAAAACCTGCTGATCGGAACCTATGGCCGCAAGGTACAAGGGCATTGGTCTTTGCAGACGATCTATGACCTGTTCCCGATCCTGAAAGAACGGCGCAACCATCCGGGCACTGCCTTGTCGGGTGGTCAGCAACAGATGGTGGCTATAGGCCGCGCGTTGATGAGCAACCCGCGCGTCTTGTTGTGCGATGAGATCAGCCTCGGTCTCGCGCCCGTCGTCATCAAGGATATCTACGCCGCCGTCCCCCGCATTCAGGAGGCCGGGGCGAGCCTGATCGTGGTCGAGCAGGACATCGGTCAGGCGCTCAAGGTCGCCGACCGCGTCTATTGCATGATGGAAGGTCGCGTCACGCTAGAGGGCACGGCAGACACGCTCAGCCGCGAGGCCATTCATGACGCCTATTTCGGAGGGGCCGCCGCATGATCTGGATCGACACCATCATTCAGGGCGTCCTGCTGGGCGGGCTTTATGCCCTGTTCGCGGCTGGTCTCAGCCTTGTGTTCGGGATCATGCGGCTGGTCAATCTGGCGCACGGAGACCTGATCGTCTTTGCTGCCTACCTGATCCTGCTGCTTGTCTCGCTTATGGGCCTTTCCCCGTTTTTAGCGGTGTTCATCGCCGCCCCCATTATGTTCGGCGTGGGTTGGGCCTTGCAGCGCCACGTGCTGAACCGTGTGCTGGGGCCGGACATCCTGCCGCCTTTGCTGGTCACGTTTGGCTTGTCCGTCGTTCTGCAGAACGCGCTGCTTGAAGGGTTTTCCGCCGACAGTCAGCGCCTGCCAGCGGGTGAGATCACCACAGCCTCGGTGCAGGTGGGGGGGCTGAACCTTGGTGTGTTGCCTCTGTTGACCTTCGGCTCCGCGATCTTCGTGATCGTTGCGCTTAACCAATTGTTCTATCGGACTGAGCTGGGCCGTGCCTTCCGCGCGACATCCGATGATGCGGTCACGGCTGGGTTGATGGGCATCCGTCCCGAACGCATCTTTGCCACAGCGACAGCGATAGCCATGCTGGTGGTGACACTGGCCGCGCTTTATCTGGGCATGCGTGCGAACTTCGATCCCAATATCGGCCCCGCACGCCTGATCTATGCTTTCGAGGCAGTGATTATCGGCGGGCTGGGCAGCCTGTGGGGCACGCTTGCGGGTGGCATCATCATCGGCGTTGCGCAGACCGTGGGTGCCGCGATCAATCCAGAATGGCAAATCCTCGCCGGTCATCTGGCCTTTCTGATCGTGCTTCTGATCAAACCCAGAGGCCTGTTTCCAAGGGCGGTGGACTGATGACAGATACTTCGATGTACCGTGTCCACACGCAGACCCGCGCGTCCTACAGCGCCGGAGCCGTCTGTATCGCTCTGATCATCCTGTTCATCCTGCTGCCGACATTTGCCAGCCGAGGGTTGATCCAGGACCTGTTCTTCATCTTCACCATGCTTGTACTGGCGCAGTTCTGGAACTTGCTGGCGGGGTATGGTGGCCTTGTGTCCGTCGGCCAGCAAGCGTTCGTTGGCATGGGGGCCTACGCCATGTTCGGAGGTGTCATCCTGTGGGGCATGGACCCGGTTCCGGCGATCCTGCTGGGCGGCGTTGCAGCCCTGATTGTCGCCATACCCACAGCCTTTTTCGCCTTCCGCCTGCAAGGGGCTTACTTCGCCATCGGAACATGGGTCATCGCCGAGGTCATGCGCCTGCTGGTGGCG
Organism: Ruegeria sp. G10; assembly: GCF_056533645.1. Lineage (NCBI taxonomy): Bacteria > Pseudomonadati > Pseudomonadota > Alphaproteobacteria > Rhodobacterales > Roseobacteraceae > Ruegeria > Ruegeria sp. G10. The sequence continues at coordinate 90,992 of NZ_JBQFOQ010000011.1, read as the reverse complement.
CAATGGAAAGTGCTCGGCGGTGGCACCGGAACCTCTCTACCGCGCACGGCTACGCGCGAGATGTGGGCGACCGAATGGATTCAGACCACGTTTGACGTTCGCGGTGCGGCAGCACGGGATATCCTGACGTACTGGCTGGCCTTGGCGCTGGTGATCGCAACGATCGCAGGTATCTACTGGCTGCTCAGAACAAAACGTGGGCTGGCACTGGCTGCCGTCCGAGACAATGTCGAAGCAGCGAAATCCGTCGGTGTCGATGCGGTGCGGATGAAGTGGCTGGTCTATCTTGTCTCAGCCGCTGGGACGGGACTGACGGGCGCTCTGATTTACGTGCAGAAACTGCGCATCTCTCCGGATGCGGCGTTCTCGGTCACAGACTGGACGGCTTACGTGATCTTCATCGTCGTGATCGGAGGCATCGGCACCATCGAAGGCCCGATCCTGGGCGTGCTGATCTTCTTCATCCTGCAGAGCCTGCTGGCCGATTACGGCTCCTGGTATCTCATGGTGCTCGGGCTGATCGGCATCGCCGTCATGCTCTTCGCACCGCGCGGCATCTGGGGGCTGATCTCTGAGAAAACCGGACTTCAAATATTCCCCGTGCGCCGTCGTCTGGTGATTGGCGCGCAGTTGAACAAGGAGGATTGATCCATGAAAACACTCGCATTGACGGTCGCGGCCGCAGCACTTGGAACTGGTGCATTTGCTGGCAGTTCACTGCCGGGAATGACAGGTACAGACCACGTGGGATTTACAGTCCCGAGCGTCGATGAGGCCGTCACCTTCTTTCAGGACGTGATCGGCTGCAATGTGTTCTACCCGCTGGGACCGTTCTCGGGCGGTGACAGCACCTGGATGGCGGACCACCTGAACGTGGACGCCAAGGCCGAGATCCCGACGATGCGGCTGGTACGCTGCGGTAACGGCGCTAATTTCGAAATCTTCGAATACACCGCACCCGATCAGGATACGAAACTACCGCGCAACTCGGATATCGGCGGGCATCACATCGCGTTTTACACCACCGATATGGAAGGGGCCGTCAGCTATTTGCAGGACAAGGGCATTCAGGTTCTGGGCAATCCGACCACCATGACCGACGGCCCCAGCGCCGGTGAAACCTGGGTCTATTTCCTGGCTCCCTGGGGCATGCAGCTGGAACTGGTCAGCTACCCGGACGGCAAAGCCTATGAGGCCGAATATGACGGCCGCCTCTGGGACCCACGGTCCTGAGGACTTCAAAGAACAAGGGAGAGAGCTTATGGCCACCATTACAACGGATGTCCTGATCATCGGGACCGGCCCAGCGGGGTCCGCAACGGCAGCTTTGCTGTCGAGCTATGGCGTCGAGAACATGGTCATCAACCGCTATCGCTGGTTGGCCAATACACCACGCGCTCATATCACCAATCAGCGCACGATGGAGGTGCTGCGCGACCTTGGTCACGAGGTCGAGGCCGAAGCCTATATGCATGCTGCGCATCAGGATCTGATGGGCGAGAACGTGTTCTGCGAAAGCCTCGCCGGTGAGGAAATCGGGCGCATGAAAAGCTGGGGCAATCACCCCTTGTCGAAGGCGGAACACTTGTTGTCCAGCCCGACCATGATGAACGATCTGCCACAAACCTTCATGGAACCGATCCTGTTTGGCACGGCCTGCCGTCGCGGTACTCAGGCGCGGATGAGCACAGAATACCTGCGCCATGAACAGGATGGGGACGGCGTGACGACGACCTGTCTGGATCGTCTCTCGGGCGAAGAAATCACGATCCGCTCCAAGTATCTGGTTGGTGCGGATGGTGGCAATTCTCTGGTTGCCGAACATGCCGGCCTGCCGTTTGAGGGGCAGATGGGCGTTGGAGGCTCGATGAACATCCTGTTTCGGGCCGATCTCAGCAAATACGTCGCGCATCGGCCATCGGTTCTGTATTGGGTGATGCAACCCGGCGCGAATGTGGGTGGCATCGGCATGGGTCTGGTCCGTATGGTCCGCCCCTGGAATGAATGGCTGATAGTCTGGGGGTATGACATCAACCAACCCGCGCCCGAGGTGGACGAGGCGATGGCGACCCAGGTTGCGCGCCAGCTTGTCGGCGACCCGGACCTTGAGATCGAATTGATCAGCGCCAACACCTGGACCGTCAACAACATGTACGCCACGCATATGCAAAAGGACCGCGTGTTCATCATGGGCGACGCGGCACACCGCCACCCGCCGTCAAATGGTTTGGGTTCGAATACGTCAATTCAAGATAGCTTTAACCTCGCCTGGAAACTGGCAGCTGTCCTGAAAGGCCACGCCGGCGAGAGCCTGCTGGACAGCTACAGCGCAGAACGCGCGCCGGTTGCCAAGCAGATTGTCACGCGGGCAAACCAGTCCATTGGCGAATTCGGCCCGATCTTTGAATCGCTTGGCATGGCAGAAGGCGTCGACCCGGAGGTGATGCAAAGCAACCTTGAGGCCCGTACAGGCTCGACCCCCGAGGCCGCGGCGCAGCGCGCGGCAATCCGCGAGGCCATCGCGTTCAAGAAATACGAGTTTGATGCGCATGGTGTCGAGATGAACCAACGCTACGACTCCGGTGCCATCGAAAAGGATGGCCAGCCAGATCCCGGTTTCGATCGGGATGCTGAACTGCACTACCAACCGACAACATGGCCGGGAGCGCGCATTCCGCATATTTGGGTGTTTGACCACGACACGGGCAATAAGCATTCGACGCTGGATTTGTGTGGTCGCGGAGAATTCACGGTGTTTACAGGGATAGGTGGTGAGGCCTGGGTGGCCGCCGCAAATGCGGTATCGCAGGAGTTCGGAATGCCCATTCGCTGTCACGTTATCGGGCCGCGCCAGACCTATGTCGACCACGCAGGAGACTGGGCACGGGCCTCGGAAATCTCGGATACGGGTTGTCTGCTGGTGCGGCCCGATCAGCATGTCGCGTGGCGCGCGGACGCTATCTCGGACGACCCACGGGCAGAGCTGCGCCGCGTTTTGACCAGAATACTCGCACGATAAGGACATTCGAAATGTTTAGTAAAACCAACGGTTACTTTACCGAAGAAAACTCGGCCGATGTTGTTATCGAGAGCATTGCCGAGTGCCCCGACCCGCGCCTCAAAGAGGTGATGGAGGTCATCATCCGAAAGCTCCATGAGGCGGTAAAGGAAATCGAGCCGAGCCAGGACGAGTGGATGAAGGCCATCCTGTTTCTGACCCAGACCGGGCATATGTGCACCGATTGGCGTCAGGAGTTTATTCTGCTCAGCGACACTTTGGGTGTCTCGATGCTGGTCGATGCCATCAATTCACGTCGGCCCACGGGTGCGTCCGAGAACACCGTGCTGGGTCCGTTCCATGTCGACGGTGTACCGGAACTTGAGATGGGTGCCGATATCTGTCTGGACGGCAAAGGGGAAAGGATGCTGGTGCATGGCCGCATTCTGGACACCGATGGCCAACCGCTCGAGGGTGTTTCGATCGACGTCTGGCAGGCCAATGACGAAGGGTTCTACGATGTCCAGCAAAAGGGCATTCAGCCAGACTTTAACCTGCGCGGAAAATTCAGAACGGGACCAGACGGGCGCTATCACTTTCTGGCGGTTAAGCCAAAGTACTATCCCATTCCCTATGATGGCCCCGTTGGTAAGATGCTGAAAGAGCTTGGGCGCCATCCGTACCGACCTGCGCATTTCCACTACATCATCGCAAAAGACGGCTACGACACGCTGACCACGCATATTTTTGATCCGGATGATGAATACATCAACTCGGACGCGGTATTCGGCGTCAAAGAAAGCCTGATGGCCGAATTCAAACCCGTGGATGATCCTGAAAAGGCCAAGGCCCTGGGGATTGAGGGCCGGTATTACGACGTCGAACATGACTTTGTTCTGGCCAAGGTCTGAGCGATGACCAAACCCTGCATCATCTGCGTCGCGATCACCGGGTCTTTGCCACAAAAGGCGGATACCCCGGCCGTTCCGATCTCGATCTCTGAGCAAGTCGAATCCACTCAGGAAGCGTTCGAGGCGGGCGCGTCGATAGCGCATTGCCACGTCAGAACGGACGAGGGAGCGCCTACATCTGACCCTGATCGGTTCGCACGGCTACAAGAAGGTCTAAAGGCGCATTGTCCGGGAATGATTATCCAGTTTTCGACGGGTGGTCGCTCTGGCGCAGGGCAGGAGCGTGGCGGGATGCTGCCGCTGCGCCCGGATATGGCCTCGCTGACCGTAGGGTCGAACAACTTTCCTGCGCGCGTCTATGAGAATGCGCCACAACTGGTCGATTGGTTGGCGTCGGAGATCAAAAAATACGATATCAAGCCTGAGATTGAGGCTTTTGACCTGAGCCACATTTTTCAGGCTGCAAGCATGGCCGCCGATGGGCGGCTTGAAGGCCCGCTTTACTTGCAGTTTGTCATGGGCGTGAAAAACGCCATGCCCGCGGACAAACCTTCGTTTGATTTTATGGTTGAAACGCTCAGGCGACTTGCCCCGGATGCTGAATGGTGCGCAGCGGGTATTGGGCCCAACCAGTTGGTTCTGAACGAATGGTGTATTGAGGCCGGAGGGCATTGCAGGACCGGTCTTGAAGATAACATCAGACTCGATCGAGATACCCTTGCGCCGTCGAATGCCGCATTGGTCAAGCGCACCGTTGACCTATGCGCCAAGTTTCAACGACCTGTCGCCTCGCCAGCCGAGGCGCGCGAGATTTTGGGCCTGCGGCCGTCATGATAACGAGGCACCAGATCAAACCGACACTTTGGGGGCGCGGCAGTTCGACCAATGTGCAAAAGGTCTTGTGGGCGCTGCATGAACTAGACGTTGACCACGCACAGGTAGAGGTTGGCGGCCCTTTTGGTGGAACCGACAATGCACAGTTCTTTGCCTTAAACCCAAACCGGACGGTTCCGGTCTGGCAAACCGACGATCTGGTGCTTTGGGAGAGTCAGGCGATCCTGCGCCACCTCGCGCGCAAGCATGGGCATCTGTATGGTGCAGACGAGCGCGCAATGGCCGATGTTGATCGCTGGCTGGATTGGTTTGCGCTTGTCTTCTGGCCGCCGGTGCGGCTGCTGTTCATAGATGTATATCGGGACGGCTCGCTACCGCTTGCTGACCCGCGGGCGCGGGGCGCTCTGATCAAAGCGCAAAAGGCAATTCAGCTTGTCGCCGATCAGGCTTCAAAAAACCGGTACCTGACGGGCCCTGACTTTACCATCGCGGATATCGCCCTCGCCATCGGGTTGAACCGCGCCCGTGGATTGGATTTTGGCATTACACTACCGGCCTCGCTTTGCGACTGGCATGCCACGCAAAAAGCCCGCCCCGGATTTGCTTATGCAACTCGGGGAGAGCCGGACATGCCGGGGCATCAACAGGCGGCTGAATGATGACCCTCAGCTTTGTCGCCTCTGTCCTAGTCGACCGCATGCCTGCCTGTCGAAAAATCGATGGTTACGTTCACCCGGCCCTCGTTCAACAACCATGGCCGCACGGTGAAGGATCGCGCGCCGGACGAATGCATCGGATCGGTCGCTGCGATTTCCCTGGCATGGGCCAGGCTGTCGGCGCGGATGATCACCATCCCATCGCCAAGCCAGGTGTGCTCATCCTCTTCCCAATGCGGACCAGCCCCCAGCATGATGCCGCGCTGTTCCAACGAAACCTGAAACTTCAGGTGCTCTTCTATGTTCGCCATCACCGGACCCATTCCGTTCGTCGGGGTGGTGAAAACGACGTAAAGCTGTTTCTGCAGCATGCCTTTAGAGGCTTCGAGGATGTCGTCCTTGGTTGTCTTCGGTTCAGCCATGATAGTCTTCCTTCTCGCTCAGAGCGTTTCGCAGACGTCTGCGTAGTCCAGACGCGGCAGGCGGCGGAAAATTCGGGATGTGTCCGCGTAGCCGAGGTTGCACAGGAAGTTCGATTTTATCGACGTCCCGTGAAAGAATTCCTCGTCGACCTTCGCATTGTCGAAACCCGACATTGCACCAACATCCAGACCAACAGCTCGCGCGGCGATCATGAAGTAAGCGCCCTGCAGGGATCCGTTTCGGAAGGCGTTAACCTGCGCCGCAGTCGCGTTGTTGCGAAAGATGTCCGAAGCATCCGGGTTGGGCGGGAAAAGCTTGGGCAATTCTTCATAGAAATTCAGGTCATAAGCTATGATCGCTGTCACCGGAGCACTGCGCATCTTTGGTCGATTGGCTTCGAACAGCGCGGGCTCCAGCCGATCTTTGGCGTCTTCCGACTGCACGAACAGCACGCGCATCGGCTGCTGGTTCATCGAGGTCGGGCCCATCTTGGCAATATCGTACAACTCGCGCAGCGTCTCATCAGCGACTGCCTTTTCCTGCCAGCCATAGTGCGTGCGCGCTTCGGTCAGAAGCAGGCGCAGGGTCTCCGCATCGGCGGCGATCTGGGCGTCCTGCAGCTCTTGCGCGATGGCGCGCGCCGCCTCATCCGCCATTTGGTGTTCTTTGCTCATCAAGGGCTCCTCCGTGAATCAACGGTTCTAGTTAGGCATGTAATTTAATATAATACAATATTGTATAATTTAAGTGAGTGCGATACGTTTTGGTGAATGGCGGTGCGATCTGCCGAACAAATGGGAGGAAAACATGAAACGCTTTTTGAGTGCACTGGCGCTGATGACGTTTGGAGCCGGTGCGGCATCTGCCGAGACCTTTAGCCTGACGATGTCGGCCAGCCATCCGACGGTCGTACCATGGGTTGGCCAGCTCTCGACCTTGATCGTGGCGGAATCAAACGCTCGGCTGGAGGCGATGGGCTCTGAAGACCGAATCGAGTGGACAGAGGCTTATGGTGGCTCGCTCTATGGCTTCAAGGATACTCTGGAAGCGGTTGGGGACGGTCTGACCGACGCCGGGTGGGTCGCCACGATGTGGGAAGGGTCAAAAATGCCCTTACAGAACGTGACTTTCTTTACCCCCTTTGTCTCGGATGATCTGGTGGCCACGCTGGAAATCATGAACGAGCTACACCGCGAACTGCCAGTATTGCAGGAGGCGTGGGACGATCAGAACGTCGTATTCCTCGGCGCAAGCGGCGTCGAGACCTATCACCTGATGACCAATTTCCCTGTTAACTCTCTGGAAGACATCAAAGGACGCAAAATCCTTGCACCGGGCCCATCCGCAAACTGGATCAAGCATCTTGGAGCGGTGCCGGTGAATGGTGCTCTGCCAACCTACTACAATCAGATTCAGACAGGTGTCGCCGATGGAATGGTTGTGATCCTCACGGGCGCGTTTCCCAACAAGCACTACGAAGTTGCACCTTACGTAACCCTTGTGGGTATCGGTGCGCAGATGACCGGTGGCTTTGGGATTAACAAGGATGTTTGGGATGGTCTGTCTGATGATGTTCGCAAGGTACTGACGGAACTGGGCGAGGAATATACCGTCGCTCATGCCGAAGAGGTCATGGCGCGTTATGATGATTTTCTTGCAAAGCTGCCCGAGGTCGGTGCCATCGTGACTGAACTGCCCGCCGAAGATCTGGCGGAATGGAAGACCGGACTACCAAACCTCGCCGGTGAGTGGGCGGCGACGAACGCTGATCTGAATGCGGATGAGGTCGTCAACGCCTATATGGCCAAAGTGCGGGCGGCGGGGCTAGAACCCAAGATCGCCTGGGACGAGCGCTAAGGCCAGCACGACATGACAAGCGAACGCGCCTTTCGTCGCCGAGTTGACCTGATAGAGGCCGGAGTTGCCCAGTTGACCAGCGTGGTCGGCGGGGCGGCCTCGATCTGGATTTTCTGCCTGATGCTTCTGATTTGTGCCGACATCTTCGGGCGCACGGTGCTTAATGCGCCTATTCAGGGTGTGGCCGAGATTGTAGCAAACTCGATTGTGGCAATTGTGTTCCTGCAGGCGGCACATGCTCTCATGACGGGACGGATGACTCGAACCGATATTCTGATCGGATATCTTGAGGAAGAACGCCCCTTTGCTGCGGCGCTCATTCGCATCGTCTTTCATCTGGCCGGGATCTTTGTCTTTGCGGTAATCGCGCAAGGAACCTGGCCCAAGCTGGTGGACGCGTGGGTCGAAGATGAGTTCTTTGGCGCGCAGGGTGTCTTTACCGCGCCGATATGGCCGATAAAGGCCTGCTTGTTCGGGGGCTCAGTTCTGACCTGCCTGGCGTTTGCAGTGCAGGTTCTTAAGGACATAAAGACCCTTGTATCCGAAGGCCGTGTCGCACCTTTGACGGTTCGCCATTCGGTGATCCGGAACCCAAAGGGCTGGCCCTATATCCTCGTATTCGTTGGCATGCTGATCCTGGGATACGCATTGTTCGCAGCCGATCTGAGCCGCTTGCAGATCGGTATGGTCACTGTGGCTTTCATGCTGCTGCTGATCTTCTCGGGCGCGCATATTGCGGTCGCACTAATCGTACTTTCTTTTCTGGGTATCTGGTTGATCCGCGATAATCCAAACGTTGCCGTCAGGTCGCTGGCGCTCGCGGCAGACGGCGCGATTAACCGGTATCTGTTCGGAGTAGTCCCGCTGTTTGTTTTGATGGGATTGGTGGTCGACGTTGCTGATATCGGCAAAGATGCGTTCCGCGTCGCGGCATGGATGCTGCAGCGGATCAAGGGTGGGCTGGGCATGGCCACAGTTGCAGCCAATGCTGTGTTTGCGGCGATCACGGGGATATCGATCGCGTCCGCTGCTGTGTTTTCACGCGTGGCCGTGCCGCAGATGGTTGCCAACGGCTACAATAACCGCTTTGCGCTTGGCGTCGTTGCCGGGTCATCGGTGTTGGGCATGTTGATCCCACCAAGCCTGCTGTTGATAATCTACGGTGTTTTGGCGGAACAATCGGTCGGGGCGCTGTTCCTTGCGGCCATCGTGCCGGGTGTTCTGCTGGCGACGGTGTTCGGTGCAGGGATTTGGCTGATGGCCCATTTCCGCCCCCGCCTTGTCATGCAATCCGATCGACCCACAGTGATCGAAGGTGAAACATGGGGCAGTGCCGCACGCAAAATGGGACCCATTGCGTTTCTGGTGTTGATCGTCCTCGGTGGGATTTACTCGGGCGTGTTCACTCCGACCGAAGCCGGTGCCGCCGGTGCGGCTGCGGCTTTGGTGGTCGCCCTTGCCAGGCGCAAGCTGACTTGGGCCCGGTTCTGGCGCGTTTTGGTAGATACCGGTCTCGTTTCTGTCTCGATCCTGATACTGATCGTGGCGGCTTCGATGTACTCTCGCATGCTGACGTTATCGACCATCCCGCAAGAGGTAACATCGCTGTTCACCGATTCCGGTTTCGGTCTTTATGGCTTCATGATGATCTATCTGGGGATCGTGGTGGTAATGGGTATGATACTGGATAGCACCTCGATCATGCTGATCCTGCTGCCGCTGACGCTACCCATTGTTGAAGGGCTGGGCGGAGACCTGATCTGGTTCGGGATCGTCACGGTGATTGCCATAGAAATCGGGCTTCTGACGCCGCCTTTCGGCCTTACGGTCTATGTGGTGAAATCCACAATCGCGGACCGCAACACGACCCTGGGCGACATCTTTGTCGGAACTTTCCCATTCGTAATCATGATGACCGTCGTAACCCTTGTTTTGCTGTTTGTTCCCGCACTCAGCCTTGTGTTCAGATAGGAGACAAACGTGCATTTCATCGTTCACGCCGTTGACAAACCCGATGCGCTGTTGCGGCGTCAGGCCGTCATTGATGCCCATCGCTCCTATGCGCACGAGGCCCCGGCCAGACACGGCATTCAGGTCCTGATTTCCGGCCCGCTCTTCAAAGATGATGGCGTGACAATGGGAGGGTCGTTCTTTTTGCTCGACGCCCCGGACCGCAGCGCTGTGGACGCTTTGATCGCGGAAGATCCAATTGCCAACGCGGATATTTGGGAGAGCGTGTCAATAAGGCCATTTCTTCTGCGGGTGAACACCTTTGCAGGATCAGAGCAGGCATGAATTGGCAGCTGATCCCCATCGCCGTTTTCATCGGCGCAGCACTCGCTGCACAACCCGCCATCAATCAGACCGCTGTTCGGGTGCTTGGAACGCCGATCGCGGCTTCGATTATTTCGGTTTCGATCACATTGGCGATGATGATCGCTTTCTTCCTAGTGACCGGAGCCAGATTTCAACTGTCGACCGTATGGTCCCTGCCTTGGTGGATACTGCTGGGTGGCGCGGTAGGTTTTTTGTTTGTTTTCGGCGGTGTAACGGTTGCACCCGCCATTGGTGCGGCGGTCTTTTTCGTCTGCATTGTTGCCGGACAACTTGTTGGAGCCGCCCTGATCGATCATTTCGGGGCATTCGGAATGACTGTGCGACCCATCAGCCTGTTGCGCGTCGCCGGGATTTCAATTGTCCTGTTCGGTGTGATACTGGTGATCATCGGATCGAGGTAGCCATGCCCAAGCAAAAGACAAAAACTCAAACCAAGGCCGGGGATGCTGTCTATGAGACGCTGCGCGAGATGGCGATCGAATACAGGTTTCGCCCCGGAGAGAAAATAATCGAGGTTGATCTGGCCGAGGCGCTTTCGGTGAGCAGGACGCCTGTGCGCGAAGCGCTCAATCGTCTGGTGAGTGAGGAGTTGATCCAGTTTCGGCGGAACTACGGATTTTACTGCCGGACCTTGGAGCTGCAAAGTGTTCTGAACCTTGCCGAGGCACGGCGGGACATTGAATTGGCGACACTGCCGCGCGTTGCGGAACGCGCACCCGCGGATGCGGTGAACGACCTCGTATCATCAAGCCGTCAGATTCTGAACAGCATTGCGTCCCTGCCGCCATGCGACCTTGCGCGGGCGCACGAGTCCTTTCATGTCCGGTTGATCGAAATTGGCGGCAATGACGCTGTTACTCAGATTGTACGCAACCTGTCCGCACGCCTGCGGTTTGTCGATAAAATTCGGATCGAGCATTCCGACCGGCCAGCGGTTTTCCAGCTCCAGTGCGAGATTGCCGAGGCGCTGCGCGACGGTGATATGACTGTTGCCGAGCATAAGCTGCGAGCACTGTTAGAGGTCGAGCCGGAAACGCTGGAATGCGCGCTGACCACAGGTTTGGGCCGCCTCTATATGAACGGTGTCCACATGGACATCAGTTTTTCGTCGAATTAGCGGAACGCTTGACCCATCCCCCAATAAGCGGTGCGCGCGTCCTACGAAGCCTGTCGACCCCGCAAAAGCTTCCTTCTCAGTCGTCATAGTTTTGTGGGAACAGCGCGCGCATTGCTTCTTCATCAAGTTCGGATTTGAAGCTGATATCCTTGCCGACTTCACGCGCCTCTGCCACGGCGGGGCGGGCGTCTATCTTCTCAAACCAGGTCTTGAGGTTTGGATAAGCGTCCAACTCGCTTTCGCCCAATACCGGCGTCACGCGGTCAATCCAGCCCCAAGCCGCCATATCCACGATCGTATATTCGTCACCCACCAGATACGTACGATCCGACAATCGTGCATCCAGAACACCATAGTGGCGCTGCACCTCACGACGGTACCGATTGATTGCATAATCCAGTTTTTCTGGCGCCGCATGCTGGAAATGGACGGCCTGGCCAGAGTATGGCCCCAGCCCACTGGCTATGAACATGAGCCACGATAGCAACTCGGCGCGATCTGCTGGCTGGCCAGCGAACATGCTATATTTGTCCGCTAGATAAAGCAGGATGGCGTTGGAATCGAATACGATTGTTCCATCGTCGTCAATTGCTGGCAGCTTGGCGTTCGGGTTGATCCGAGTGAAGTCAGCTGCGTGCTGTTCACCCTTTAGCGTATCGACGGGCACGACTTGGAACGGCAGTTTTGCCTCTGCCAGATAGAGTGCCACTTTCATCGGGTTTGGCGTTGGGTGAAAGTAAAACTTAATCATAGAAAAACCTCTTTTCGCGTAGGAGCTATTTCGCAAGTCTTGTGCCTCGTCACCATATCCGTCTCAAGGCTGGAGACCGTTGTTTTCAGCAAGGTAACCGGCTTGTGAGGGCAACTTGGGCGCTCGGTTGGCGATCGTCATTTTGGGTTCTTTTTGCCTTGACGTTTTTTGGTTGAAGGCTTGCCAAATCCAGAGCGCCTCGGGGTTGGGTTCTGCATGTTTTCTACGCATCTTTCTTCTGAGACTATGGATCGTCGGCGATAACGGTCAGCGCGCGTCTGGCGAACTTTTCAGCCAGGGGTGCCAGTTTGGCGGCGTCCCCCGATACAGCCGACCCAGCGCGCGCCCGATCAGCAATGCCGACAAAGATGACGGCAAACCGGTACAAGGCGAAGGCCATGTGGAACGGACGCAATGGTGCGGTTGGGATCGCGCTGGCGTAATAAGTTTCTATGAACTCATCCATTGCAGGAATACCGTTTTCTGCCCACGGTGTGCCGAGCATGCCCCCGTATTCGTCAGGTGAGCTGAGCCAAGCGATTACACAAAACCCCAAATCCGCCAGCGGATGCCCCAGCGTGGACAGCTCCCAATCCATAACCGCGATGACGCGAGGTTGGGTTGGGTGGATCATCATGTTGCCCAGCCTGAAATCGCCATGAGCAATAGAAACAGCACCGTCATCTTCGGGCATGTTGGCCGGCAACCACTCTATCAATGCGTCCAGTTCGGGGATACAGGGGCCGGGCGAATCCTGGTATTGTCTGGTCCACCGCTTGATCTCCCGCTCAAAGTAATTGCCCGGTTTTCCATAATCGGACAAACCGATCTGATCCGGGCGCAGGGCGTGCATCCGGGCCATTGTGCGGGCCATGCTCAGGTAAATCTCGCGTCTGTTATCAGGCGACAGGCCGGGTAGGGTGCAATCAGAAAACACGCGGCCATCCAGCCTGTCCATGATGTAGAAAGGAGTACCAACTATACTTGGGTCTTCTTCAAACCACCGTACTTTGGGCACTGGGACATCGGTGTCTGCCAAGGCGCCCAGCACCCGATATTCGCGGTCAATCGCGTGGGCGCCGGGCAGAATATCACCATCAGGTTTTTTCCGCAGGACCAGTTTGCGATCACCATATGTGACGAACCACGTGGGGTTGGACTGCCCGCCCTGCACCGGTTGTACATGCAGATCAGCCGGGCCTTGCAGACGATCGGCCAACCAGTGATCCAGTCGGTGACATTCAATTCTGCTCATTCCGACCCTCTTTTTGTGGGATGAAAGACATGGTTTACGATTGGTCCACCGATGGCCATCGCCAAAAGTCGCGCCCCTCGTCATTCAGGTGGCGGTTCAGGACCATCTGATGCACCTCGTCCGCGCCGTCGACCAATCGCGCTTGTCGGGCATAGCGGTAGATCCACTCCAGAACCGTGTCGGTGGAATAGCCTCGTGCGCCGTTGATCTGAATCGACACATCCGCGGCCTTGTGCAGCAAGTTGGCCACATGGATCTTTGCCATCGAGATTTCCTTGCGCGCAAAACTGCCTTGATCCAGCGCCCAGGCGGCTTTCATAACCAAAAGGCGGCCCATTTCGATGCCCATCGCCAGATCACCCAGTTTGATCTGGATGCTTTCCCGATCAGACAAGCGCATACCGAAGCCGTGGCGGTTCTGAGCGTACTCGGTGGCAACCTCAACGCAGCGTTTGGCCAACCCCAGCCAACGCATGCAATGGGTCAGGCGCGCCGGGCCAAGACGCATCTGAGTTATCTTCAGGCCCAGTCCTTCACCCAGCAGCACCCGATCGGCTGGCAACTCCATGTCTTCATAGACCAGTTCGCAATGGCCGCCGTGCTCTTCAGGGCCCATGATCCCGATGCGGCGGACGAGACGCCAGCCGGGATCGTCCTTGTGATGCAAAAACGCGGTAAGGCCCCGGCGTGGATCATCCGAAGTGCGCGCCAGCGTGATGAAATGGCTGGCGTCGGCAGCACCGGTGATAAACCACTTGCGACCGCGCAGCACATAGCGGTCTGCCGTTTTCGTGGCTGTGGTCAGCATCATGCCGGGATCGGAACCGCCCCCCGGCGCGGGCTCGGTCATGGCAAAGGACGAACTGACTGCGCCTGAAACGATTGGGTTCAGCCAACGCTCTTTCTGAGCTTCCGTTGCTGCTTTTTCCAGCACCATCATGTTGCCGTCATCGGGCGCGGCAGAGTTGAACACCACCGGTCCAAAAATCGAGCGGTTCATTTCTTCGTAACAAACCGCCATGCCCACTTTGCTAAGACCTTGCCCGCCAGTCTCGGGCTGCAGCTGCAGGCACCACAGACCGTTGGCGCGGGCTTTGTCGCGCAGCGGCTGCAGCCAGGTCTTGGAGATGTTCCCATGGGCGTCCCAACTGTCGCGATTGGCCTCGACCGGCAGGATTTCATCGCGGACAAATCGAGCAATCCGGGTGCGGTAATCCTCAATTTCGGAAGAAATTGTAAAATCCATTGCCGTTTTCCTTTACAAAGACGACACCAGATGACCACCATCCACAGCGATATCCGCGCCGGTCATGAAACGCCCCAGATCCGAGGCCAGCAATAAGATCGCGCCATTCAGATCTTCGGGCTGACCCAGCCGGCGTTGCGGGATACGTCGGATCAATGCCTGCCCCGGGTCACTGGCGAAAAAATCACGATTTAGATCGGTTTCGATGTAGCCGGGGCAGAGGGCATTCACCCGGATATCAAATCGTGCCCACTCCAGTGCCAGCGACCGGGTCAGTTGCAAAACGCCACCTTTCGATGCGGCATAGGCCGAGGCGTGGCCCGCAACCCGGCTGCCCAGAATCGACGCGACGTTTACGATACTGCCGCCCGTGCCGCGCTGTTTCATACCCTGCGCTGCGGCTTGGGCGACATGAAATACGCCCTTGAGGTTCGTGTCGATGATGTTGTCGATGGCTTCCGCACTGTGATCGAAGGCAGAGGCTGAAAGCGTCGTGCCAGCGTTGTTGATCACGATATCCAGATCCAGCCCTTTCAAGGTTTGATGCACCGCGCCGGGTGATGTTACATCCAGTGATAACGCAGTCGCCCTGCCACCCTGTGCGTTTAATTCTGCCGTCAGCTTTTGAACCCGTTCTGTTCGCCGCGCGGCGGCGATGACATGCGATCCCATTGTCGCGAAAAGCCGCGCAAAATGAGCGCCAAGCCCCGAAGACGCCCCCGTAACCAGAACGCGACGCCCTGCAATTCCGGGAAACTGAAGCGGAGTGTCGTGCGTCAGGGCCACGGGCTCAGAAACTTGCCGCGGTTTCTTGCAGGACCTGCGTTACTTCTTGGTTGCCCTCTAGACCTATTGCTTTGCCCAGCCTTTGCGCGCGTTCAACGGCTTGAGCCCCGGCTGTCTGACGTATGTTGCCCCATCGGTCAAAGTCCCCGGTTTCGGCGAATTCTGCCAAAGCCAGCGCATCGCTTGCAGCCTTGGTGACGCCCATGCCGACATGAGGGCGCGCGACGAAGGCCGCGTCTCCGATCAGGGCGACTCCGTCAAACCACAACCTTTTGCCGGACACGTCGAAAATAGGCTGCAAGAACGGCTGCGCGGTTTTCTGGACAACTTCCTGAAATTGCGGCGACAAAAGCCTTTCAGCGTCTTTCCGCATTTCCCCAATCACGTCGGCACGAATAGAGTGCGGCGGAATTCCGTCGTGCCAGACCTTTCCGTTTTGATCTGTCAGCAAAGTCTTCAAGACAGCTGCAGGTGCCGGTCGATACCACACAAAGTTAAAACGCCGTTGTCCGACTTGATCAGTACCCATTGGTCCCGGCACTGGATAACCCAGCATCTGCTCGCCTGGGGGGAGCGAAAACGCAAAGCTATCCATGAGGTAAGAACATGTTTCGGGGCTTAAATCAGCCTCATCCACCAGACCGCGCCATGCGATGTAACCGGCGTAAATGGGTTTGATGTCAGGCGCCAACAGGTTTCGCACGGTCGAGCGTATACCGTCTGCCCCAACCACAAGATCGGAAGGTACATCTCTGTCCGAGATCCGCGTAATGAGCTGGCCATTTGATCGCCTGAGGTCAGAAAGACCTGCGCCCAGATGATAGTATTCGTCCGGTAAAGATCCCCGCAGCAGTCGATAAAGCTGATCCCATGACGCGACGATTTGAGGATAGGGCAGTTTGTGTGCCACCGTTCCATCGGTATTGAAACAAACCCGGCGCGAGACTGGAACGCCCACTTTTGCTTCGGGATCAAGTCCGACACGCGCCATGGTCTCGAACAGCTCGGGGTGGGTGACAATGCCAGCCCCGCGCCCCGATAATTCGGAACTGCTGCGCTCAAACACCGACACGTCCCAGCCTGTTGTCCGCAAGGCATGTGCCGCAAACAACCCACCCAAAGAGCCGCCAATTATAACCGCAGATTTACCCATTGCTCTATGCAACTGTCTCAAGGGCCGGGTAATCGGTATAGCCGATCTCGGCCGGAGCGTAGCCGTAAAAACTTTCCTGTCGTTGCTCATTCAAAGTGGCACCTTGCCGGATACGTTCCGGTAGATCCGGGTTTGCCAGATAGGTGCGCCCAAAGGCGACGATATCGGCTTGCCCAGACGCGACCAGCGCCTCGGCCGCGTCGGGCTCAATGCCCCCATTTACGATTAACGTGCCCTTAAACGCGGGTCGGATCATGTCGATGAGTTCGGGCAAATCCGGTGCGCCCATCCAGGCATTTGTGTCGCCGAGATGTATATAGGCTAGGCCGCGTGTTTGTAGTTCTGCAGCCAGAGCCTGATAGGTGGGGGCGGGGTTGGGGTCCCCGACATCGTTGTATTTCGCAAGCGGAGAAAACCGGATGCCGATCCGACCCGCTGGGAAAGTTTCAGCGACGGCATCAACGACATCCAGTGTCAGCCGGATGCGGTTTTCGATCGACCCGCCATAAGCGTCACTGCGCAAATTGGTCCCGGTCGATTGAAACTGATGCAGCAGATACCCGTTGGCCGCATGTACTTCGATGCCATCAAACCCCGCAGCCTTGGCGTTGCGGGCGGCTTGCCGGTACTCATCGATTGTGGCGTCGATGTCCTCGGCTGTCATCTCACGCGGCAGAGAGGCTGAAACCTTGTAGGAATATCCCTGACGGTCCAGCGCATAAACCTGCAGCTCTTCCCGTGCATCCGTGACCGACGGCGCAATTGGGGCTTCTCCATGAAGCAAGGTGTCATTTGTTACCCGGCCAGAGTGCCAAAGCTGGCAAAAGATCGGCGCGCCCTTGTCATGGACCGCTTTGGTGACTTGCTTCCATGCCTCGGTCTGGTCTGCTGTGAATATGCCTGGGGCACCGTCAAACGCATTTGACATAGCAGAAACGTTCGTCGCCTCTGAGACAAGAAACCCACCACCGGCGCGTTGCGCATAGTACTCGGCCATCAATGGTGTGGGAACGTAACCTGGCATCGAGGCCCGACACCGGGTCAGTGGTGCCAGTGCAATTCGGTTCCTCAGAGTAAGATCGCCCATTTCAATGGGCGCAAACAGTGCAGACATAGGTATCCTCCCTCGTGGAATACCTATATTACTTATCGGTTGATAAGTTTAAGTCAAGCCTGCCATCACATCTGCTGAACCGGCAATCAACATTCGAACAGACGTGTCGATTGCGGTCGGGCTTGGGGCCATTCGTTCTACGCCAAAGATTTCACGGCGAACGCCGTGGTAGAATAAGCCGCCGTGAAAGGTCCAAACCATTTCAACCTCTCCCGGCGTTATCGGGGTTTGAGCTTCGTCCGGTGCGTCGTGCTCGATCCGAAGCTCGCGAATAATCCTGCGAATCACCCGCTCTTCGACCAGGGCGATATACCACCGGTTAATGTCCAACGATTTGAGGCCTGCCTGCAGATAGAGGCGCATCCATTCCGGGTCGTGGATGATTTCGACGTAACTCAGATAAAATGCGTTCAGGCGATCAGCGATGGGGCGGGTTCGGTCAGCGAGAATCTGGTCCCACTCCGGTCGCCATTGATCCACATAAACCTGCTCATATACAGCCTCGACAAGTGCGTCCTTCGACGGGAAATAATTGTACAGAAGCGGTTGTGCGATACCTGCGTAGTCCGCAAACTGTCTGGTCGACGCGTCAAAGCCTTGTTCAGCAAAGAAGACAATTGCGTCATCAATGATCTTTTGACGGCGCTCGCCTTTTTTCATTCGTTTGCGAGGACTGGCGCTGGGCGTATTGCATGTCTTGTCGGACAAGGTTCGTCTTTCCAAATTTATTATCATATGATAATTAAAGTGATTGGCTGACAGCGCCACCACTTGGCACAAGGATACACTAGCATGTCTGATGCATCGCAATCCATAGGAAGCAAGCCCAATCCCGGTCGAGATGAAGAAAAGCGGCGTGCGACTTCGAATGGCCATGTCGGATCCACTTTGGTGAGCGAGTCCGAGCGGGTACGTGTATGGGAGATCACATTGCAGCCGGGTGAGAGATTGCCCTTTCATACCCATGTCTTAGACTACTTCTGGACGGCGACGACGGCCGGGCGTGCACGGTCTGAATATGCTGACGGGCGGGTCGTCGAGATGGAGTACGATAAGCACATGACACGGCATTTCCAGTTCGGTGCAGGCGAGAGTATGACACATGATCTTGAAAACACAGGGTCCTCGATTCTGTGCTTTACGACGGTCGAGTTCTTGGACAGTGCAAATAAACCGCTGAAGGTAACTTAACCGTGGGGTAATTCGAAAGCCTATTTACAAACTGATCAGTTGATAATAAAAAGCAGAAAACCGACAGGAGACTCTCGCATGGACTACACAATCTATTCCGTTGAAACCGCGCCAGCAGACACGAAGCCGATGCTTGAAGACAGTCTGGCGAAATACAAGTTCATTCCGAATTTGCATGGGATCATGGCTGAAAGCCCGGTGATGCTGGAAGCCTATAAACTGTTGGGTGACCTGTTCGCCAAGACCGAGCTTTCTGTTCTGGAACGTCAGATCGTATTGCTGTCCATCAACTATGAAAATGAGTGCCACTATTGCATGGCCGCGCATTCCACGATCGCCCAGATGGAGCAGATGCCTGACGACATCCTGCAAGCCCTTCGGACGGGCGCCCCAATCGCGGATTCCAAGCTGGAAACACTGCGCAGTTTTGCGGCCAAGCTCACCCGGTCGCGTGGATGGGTGGATGAAGCAGATCAGCAAGCGATGCTGGATGCCGGGTACACCAAACGCACGATCCAAGAGATCATCGTTGCGATCGCCTACAAGGTGATCTCGAACTATCAGAACCACCTGGCCGAAACCGAAGTGGACGCCCCGTTCCAGAAAAACCTCTGGTCCAAGTCGGACACTGCGGCGGCTTAATCTGACTTTTAGCTGCCGCGCTTAGATGCGCGGCAGATTACAAAACATATCAGTAGATAAACAAAATGAACAACTCATCGTTTGCCTTGGAATGTCGTTCGCTCAGCAAAAGCTTTGGAGGCTTTCTCGCTGTGAGCGACATCGACTTGCAGGTCAGATCCGGCACGATTCATGCGCTGATCGGACCCAACGGCGCGGGCAAAACGACCTGTTTCAATCTGATAACCAAATTTCTGCAGCCGACGCAGGGACAAATTCTGTTGATGGGGCAGGATATCACCCAGGACCAGCCAGCAGAGATTGCTGGGAAGGGGATGGTGCGGTCATTCCAGATTTCATCCACCTTTCCGCATCTGACATTGCTGGAAAACGTGCGGATTGGTCTTCAAGCGAAAACCAAGCTGACTTTCCGGTTCTGGACCTCGGAACGCGTTCTGGACGATCTGAACCAGCGCGCCATGGCGCTGTTAGAGGACGTTGGGCTGGCTGATAAGGCCCATGAAGAAGCCCGCACGTTGTCGTATGGCCGAAAGCGTGCTCTGGAACTGGCGACAACGCTGGCGCTTGAACCCGACGTTATGCTGCTGGACGAGCCGCTGGCGGGTATGGGGCGCGAAGACATCGCGCGGGTCACCGCTCTTATTCGCGATGCAGTCAAGGGTCGAACGATCCTGATGGTCGAGCACAACCTGAGCGTTGTGGCGGAACTATGCGATCAGATCACCGTTCTGGCACGCGGTGAAAAACTGGCCGAAGGCACTTATGCTGAGGTTTCGGCAAACCCGGATGTGCGCACAGCCTATATGGGGGCGCATTGATGCAGGCTCTGCTGGAAATCGAGGCGCTGGACGCGTTTTACGGCGAAAGCCACGTTGTCTTCGGCGCGGGCCTGCAAGTCAAGGAAGGCGAAATCGCAACTCTGCTGGGCCGTAATGGTGCAGGCAAGACCACAATCCTGCGCGCCATCACTGGCATTCTGAAGCAACGGCAAGGCTCGGTCCGCATTGCGGGGCAAGAGACAATCGGCCTGCCGCCCCACAAGATCGCGCGCCTTGGGCTTGGATACGTGCCCGAAGAACGCGGGATTTTTGCAAGCCTGACCGTTGAAGAGAACCTGTACCTGCCGCCAAAAATCGCGGCAGGCGGTATGTCTTCGGATGAGCTGTTTGAGCTGTTCCCCAACCTCGCGGAACGGCGCAAGAGCTTTGGCACCAAGCTTTCGGGTGGTGAGCAGCAGATGCTGGCCATCGCGCGTATTCTGCGCACAGGCGCGCGCCTGATCCTTCTGGATGAACCGACCGAGGGCCTTGCACCGGTCATTATCGATCAGATCGCCGCCGCCGTCGCCAAGTTGAAAGAGTTGGGCTTCACCATCCTGCTTGTGGAACAGAACCTGCGCTTTGTCCGGTCGGTCGCTGACGCGCATTACCTGGTCGAAGACGGTCACCTGATCGAACGCATCCCGGAAACGGAAATGGATCACAGAATGGAGGACGTTCAGGCCTGTCTGGGTCTGTGAAACGGGCGTGAATACACGCCTATTAGGGAGGAAGTAATGAAAAACCTATGCACTTTTGCATTGGCCGCGGGTCTTTTGGGAACAATGGCGTCGGCTCAAGTTTCAGATGATGTCGTTCGGATCGGAGTGATCGGAGATCGCTCGGGCCCCTTCGCCGATTTGTCGGGCCCCGGTTCCGAAGTGGCGGCGCGACTGGCTGTCGAAGATTTTGGAGGAACCGTTCTGGGCGCACCGATTGAGATCGTCGCCGCAGATCACCAGAACAAGCCTGACATCGCTACCAACCTTGTCCGCGAATGGTTCGATATCGGCGGCGTCGATATGGTGACAGATATCGGCAATTCCTCGGTTGCGCTGGCCGTGCAGGAACTGGCGCGCGCGCAGAACAAGATCAATATCACTACGGGCGCGGGCACAACCCGTCTGACGGGTGAGGCGTGCTCTCCCTACGGGTTTCACTGGGTCTGGGATACGCATTCGCAATCTGTCGGCACTGCCAAAGCGGTGCTTGAGGGCGGGGGTAAATCCTGGTTCTTCCTGACCGCCGATTACTCTTTTGGGTATTCTCTGGAAGAACAGGTCTCGAAGGTTGTCGATGGTGATGGCGGTTCAGTTGTTGGCGTGGTGCGCCACCCGTTGAATACGGCGGATTTGTCTGCTTTCCTGCTGCAGGCGCAGGCGTCAGGGGCGCAGGTCATTGGTCTTGCCAATGCCGGTACAGATACCGCGACGTCGATCAAGCAGGCGGCCGAGTTTGGGATCACGCAGACCGGACAGGCGCTGGCCTCGTTGCTGATATTCCTGACCGACGTGGATTCAATCGGGCTGGATCAGGCGCAGGGCCTGCAGCTGACCACCGGGTTCTACTGGGATCAGTCCGATGAAGCCCGCGCATTCTCTGAACGATTTGAAGCCGAGCATGGGGCCAAGCCAACAGCCATTCAGGCCGGTGTGTACTCTGCCACCCTGCATTACCTGCGAGCGGTTGAGGCCGCGGGAACGGACGATGCCGATGCCGTTCAGGCCAAGATGCGAGAGGCCGAGGTCGACGATTTCTTCGCAAACGGCGGCAAAGTCCTGTCGAACGGTCGCATGGTCTATGACCTGCATTTGGCCGAGGTTAAGTCGCCTGACGACAGCAGCGGGCGCTGGGATTACTACAACCTGATCCGCACCATTCCCGGCGAGGTCGCCTTCCTGTCCGAAGCAGCCTCTGGCTGCGCGCTCAGCAATTGAGGCGTGACCATGGGTGAGGTTTTCGGCATCCCGGTTGCGGTCCTCTTTGGACAGCTTTTGATCGGGCTTATCAATGGGTCTTTCTACGCTTTGCTCAGCCTTGGGTTGGCGGTGATCTTCGGCCTGCTTCGTGTCATCAACTTTGCCCATGGCGCCCTTTATATGCTGGGCGCATTTGCGGCCTGGTTCCTGCTGACCTATGCCGGGATCGGATATTGGGGCGCGTTCATTCTGGTGCCGCTGCTCGTCGGCGCATTCGGCGCGGTGCTGGAGCGCGGCCTGATCCGGCGTATCTACACACTCGATCCCCTGTACGGGCTGCTGCTGACATTTGGTATCGCACTGATCCTCGAAGGGGGGTTCCGGTACTTCTACGGCGTATCGGGCAAGCCTTATCCAATCCCGGATGCATTGCAGGGCGGGCAGAATCTTGGGTTCATGTTCCTGCCCAATTACAGGGCCTGGGTCATCGTCGCATCGGTTCTTGTCTGCCTGGCCGTCTGGCTGCTGATCGAACGCACGCGCATGGGATCATACTTGCGGGCCGCGACCGAGAACCCGTCCCTCGTGCAGGCGTTTGGCATCAACGTTCCGATGCTTATCACGCTGACATACGCGTTGGGCGCAGGTCTGGCCGGTCTTGCGGGCGTGTTGGCAGCCCCGATTTTTCAGGTCAATCCGACCATGGGAGCCAACCTGATTATCGTTGTGTTTGCGGTCGTGGTGATCGGTGGCCTCGGCTCGATCGAGGGGGCCATCATCAGCGGCTATGGGCTTGGGCTGCTCGAAGGCCTCACCAAAGTGTTCTACCCCGAGGCGGCCAATATCGTGATCTTCGTGGCGATGGGTGTCGTTCTGATTCTCCGGCCCACCGGGTTGTTCGGACAAGAGGCGCACTGACATGGCAAGCACGGCATTTGAGACGCGTCGCACAACATCGTTGACCAAGCTGGGTCTGGGCGTCGGGATCAGCCTTCTGATGGCAGCGCCGTTCATGATCTATCCGATCTTCGCGATCAAGATCCTGATCTTCGGCTTGTTCGCAACAGCGTTTAACCTATTGATCGGCTTCGGGGGATTGGTCAGCTTCGGGCACGCCGCTTTCTTCGGCGGGGCTTCCTATTTCTCGGCTCACGCGATCAAAGCCTGGGGCCTGCCGCTGGAACTGGCCGTCATACTGGCAACACTCGCGGCCACACTCATGGGGGCTGTGATGGGCGCAATCGCGATCCGCCGTCAGGGTATTTATTTTGCCATGGTGACGCTGGCACTGGCGCAGATGGTCTACTTCCTGTTCCTTCAGGCCCCCTTTACTGGTGGCGAGGACGGGATACAGGCGATCCCACGCGGGCACCTTCTTGGTCTGATCGATCTGACTTCGGATTATGCCATGTACTACTCGGTGCTTGGCGTCTTTCTGATCGGTTTCTGGGTGGTCTGGCGCGCGATCCATTCCCCGTTCGGTCAGGCGCTCAAGGCGATCCGCGAGGATGAACAGCGTGCGATTTCGCTGGGCTATCGTGTCGACCGGTTGAAGCTGCTGGCGTTCACCTTGTCCGCAGGGCTGACCGGGCTGGCAGGGGCCATCAAGCCCATCGTGTTCCAACTTGCGACCCTGACAGATGTACAATGGACGATGTCCGGTCAGGTCATCCTGATGACCCTGCTGGGCGGATTGGGCACAGTGTTCGGCCCACTGGTCGGCGCAGGTTTTGTGGTGGGGCTGGAACACATCCTCGCGGGCTCGGCCTTTCCGGTTCAGGTCGCGCTTGGGGCCATCTTCATCATCTGCGTTCTGGTGTTTCGCCGCGGCATCGTGGGCGA
The DNA here is from genome assembly GCF_056533645.1 of Ruegeria sp. G10. Taxonomy (NCBI): domain Bacteria; kingdom Pseudomonadati; phylum Pseudomonadota; class Alphaproteobacteria; order Rhodobacterales; family Roseobacteraceae; genus Ruegeria; species Ruegeria sp. G10. The sequence goes on along the minus strand of NZ_JBQFOQ010000011.1, from coordinate 67,142 downwards.
GATTGGCGCCTATCTCAATGGAAAAGGAAAAGAGTAATGCCAGCCTATTGGGTTGTCTGGGTCGATGTGAATGATCCCAAAGCGTTTGCAGAATATGGTAAACGGTCGCCCGCCGTTTTGAAGGAATTCGGAGGGCGGCACATCGTACGCGGCGGCGAAAGCCAGACGTTCGAAGGTCCGGAAGACGGGCGGAAACTGGTCGTCGCGGAATTCCCGGATTTTGAGACCGCTTTGGCCTGTTACCGCTCGGACCAATATCAGGAAATCATCCGATATCGCGACAACGCCGCAATCTTTCATCTGGTCGCCATCGACGGCTGCCCACCGCAAATCTGAAGGAATACGCATGAAACTTGTCCGATATGGCCAGCCGGGTGCTGAAAAACCCGCATTGGTGGACGCCGACAACCAGTTGCGCGACCTGTCTGCGCATGTCGATGACATCGCCGGAGAGGTCCTGTCGGACGCAGGGCTTGAGCGGCTTGCCAATCTGAACCCGGCGGACTTGCCGCTGCTTGATCAACCGGTGCGCCTGGGGCCGCCGGTGGCGGGCACCTCCAAAATCATATGCATTGGCCTGAACTACTCGGACCATGCGGCCGAGGCAGGCATGGACGCACCTGCGGAACCGATCATTTTTCTGAAAGGGTGCCGGGCGACCGGGGCATTTGACGATGTCACCCTGCCCAAGGGGTCTGAGAAAAGCGATTGGGAAGTGGAACTTGGCCTGATCGTCGGGACCGGTGGTCTGTATATCGATGAGGCAGACGCGCTGTCGCATCTGGCGGGCTATTGCGTGGTCAATGACCTGTCCGAGCGGGAGTATCAGCTGGAGCGGGTCGGCCAGTGGACCAAAGGCAAGAGCTTTCCGGGCTTTGCCCCCGTCGGGCCCTGGTTAGTCACGAGGGACGAGGTCGCCGACCCCGGTGCCTTGCCGCTTTGGCTGAAGGTGAACGGCCAAACCTATCAGGACGGCTCGACAAATACGCTGATCTTCAGTGTGCCGCAGATCGTTTCATACGTCTCGCGGTTCTACCAACTGGAACCCGGTGACATCATCGCCACTGGCACGCCGCCCGGCGTGGGAATGGGAATAAAGCCGAACCCCGTTTTCCTGCAGCCAGGTGACGTCATCGAACTGGGCATCGACGGGCTGGGTCAGCAGCGGCAGACAGTCAAGGCTTGGGGGACACCATGAAGATCGCGGGAACGACTCGGCACAGCGCGCGGATCAATGGCATCAAGATCAGCTGGATGGAGGCCGGGGACGGCCCACCCGTCTACCTGTTGCACGGCTGGCCTGAGACGTCTTTTGCGTGGCGCAAACAGGTGCCCGCGCTGTCGCAGCACTACAAGCTTATCATTCCGGACCTGCGCGGGTATGGGGACAGTGAAAAACCCGCCACCGGATATGACAAGCGCACTATGGCTGCCGATATCCGTGCGTTGATGGCGCATTTGGGGCATCAAAAGATCGCGCTGGTTGGCCATGATCGCGGCGCGCGTGTCAGCACCCGATTTGCCAAGGATCATCGGGATGCAATTGACCGGTTGGTTGTGATGGACAACATCCCTACGCGCGTCGTCTTTACCGCGATGGATGCGAAAGTTGCCAAGGGTTATTGGTTCTTTACTTTCAACCAGGTGCCAGACCTGCCCGAAGCGCTGATCCAAGGTCGCGAGGAAATCTGGCTACGCCATTTCTTTTCAACATGGTCCTACGACCCGGACATGATGCAGGACTGGGAAGTGGCCGAGTATGTCCGGGCCTACAGTCAACCCGGCGCGCTGCGTGGTGGCTTCAACGACTATAGGGCAGGGGCAGAGGATCTAGCACAGGATCTTGAGGATGCAGATCACCTGATTGACTGCCCGATCCTCAGCCTGTGGGGCCGGGATTTCGAGCTTGTGGGCGGCATGTTTGACGTTCTGGATATCTGGAAGGGTATGGGTCGTGATGTCCGTGGGATGGCCATTCCGGAATGTGGGCACCTGCCACAGGAGGAACAACCGGAACGGGTGAATGCGGAACTTCTGAGTTTTCTTGACGGGTGGCGCGGGTGACACCGTATCGGGGGCATGATATCGGCCGTAAAATACTTTTCGGTTGATAATTAAGGAGCATGAATAATGGGCAGACCCCGCACCCATAACCACGATGAGGCGCTGTTGGCGGCCATGCAGGTCTTTTGGCAGAACGGCTTTGAAAGGGCCTCACTCAGCGCGCTGGAAGAGGCCATGGGGATGAGCCGTGCGGCCATCTATGCTGCGTTCGGGGACAAGCAAGCTTTGTTCCATAAGGCACTCGATCTCTACTGCACGCGTCTTCAGGATGGTCGCCTGGGTAGCCTCAGTGACGCCAGCGACCCAAGGGCTGCGCTGCGCGAACATTTTGCCGGGCTGGCAAAAACTGCGACCGGCACGAAAGGTCCGGGCTGTCTGCTGACCAACACTGCCATCGAGTTGACGGGCCGCGACGCTGAAACCGCACGTGGTCTGACCAAGGGCATCTCGATCATCGAAACCGTCTTCGAAATCCTCGTCAAACGTGGGCAGGAGATGGGGCAGTTCACCACGGAACGGTCCGCCTCCAGCCTCGCCCGGCATCTGGTCAACACCGCACAGGGGTTACGCGTGTTGTCACGCAACCCCGATCTCAGCCCATGGATGGATGACATCGTCGAGACCGCATTCAGCGTTCTGGACCCACCAAAGGAAAGCCCATGATTGATCTATACTTCTGGACAACTCCAAACGGATACAAACCGCTTATTTTTCTCGAAGAAAGTGGCCTCGACTACCAGATCAAGCCCATCAATATTTCGGAAGGGGCGCAGTTCGCCCCGGACTTTCTGAAAATTGCACCCAATAACCGAATTCCAGCCATGGTGGATCATGATCCCATCGGCGGCGGTGCCTCGATCTCGCTTTTTGAATCCGGGGCCATGCTGGAATACATGGCCGAGAAATCCGACAAATTCCTACCCACTGACCCAAAGGGCAAATGGGACACGCTGCAATGGCTGTATTGGCAGATGGCCGGGTTGGGCCCGATGCTGGGCCAGAACCATCACTTTAATCATTACGCCCCAGAGCAGGTGCCTTACGCCCAGAAACGCTATGTGGCGGAGACCGGGCGGCTGTATGGCATACTCAACAAACGGCTTGCAGACCGCGCCTTTATCGCTGGTGAATATTCGATTGCCGATATGGCGTGCTGGCCGTGGATCATCCTGTACGAAAAACAGGGGCAGGACATGGCGGATTTCCCGCATCTCAAGCGCTGGCATGATGCGATTGCCGAGCGTCCCGCCGTCAAGCGCAGCTATGAGATCGGAACATCCATCAACACCAAACCAACCGTCAGCAAAGAAAGCCGCAAACACCTGTTCGGCGCAGCAGCACAGTAACGAGGGACCCATGACCAAAGCCAATGTTGTAATAACCGATTTCGTCTGGGACTCGCTGCATATCGAGGAGAAAATCCTTGGCAAGACTGCAGAACTGATTGCCATGCAAACAAAGACTGAGGATGAGTTTCTGGAGGCCGCCAGCACCTGCGATGCCCTGCTCAATACCTATGCCGGGCCGATCACGGCCAAGTCGATGGCCCGCATGGACAAATGCAAGATCATTGCCCGTTACGGGATTGGTGTGGATACAATTGATCTGGATGCAGCGACCGAGGCGGGCATCATTGTAACCAACAACCCAAGCTACTGCATCGAAGAGGTCGCCGATCACGCGATGGCACTGCTTTTGACAGCAGCGCGCAAAACTGCCTATCTCGACCGCCGTGTGCGCGCCGGGCATTGGGCCGTAATGGACGCCAAACCCTTGCGGCGTTTATCTCGCACCACAGTTGGCCTGATCGGGTTCGGAAACATTGCCCGAGAGGTGGCCAAACGCGCTAATGGGTTCGGGATGGATATCGTCTGGTTCGATCCTTTCGTGGACAGCGGCCAATTTGATGCCCCCGGACGCAAGGTGACACTGGAGGAGCTTTATGCGACCTCGCAATTCGTCTCGGTTCACGCCCCCTTATTGCCACAGACGCGGGGCATGATCGGGCGCGAAGCCTTCGGCGCCATGCGTTCGGATTGCGTGATCGTCAATTGCTCCCGCGGACCGGTAATTGATACTGACGCCCTGATTGCCGCTTTGGACAATGGGGAAATCGCCGGCGCGGCCTTGGATACGACAGACCCTGAACCGCTGCCGCCGGAACATCCTTTGCATGGCCGAGACAATGTCATCCTGAATCCCCACGCCGCCTGGTATTCGGTCGAGGCGTTCGAAGGTTTACAGCACGGAGCGCCGCGCGAGGTGGCCCGTTTGTTGCAGGGGGACACCCCAGAGAACATCGTGAACAGAGAGGTACTTGGGAAGTCACGAGCCGGGTTGTGATTTAGTCCAACGAGGTTCTAGACCATTGATTTGGTGGTAGTTGCTGGGCTGGCACTGTCAGAAGAACTTTACTCGAGCGGGTAGGGGTGTTGAGGAGCTTTCGCCCATGACCAGACCTGCCTCTTTCAAATACTCTAAAACCAAGTCCTGAGATCATCCGCTTGACAGCGGGGCGGGGGCTTGTACTGCAACAGCACCGAGGTCCGGAATGGAACCTGAAGTAGACCCAAAGCTTACCGTCGCGGCAGGGTTAGTCGTCCTTTGCACTGCTGGTGTCGCCAAAGTGTTTTAGTGCGATCTGAGCAATCGGTTCGCCCCACTCTTGCACAAAATGCCCAGCTTCCTCCAAAACCATCGGCTCCGGACAGCCTCTGATAATCTGGCGCAGCTGGTTCATCACTGGGACGCCCAGAACCGGATCCTTGGCTCCGACGGCCATGAAGCTTTCTCCCTCCCATTCAGATTGCCAGAACTTTCGGGCACGCTTTGCTGTCTCGATGCCGTCCATCCCTTGCTCAATCATCACCATTTGCGGAAAGCGACGAACACCTGCCTTGTAGCGTTGGTCGGGGAACGGTGCTTCATAGGCTTGCGCTTCTGCCTCAGTTAAATGTGGACAGGCCCGTTTCATCAATGCACTGCAATCCAGGTCTGGCCGGCTTGCCACATAGCCTTTCCAGCTTTTGAAGCCTTCTCCGAGATCGTCTCCGACGGGGATTGCCGTATTCATAACGATCAATCGGGAATAACGGTCGCGTTGATCCATTGGCAATGTCAGTCCCAGGATGCCGCCCCAGTCTTGTACAACCAATGTGATGTTCTGAAGATCCAGTTTCTCCACGAAGGCAAGCATCATCTTTCGGTGAAAGTCAAAGGTGTAGACCGCGTCGTTGGTAGGTTTGTCTGACCTTCCGAAACCCAACCAGTCGGGCACAACCACCCGCGCACCAGAGTTCGAAAAAATGGGTATCATGCGACGATAGAGGTAGGCCCAAGTTGGCTCTCCCGGCAGGCACAAGAACGTTCTCTGTGCATCGTCGGCGCCTTCATCCACATAATGAACCCGAATTCCTTCATAGCCCGGCAGATCATCAACGTAATTCGGTGCATATGCATAACCGGGCAGGTCCACGAAACGATCGTCCGATGTTCTCAAATAGTGCAACTACAGAACTCCTCACCACTTCATGTTCTACCATCATGTCTGGTAAGGTTTTCACTAGCAATCTGTAACGTGCCAACGACTGATATGTCCGCTCTTGAAACGTTGACCACCTTCCACATAGTGCAAGCACAGCGAACGGCAGCTATGCGGCCCGCAACATGGTATGTTGATCGGTAGATAAAAGGCATCTTTGGGCCGAACAGTTAGACACAAACGCTATGAACCCATCACTTGGAACGGCACTAGCCGGTTGAGATGCAAAGTCGTCGCGTTTCATTTTCAATTCGTAAACATCAACGGTGAGGCGGCACACGTAGTTTGATTCTGAAGACCCAGCCCCCTTGCTCCTGTCAAAGTCGTTTCAGCGTTTTAAGTTTCATTGACGAAACAACTTGATTAGGCTTCTGTAAAAACGAACTCTAAGGCCTTCTGTTGCATCTGGATTTACCTGAATGGCGACCCGATCGGCCAACTTCAGTCAAAAGAGATATCGCGTAATTTCGGAGGAAACCCATGGCCAAGAACCCTGTGCTGATCGACAACCATCCCGGGCGTAATTCCCAGGCTTACGGGATCGCGCGTGAACTCGGTACGGATGAGGAATTGATCCACGCGCCCTCTATTGGTGTTGTGGGCACGAAGGGCGACAGCCAGTGCTATCTCGGCGTGCAGCCAAAAGTAGAGGCGATTCACGCGGCTCTGCGAGACCAGATTGGCAAGGACGCCGGCAAGATCGCCATGCGCCTGGTCCAGCCAGAGTATTCCATCGCAACGTCCGACGGCATTCGCAACGGCACGCGCGAGATGCGTTATTCTCTTATTGGACGCGAAGTGACCAATGATGTGTTTTCCGAACACCTCTCCGCCTCCGGGCTGGGTGGAACGATCGCTGTTGTAGCATGTGATAAACCGCCTGTAGGAACCTTGGCCGCATTGCTGGAGCACAACCAGCCTGCCATCATGATGTCGGACGGTTCCATTCATCCCTCAAAGGACCCTGAGACCGGCGAAATGCTGGATATTATCTCGGCTTACCAGGTTGCCGGAAATGCGGACGCCGCTTACCGCAAGCGTATTGCCTGTATTGCCTGCCCGGGGATCGGATCATGTGGCGGTATCTTTACATACAATACAATGCAAACCTTCATCGGCGTGTTGGGTATGCAACCTTTGCATATGGTCGCACCGCCGTCTGACGATCCACGCCGTATGCAAGAGTTCCCATCACAATTGGTGGGCTACCTTGCAAATCTGATCGAAAATGACACACGTCCGAGGGATATCGTCGGCCGTGACTCGCTGCGCAATGCACTGGCTGTCGCGATGGCGATCGGTGGCTCAACCAATGTCGTTCTGCACGCGCCGGAAATCGCGCGCGCAGCGGGTTATGCGAATTTTTGGAAGGAAATTGTAACCCCAGAAGAATTCAACGAATGGTCGCAGAAAGTCGTTCCGGTCTTAACCGACGCGCGCCCCTATGGCCGCTATTCAATGGTGGATATCGACAGGGTCGGTGGTGTGCAGGTGATCGTTAAGGAACTGATAGACGCCGGTATTGTCAACGGTGATGCCCCGACCTGCACCGGCGAAAACCTGGCCGAACAGGTCGAACGACTGGGCGCTGCTGCGCCGGATGGAAAAGTGATCTATCCCGTTTCGGCCCCGTTCAAGGAAACGGGAGGGTTGCGCCTGCTGGGCGGCAACCTGTCGCCCGAATTCGGCGCCATCCTCAAGCTGGCAGGCGTGGAGCGTGGCCTCGAGAACAACGTATTCAAAGGCAAGGCGCGGGTCTTTGAAGGCGAGGCGAGCTTGCTCGAGATGCTCGATACCAATCCGTTGGGTTTCGAAGACAAGGACATGATCATTGTCCGATACGAGGGACCTTCGGGTGCACCTGGCATGCCAGAGATGCTGGATGCCACGGCGCGCATCACGACGCTGTGTCGTGAGCGGGGAATTACGGTTGCCCTGATGACGGACGCGCGTTTCTCGGGCGGATCGGTTGGGCTGGTAATCGGTCATGTCGGGCCGGAGGCGGCGCTTGGGGGGCCAATAGCCTTGATCAAAGACGGTGACGAGATCATCGCTGACCTTAACGTAAACGAGCTCAATGCACCGGTTCTGGAAGATACGGACACTGTCGCTGAACGCCGTGCGCAGTGGGAAGCAGAAGTCGCCGGTAATGGCGGTGTTCATCCAAATTGTGGGGTCGCCGACACCCGTCTGTTGCATCGCATGCGAACGTCTGCTGTGCCCGCAGTTCAGGGTGGGGGCATGCACTCAGGTCGTGAGTTGTGGCTCAACGCTCCCCGGGAACCGGCACGCTCCGCATTTTCTCCCACAAATCGTTGGAGATAGTGATATCTCGGCCAACGACCTTTCAAGTGGACGAGGTTATCGTGAAGGTGAATGGCGAGCGGATTATCCTGGGTGCGCTGTTGATCGCGAAGGGCATCTTCAAGCTGCCGGGTTGTGACGACGGACATGGTTATTGCGCGCTCCTTCGCGCTGCCCAGAGCAGTTTCCAGCCCGGTGCAAGCTGACAAAAGTCAATGCTTCCGGATCGGAGAAGCGACAGGTTGAACCATGCGATGGCATCGCCCGCGATCTGCAGATTTTCTTGCAGCTCAGCGTTGTGATAGTGGTTAACGACCACGTCAAAGCAAAGACCCAAGGGACGCGGCCAAACTTGACATTCGCGAACCCAATTCAAAGCTGGGTATAAAGCGCCCCATTGCGCCGTAAAAAAAAGGGGAAATCGCATGCGCGAATTGCATCGCAGCGGCGTGATCGCAGCAGGCAACTATGTCGTTGATCACGTCAAGATCATTGATGAGTACCCGACCCAGGATCAGTTGACGCTGGTGCGATCGCAATCGCAATTCAACGGCGGGGGTCCTTACAATCTGCTTCGCGATCTTGCTGCATTGGGGGCTGACTTTCCCTTGGTTGCAAAGGGACTTTTGGGGGACGATAGCAACGGACGTTGGATACTCGAAGACTGTCAGCGCCATGGCATAGACACCAGCGGGCTTCGGGTTTCTCCTGATCAGAGCACCTCATGGACGGACGTGATGTCGGTCCAGTCCACGGGAAGGCGAACCTTCTTCCACTATCCGGGCGCGAATGACCAATTCGACATAGATCCTTCCGAGGTCGTGGGGATGACTTCGAAGATCTTTTACATTGGCTATTTGACGATGCTCAGAGCTTTAGATGCGCGCGGTGCCGACGGCAGCACTTCTGCCAGCCGTGTGCTGGAATCTGCGCGCGATGCCGGGATGACGACGGTCGCTGATCTGGTCAGCCGTCAGCACCCGCAGTTTCGCGAGATCGTCGCAAGTTCTGCACCACATTTGGATTTTTTGATCCTCAATGAGATAGAAGCCTGTTGGCTGATCGGACGAAAAACTGACCGAGCGGCCGCAGAGCTCGCCGAGATGCAGGGCCTTGCCCAAGAAATACTGGAGCTCGGGGTTCGCCGAGCCGTTGTGCTTCATTCTGAATTTGGGGCGGTCTGTGTTGGCCCTGACGGAGTTCGTTACACTCAGCCCGCCATTTGTTTACCTCATTCGCTGATTCAATCGAAGCTGGGTGCCGGAGACGCGTTTGCCGCTGGGCTCCTTTTGGGATTGCATGACGAGCACCACCTGCAGGATTCCTTGAGATACGCTGTGAGTGCCGCAGCCGCTTGCATTATGTCGCCTTCCGCTTCAGACGGTCTTCGTCCGTTGCCGGAATGTCTGGATTTGGCAACAAAGTATGGGTTCTATGCGACCTAGGTTTGACGGATTGCGGTTCTGCAAGCCGCGCCTCGTAGTGCTCTCGAAGCAATCGTAGGGAATGAGACGTCTCAAGCCGAAGCGGAATAGACCGCACTGAGCCAAAAAACTTCGCTCCCAATATCGGATGTAAACCGCAAGCCTTAACTCGTTCAATTGCTCTGCCTTCGTCACAATTGCCTATTTTTCCGTCGAGCGACGCTCTGGATGGTCATTTCTCTACAGATTTCGTCGTTGTGTGATCTTTTTCGACCCGAAGGACAGGAAGGATTGCAGGATGAGTTTTCCCTGACACTATCCTTATGAGGGTCCACCCGAGCAATGATGCAACATGACAAAGAGGAGAGTGTTTTTTGATTTCAGTCTCATATATCCTGGCACAACTCCTCGGGGCGATTGCTTTTGGCTTTCAAGTTTTCTCTGCCAGATCAAAAGAGCGAAATAGACTTACCTTATTTCTGGGGTTTTCGAACATTTTCTGGGTGGCTCACTACGTGGCACTGGGCGTGCCCCTCGCGGCGATTATCGCCGGGCTGATTGCTGTGCAGTTGATTGTTTCGAGTGTTGTCAGTCAAAAGTATCGAAACCCGATCATCATCTTTTTCATTCTGCTCTACTGGATCGCAGCGTATTTCACGTTTGAGAATCCGCTTCATCTATTGCCTGCGGTCGGGGCGTCTGCTGTTTCGGTTTCGTTCTTGTTGAGCCGATCCCTTACACAATTGCTTCCGGCTGTTGGCACATCGGTGCTTTCCCTGACATTGCTGAGCCGTGACTCCGCGATGGCTGTTAGGCTTGGCGCGATGACATCTTTTTCCATGTGGATGGCGCATGGCTTTGTGACCGGATCAATCGTTGAGATTGCAGCGAATGGCATTCCTCTTGCGACTGCGCTTTATGGCCTGCTCGTCTATGATATCGGGGTGAAGCTTCCATCGTGGGGGACCTTCAGTTCAGGTGCGAAAGCACCGCCCGATGAAGACAAATGATGCGCGCGCTCGCCTTTCCTACTATCTGCTAAGAGTTTCGAGAATCATGTTCCGCGTGTTGAGGTCGTTGTAGAAAATTCTGTCGGCAAGAAACTCGGACGGAAACTCGGGCCATGTCCTGTGCATTTCGGCGACGAGCCGTCGTGCTTCTTCAGAGTTTCCCAGCTGATCGTGAGCTACGGCTTGGAATAAGAGTGAAGGGGCACTGACCGGTGCTCCGGCAGCGGGCGCCCCTTGAAAAGCTTCAACAACATTTTCATAGTTCCCGAGCATAAGTTGCGACACGCCCCAGATGTTTCTTGCGCCGAACCTGCCAGATCCTGATCTGGGTCTCTCCGGGTTGCTAACCTCGGCCGCAAGGTCCGGGGCGTTGGCTATGATGGCTGTGATGCCTGCAAGGTCGAGAATGTGGCCATCCTTCGGCGCCAGTTCGACAGCCATTCTTGTGTATTTCAATGCTTCGGTTGGCTGGTTTTTGACAGCCAGAACCCAACCATTTGCGCCATTTGACCACGCATCGGCAGGGGACAATTCAAGCGCCTTACCAGACATTTCCGAGGCTTGATTGAAGAGTTCATTCCTTTCCGCTTCATCCGGCGACAACACCGCCAAAATCGCCAGGACCTGCGATGATCCGGCATAGCCATCAGACAGAGCCGGGTCGAGTTCCATCGCGTGCTGGAACATTCCCAGGGCTATTTGCTGGCGTTTGACGTCAAAAACCGGAAAAAACATACCACGGGCTTGATCCGCAAGGTTAGCCGCCTGGAGTCTTGTCAAAGACTGCTCACCAAGTGCTGCACGCTCAGCTTGTTCAATGGATTGAACCGTTGGCGATACTTCTGTGTTTTTTTGGCTCGTCCAGATGCCAAATGCAGCGACTATCGCAAGGAGGCCCAGTCCAGCTGGCAGCAGCTGCCGTAAACGCCGATACATACCAAGCTCATCGCCATTCCACGCAGTTGAGGTGTCGTCTTCAATCGGTGGTTCGTAGGAAAACCGCGGCTTGTATCCGCCAGGATCGACAAAAATGCGAACCCCTTCGCCGTCCCATTGATCTTCGTAAAATTCGCGTAACAGCCGACGCAGCCGCCTGGCTTCGACGCGAACTAGGTTTTGGCCGCCGGTGCCATCAATGCGCCGCCCATAGACCTCTACAGCAATAGCTTTGCCTCGGATCTGGGGCCCGCGACCCGCGATAGCTTCCTCGACTACGTACGTAAGAAATTGCTGGAGACGGGGCGAGGATAGAAACTCGTCGCTCGATACAACACGCTCCAGTGCTTCCCGGACAAGATCCGGCGACGGCTGTCCAACAGGTTGATCTGTCGGCAATTCATTAGCTTTGTTCAAGGCAAACTCACCCCCAACTCACGGTGACTCACTTGGCCCAAACGGTCAACCACACTCATCTCGATGTGAGAATAGATAGTGGGAGCCGGGATTTATCCAGTGGCGGTGGAGCTGAGTGAAGAGTTTCCAGAACTGTCCGAGGTGCTCTCAGGCCCTACCGAAAGGGATGCGTTGCTCAAAGAGGTTATCGAAGACCTGAAGAAAGCTTCAGAGTTGCTGGATGACGTATCGATCACAGCCTCAGAGCGCGCGGAATGGGCCCACATAAAATCTGAACTCGTGAACGAGCTTCGCCGGATGGTGAAGCGCAGCCTTTAGGATACTTCTAGCTGAGGACCAACCCATGACCAAGGAAGACAATGGAAAAGACCTGAACGACAAACAGGTTCAGGCGACAGACCAAATTGAAGACCCGTCGCGGCGGAGTGTTCTTAAGGGCCTGGCCACTGGAGCAGCCGCGACGGGGGCGGCTGGGTTTGCGGCAGGAAGTGCCGAGGCCCACGAAGGAGACGGCCCGCTGGGAGAAACGCTCAAGAACCCATACGGTGGGCGACCTGCAGGTGGTATCTCTTTGCCTGAGTATTTCCGCCCGACGAAGTACATGACAGGCTCAAACGCGAACTATTTTCCACTGAGTGAGGAATTGGGGCCAGATGAGATGCGCATCTCATTCTGTGGCTCGACACCGTATCCGCCGCGTGAAGATCAGGCGGGTACCTGTATTATGGTCGAGTTGGGTAACGGAAAAAGGTTCTTTTTCGACTTTGGATCCGGGTGTGTCCGCAACATCATTGCCATGCAGGTGCCGGGGCAGCTTATCAACGACATCTTCATCTCTCACCTGCATGTCGACCACTATGCCGATATTCCGTACATCTACCCATTCCGTGCTTGGTCTGGTGGTTACACTCCACTTCGTATTCACGGCCCGTCCGGTCGGACACCCGAGCTTGGAACGGCGGGGATGGTCAAAGGCATGCAGCAGATGCTCAAGTGGCATCTTGAAGCGTTCGACGTATTCCCGATTGGTGACGGCTATGAGATCGAGGTCAACGAGTTCGATTTCAGCCAAGAAGGCGGCATCGTATATGACCAAGACGGTGTGACTGTTCGGTCCTGGCCGCGCAGCCACGCCAAGGACGGTGCAGTTGGGTATCGGCTCGATTGGAATGGACTTAGCTTTGTTTGGACAGGTGATGGTCGTCCGGACGAGTTATCGCGGAAATACGGCGAAGGCGTCGATGTCTTTGTAACCGAAATGTCGGGACAGGATATCGGTCAGTTGATGACCTACAAATACGGTATCCCACAGGATCTGTTCAACTACACCATCGATACGCATCACACCTCCCACTATGCCGTGGGTAAGCTTTTTGCAGACACTCGCCCACGTCTTGGAATGGTGACCCACTACACTCAGGACGAGGATATCGACGCTGAAATGCTGGCTGGTATTCGCGCCCACTACGATGGCCTGTTCCAATGGGGGCTCGATGTGGCGGTCGTAAACGTGACCAAGGATGCGATCTGGTACCGGAAAGCTGCACTGCCCGGAAAATCCGGCACAGTACCACCATTCCGCGAACTTGCCGCAGCAGCCGAGGCCGGGCGCATTGAGCTTCCTGATGAAATCACACTGCCAAATCCAAGGCTTACCCGAGCTGATCAGCAAGACCAGAAGTATCGAGATATGGAGATTGATCCACGCGAGTACTACCCAACTGACGTTTTCCGCGCACCCGGTGGGGAATGGCCGCAGGACTTTACAATAAAAGTTTCCGATGTAATCGGCTCGCGCGATGAAGACTGAGGGGAGATCGGGCAATGATTGAATTTGGTTCGACTTCTGCGATCCCTGTGACGATCCTTACCGGCTTTCTAGGAGCCGGTAAGACAACACTTCTGAACCGGATCCTGACAGGCAATCATGGATTGAGGGTTGCGGTTCTTGTAAATGACTTTGGATCCATAAACGTCGACGCCGACTTGGTTGTCGGCCTCGAAGATGATGTGATGAGTTTGGCGAATGGCTGCGTGTGCTGCTCGATACGTGATGACCTGATCGAAACAGTGGAAGCCGTTCTCGCCCGGCCTGAAAAACCGGAATACATCGTCCTTGAAGCAAGTGGAGTATCGGACCCATCGTCAATCGCGATGACGTTTACAGATCAAAAGTTTCGGGACATGATCCGCCTGGACAGCCTCATGTGTCTTGTCGATGCGGAACAGGTATTTGCCGCGCCGGAACAAATGGAACTGAAGCTCCGTCAAATTGCGTTCTCGGACATGGTTATTTTGAACAAGGTTGATCTTGTCGACAGGGCCACTGTTCAGAAGGTGCATGATTGGCTCGGCTCTCGCTTCCGTCGCTATCGTTTGGTCGAAGCTGTCAATGCGAACGTCCCTCTGGACATACTTCTGTCAGTTGGCCGCTTTGCGTCGGAACAATTGGAAACTGAACTACCTGACCATCATGAACATGGCCCCGGCTGTGGTTGCCACCACGCTGACCATTCAGACAGCTTTTCGACGACTATGATGAAAGCTGAACACCCGATAAGCCTATCCTCTCTCCGCAGCGCTATTCGTGAGCTTCCCGGCGATGTCTATCGTCTCAAGGGGTTTGTCTTCAGTGAGGAGGATCCGGATCATCGCATTCTTGTGCAGGTCGTCGGTAAACGAATGGACATCGCGCGGGATGAAGTGTGGGGTGAGCGTAAACCCGAAACAAGGCTTGTTGCAATTGGCGCACCAGGGGCGCTTTCCGAGCACACTCTTTCAGATACGCTACTGGAGACTGCGTAGTGGCCTGGTAGGCCGAACCTGGTCTTGTGTGTCTTTAGTAAGCTTAGATGCTTCGGTTCCTCGTCCAATGAATCCAGTGGAGTATCTGAGATGCTGATCGTTCTGGCGCTGTATTTTGGCCTGGCCTGGGTGGTGTTCTCCAAATTCCGCCTACTGCCTTGGAATGCGGTTTCAAAGACCTTCATCTATGGCGGTAGTGTCGTGATTGCGTTGGTGGTTATCGGCGCGCTGAACCACACTGCACCAAGCGGGACGGTTTCGGTCCAAGGCGCAGTGATCAGTATTGCTCCAAGTGTTGCGGGGCCAGTGACAGAAGTCGCGGCAGAGCCTAATGAGCTAGTATCAAAGGGGGAGGTTCTCTTCCGAATAGATGATACGGAATTCGCCGCTGAGGTCGCTCGACTTGAAGCGTCGCTGGCCTCTGCCCAATCTGAGGCAGATCAGCTGGGTCACGACCTTGAGGCGGCTGAGGCTGACATCGCCTCACTGTCCGCGCAACTGAATTTTGGCGTGGCGCGTCGCGATGACATTATCCGTCTCGCCGAACGGGGAGCGTCCACCGAGTTCCTGCTTCAGGAAGCCGTTTCTACGATAGAGCAACTTGAGGCGGGCTTGCGCGCCGCAAACGCGCGGAAGGCGGGTCTTGAACGGCGTATTGCCGCCCAAGTGGATGGGGTCGATGTTGGCGTTGCCGAAGTAGAAAATTTGCTGATCCAGGCGCGTTGGGCATTGGAGCAAACAGTCGTGCGCGCACCTGCAGATGGCATGGTGACAGGCTTGACCCTGCGCCCCGGAAACCGGGTTTCGCCCCTCCAAGGGGCAATCAATTTTGTTGTATCGGGCGACAGGGTTCTGGTTGCGACACTTCCCTTGAGTAGTCTGCAAAACATATCCGTGGGCGATACTATTCGTGTTGCGTTGCGTAGTATACCTGGGACGGAGTTTGAAGCCACGATTTCGGACATACCAACCGCTACCAGCGAAGGGGCGTTGGATGCCAGAAGTGGGCTTCCTTCACTCCGCGAGTTGATTGGCGCGACGGACTTTATTGTCGTTGCAGAAATTCCTGATGATCAGAGTGCGAAGGAGACCAGATTGGGTGCATCTGGTACGGGCTTGGTTATCACCGAGGAAGCGGGCGCGATTTCGGTGTTGGCTGAAATTCTATTCTGGGTCACCAAGAAACTGAATTACCTTTGATTTAACCGAATTGCGCCTGAATAGACCTATGTCGTGGCCTGTAAAATCGTACTTTTATGCGTTACGCTTCTGTAACTGAACTGTCCGTAGCTCAGGATTTTCTGGCGAAATGTTGGAAGTTCGCTTTGGTCTTTGTGCGGTCATTGATTGTTCAGCATCCGATGGCAGTTGTACCGTTTTTGCTGTCATCGGCACGTTCGAAACGCTTCGATGACTGTCAATTTTCGCTTTGAGGAATGCAGCAGCGCAGCGACTCTGATCTTTAAAGACGGCAGCTTTGGGCCGAAGCCGCTATCCCTACGGCAAGCAGATCAGAAATTTGCACCTGCGGTTTCGACGAAGAGAACGTGTTATGTAACGCTTCAGGCGGATGCAAAGATTGTGGAAACCCACCTCCGCCCATACTTCTGTTTACAATCACTCAACCCGGAAAGATCGCTCTCCAGCAGAGACATGTTCAAGCCGACATACACTGCTGCTCTTGCCGAGTGGCGCGAACTTGGCTCGGGATAAAGGGCAGCTTTATTGGCCTAATATAAGACGTGTTCGAATTCGTCTGACAGCACCCTTGCAACATCACAAGGTCCCTAGATTAGTATATTAATCAAACTCTTAGAAACATTTATCCTTGTTACTAAAAATTTAGTTTGACACACATGCAAAAAATCGCTGATGCTGTTTGTCATCCGGTTTGCACCGGATCACATAATCTTTGGGAGGAGACAGATGCGGAGACATCTACTTTCCGCAGTGGCGGCGGCTGCCGTCATTGCGGGGCACGGTCCTGCTTGGGCCGACGAAGCCGCAGCACAACGTTGGATTGACGACGAATTCCAGCCATCGACTTTGTCGAAAGACGAGCAGATGGGTGAGATGAAATGGTTCATCGAAGCTGCACAACCCTACGCTGGCATGGAAATCAACGTCCTGTCGGAAGGTATCCCGACCCACTCCTACGAGTCCGAGGTGCTGACCAAGGCGTTCGAAGAAATCACCGGTATCAAGGTCAACCACCAGATCCTCGGTGAGGGCGAAGTGGTTCAGGCCGTTCAAACCCAGATGCAGACGGGCCGGAACCTGTATGACGGCTACGTCAATGACAGTGACCTGATCGGTACGCATTCACGCCTGCAACTGGCCTACAACCTGACTGAACAGATGGCAGGCGACTGGGCGGCGACCACATCGCCGACGCTCGATCTGGATGACTTCATGGGCATTCAGTTCACCACTGGCCCGGATGGCAACCTGTATCAGCTGCCCGACCAGCAATTCGCGAACCTCTATTGGTTCCGCAAGGACTGGTTCGATGATGAGGCCAACAAAGCTGCATTCAAAGAAAAGTACGGCTACGATCTGGGTGTTCCGGTCAACTGGTCGGCCTATGAGGACATCGCCGAGTTCTTCACCAACGACGTAAAGGAAGTTGATGGTGTGGCGATCTACGGCCACATGGACTACGGCAAGCGTGCGCCTGACCTGGGTTGGCGTATGACCGACGCGTGGCTCTCGATGGCTGGTGCCGGAGACGTGGGCGAGCCGAACGGTGTTCCCGTAGACGAATGGGGCATCCGCATGGAAGCGGGCACCTGTAACCCTGTCGGTGCATCCGTCTCTCGCGGTGGTGCGGCCAACGGTCCGGCTGCGGTCTATGCGATCCGCAAATGGGATGAGTGGCTGCGGAACTATGCGCCTCCGGGTGCGGCGTCTTATGACTTCTACCAGTCGCTGCCGGCACTCAGCCAGGGCAACGTGGCCCAGCAGATCTTCTGGTACACCGCCTTCACCGCAGACATGGTGAAGCCGAAGTCCGAAGGCAACAACACGGTTGATGACGAAGGCACGCCGCTGTGGCGGATGGCGCCCAGCCCGCACGGCCCCTATTGGGAAGAAGGCCAGAAGGTTGGCTATCAGGACGTGGGGTCGTGGACTTTCCTGAAATCCACACCTTCTGATCGCGCTCAGGCGGCGTGGCTGTATGCTCAGTTCGTGACGTCCAAGACTGTCGACGTGAAGAAGTCCCATGTGGGTCTGACCTTCATCCGCGACAGCTCGGTCAACCACGAGTCCTTCACCGAACGCGCACCCAAGCTGGGTGGTCTGGTCGAGTTCTACCGCTCGCCTGATCGAGTCGCATGGTCGCCGACCGGCATCAACGTTCCGGATTATCCGAAGCTGGCCCAGATCTGGTGGCAGCAAATCGGTGACGTGAACTCGGGCGCCTTCACCCCGCAAGAGGCGATGGACCGTCTGGCCGAGGAAATGGACATCACAATGGCCCGGATGCAGGCTGCGGATGAGGCCGCCAACGTCTATGGTGGCTGTGGTCCGCGCCTGAACGAGCCTCAGGATGCCGCTTTCTGGCTGGAAAAAGAAGGCTCGCCCAAGGCCAAGTTGGAAAACGAAAAGCCGCAGGGCCAGACCGTCAACTATGACGAACTGGTTGCGCGCTGGCAGGCCAACTAAGCCAAAGCAACCGGGGGTGCCGTGCGCGGCATCCCCACCTTACGACCAGTGCGGTGCACTGAAGGACCGGAATCCACGGACATGATCGAACTTCAAGATGCCACCAAACGGGTTGGCAACGTTATTCATATCAAGCCCACCAATCTGGCGCTGCAGACCGGCCATTTCAATGTGCTGCTGGGCGCGACAGGATCGGGCAAGACCTCGCTGATCAAGATGATGGCCGGGCTGGACCCGATCGCCTCGGGCAAGGTGCTGATGGACGGGCAGGACGTGACCCGGCTGAACACGCAAAAGCGGCAGATCAGTCTGGTACACCAGTTCTTCGTGAACTACCCGCATATGACCGTATTCGACAACATTGCCTCGCCCCTGCGCGTGGCGGGCATGGCAAAATCCGAGATTGAAGGCCGCGTCGAAGAGGCCGCCGACCTGCTGCAATTGCGCCCCATGTTGCACCGCCGACCGCATGAGTTGTCGGGCGGACAGCAGCAGCGCACAGCGTTGGCCCGGGCGATTGCTAAAGAAAGCCGGGCGGTGTTCCTGGACGAGCCGCTGGCCAACCTGGACTACAAATTGCGCGAGGAATTGCGCGAACAGCTTCCCGACTTGTTCGCCGGGCGCGGGGCCGTGGTGGTTTATGCCACGTCCGAGCCCGAAGAAGCGCTGCTGTTGGGTGGCTACACCGCACTTATGGAGGATGGACGCGTCACGCAGTTCGGCCCCACCGCAGACATCTATCGCAACCCCGAAAACATCGCCGCGGCGCGCGTCTTCTCGGACCCGCCGATCAACGTGGCCCACATCACCGTATCAGGCGCGCAAGCGCAACTGGCGGGTGGCGGAGGCTGGGCTGTCTCGGACATGGCCGACGGGGATTACATGGTTGCCGTGCGCCCGCACCGGGTTACACCTTTCCGCACCTCGGATGCGGATGTGGAACTGACGGGCCGCGTGATCGTGACCGAGCTGTCTGGCTCAGACTCCAGCGCGCATTTCCGGCATGGCTCGGATGATTGGGTTTCGCTGGCCGCTGGCGTACATCCCTATCAGGTCGGCGAAGATCACAGTTTCTACATGAACCCGGCCCATTGCCGGTATTTCGGCCAAGACGGCAAAAGGGTGGCCTGACATGGCACAGATCAAGCTTTCGAACCTGCGACACAGCTATATGCCTAACCCGCAAGGCCCGCAGGACTATGCGCTGAAGGAAATCGACGTTACCTGGCGCGATGGTGGGGCCTATGCGCTGCTGGGGCCCTCGGGTTGCGGCAAATCCACCTTGTTGAACATCATCTCGGGCCTGCTGACCCCGTCCGAAGGGCAAATCCTGTTCGATGACCGGGACGTCACCGCCCTGCCGCCCGATCAGCGCAACATCGCGCAGGTGTTCCAGTTTCCGGTGATCTACGACACGATGAACGTGGGCGAGAATCTTGCGTTCCCGCTTAAGAATCGCGGCGTCGATGCCGCAACGATCAAACGTCGCGTCGATGAGATTGCTGAGATGCTGGACGTCACCGATATGCTGAACACTCGCGCCAGCGGCCTCAGCCCAGACAACAAGCAAAAAATTTCTATGGGGCGCGGTCTGGTGCGCGACGACGTGAACGCGGTGATGTTTGACGAGCCGCTGACTGTGATCGATCCCCATCTGAAATGGAAGCTGCGGTCCAAGCTGAAAGAGCTGCATCAGCGCGTCAAAGCCACGATGATCTACGTGACCCATGACCAGACCGAGGCGCTGACCTTTGCGGATGAAGTCGTCGTAATGCAGGAAGGCGAAGTGGTGCAGATCGGCACGCCGGTTGAATTGTTCGAGCGGCCTCAGCACACGTTTGTCGGCCATTTCATCGGCTCACCGGGCATGAACGTCTTGCCGTGTGAAGCTAAAGGCGACCGGGCGATCTTCGAAGGCCATGAGGTCATGCTCGAAGGTCCCACCCACGGCGACGGTGGTCGCACTGATCTGGGTATCCGCCCCGAATATGTCGGATTTGGCAGCACCGGCATTCCGGCGCATGTGACCAAAGTTTCCGACATTGGCCGCCACTATGTGGTTAGTGCAATGGTGGGCAATACGGCTCTTAAGGCCGTAACAGAGCACGGCGCGCCCGAACCCGGATCAATGGTCTTCCTGCAATTCAAACCAGAACAATCCCGCGTTTACCGTGACGGCTGGATCGCAACCGAGGAGCGCAGCTGATGAGAACAGAAAACCAAAAAGCCTGGTTCTTTGTCCTGCCGGTGCTGGCGCTGGTCGCGTTCAACGCGCTGGTGCCGATGATGACAGTGGTCAATTACTCGGTGCAGGAAACTTTCGGCAACAACCAGTTCTTCTGGGAAGGGCTTGGTTGGTTCGAGCAAATCCTGCGTTCGGATCGTTTTCAGGCCGCGCTTGGACGGCAGTTCCTTTTCACCTTCCTGATCCTTCTGATCGAGGTGCCCTTGGGCATAATCGTCGCCCTGTCCATGCCCCGCAAAGGCTTCTGGGTGCCGGTCTGTCTGGTGCTGATGGCCCTGCCAATGCTGATCCCATGGAACGTGGTCGGGTCAATGTGGAACATCTTTACCCTGCCGAAAATCGGCCTGATGGGATACTTCCTGAATGACGTTCTGGGCATCAACTATGACATGACGCAACAGCCTCTGTCCGCCTGGATCACCGTCATCGTCATGGATGTCTGGCACTGGACCTCACTGGTTGTGCTGCTGTGCTATGCGGGCCTCGTATCGATTCCGGACGCCTATTACCAAGCCGCCAAAATCGACGGCGCCAGCCCGTGGTCAGTGTTCCGCTATATCCAGTTGCCCAAGATGAAGACTGTCCTGACCATCGCCGTCCTGCTGCGCTTTATGGACAGTTTCAACATCTATACCGAGCCCTTCGTGCTGACCGGCGGCGGCCCCGGCAACTCTACCACCCTGCTGTCGATCGACCTTGTGAAAATCGCGCTGGGACAGTTCGACCTTGGCCCTGCAGCCGCGATGAGCCTGATCTATTTCGCCATCACGCTGCTGGTCAGCTGGGTCTTCTACACTCTGATGACAAAGGATGACGCGCAATGAAGAAGCGGTCTCTTATCCCGATCCTCTATATCGCGTTCCTGATGTTGCCGATCTATTGGCTGGTGGCGATGTCCTTCAAGACCACGAACGAGATCCTGTCCGGCTTTTCCCTGTTCCCCCAGACCTTTACGCTGGAGAATTACATCACCATCTTCACCGACCCGACATGGTACTGGGGCTACATCAACTCGATCATCTATGTGACGATCAACACGGTGTTGTCGGTCTGTGTGGCCCTGCCTGCGGCCTACGCGTTCTCGCGCTATCGCTTCTTGGGCGATAAGCAGCTGTTCTTCTGGCTGCTGACCAACAGGATGGCTCCAGCGGCCGTGTTCGCGCTGCCGTTCTTCCAGCTCTATTCCTCGATCCACCTGTTCGACACCTATCTGGCCGTGGCTCTGGCGCATACGCTATTCAATGTGCCGCTGGCGGTGTGGATTCTGGAAGGCTTCATGCGCGGCATCCCTAAGGAACTGGACGAAACCGCCTATGTCGACGGTTACTCCTTCCCGCGCTTCTTCGTGACGATCTTCCTGCCCAACATCAAAGCTGGTGTGGGCGTCGCGGCGTTCTTCTGCTTCATGTTCTCGTGGGTTGAGATGCTGCTGGCCAAAACCCTGACGGCGGTCGAGGCCAAACCTATCGCCGCGGTGATGACCCGTACAGCGTCCAGTGCGGGGTATGAGCTTGGCCTGCTGGCGGCTGCCGGGACGCTCACCATTGTCCCCGGCGCCATCGTCATCTGGTTTGTCCGCAATTACATCGCGCGTGGGTTCGCGATGGGTCGTGTGTGAGGTTCGATATGCGTAAACTTCTTCTAACCTTTCCCTTTCTGCCGACCATGGCAACGGCCCAACAAGCTGGATGGGGCAATGTCGGCCAGCAAGAGGAAAAGGGGTTTTCCTGGACCGACCCCCTTTGGCCCGATTTCTGGATGGCCTGGACCCCGGCTACTCTGGCGCTGTTTATAGGCATCTTTTCAGCCATCGCAGTAATCGGCCTGCTCGAAGGGTTCAAATTCCGTGACGGGATCGAACGGCGCGGCGTGTTGGGTCTGACAACTACGTTGGGGGATCGGCTTTTCATTACCCTGCTGGGCTCGGCCTATATCTTCCTCGCTTGGCTTGGGTTGGTGGGTCAACCGGTCTGGACACCACTATTCCTGTCGATCGGCTGGGGCGTCTTCGTCTTCTGGAAAGTTTAAGCTTTGCGAAATAGCGAAAGGATGCTTGTCTGTCAGGCATACTAAAAAATGGCAACACCGAGATCGATGCGAAAGAAAAAGACAACCAATCTTCTGACTGAAGTGGAACTGGAGTTTATGAACGAACTCTGGGCGCTGGGTCAGGGCTCGGTCCGTGATGTCCTTGATCGCCTGCCACCTGACCGCAATCTGGCCTATACCTCCGGCGCTACAATTCTGCGTATCCTGGATGAAAAAGGCTTCGTCGAAAGCGAGAAGAACGGCAAGTCGCTGATCTACAGACCCTTGCTGGAAAAGGACAGGTACCAGTCGCGGTCGTTGCAAAATCTTGCCCGGACCCTTTTCGACGACACCCCCGCGACGCTAGTTGCAAGGCTGGTCGACGATGAGGGTCTGACAGAAGATGATCTGGAGGAAATTCGAGCACTGGTAGAGAGGAGACTGCAAAATGACAGCGGTTAAACCGGTTCTCGATACGTTTCTCGAGTTCAACGTTGTGCTTGGACTGTCAGTGCTGATCTGGCTGGCGCTGCGCGGAACCCTTGCGCTCACATCCATGCGTTACAGCTTTGTCGCTCAGCTTCGGTCGCTCAAGATACTCTGCATCTGCGTTTTAATCAGCCCGGTTCTGGCGGTGGGTGTTTCAGGTTTGGTCAGTCAGATTTGGCCCGGACGCGTTGTCGCGCTGGGGGACATCGCCGTAGCGGCCTATCTGCGCGGTGAAATCGCCATGCCAGCTGCGCAATTCGAAACCCTGCTGAATACGCGCGAACGCTGGGTCGATCATATCCTGTCAGGTGCCTCTTTCTTCGTGACTTGCGTATTGATTGTGCTGGCACTTGTGGCGGTTGTTCTGGCTGTTCGGGTTGCCCGCAACGCACTTGGGATTCGTGATGCTGTCCGGTCCAGCTTTCTTTGGCGACAGTCGGACAAGGTGGATATTCGTCTTTCAGATCGCGTAACCGTGCCGTTTGCAGTGCGTGGCCTTCGTCGTCGTCACGTCGTTTTGCCCAGCCATTTGCTAAACTCTCCACGCGATTTGCGCTTTGCTCTGGCACATGAATTCCAGCACATCCGCGCGCTGGACGTGGAATGGGAATTGGGCTTCGAGCTTTTGCGTCCGCTACTGTTCTGGAACCCGGCCTATCTGGCCATGAAGCATCAGTTTGACCGGCTTCGCGAACTGGCCTGCGATCAGTCTGTCGTCTCGCGCAAGGGGATTGACGCAACCGACTATACTGCCTGTTTGCTGGACTACTGCGCGCGATCGGTAAAGCTGAACAGCCCCCGCATTCTTCATGTGGCTCTCGTGAACGGGTCGAAAGCAAAGCACGTTCTTCGTCAGCGTGTGATTGCCCTGACCTATGCGCCCCTGACGACAACCCAGTTGTCATCCATTTTCCTTGGGTTGACACTTGCCCTCGTTGTTGTGCTTGCCATCGGCTCGGCCTCGGTACGTCAAACTCAGGATTGGAGCCATGATCGTTTGATGCTTTCAACAGTGGTAAATCTGGAGCGGCTGGAAGCTCGGAATCGGGGCAATTGATCGGCTGTAATCCAAGACTTGCGCTGAGTGAATAGTTGGCCTCTCGATTGCGGTCAGCAAGTTTGTAGGGGTTTCGACGCTGCTGGTGGTTGCGGATTTTTTCTGAATCTCAGTTGAAAGTCTTGTTGTCATGCGGACGAACCGCTGCTGGACCGGATCAAGATAATCCACTACGCGGCCGAAGACTCTCTGCCGCATACCCTTACGGCAACGCTGCCAGAAGGCTCGCAGGTCGAACTGGTGCGGCGCAACCCAAAGGACAGCATCGCCGAACTATTCTCTGAGATGCAGAAACGTGAGAAATTCCTCGATTGCATGGGTGGCCATCAAAATGCCGATGACCTATACGACCGCTCGCAAGGCATCGGGAGGTCGCGTTCGCTGGACACGCCCACATCTTTGTTTCGATGACATAATCAGATCCGTGTGCGTTTCACTGCATAGCAGGTTAAATGTCAAATAGGGATCGTGGTTAAAGCATGAGAGCCGGTCTCGCGGTCCCGCGATCACAGGATTGAAAGAAAGGTCATGAGGGTGCCCTTGGAACCGCAGCGATGACAGTCTTTCTGACCTTCGCAGTCGGACTCGCTGGCGTGGCCGGGTTTCACTTGCTTGATCTGCCGTTGCCCTGGTTGTTAGGCCCCATCTTTGCCTGTCTCATGGCGGCTGCTTTCAGGATGCCGCTGCGTGGGATTGCAGCTGTAAACAAATCTATGCGAACCATTCTTGGTGTCGCGGTTGGTGCGACCCTGACACCTACGGTTTTGGCAAGTTTTCCGTCGATGTGGCCCACACTGGCGATGATCCCGGTCAGCGTGATTTTTATCGGGCTGATCGGCGTGCCCTATTTCCGTCGCGTCTGGGGATGTGACATGCCGACGGCCTACTACGCGGCCATGCCCGGCGGGCTTCAGGATATGCTGGTTTTCGGCGAAGAAGCGGGCGGCAACGTTCGAACACTGTCTCTGATCCATGCAACACGTGTGCTGCTGATCGTGACGGCTCTGCCGTTCATTCTTGAGATTATCTGGGATGTCGATCTCAGCAACCCGCCCGGAGAGTCTGCTGCGTCAATCCCGGCACAAGAATTGCTGATCATGCTTGTCTGTGCGATTGCAGGTTGGCGCATTGCGGAACGGATCGGGTTATTTGGAGCGTCAATTCTCGGCCCGATGATCGCAGCGGCGATAGCAGCCTTGACGGGCGTGTTGCATTTCCGGCCGCCGGCCGAGGCGATCTGGCTGGCGCAGTTCTTCATCGGTCTCACCGTCGGCGCGAAGTATTCTGGCGTGACACGTACAGAGGTTCGGCGCGACCTCGTTGCCGGGGCGGGCTTCTGCTTGGTTCTGATCGCCTTGACGTTCCTATTGGTCGAGTTCGCGATCATCTTTGACCTTGCGCCCGGTCGTGAGGCCTTGCTGGCCTTCGCCCCCGGGGGACAGGCCGAAATGGCAGTGCTGGCGTTAATCGTCGGGGCAGATGTGGCTTTCGTAGTCGTACATCATGTGTTTCGGATTGTTTTGGTGATCCTTGGCGCACCAATCATAATGCGCCTCGTTGACAGGTTTCAGTGATCTGTAGCACTTGCAGAATGCAAAATCCTCGTAGGCAGGCGAGTCTATTGCGTTGCGCGTCCAGGCAATGATCTACCCACGTGTGGGCAAGACACAGGCCGTAAGCTCCAAGGAAACGAGGCACGTGACTGGGCCGATCCTAGTCTTTCTATTCTCATGACCAGCCATACGAAGCTCTTTTAGCTCGTAGAAATGCCATCGGTTATGAGACCGTTTCGCATTTAGAACCAAGCGATGAAGTCGCGCACCGCGATCTTTGAAGTGTCGCGGAGCTGGAAGACAAACCGACCCTCGACAAAGACGCTTTCGCCTACATCGATGTATTTCTGTGGATCGAATTCCAAATATCTGAACGGTACTCCTGATCCCAGCACCAACCATGCACGCTAATGCTGCTTGCAGCGCTTAACCTCTTGCACCATCTCGTGAAAATCATGCAAGGCTGCGATCTGAGCATCGCTGAGCTTAGTGCGATCGAGTTTGGCCTGATCGATCAGCACGTCAAGCGCTTCGGATATCCGGCCAATCTGCCTTCCATAGCTACCAACCTCGCGCAAAATGCGCCGCTCAAGTTCCGGTTTTTCGGTTCGGCCGAGGTCAATGTTGATAAAACCCAATTGCCCTACATTTTCGAGCCAGTTCGACCAGATATCAAAGACTTGGGTAACTGCACCCCCTAAAGGCGCTGTAATTCGCATTGTCATAGGTTTCTCCATATGCAAATGCGCCGCAGCGCAGCATGATCAAAGCCACGGGTCAAGCCCATGCGTCTTAGCCGACGATCTTCCACCGCTAGATGCTTGATTGCAGGAACAAAACGTTAAGCTGAGCCTGTGAAAAGCCGGCGAGTTTGTGTTGTCTCTTTTGACCAGACTGTATTCAAAACGCCTACCAAGAAGGGTAGTCGACAAAGCTACGGTGCAATCACTCTACGCACGGCTGATAGCCGCATCACGTTGAAAGAATACTCAAAGGCACCGTTCCATTTGGGCAGAGATACCAGTGACCAGTAACCCGGCGCGGTGTTGTAATCTTCGCGCGCATTGTGGAAGTTTGGGCGTGAATGCGGTAGTAGACTAAAGAATGAGTTAACTCTGATCGACACAACTATAAAGACGCGCCATGCGATCAAGAAAATCTTCTGAAGCAATGCCGAAATCGGATCAACGATGAGCTGCCTTGAACCAGACCTGAATATCGCGGCACTCCCTGAAGAAGCGCGGCGCGACGCGTGGAACGATTTTATGGCGGACTTCTGGCGTCTGGGTAGGCCATTGGTTGCCGGGCGGAATCTGGAGCTTAGCGTTTCTTCCCGTCAGTTGGAGGACGCCGTGTTCTGCCAATTGGCCATGTCGCCAGCAGAACTCGTGGGTAACAATCATGAGTTCGATTGTGTCGTGGTCCGTTACCAAAATGAGGGGAACACGGTCGCAAAGGTGGACGGTGAGACCACGCGCGTGACCCCCGGTTCATTGACGGTAATGGATTTGTCTGCGACGCGATATTGTTATTGCGACCGCTCCAAAGTTACCTATTTGGCGCTCAGAAAATCGGCCCTTCAGGTCACACGCCACCCTTTGCGGCCAATGACGCATTTTGACAATTCAACATCTGTCGGGCGGCTGATGATCGCAAATTTCCTGCATCTTGCAGACGAAATCTCACACAAACCAGAGCCAGCCGATGCCTCAGCGATCGGCTTGTTCGCCTCTCTGCTTGTCGCTGCGATCACGGATCGAGAAGCCCTGAACGCACAAGATCCGCAAACAGAAAGAGCCAAGCGTATTCGTGCCGAGCAGTTCATCTTCTCACGGCCGCTCTCGCGGCCCCTGCACATTGACGAGATGTGCGCCGCCGTCGGTATGTCGCGATCGACGCTGTATCGCCTGTTTCGCGCAGACGGTGGGTTGCAGGCCTACTTGACCAATATGCGCTTGGAATGTGCGCATAATACCCTCGTCAGAAGCCAACCTGAACGCGGGGCGGTTACATCGATCGCCACGCGTTTGGGATTTGTCGACACGTCAAGTTTTGTTCGCAGTTTCCGGCGCAAGTACAACTGCAAACCGGGCGATATCCTAGGGTCCGAGTACAGCGATCCCGTTCATGCGGATACCCGTGATCGACCAACCCCTCTGCATGTGGCGAACACTGGTGAAGGGACAACCAGACCGAACAAAGGGTTCTTTCAGGATCTTGGTGCATTGGCAAAGACAAAGGGCACTTACCAGCTTTCGCACACACCGAACCAATATGCGGGCCAGCATATCTAACGCCTAGTGCAGAAAGTTCAGCACTGCTTTGTTGTCAGGGCCGCGAATGGTTTTTGGGGACCCTCAAATACCGCCAATCAGGTCTGGGCGCTGCGCAGGCCTCCTCTCGCAGTTTGCAGTTTTCCCCTCATTTGTCGGTCGTTGCTTGTAAGTGTCGGGGTCCGTCTGACCGTGCCGTGAAACTCTCGGACAGTAAACTTGAGACACCAGGTACGTGAGGCAAAGGGCTCAAGCTGATAACGCATAGGTAAAGTATACTGGCTGCTGGCTTGAACGATCGCTGAAGGGAAGTTTTGCGCTGTGTCGACGATACGAAACTTGGTGGCGATGTAGCGTTTCGTGCTTGGCTCAGCAGCTCTATCGCGAATGTCGCACGGGCTGAGTCTTTCCCAAAGGTGACTGGCAACCTCATGCCAAAACAAAACTGAGTTGAATGGAACACCGATGAAACAGGCACCGAAAACGCTCTGGAATCCACTGGCGGCACTTGCAATCGCACTGATGCCCGCGATTGCAGTCGCAGAACAAAAACCTGCACAGGAAACCTTCTTTTTCGTCCAGCATGCGCCCTCTGCAACTTTGGACGACGGTACGTTGACGCTTCATGATGCGGATGCACATATGATCGTTTTTGCTGATCGGCCGCACCGCCTTGCGGTTGCGGTTCCAAGCGCGGAGTTGATCAAGATCTGGGGCAAGGGGCAAAACAGCTTTGCCGAGGACCCGCCAAATGCAGCGCTTGTGGGACAATCAGCGGGCCAACCGGTTTCGGTCATCGTTGAATTGACCAACCCAAAGCAAAAAGACGGAAACCTGGTCTTCGGTTACACAGTCTTGGAAGGCGCTGAGGTCCAGTCCCTAGAACAGAGCTATTTGGTCATAGACGACAACCCGTTCGCGGAGTTTTACAAAACCATGGCCGATCTGGCGGCCGTTTCCACCGGGGACGCAGGGCAATCGACACAGCTGAACGGCGATGTGGGTATGGGTATTCTGTCACAAGGCGTTTCGTCGAACTGAGGCGCTTACGTGTGCTCAGCTATCGCGTTGCCCTCAGGCGGGGCGCGGTAGTTCCCTCATCTAGCATTTGAAGCATTGTGCACGGTCAGAAGGCAACAGGCATGAAAAAGGCAGGCATCACACGAGCAGGCATAGCCACCACTCTGGCAGCGGGGGTCATTACGGCTTCTGCATCAGCTGAGCAAACGAAAGACTTAACCAGCTTTCTGTTTGTTCAGCATGCCAGCGTGGCAACGCTGGACAACGGAACACTGACACTTGAAAGCCCGGACGCGAACATGATCATTTTCGCAGATCGCCCGCACCGCGCCGCTGGAGTCATGCCGACTTCAGAACTGCTCAAAGTGTGGAGTGAAGGGACGGACAGTTTTGCCGATGATCCACCAAACGCCGTACTGATGGGGCAAGCGGATGGCAAACCCGTTGCGATGGTCGTCGAACTATCGGATCCCAGGCAATCCGCTAACTCGCTAACGTTCACTTACACCATCTTGGAAGGTTCCGAGGTGCCCGTTCTTGAGCAAAGTTATCTGGTGATTGATGAGAGCCCGTGGGCAGACATCGAAGGAGGGTGGGACCTTGCGGCAGATGCTTTCACCGGCGGCGGCAACACGATTCAGCTGGATGCAGATTCCGGGCTGCTGGGCACGCAATCAGATTGAGATAATCAATCAATCTGGCCAATACGGCAGAAAAACAACCCCGGGGCTCAGTCAACGGCTGGCTCGGGTAACATAATCGCATCCAACCGCATCAAACCTTTAAGATGTGCGTGCCAGTACCTGAAATCACATCAGAGAAACCCCAGATTGCCGGTACTGAAACTTGAGGCGGGACAACCCGCGGACGTAGGAGAACGCCCGTGGAACGCGCTTATTGCGTCGTCCAACCTCCGTCGACCGGGATTGTGGTGCCCGTCACATTATGTGCAATCGGATCACACAACCACAGCGCAAGCGAGCCGATCTCTGACGGATCCGATGTCCGGCGCGATGGTTGCTTCTCCGAAAGCAGGTCCGCGACGCCCTTGTCGCGATCGCCGCCGAATTGCGCGGCGCGGGCCTGAACCTGGGGCTCGATGATCGCCGTTTCTGTCCAGCCCGGCGCGATGCAATTCACTGTTACGCCGCCGCTTTTGCCTCCGATATGCGCGTATTCAAGGGCTGCGACTTTGCTCAGCCCCACGATCCCGAATTTGGAGGCCACGTAAGGCGCCTTGTTGACCGATGCGACAAGCCCATGGACCGAGGAAACGTTGATGACCCTGCCATAGCCGCGCTCGGCCATCACCGGCATGGACAGACGCATCGTATGGAACGCGCCCGAGAGGTTCACGGCCAATATCGTGTCCCACGTGGCCGTATCAGCCTTGGCCAGAGCCACGGTTTTCTGGATGCCGGCATTGTTGACAAGAATATCCGCGCCGCCCCACGCCCTGACATCAGCCATCATCTGCTCAATCGCGGAAACGTCCCGCATGTCCGCGTCGAAGAACCGGACGTCCGGGCTGCCGGCCTCTTTCAAAACCGTCGTGGCAGTGCGCACCTGATCCGCATCCGCCAGCCCATGCAGCGCGATGCGCGCCCCGGCCGTTGCGAGGGATTTGGCAATGGCCAAGCCGATACCCTGAACCGATCCTGTGACCAGCGCGGTCTTGCCGTCGATATGTGTCATTGGCCTGCCTCCTTTTTCAACGCAGCGCGCAGTTCGGCTTTCAGCACTTTTCCGTAGTTGTTCTTGGGTAAAGCACCGGTGAACCTGTAAATCTTGGGTCGCTTGAACCGGGCGATCCGGTCCAGACATATCGCATCAAGGGCAGTCTCATCTACTTGCGCGCCACTGGCACAAACCACATACGCAACAACGACCTCGCCCCATTCGGGATCGGGCTGGCCGACAACGGCGGCCTCCTGCACGGAGGGGTGGGATAGCAGAACCTCTTCAACCTCGCGCGGGTAGATATTCGAGCCGCCCGAGATGATCATGTCCTTGGACCTGTCCTGCATGGTCACATACCCGTCTGCATCCATGCGACCCATGTCGCCTGTCCACAGCCAACCGTCGCGAATTGTTTTCCGGGTGGCCTCTGGGTTCTGCCAATAGCCCTTCATGACCGTGCGTCCGCGTACGGTGATCTCCCCGATCTCGCCAAGGGGCACCTCGTGGCCGGAGTCATCCACAATGGCGACCTGAACCTCGGCCTGCGCACGACCGACCGAGTTCAGCCGCGCGCGCCAGTTTGGGTGGTCTCGGTCGGCGACATCATGACGGGACAGGGCGGTGATCCCCATCGGGCACTCGCCTTGACCATAGACCTGCACAAAGCGCGGCCCCATGGCCTCGGTCGCCGCCAGTATGTCTGCCTCATACATGGGTCCACCTGCATAAACGATGGTGCGCAGCCCGTCGCCCGTCCGACCGGATGTGCGTGCCTGGTCTACAAGCCGCTTCACCATGGTTGGTGCGGCGAACATCGACACCGATCCGATCTGCGGCGCAAGGTCCAGAATCTCGGCCGCGTCAAAGCCGCCGCTGTCCGGAACGACGTGACGCGCGCCGCGCAGCACATGCATGAAGTTGTAGATACCAGCCCCATGGCTCATCGGGGCCGCATAGACGATGGCATCCTCCGGGCGAACCTCATCCACATCGGCAAAGTAACTAAGCGTCATCGAGGTCAGGTTTCCGGCGGTAATCATAACCCCCTTGGGGCGACCCGTCGTCCCGGAGGTGTAGAACAACCAGACCAGATCATCCGGGTCCCGCTGGGCCGGAGCCTTTGGCCCAGCCGTGTCCCGCAGATTATGGAACGCCGCACTGTCAACGGACATGCAGGTAATGTGACCGTCCAGACAACGGCTCAACACATCAGCCGAGGGATCATCGGCAAAAACAAGGCGCGCGCCTGAATTGGCAATAATCCATGCCGCTTCCCGGGCATGCAGCTTGGCGTTGATCGGAACCGCGACCGCCCCCAGCCACCAGATGCCATAAAGTACCTCAAGGTATTCCGTCCGGTTCCCGCAAAACAGCGCGACCCGGTCGCCGACACCCACCCCTTGTGCGGCTAGCCCCGCCGCCAGCGCCGCCGCGCGTCTGGCAAATTCCGCATAATCGGCAACGCAATCCGTCCCGCGAAACAGCGCCGGGGCGTGCGGCATATACTTTGCGGTGCGGTCCAGCCAGATCGCGGGGTTCATGCGACAGCCTCCAGAATCGAGCAATAGTTGGCCACACCCGAGCCGCCCATGTTGAACACCGCCGCCAATTCGGCTCCCGGCAGTTGCATATCATCCGCAGATCCAGTGACTTGCCGGGCGGCAAGCACATGCATCGATACGCCCGAGGCCCCGACGGGATGCCCCTTGGCTTTCAAACCGCCCGACAGGTTCACCGGCAAACGCCCGCCGCGCTCGGTCGCGCCGTTTTCGACCAGACGCCCTGCCTGTCCCTTGGGGGCAAGCCCCATGGCTTCATAGATAAGCAGCTCTGCGATCGTAAAGCAGTCGTGGACCTCGGCCAGATCGAGGTCATCCAGAGTTATTCCAGCCTCAGAGAAAGCTGCGGTAAAGGTGCGCTTAGCAGCCGTCAACTCAATGAGATCACGCAGTGACATGGGTAAGAAATCATTCATTTGCACCGCGGCCCGGAATCCGACCGCGCGCGGAAAATCCTCGGTCATATCATCGGTAGCCATGACCACCGCCGCCGCGCCGTCACTGATCAACGAGCAGTCGGTCATTCGTAGGGGCGATGCAATAATCGGATTTTTCTCCGACACTCCGTGGCAGGCGGCAAACCCCAAGTCTTTCTGCAGGTGCGCCAGAGGGTTATCCAGCGCGGCCTTGTGGTTTTTTGCTGCAATCCGCGCCAGCGCCGTCGACTGATCGCCATAGGTCTGAAAATATGCCTGCGCAAACCGCGAGAAGATTTGCGGAAAGGACAGCCCGCTTTCCTCTGCTTGATAAGATGCCCCTGACAGGGATTTGGTGACGCCGCTGGTATCCTGTGCCGTCATCTTTTCGG
Source organism: Ruegeria sp. G10 (assembly GCF_056533645.1). NCBI lineage: Bacteria > Pseudomonadati > Pseudomonadota > Alphaproteobacteria > Rhodobacterales > Roseobacteraceae > Ruegeria > Ruegeria sp. G10. Next base: position 34,263 of record NZ_JBQFOQ010000011.1, on the reverse strand, counting down.
CACCGATCACCAGCGCCCGGCGCACACGGCCAGCCCTTATTGCATCCCGCGCGGCATAGATTGCAGCCGACCCCGAGGCGCAGGCGTTTTCAACCCGCGTCGCCGGAATGAACCGCAACGCGGGATCAAGCCCAAGCGCCAATGACGATGCAAAGGCATCCGGTACCAGTCCGTTGTTGAAATGACCCAGCCAAATCGCATCCACGTCTTCTGTCGCCAATCCTGCGTGCTCCAACGCTTCGCGTGCCGCATCAATGATCAGATCTTCCAGACTCTTATCCTTATGCGCGCCAAATGGGGTGTGGCCCCAGCCAACGATCCGAGCGTCCATACTTGCCTCCCGTGTTTCACGCATAAATACTACGTCCACTGCGACGCCGCCAATTCCGGTAAAATACGTAAAGGACAGCCATGACCGACCACGTCAGAATTGCGTTCGAGAATGCCCCGGTCGGGCTGATCTACACAGAGGAACGGGTGATTCAGCATTGCAACATGCGGTTTTGCGAGATGTTCGGGTATGACAAACCCGAGCTTGAGCAGCATTCGCTGTCCATGCTTTATCCTTCATCCGAGGAATTCCGGCGCATTGGCGAGATCGGGATCGAGAAAATGCGCGGCCTCGGGCGCTATGCTGACGAGCGTATCATGCGACGCAAGGATGGTAGCCTGTTCTGGTGCCGCGTGCGCGGTCAGTCCCTTGATGCCGCCCATCCATTCATGCAATCGGTCTGGAGTTTCGCCGACATCTCGGACAATCGTCCGGTGACTGAGATGACGCCGCGCGAACGTCAGGTGGCCAAGATGCTGGCCGAAGGACTGACCTCGAAAGAGATGGCCCGAGAGCTTGCGATCAGCCCGCGCACCGTCGAGGTGCACCGCGCGCGCCTGATGGAAAAGTTCGGTGCGCGCAACGGGTTGGAACTGGTTGCGAACCTCGCCGGTTTGCCTCTTCTGGGTTCGGACCAAGACTGACTTTTGGTCTTTCGCCAAACTCATCTTCCAGGCCCGACATACTCGGTACAACCGCGGGGCTGCACATTGCTTTGCCGTCTCAGACCGAAACTGCGGTTCTGAGCTGATACTTCTCGATCTGGGATTTCTACCCATCCAGGTAAGGCGTTGCGCGCTCCTAAACCAGAAAACTGTCGCCCACGGCGTATGCAAAATCAAAACACTGTTCGACGAGCACTATGGCTATCTCACCTTGGTCTCGGAGCAGGAGGCGTGTTCAGCGGCTGCGCACGTTCACATGGAAATGGTACGTGGCTGAGGTATTTGGGAAGTTAAATGGCAAACGGCTTTACCTTTGGCGGGCAGTTGACAACGAATTGAGGTGCATGAGGCGTCGTCACTGAACACCGAAACAAAGCCTGAGCAATGAGATTTCTCAGGAAATTGCTGAAGCGGCACAGTCGTGCGGAGGAAATCCTGACCAATCGCCTAGATCCATGAAAGGCGGCGCTTAGGGATCCAACAGCACTCGAAAAAGGGGCGGGCAGGTGGCTCAACAACGGCGTTAAAAACTCACACCTGCAATTTCGAAGAGGAACGCGCCAAGCAGCGTGTCAGGCTCATGGTTCTTGCGGCAAACTGAGATTGGGTCGGATTCGCCTTACAGAACAACCACAGAACGCTGCAACACATGCTGCCTATGATCGATGCGCAGCAATCCTGATTTCTACCCGTTTGAGCCAAGCGATCAGGTCCCAGATACTGGTTACGCGCAAACTCACACGTACACAGCCTAGATTTTCAGAGAGGTTTCCGACACTATACAAACTGTTGCTGCAGGGCGCTGGGCGCCGTGTTGTTTGCGGCAGTCGGGTGTGGGAATTTAGACGCGACGACAAAGGCCTCTTGCCTTGGGGCCTTCGGACCAGAGTGATCGTTTGGTTGCGAGAGCACTGGCCCGGTGTGTTGGCGTGACGATGTGAGTTTGAGGGGTATGGAAGGCAACAACGCACAAGCGACGGAAGGCTCGGGCCGGGCGGTCAGATCGGATCAGTCCCGCGCGATCTATTGGAGCCAGGCGCATAAACTTGCGCTTGAGAGGCTGAACTTCGCAGTTGCAAGCCGTGTGCCGATGACGGTGTTTGTGGGGCGCTCGGGGACCGGGCGCACGATGCTGCTGCGCGAGATGATTGCGACGAATACATCAACTCTGGTTATTCGTGTTCTCGGCAGTCTGGCGCGTCTTTCGGGCGAGGTGCCTTCGGATGTGATTTCGGCGTTTACCCCAAAGCGGCCGGGTTCAGCAAACATCGCGCAAAACCGGGAAATGCTTGTCGCGTTGCTGCAGTCGCTGCATGCCGCCCAGCGATACCCTGTCCTTGTTGTGGATGATGCCGACGAGCTGTCGAACCTGTATCTGGGTGGTCTGTGTGATCTGTGCGATCGAGCTGTCGACGGCAGGCCATTGCTGAAACTTGTGTTTGTCGGACAGCCGAACATGACGGATATTCTGTCCGGGGTCAGACCCGACCTCGTCGGTCCCGCCTTCAAGTTGGATTGCATGAACGAACAGGATTCGGTCGGCTATCTGAAAGCGCGGCTCGGCACTGCGGGCGTGAAAGAACCCAAACTGGACAAGAGCGCCACGCGTGAGCTGTTTGCGCTGACCAGCGGAATTCCGGCAAAGCTGAACGCGATTTGTGACGCTGTGCAACAGGATGGTTCTGATGGCGCTGCGGCAGTCATCGACAAGGCAAAGCTGCGCCAGATTGCAGCATCGATCCGGGCGCCAGATCGGACCAAAACGGCTGACACCTCGCGCGGTGATCATACACCTGCAGACCCACAACTGCTGGCGCGCGCCAATCAGGTTGCGGGGATTCTGCAAACTGCGTCCGAAGCAGATCAGGCTGAGTCGCCACAGCCGCGATCCGAACCAAAAGGATTTGCCCGCAAGGCAGGCTTCGCTGCAGCGGCGGTTGCCCTGATTGGGGCCGGCGCTTATCTGATGCGACCGGCCAGCATGTCGGACGGGCCAACCGAGACAGCTGAAGCCGAAGATGTCGCGGCGGCTGCGAATTTGGGCAGCAGCGCATCGGTGCTGGCGCGGTTTGTACCGGGAACTGCCGCTGCTGCCGAAGCGCGCGTTGGGCGCATCGCGTCGGCACTGGCCGAGGCCGAGTCCACCGCGTCGGGACAATATCTGGCCGCATTGGACCTTGCTGAAACCGCACCGGATGCTGCCGCAGTTGGATATGCGCGGGCTGCGCTTTCGGGCCATGCGCGCTCTGCCTATTATCTTGGTCAGATTTACGAAACGGGCGAGGGCGTGCCCGTAGACCTTGTGCTTGCCCGGCTGTGGTATGGCAAGGCCGCTCCGCATATCACCGGGGCCGCAGCCCGTTTGCAGGATATGGAGCGCCCGGCCGAGGCGGGGGCAGTGGCCGCCCCGACACCGTTGTTCTCAAAAAAGATGGTCGACGGATTGCTTGATCTGGTCTGGACCAGCGGCGAGGGGGCCGATCCGGCCGCTTATCGCGTCGAGCTTTCGTCAACGTTCAGCGATACAGTACTGTATTCTGCGCGTGTCACGACCTCGGCGCTGCGGCTGAAGCCACCGCAGGCGGCGCGGACATGGCGTGTGATCGCCCTTGATGCGAATGGTCGCGAGTTGGCCTCACCCTGGATGGAGATCAGGCTGAATTAGACTTCAGCCTGATCGTGTTTCAGCACCCTATAACGGCGCAGATGCGGGCGCGATAGGCCGCATTGGCTTCACTTTCGATGCTTGGTTGCGCCGTTGTTTCTACTGGTCCGCAGTCCATTTGATAGCTCTCGCTCAGGCCCAGATTCACGCACTGAGAGATATTCCAGCCGGGTGGGATATCGTTCAGGTCGACGTCGTTCCATTTGGGATGGCCCGACTCCTGCAGCGTTTGGAATTCTTTCGCGATCAGATGGGCCACATCGGCGACCGCATTGCAACTGGCGCGGTGATAGTTGTTGCGCTCGGGCAGGTATTCGTAGGTCATCAGCACGGCCTTAACCGCCACAACGTCGATGGTGTCCTGCTGGAACGGATAAGTGCCCGCCTCGATCTTCGATGGTGTGTAGACCGCCGAGAGGGTGGAGTCTGTCACTGGCAGAAGATGCAGCTTTTCTGGATCAATCTGATCGGTCTGGAACAGCTTGGTGGGCGCGCCCGCCACATAGAAGAACGCGTCGATTTCGCCGTCCAACAGCATCTGCAACGAGGTGTCGGCGTTGATCGTCAAACGCTCGGACGGGGTGACATTTGCCAGATCCAGAACCAGCGAGGCGGTCAGAAACGTGCCACTGTCCTCTACCCCAACCGCAACCTTACGACCGGTCAGATCCGCCAGCGTGTTGATGTCCCGCTTGGCCAGAATATGCACCTCTTCGTTGTAAAGCGGAAAGGCGATGCGGACACCAAAGATGGCCCGCGCGATCTCGGGGTCTTCGCTGGAATAGGTCTTGAGGTACTCCAGAACGTCACTTTGCACGATCCCCAACTGGGTGTGGCGGCGCTGTCGGACGCCGAGGAAGTTCTCAAGCGACCCGGCGCTTTCACGTACATTCAGTTCGATCCCGCAGGCCGAAGCCAGCCCGCTCAGGTCGCCACCAATCTGAATGTAGGTCCCTGTCGGGCCACCCGTCAGGATGTTGCGCTCGAATGCCGAAGCGGCTGCGGGCAGCACAAGGCTCAGGCCCGCCACAAGAATGGTTCTGGTCAGTCGTTTCCCCAGCCTGAACAACTTCATGTCTTACTCCCTCTCGAATACCAACAAAACTTAACAAAACTCACCAGAGCGCACCAAATGCAGCAAGGTGTGACGATTGATCTCTCCGGTCGCGGTTTGAAGTGCATCAACCGCGCAGGACCCACTTGCAAGCGCGTTGACGAGCGCATCTACGACGTCGGATGAAAGGTCGCTCAGACCCGGCGCATCGTCCAGAACGGCGCGCACGACTGCGACAGGTTTCTGCGGGCCAGCGGTGCGATTCACCTGTGGTTCGACGGCTTCGGGTTGCGGCGGGGGTGCTGCTGCAACTTCTTCCGACTGCGTGCTTTCCGCAGCGGTTTGCGCAGGCGCTTGCGCGACGGGGGCGTCAAGCGCCTGAAGACCAGCGGCCAGGTTTGAGAGCTGGTCGCGGTACAAGGTCGCCTGTTGGCGCAGAGCGTCCAGTTCGGTGCGGGCATCGTCCGCCTGCGCCTTGGCCTGTAACAAGTCCGCTTTTTGCTGTTCAAGCGCGGCCTCCGCAGCCTGTGCTGTCTGCGCTTTGATCTCAGCAAGCTCGGCAAGTTCGGATGCCGCAGCATCGCGCTGTGCTATTATTTGCGCCGTCTCAGAGGACGCACGCTCAAGCTCGTCACGGGCCAGAGCAATTTCATCCAGTATCGCGTTCAGCCCGTTTTCGGCATCGGCAGCCTGCTGGATCAGTTCCGCGGCTCGGTCGCGCTCTTGGGTGGCTGCTTCCGTCTCGGCCAACAGTGTATCTCGTTGGGTGGTAAGGTCAGTGATTTGCGCGCTGATCGTATCGCGCTGGCCCACAGCTTGGGCGAGAGCGGCGGCGAGGGTCTCTGTTTCAGCGCGTAGTTCGCCCAAAGCGTCTTCAGACGCGCGCGCTTCTTGGACCTGCGTCTCACGGGCCGCCTGAAGTTCTTCAAGCTCCGCCGTGGCTTGGACAAGCGCCTCCGCCTTCTGTTCGCGTTCAACCCGTAGATCATTCAGTGACGCATAGAGGTCTATCTTGCTCTGCTCACCGGCTTGCACCTCATCGGCCAGGGTTGCCAGCGCGGTTCTGAGCTCAGCCAGAGTCGCCTCTTGCCGGGTCAACTCTTCCTGCGCCGAGGCGCTTTGGGTTTGCAGCGCTGCAAGGCTGTCGGTTGCCGTTGCGCGTTCGGCTTCTGCTGCAGCGATCTGTGAGCGAACGCCTTCAAGTGCTTGTTGCGCCTGCACAAGTTCGTCTTCGAGTGCGGCTCTGTCGGTCAGCACCTGCTGCGCTTCTGCCTCCTGTTGTTGCAGGGCAGCGAGATTCGCCTGAAGGCCGGATAATGCGCTTTCGAGCGAGGCGCGTTCCTGCTGCGCGGCCTGCGCGGCATCTTCGGCTTCGGCGCGCGCCTCGGTCAGCGATGCGATTTCTGCCGATAGTGTTTCGCGCGTTTCCGAGGCCTCGGTCTGTGCCTGACCAAGCTCGGTCCGGGTCTCACTAAGCGTTTGCTGTATCTCGGCCAGTTCGGTTTCCGCCGAAGATTTTTGCCCGGTCAAGGCGTCGAGCGCGGACTGCGCCTCGGTCAGGTTGCTCTGCAGGGCGGCCAGTTGATCGGTGCTGCGCGCCAACTCGGCATTGACACTCTCCCGTTCGTCCACCAACGCCGTAAGCGCCTGCTTGGCCGAGGCGATTTCAGCTGCGTCCTCGGCCCTGTCATTGCTCTCGCCAGCCAGAACCTCAAGCTCGTCGCGCAATACGGTTTCCTGCTGTTGCAACGCTGTTATCGAGCTGTTCAGCGCGGTTTGCTGATCGGTCGCGGCCGCGATTGCAGCTACCAAAGCCTGTTCTTCGGCCTGTCGGGCCTGGACGGCCTCTTGTACGCTGGTCAACTCGTCCGTCGCAACGGCCATGGCCTCGCGCAGCTCTGACAGGCGCGACTGCCCCTGCTGAAGTTCAGACTGGTGCGCTTCCAAATCGGTCGTCACCTGCGCCAGCGCATCCTGCTTGGCCGCAAGGTCAGAGGTGACGTTTTCAAGGGTCGTCCTGTTTTCGTCCAAAGTCTCGTTCAGCGCATCCAGTTGCGTGTTTGCCGCCAACTGGTCACGGGTCAGGGTCTCGACATCGGCTGCCAGCTCGGCGGCCAGCATCCGGTCGGCTTCCATCTTTGTCAGAAGATCGCGCATCTCAAGCTTTGCCTGCTCAAGATTGCCTGCTTCGGCCGCTGCGGTTTCGATCTGTACGTTGAGATCGGCGAGCCGGACCTCGCCCGCCTGGATCGATGCTTGCAGCTCGGCAAGTTCCTGTCGCCGCTCAGTCACCGCTGCCTGGCTGGCCTGACTTTCCTGTTCCATCAGGCCACGCGTTTCTTCCAGTTCGGCCAGTCGCGCCGCATTTTCACGTCGCTCGGAATCCACCGAGGTGATCTGAGACTGTAATTCGGAAAGCTCGGTTTCAGCCACCGCGATCTCTTCGGCCAAAGCGGCTTTGGTGTCTTGCGCGCGGGTGATTTCCTCTTCCAGCAGAGCAAGGATTTTACGCAGCGAGGCCGCGGTCTTTGGTTCCTGTTCGGTGCTGGCTGCGGCGTCTTCGCTCTCCTGCGCCAACACGATCGGCGCCCAAGCTCCGAAGACCAGAACGAATATCATTAAACAAAACAGCCGAAACCGGACCATAATCCACTCTCCAAACAATAAGCTGCAGGGCAAATCTCTCACATATCTGTGAAAAAGTCTAATCCCCAACCTGGTTCTGGGCCGCAGTTTTTGGATTCCCGATTTTGATGCACAAAGCCGGCTTTGCCGCAGTGTTTCGACCAACGCCCCGGCCATTTCAACAGGTATCGCCAGAGGACGTGCGCAGGAAAATGCTGGAACAATTTCAGAGTTGTGGTAGGTTTTTTCAGGTATTTGGTAGGCTGCGAGGTCAGCATGTTTTGCTTAAGAAATCACTTTCGTTCATTGAACCGGTTTGTCGGGCTTGCGGGCTTAGTCTTGTTACAATTCCTGCCCGGTCAGGCGACCGCACAAAATCTGACAGGTCAGGCGGGTCGGGCGGCTTCGGTCGATCTGGTTGCCGCCGCAAGCGACTTGTCGATGCAAAATGCGTATGCGCGTGCGTTGTTTCAGTTTCTGCGCTCGAACCCGAATATGCTGAATGATCAGCAATTCTATGTGAATTTCGTATCATATCTGATCTCGAACGAACTGGGCCATGACTGCCGCGAAGCTTTTGCCAACGAATTCGAGCGGCGCGATTTTTTTACCCAGTCGATGCAGGCCTTGCCGCAGTTGCAGCAGGTTATCGCCCAAAAAAACATCCCCGACCGTTTTGAGATCAGCTATCAGGTGCTCACCGGCGAATATGATTTTACCACTGGAAACCTGCCGTTCAGCAACATCCGCAGCGTGGGAGAACAGCTGGGTTCTTCGATCCGCTCCAGTCATGGGCGTAATTGCGCAGCGCAGATGCTGCAAGGCACATCCGTGGACACCAATACATTCCCCTGGGATTTTCGTGTGGTTAACGAAGCCGGGGAAAACCAGGCCCCCGGCTTTCCGTTCGCCCACTCACTGCAAGTGAATGCGGGGGATGCGCGTACTTTGTTCGAACAGTTCGGCAGGCAACTGTATTCGATTGTCAGTTATCAGGTGCTGGCCGCATCTGACGGAACGTACCGCGTGCAGGTCATTCCGACCAACGCGCAATTGTTCGGTCTCTCTGACAATGCTGTCGTACGTACAAAGAGTTTCGCACATCCGACTCTGGCGCAGCCCAGCTATCTGGACGTTGCAACAAAGCTCATAGTCCAGTCAGAGCCTCTGAACCTGAATGCCGAGGTTGTTCTAGAGCAAGAAGGATTCCGTGCAGTTGCAAAGGGTACGGGGCAGGGCAGGGGAACCGGCGTGACCGTAGGTGGAACCTACGAGGTGTCGGGGTCTGCTGCGGTGGGAGCGACCAGCTTTATCATGAGAATCGCCGCACCCCAGCTCAATCAACAGGTGCCGGGCCTGCGCAATGTGCCGGGGGCAAAGCGTTATCTGACGTTGTACGGAGATATCGATTTCAACAATATCACCGCGTCGTCTGCACCGGTCACGGGTCGTGCTGTGGTCTTGCAGGTCGATCCGGATAGTCGCCTGCAAGAAACCAATGCGTTCCCCTTCAATGGGCAGTTCATCGCGAACCCTCCTGCGGAACAGGCTCAGGCCGCGACGCCGGACGCCAGCGACTGACCTCAGATCAGTTGCCTGTCGCTTCGGTCGAGGCCAGCGAGGCCGGAGTGCTGAACAGATCGCCACCGTTTGCAGAGGGCGCTGCCTGAGACTGGCTTGCAACTTGTCCCGCCTGGGGCTGCGCGCTGCCTGAGAAGATGTCGAGACTGCTTTGTGGCGTTTGTTGCTGGGCGACCTGTGGTGTTGGCGCAGTGGCTGTTCCTGCAGCAAACAGTGTTGTGGTCTGACCGCCCTGCGGTGCTGCAGGCTGCGGCGCCTGCTGCTGTTGCGGTACAGCCGGTGCAAAGAGGTTCTGTTGCTGCGTGTTCGCAGGCGCAGCGCCTTGCGGCGCCACCTGTTGTTGCGGTGCGCCAAACAGTGGCGTCGGGGCGGCTGCTGCTGTTGTAGGCTGCTGCGCACCAAAACCGGGCTGCGGGGCGGGAGTTGCCGCAAATCCTCCTTGCGCAGGTGCGGTTTGCGGTGCTGGCGTGCCAAAGGCTTGAACAGGTTGCTGCGCTGCAGGGGCGCCGAACAAGGGGTTGGGCTGCGCCGGAGGTTGTGGCGCGATGCCTTGCCCTGTCGTCTGAGCTCCAAACGGATTAGCCTGCTGCTGGCCTCCAAAACCGGCTTGAAACGTGGGCTGCTGGGCGCCGAACGGCTGCTGCACCGCACCTTGGGCATTCGCTTCATGATAGAGGTATGGCGGTGATTGCAGGCCTGCCGCGTTGCGGGCCATCACCAGACCTTGAACAGGGGTCACGGTGGCGGGGGACATGCCCTGCTGCGCCAAGAATACATTCATCGCGCCACGGGTTCCGGGCCCGTTCGAGCCGTCAATGCTCCCCTGATAATACCCAAGCGTTTGCAACCCTTGCTGCAGCATGACCACTTCATTGCGGTTCAGTTCACGCCGCGCAAAGACCTGATTTGATCCGGGAACCTGGCTGAGCAACGTCACATATTGCGGTCGTGTCAACTGGCCGGTTTGTGGCTCGCCCAGCGAAGCCTGAAATTGCCTGATCACGTTGCGGCTGTTGCGCCCCAGAACACCATCAACCGTGCCGATATTGTACCCCAGATCGCGAAAAGCGGATTGAATCTGAATACGCTCTGCGCGGGTATATTGTCCGTTGAGACTGGGCGCGGAAGTTGTGCCAGCGCTTGACCGCTGGGTCGTTGCTGCCCGTTGTTGTTGCTTGGCTCTTTGATTGTCGGAGATGCCTTTATGGATCAGCGCGCCGACCACGCCTCCGATCAAAAGGTCTTTGGTGTCCGCCAGCGTCGCAACCGGCGCGGTGACGGCCAAAGACGCGGCGACAAAGGTAGCAATGGATTGTTTTTTCATAACGAAGCCCCCAGGCAGCTTAGAAAACAACTGAAAATTGATAGAATGTGAAGAAAAGACTAGCTGCGAAGACACTTTACGTCCATGCGAAACTTTCAGCTGTGACTCGCGCAAAAGTGGCAATCAGGCCTTGGGATCCGATGGGCGGGCGATATACGCATTGGCCAAGGCGACCAGGCTGCCGATCAATCCAAGCACCGTTGCCAGCGCGACAGGAAACGCATCTTCTTTCAGGCGCTGTGTCGCGTTTACCGTCAGGCATTTTCGTCTTTCGCCGACGCCGACACGATTCAAGCAAAGGGCGCTGTATTTCAGCTCGGTTGTCGCAACAAGATCAATCCCGGTTGCATTTGGATTCAGTTCCGCGATGAACATCTGCGCCGGAACGTCGCCAGTTTCGCCGTTTTTATGCGCGAGGCCGAACAAGCGCCGCCAACGCGGTTCGGGCGTGAGGGCAAAGCTGATGCGGTCGCCCGGAAAGAACGTGCCCTGTTTGACGACGCTTGAGGCTTTCCAGATCAACCCCAATTCCTGCCGGATCTCATAGCGTCCGTCTTGCAGCAGCAACGAGTCAGATGCGTTCGGGACATCCCCAATTGTGACGATCCCGCGCACCGGAAGCACCGTGCGCCCATAGGCATGATAGAAAGGGATGCGCAGGACGGAACTTGCGGTGACCTCTTTGCCGTCTGATAAAAAGACCGGTTTGGCGCTGTCATTGCGCTCAACCAGAACCTCGACCCAGTCCTGATCGAACGAGCGGAAAGTCAGCGCATAGCCATCTGTCCAGCGGATTGTGGTTTCCCCCAGAACGTGATCTTCAAAAAACGCGGGATTACACCAGTTCAACTCGTTCGTCTGATCCTGGTGGTCGCTGTTGCGCAAGCAGACCTCGAGTTCAGGCAAACGCCATTCGTTCGAGGAATCGTCGATGACGTCCACGCGTGCAATCTCGGTCCGAGCGGAAATTGCGAAAGACTGTTTTCGCTCAGGCACATAGTAGGCCACGATCCAGATCAGCAGCAGCACCCCCGCAGCTCTGCTGATGGATCCCCCGTTCGTAGGGATGAATTTGAAATTCCTGAGCCAGTTTGCGACCGCGCCCAGACGAGGAAAACGCGTCTCTATCGGTCCGCTCCGATCAGGATTTCGGCGTTGCGGGGGGCCGAGGTGCGACCACGGTAAAGTCTTTCATAGCTGATTGCGATGGCGCGGTTTTCACTGTTTGCCAACCGTTCGGGTGGGATTTCAAGGATACAGCGATAGTTGAACGCGAGCGCCTCGGGGATATCAAGTTTTTCGCAACGCGCATCTATTCTATTGGCCTGGTCATCTGCGATCCACGCTTCGAATAACAGCTCATCGGCGCGGGCGATGTTCATGTTCAACAGCACTTGAATCTTGCCCTCGTCAGTCAGTTTTGGCCGACTCGCTTCGTTCAGGTAGTTGGCGATGAACTGACGTGGGCTCTGCCCGGTTGTTTCGGTATCCGCACAAGAGCCGAGTTCAAGGGCGACACCACTGTTGTCCGGTGTCACGGTTTCAACCAATGGGCTGTTGAGGGCATCAAACCGTAGTTCGAACTCGATACCAGGGTCGTTTTCAACCACATCCGTTGACGGGTCATCATAGGTTTCGGGGGCATCAAATTCGACGACTGCCGCATAGCTGCCATTGATCGAGGTGATACGAGCGCAGAACTTCTGTGCGAGCCACCCCTCGGGCAATACCGTCAGGACTTGCGGTGCGGCTTCGCCAAGTTCGTGCCCCACGATATGCAGGCCCCGCAACCAACTGGGCTTTGAAATTAGCGCCCGATCAAGCTCGGCTTCGTCGATCACCCGCCCGACCAGAGGTTGTGGATCAGCGAGCGCAGCAGCGGGCCAGAGGCTGACCAGAAAAAAAAGAAATGACAGTCGCATAAAATCTGTTTTCGTAGATACTGGTTACACACAGAAACTATAGTCGATTCAGATGAACCTGCGAAGCTTTTTCCTTTTTGTGTTTTGGGGCCTGCCCGTCGCTGCCGCAGATGTCGCGCTTGTCGACGATGAGCTCGGACAGGCCGTATTGTTTAAGAATCGCGGGCTTTGCTACGCGGTTCTGCCCAATCATGTCTCGACCGGGAAAGAGCGTATCGCTCTGGCTGTAGCGGAACCGGCACAAACCGGTACTGCCGAGATTTTCTGGCGCGATCCAGAATCCGACCTGGCACTGGCATTTGTCGAGGGGGGGCTGCAGAACAGGTGCCAGCTTGAACTCGCGGCGCTTGATAGCGATCTATCCCGAACGCTGCAGACCGCCGAATTTGGGCTGATCAAGAGTGTTCATTTCGGAGGGGCGTTCTTCGATCGGATCGGCGCATCTTTGGTGGATGTGGGGGAACAGTTCGTAACAGTTCGTATCAACGAATCCGGTATCGATGCCGAGGTCATGCAAGGGCTGTCTGGTGCGCTATTGTCGGTAGCCGGTCGGCCGGTTGGAATAGCCATAGACTCGGCTTCGGCGACGGAGGCGCGGTTTTTTCGCATGGATCGTATTGCGGGCTTGGTTGGGGCCAACCTGTCTAGAAATCATCCGCAAAGGCGAGCGATTCCAAAAGCGCAGGATGGACTAGGATTTCGGGTTACAGGTTTTGGAAGTGGAGATGGAGGCGGCGTGGTGGCGCTCGAGCCTGATTCTCTGAATGAACCATGGATCGCGCATTGGACGGGGGACGAAATTGTTTTCGAGGTCACCCTTTCTAATGAGGAACTGGTGCAGATCAATCGGATCTCGATGAGAGCGATACCGGACGACAAGACAACATCGCCGCGTCAGATTAGGGTTGAAATTGACCGCGGTTTGCCGGAATCAAGCTATTGGGTTCCTCTGTATGCTCCGGACATGGGGCCAAATGGCGTATTTGAGATGACAACAGGGGGCACGATCGGTCGCCGTATCCGCATCACTCTTACAGATGTATGGAACACCGATCTGGATGTGCGGCTGGATCAATTGATCATCGAGTAGCAATTACTCTTTCAAGTCAATTTGCGTCTGCAAGTCTTCGCCGCTGCCCGTAGACGCAGTGCCGCGCAAGACGCCGTCATTCCCCAGGTTCAGGATAAATCGCGGAGCACTGTTAAAATAGGGGTTGTATTGAAGGGTTGAGCCAACCTGGCGAAAGATACACCTCTGTGCATCACCCCAGCACGCGTCATTCACTGCAGCTGGGACCGGGATGAGGACTTCGCCCCGGTTTTGAACAAAGGTGCCACCCGAACTTGCCACCCATCGTGACGTGTGGGGGTACTTTCCTTCCTCGCCGGCCATTTGGATTCGCAGCGTTGCACCACTATCCAGTATTGCCTTTATTGCCGCTTCACGCATGACCGGATTGGTCGAGAACAGAGCATGCTCCTTGGCAAGACGCTGCAAAGCGGGGTCTTTGAGTTTCAACATCTCCTGAACCAGAGCGTATTGCAGTCTGAGGTCCGGGTTTTGTAGGGCCTGTTGGTATTTGGAGATGTCACCTACGGCACCTTGCGCGCGCCCTAGGACGTCCTCGAAACTTTGCGCTTGTGCAGCGTTGGATGTGAGAAAAGCAAATGCGAAAACTGAAAATACTCGTCTGAACAAAACAATCCCCTTTTTATCGCTTTGACGGAATGTCGTAAAAATCGTCGTAGCCCAGCAAAGTCTTGTAAGCCGAACCTGTCAAGTGGTGTCTGCGCGCTCCGGTCTTGAACGGCCGCTGTTCAGAAAAGCAGGTTCAGCATGACCAGCGAGACGATCAGAAAGAGGAATGTCATCACACCACCCGAGCGGATGAAATCAGTCACCTTGTAGCCCGCTGGCCCCATAATCAGGGCGTTCACCTGATGGGTCGGAATGATAAAGCTGTTCGAAGTCGAGATCGCGACAGTCAACGCAAACAGTGCGGGGCTTGCTCCGGCGGCGACGGCAATCGAGACTGCAAGCGGTACCAGCAGCACGGTCGCCCCGACATTTGACATCACCAGCGAGAAAGCAGTGGCCAGAATGGCAACCCCGGCCTGCAGTGACCAGATCGGCCAGCCGTCGAGGATTGTCATGATCTGCTGGGCAATCCATGCTGCCGTTCCCGTGTTTTGCACCGCCTGACCCAAAGGGATCAGACAGGCCAGCAGAAAGACCGTGTTCCAGCCTACGGCGCGATAGGCCTCGTCGACGCTCAGGACCTTTGACAGCATCATCCCGGCGGCTCCGGTCAGAAGGCACAGCGACAGACGAATATCGGTGAACAGGATCATCGACAGCGAGATGGCAAAGAAGGCCAACGCCCAGCCCACCTTTTGCGGGCGTAGTTCATCTTGCGGGAAATCCGATGTCACAACGACGAAATCCGGATCACGCTTGATCCGCATGAGATTGTCCCAGCGCGTATGGGCCACCAGCATGTCACCTGCATGAAATTCTTCCAGCCCGATCTGCGTGGCTTTATGGTCTTCGGTCTCAACATGGCTGAGCGTTTCTTCCCCTCTGTGGATTGCCAGCAGGGACATCCCATAGGTTTTGCGGAACAACAGCTCGCGGGGGCATTTGCCGATCAGCTTGCTGTCAGGCGGGACGACCACCTCGGCGATACCTGCGTTGGTGGGGGCGAATTCTTCGACAAATACATCAAGGTCCGGCAGCACCGTCAGCCCGTATTTTTCGGCAAACTGCTCGACCACCCAGCGGCGGCCAACAATGGCCAGCCGGCATGGCGCCGCGATTTCGGCTGTCAGCACCTGCACCATCGAGGTCTTGCCGCGATAGAAGGTCGAGATAATGTAGAGGTGATCCTCATAGTTGATGTCGGCCAGAATGCGCCCCACCAGTGGGCTGTCGGCGGGAACAACCACCTCAAATACATCGGCTTTCAGGCCATAGACCCGTTGCAGGTATTCTTGTGTGCCCTGACCGCTGCCGATGTTTTCCGATCCCGCATCACCCGGCAGCACCCAACGCCCCAGCAGAAGGAAATAGGCGATGCCGGTAAGGATCAGGACAGCACCGATGGGCGTGACCGAGAACAATCCGAACGGTTCCATCTTTTGGTCGTCGGGCAGGCCTTCGTTAGCGGTGAGGATCAGGTCATTCAAAAGGATCAGCGGCGAAGACCCGACCATTGTCATCGTCCCGCCAAGGATGGCGCAGAAACCCATGGGCATCAGCAGCCGCGACAAAGGGATGCCGGAGCGGGATGAGATTCGGCTGACCACCGGCAGAAACAGCGCAGCCGCGCCCACATTCTGCATGAATGACGAGATCACCCCAACGGTCCCGGAAATGATCGGCAGCACCCGGTTCTCAGACTTGCCGCCGTATCTCAGGATGACCGCCGCCACCTTGTTCATGATGCCGGTCTTATCCAGACCCGCGCCGACGATCATCACAGCTATGATCGAGATCACGGCATTTGAGGCAAAGCCATCGAACAGATGCGGCACGTCGGCGAGGTTTCCCAGCCCCGGCAAATAGCTGAGCAAACCAATCAGAACCAGTACGACAATGGCCGAGAGATCAATCCTGACGATTTCCGATACGAAGAGAAAAACAGTGAAAGCCAGCAAGGCGCAAACAACGCCCATTTCGTAGGTAAATGTCAGTTGTTCCACACGGCTACCAGCATTTTTGGTCGACAGGGTAACTCGTATGTCTATGGGATGGACAAGAATTTGTCATGAACTTTTGAAACACTGCGGCACGTACCCGACGAACTGGCCAGCGAACTGAGTGCTAAGCCTAAGTGCTTGGAAGTAAATGGAGGCGAGTACCGGAATCGAACCGGTGTACACGGATTTGCAATCCGCTGCGTCACCACTCCGCCAACTCGCCTTTTTCAGTGAAATCAATCACTTGTCGTGGTGTGGGCCGGGTTCTAACAGCTTTCTGACACAACGTCCAGAGCCTATCGCGCGAAACTGAGGGCTTGCGGGGGAAATTCGGCGTATCGGTCGATCAACCTTTTTGCCGCGGAAGGATTTGGTCGCTGGCCCGTTGCCGCACGGGGGCGGATGTGGCAAAAGCCCGGTAACTGAGCGACAAGAATGAGCGATCACATGACAGACTTTGCGGCCCGGCGCCTTACTATGGTTGATACGCAGGTCAGACCTTCGGACGTGACCAAATTCCCGATTATCGATGCAATGCTAACCGTGAAACGAGAGAACTTCGTGCCCGACGCGCAGCGCGAGGCAGCCTATGTGGGGGATCTGATCACTTTGGATGCCGGGCGTTGCCTGCTGGAGCCGCGAACGCTGGCGAAGATGTTGGACGCGGTGAATATCTCGAATGATGAGGTCGTGCTGGATATCGCCCCGGCGCTTGGCTATTCGACCGCAGTGGCAGCGCGCATGGCCGAACTGGTTGTTGCGGTTGAAGCGGATGAGGCACTCGCGGCCGAGGCTCAAACCCTGCTGATGGAAGCGGATGCCGATAACGCGATTGTCCATATTGGCCCCTTGCAGCAGGGTGCGGCTGAACACGGTCCTTATGATGTGATCATGATCCAGGGCGGTGTCGAGCAGGTGCCCGATGCGCTGCTTGAGCAACTCAAGGATCAGGGGCGGATCGTTTGCCTGTTCATGGAAGGTGATCTGGGTACCGTGAAGGTCGGTCACAAATCCTCAGGCCGCGTCTCATGGCGGTATGCGTTCAACGCCAGTGCCCCGGTTTTACCCGATTTTTGCGCAGAGTGTGCATTTTCGCTATAGTTGACCAACAGTTATTTTTTGACGCCTTGATTACTTGAAAACAACGACGCAAACTGCCTTGGTGGTTGCGTAATTTCGATTTGAGAGGATTTGGTTATGCGCGGGACAGCAACAGGAAAGCTGGTCAGAGGACTGGCTTTGGCGGCGGGTATTGCATTCAGTGTGGTGCCCGACAAGCCAGTATGGGCCGACAACCTGACCGATGCATTTATCGGGGCCTACAACACCAGTGGCTTGCTAGAGCAAAACCGCGCCCTGTTGCGGGCAGCTGACGAAGACGTCGCGATTGCCCTGTCTGCGTTGCGTCCGATCATCAACTGGACCGTGCAGATTAGTCGTGATTACACTCGGACCAGCGTCAACGATTTCGTCTCGACCAACGAGCCGTCGAACTTCTTCTCTGGTCTGACGCTCAGTCAGCTGATCTATGACGGCGGAGCGTCGGTGCTTGGGAAGCAATCGGCTCAGGAAACCGTGCTGTCCACACGCCAGACGCTGATTGATATCGAACAACAAATCCTGTTTCGCGCTGCCACCGCGTATCTGAGCGTCCTGCTGCAGGAAGAGACCGTCCAAATCCGCCAGAACAACGTCGAACTGTCCAGCGAAGAGCTGCGCGCCTCTCAGGATCGATTCGAAGTGGGTGAGGTGACCCGGACCGACGTAGCCCTGTCCGAAGCGCAGCTGGCGACGTCGCGCGCTGATCTCGCGGATGCCCGCGGTGATCTGAGCACGGCGCAGGCGGAATACGTCAATGCTGTCGGAAAGCTTCCGGGCCGCACGGCAGGTCAACCGCGATTGCCGAATCTGCCGCGCTCGGTGGATGAGGCGCAGAACCTTGCACGACGCAATCATCCGGCCATCCTGTCGGCGCAGCATCAGGTGCGTGCGCTGGATCTGATTGTTGAGCAACAGCGTGCCGGCTTGGGGCCGAACGTGACGCTGAATGCTGATGCGGGCATCACCGAAAGCTTTGACGACGACGATTCCGTCAATGATGCCAGCATTTCTTTGAACTTTAACCAGCCGATCTATGCCGGGGGTGGTCTGGCCGCCGCTGTACGCAGTGCAATGGCAACTCGTGATGCGTCACGCGCGAACCTGCTGAATGTGCAAAAAGATATCACGCAAGGGGTGACGGACGCCTATGTCCGGTTTCAGACGGCGACCGCCAGCCTGACCGCTTCGACCGAACGTGTGCGCGCCTCGCAGGTGGCATTCGACGGCATCCGCGAAGAGGCGACACTGGGTGCGCGGACCACGCTGGACGTTCTTGCGGCACAGCAGGACCTGCTGGATGCGCAACTGGCAGAGATCGCGTCGCGTACCGAACGGTCTTTGGCTGCGTATCAGCTGCTTCAGGCACAAGGTTTGCTGACGGCGGAACGCCTTGGTCTGGCGGTGCAGATCTATGATCCCACTTTGTACTACAACCTTGTGAAGAAGGCCCCGTCTCAGGTTAGCAAGCAAAGCCGTGACCTGGATCGGGTGCTCAAGGCGTTGCGGCGCGACTGAATGACATCACTACCGGTTGTGGTGTGGGTCTGGATTGGCTACAATCGGGCTCAGAGTCAGAGCGGTAGTGAATGATGTCAGATAGTGTTGCAAATAGCGGTGTTAAGGACGTTCTTTCGTCGGTGAAACGCCTTGTCAGCGAAGATACGCATGACGACGCAGAGTTCATTTTTGTCCCGACCGCTCCGGCGCCCAAGCCGGGTCGGCTGGTTTTGACCGATGCGCTCCGCGTCAGCGACGAACCGCTGGTGCAGAAAAAACCTGCGCCTCTGAAACTGACACCACAACACAGCGCCGCCAGCGACACGCCCTCAGAGGCGGCGAACGCGCCGAAATCGCCCAAACAGCCGATGCGTCTGCAGCCCAGCGATGTCGTGCGCCAAGGTCACGCGGCCGCGCAGCCGAAAACTGAAGAAACGCCCAAACGCGATTTGGCTGGCAGCCTGAGCGCCAAGATCGAGGCGCTCGAGGCGGCAATCGCGCGGACCGAGGATCAGTGGGAACCAGATGGCGAAAGCAATGACGACTATTCGGGGACAAAGACCGAGTCAGTGAAGTGGCCGGTGGATAACAGTTTCGAGCAGGCCAAGCCCTCGGACCAGGAAGTCGAACCCGTCGCGGCCTTTATCCGCGACCCTGCCGTTGCTGCCGTACACGCGCGCCAGCCTGCCGGGCTGAACCTGTCCGAAGACGAATTGCGCGCGCTTGTGGCCCAGATCGTCCGCGAAGAACTTCAGGGCGCGCTTGGCGAGCGGATCACGCGGAACCTGCGCAAGATGGTCCGCCGCGAGATCGCGCGCGTTGTGGCAGGGCAGGGCACAGACTAGCGCTCAATCCCGGCGTGGCTCTTGCGCCAGTGACAGCAGCAGATCCAGATTCATATGCTGTTCCAGATGGTCGGCCAGGGCGTTGAGTACTTGTTCGACACCATCCTCATAAGAGTTTTCTGCGGTTACGCCCAATTGTGCCAGATAGCTGGCGCGAAACGTGTCCGAGGTGAAAATCCCGTGTAAATAGCTGCCGCGCACCCGGCCATTGGCGCTGGCAGCGCCTTCGGGCCGACCGTCGATCTGCAGCCAGGCGCGGTCGCAATCCGGGCCACTGGTCCGACCCATGTGTATTTCATAGCCGCTTACCGGCTCGCCGTTCGGCAGGGCAGTTGCGTTGCGCAGGGTGACCTGTTTTTGGCCTGCCATGGTGGTGGAGACATCCAGCAGGCCCAGCCCCTCAACCGTGCCGGGGCGGCCGTCGACGCCATCAGGGTCCGAGATGGTCTGGCCCAGCATCTGATAGCCGCCGCACAACCCCAGCACATGCCCACCGCGCCGCACATGCGCATAGAGGTCGATATCCCAGCCCTGCGCTCGGAAATAGGCCAGATCGCCAATGGTGGACTTGCTGCCCGGCAACAGCACCAGATCCGCATCGCCGGGCAGGGGGCGACCTGCCGGGATGATTTCGACTGTCACCCCGGGTTCCGCTGACAGCGGATCGAGGTCATCGAAATTGGCCATCCGCTCTAGCTGCGGCACCACGATCTTGCAGTCTCCGCCCGCGTGCGAGCGAATATCCATCATGTCCTCGGCGGGCAGCTTCCACGCGTCATGGAACCACGGCACGACGCCAAGACAAGGCCAACCCGTTCGGTTGGCAATGTCATCGCGCCCATCATCAAACAGCGAGACATCCCCCTTGAACCGGTTGACGGCAAAGCCCCGGATCATGGCCAGATCACCGGCCTCCAGCACGGCCTGTGTGCCCACGATCTGCGCGATCACGCCGCCCCGGTGGATGTCACCCACCAGCACCACGGGGACATTCGCGGCGCAGGCAAAGCCCATATTGGCAATATCACCCTTGCGCAGATTGGTCTCGGCGGGGCTGCCCGCGCCCTCGATCAGCACCAGATCAGCGTCGCTGCACAGGCGGTCGAAACTTTCCAGCGCGGCGCCCAGCAGTTTGGATTTGTCCTTGCGGTAATCCCCTGCCTTCATGGTCCCGGCGCGCTGGCCCTGTACGATGATCTGAGCGCCGGTATCGGTCTCAGGCTTCAGCAGGATCGGGTTCATATCCGTATGGGTGGGCCTTTTCGCCGCCCACGCCTGCAGAGCTTGTGCGCGCCCAATTTCGCCCCCGTTTTCCGTGACGGCGGCGTTGTTCGACATATTCTGCGGCTTGAACGGAGCCACCCGCAGCCCGCGTCGCGTATAAGCCCGCGCCAACCCGGCGACCAAAACCGATTTCCCGACATTGCTGCCGGTGCCCTGAATCATGATGGACCGAACCATGGCCGCTCTCCTATGCTGAGGCGCAGATGACCTGATTTGGCGGCAAAGGAAAAGCCCGGATGAACACGCCCGCGCATCTTTTGATCGGAGCCGCCGCTTTTGCCCGCCCCGCCCGCGGGGCTGTCCTTTGGGCGGCCGTTTTGGGGTCTCTGCTGCCGGATCTGTCGCTTTATCTGATGGCTGGGGTGGCGCTCTTCATCCTGAGCATCCCCGAGCAGGTGGTGTTCGGGCAGCTTTATTACTCGGCGTCTTGGCAAACGGTGTTTGCGATCGACAATTCCTTTGTCCTTTGGGGGCTGGCACTGGCCTTGGGGCTTTGGCGCGGATGGCACCTGCTGACCGTTGCGGCGTCAGCGGCGGTGCTGCATCTGACGCTGGATTTTTTCTTGCACGCGGGGGATGGACGCCCGCAATTCTGGCCGTTCAGCGATTGGGTCTTTCATAGCCCGATCAGCTATTGGGACAGCACTTACCACGCGCTGTGGGTGGCGCCGATTTCAATCGCTGCCTGTGTGCTGGCGTATGCGGTTTTATGGCGGCGCGGGTTATCGGTGCCCGCAAGGCTTATCTTTGCGCTGATGCTGGGGGCCGAGATCTGGGTGGCGCGACAATGGCTGCTGTTTTTCTGACTTGTACCCAAACAAAAACGCGCCCCGGTGCAGGAGCGCGTTTTTGACATAAACAGCGGGCAGCGATCAGGCGGCTTCGGCCTGTTGCGCAGCGTTACGGCGTTCGCTTTCCTCGCGCGACAGCGCGACCGAGGTCCGCACACCGCGGCCCACGAATTCCATCAGGCCGTCCACGACACGTTCGTTCGGGTCGATCCCGGCGCAGGACAGCACCTCGCGCCCATCGCGCGAGCGGGCCCAGCGGGCAATTTGTTCGGGGCCATTGCCGTATTTCTTGTCATCGGCGATAGCATCATCCAAAGCAGCCAGTACCACGGCCGCGAAAAGTTTGCGTGCACGATTGCCTTGCTCATTGTTAAAGGCAGTGCCGTCAACGAAATCTCTCATCTCGTCTTCCTTAGTTTTTCTTGCTCTTGCATTTTCGGCGTGACGGTCCTTATGACCTATTAGGTGCGATTCGGATACACCTAAAATGCATAGTTGCGTTGCGTCATTTGCATAGCTTGCTGCATGTGCAGCACTAGGTCTCGTTGTCTTGTCAGGTGTGGTCCCGCCAGATATAGGGACGGCAACTGACGCATCAACCGTTTGTGAAGGATTTATGTCATGCCCAAGATAAATGGGAACGAAATTCGCCCCGGCAACGTGCTTGAGCATAACGATGGGCTGTGGGCGGCGGTCAAAGTGGATCACGTAAAGCCCGGTAAAGGCGGCGCTTTCGCTCAGGTCGAGCTGCGCAACCTGCGCAATGGCTCGAAACTGAACGAACGCTTCCGGTCTGCCGACAAGGTCGAGCGGGTGCGCCTTGAACAGAAAGATCAGCAGTTCCTATACGAATCCGACGGCATGCTGGTGTTCATGGACTCTGAGACCTACGAGCAGATCGAACTGCCTTCGGACCTGCTGGGCGATCGTCGCCCGTTTCTGCAGGATGGCATGACCATCGTGGTCGAGTTCTACGAATCTGAGGCACTGAATGCCACGCTGCCCCAGAAAGTGACATGCAAGATCGTCGAGACCGAGCCAGTGGTCAAAGGCCAGACCGCAGCGAACTCGTTCAAACCGGCCATTCTGGACAATGGCGTCAAGGTCATGGTGCCGCCCTTCGTGGGTCAGGACGAGATGATCGTCGTCAACACCGAAACCATGGAATATTCCGAACGCGCCTGACCTCAGGGGGTTTAGAGCAAAAAAAGGGACTGCAACGCGGTCCCTTTTTTATGGGTCTACCCGGCGATAGCGTGCGGGATTGTCGCCAAAAAGCTCAAGCAGCAGTTCGTATTTGATCCGATTGGCACTGACCTGACGGTAGAACGCGATCAGGAAGCCCGTTGGACCTTGGATACGGGTCAGGCCACTGGTCGCCGCAACCACGGTGCCGACATCGGTTTTCCCCTGCAACACCAGCCAGCCGCCAAACATCAGAATGCCGACGGTGCCTGCGCCGTTGATCACACTCAGCAGAAATTTCGCTGACAGCTTCCACAAGAACATCCTGCGGCGCGTCTCGTATATCTCATCGAACTCTTTCTGGATGGCGGTCGAGGCCGCTTCGATATCAGCTTGCGTCAGCCGGTCGGTCGAACTGCGCAGGATGCGTACACGCTCGGCCACGAAGATGTTCACCTTGCGCTGTGACACCAACACGATAACGATCTGCGGTGCGACCATGGACAAAGCGATCAGGCCCAACACCGGCTGCGTCGACGAGATGTAGGCGATCACGCTGACCAGAGTACCGATCTGCACGACCGGGTCCGAGAAGGCTCCGCCAGCGAATTTGCCCAGCTCTTCGGCCTCGGCGGACACGGCGGTTGTCATCGTTCCGGTGCGCAGGCTTTCGCCCGCCGTGTCGATATCCACCGCTCGCGCCAAAAGGCGTACCCGGATCAGACGGATCAGGTCTTCACCCAGTGTTCCGGCCCTGTAGCCCAGCACCCATTTCAGCCCGAGACTCAGCAGGATAACACCCATCATGCCTGCGCCCAGCAGGATCAGGCGATCGGTGTCGACACTGTCAGATGTCAGGTGGTTGATGATGTCGCGCTGAAACTGCAGCGGGGCCGCCGCCAGTGCCGCGACGGACAGCGAGAGAAGGATGAGGATGATCTGCCGACCGGCGCTGGCGCGCCAGATGGCGGAGTAAAGGCGTAACATGCGGGTATCCTAAAGACTGTTAAGCCTAGTGATACCGCGCGCAGTGCGGGGTTCAAACACGCATGGGGGGCTGATTAGGATGTCGTGCCGGTTGGGCAACAACTCAGTCGGTCAACCGCAGGGTTGCGTCGCCTGCCTGCATATCATCGCCCGCTCGGTCGAGCCGCAGATAGGCGATGGCCTTGCCGCCGGATTGTGTGAACAGAACGCCGGCCGGCTTGCCGCCTGACTGGATCTCCGTCCCGACCGGAGCGTTGCCCGAGACGTCAACCACCCGCAGACCTTTGCGCAGCTCAGTCTTGTGTTTCATGCGCGCGGTGACCTCTTGGCCGACATAGCAGCCTTTCTTGAAGTCCAGCCCGTTCAGCGCCTCGAACCCGGATTCGAGGATATAGCTGTCCGGGGTCAGCTCGATGCCGCTTTCGGGGATGCAATGCTGCACCCGGATCGCGTCCCAGTCGGTGCCGTCGTCACTTTCGGGGGCCGCCGAATAGGCGCGCCAGCCCAGATCAGGATGGCGCGGGTCGGGCAGGGCACCTTCGGGCGCGGGGCCGGTGCCGCGTTGCAGGTTCAGATCGGTGGCCTCGATCGTCACATCGGCGCGCAGCTTATACATGGTCAGGCGTTTCGCCAGCCCGTCGGCAAGCGCGTCGCTCACGTCCAGTAGCACCGCATCGCCATCGCGTTTCAGAAAGAAATCGGCCAGATACTTGCCCTGCGGCGTTAAGATCGCCGCATACACCAGCCCATCGCTCAGGCGTTGCACGTCGTTTGTGATCAGCCCCTGCAGAAAGCTGTCAGTGTCCTTGCCGGTCAGGCGCAGGATGCGGCGATTGGGCATGGGTTGATCCTCGTCATCTGGTCTGGCCTCGTGATATAGGAGATCGCGCCGCCATGACCAGAGGGTTTCAGACGTGTCCGCTCCGATCTCCATTGTGATCCCCACCCTGAATGCTGCGCAGGTTCTGCCCGCGACGCTGCAGGCGCTGATGGAGGGCCTGCATGCTGGCCTGATCCGTGAGTTGATCGTGACTGACGGCGGATCATCCGACACGACGCTTGAGGTGGCTGACGAAGCGGGCGCAGAGATCGTAACTGGCCCGCCCTCGCGCGGGGGGCAGTTGCGGCGCGGCTGCGCCATAGCCAAGGGCGAGTGGTTGCTGATCCTGCACGCCGATACAGAGTTGCAGACGGGTTGGAGCCGGTTTGTGGCCGAACATCTCTCGACCGGCCAACCAGCCGCGTTCCGGCTCTGCTTCCGCGCCAGTGGTTTTGGCGCACTCTGGGTCGCGGGCTGGGCGAACCTGCGCAGTCGTCTCTTCGGGTTACCCTACGGTGATCAGGGGCTGCTGGTGCGCCGTGCGGATTATGACGCCGCCACAGGCTATCCCGATCAGCCGCTGATGGAGGATGTTGCTTTGGTCCGTGCTTTGCCTGCGGTCAGGCTGTTGAAGGCAGATGCGATTACGAGTGCGGAACGCTATACCCGTCAGGGCTGGGTTCGTCGCGGGGCCCGGAACCTTTGGACGCTTGCGCGGTATTTTCTTGGTGCTGATCCGGAGCAGCTGGCGCAGTCGTACCGGCGCTGAACGCGGTGCGCAGCTCGACGATGGATTTGCCAAGCCGGAAGGGGGCCGCAAAACTGACCAGACACAAGGCAATGATCTGCAGCACAAGGATATGTGCGTTGGCCTGCAGGTATTCCCACTCGTCCTTGAGCTTGCCGACCTGTTCGATCAGATCATCATAGCTTTGGGCCAGGATCATATAGTCCCCGGCAATCGCAGGCACTTTGCGCCGCATATTGTCTACGGCGGCCTGTGTCGCGTCGTCCAGCGTGGTAAAGACCAGGAATTGATCGATGCTGAACGCATCGGCTTTGGCAGCCATCTCGCGTGCCTCATCCATATCGTCTTTGGACGTGCCGCCGAACAGGAAATGCAACCCCTGCAGTGGAGCAACCTCATTCGTGACCGCAATGAACAGCGGCAGATCCGCATTGCTGGCGGTTGAAGCTGACAGGAACTCGACCTTTTCGCACAGAACAGCCGTGTCGGGGTCGTAGGCCGGATCGCAGAATCGCAACCGGAACCGCGCGGCATCACGGTCAAAAGCCAATGTGGCGGCATAGGCCACGTCGATCTGCCGGTCCAGCCGTGAGCTGTCCGAGGTATAGAGCCCGGCCAAAACCGCTACCAGCGCACCAAACCCGCCCAGGACAACCCAGACGAGGTCGGCCAGCTTCCAGGCCCGGTGCGCTGCGGGCTTTCGAAACAGGAACCCAGTGCCGATCAGCCCGATCAGAAAGAACAGGATCAGCAGCGGTAATTGGTTCTCGGCTACAAAGGTCATAAGGCCAAGTGTACGTCCTGCGCGCGGGCTGGCAACCGTCCTCACGCGCAGTTGTAACACATGCGATTGTGTTACGAGCCCGAGCTTTGGCCGAATTTGCGGAACAACTTGGTTCGGTCAAACGCCTGTTCCAGCTCATCGGTACGCTGTTTGACGCTATCCCACAGGCGTTCCTGCATCTCGGCTATAACGCATTCCAGCAGCACCATCAGCGATGCCATTGAGTCCCACGCAGATGGTACCGCGATCCGCGCAGCGAAGGTGTGTTTTGCCAACCGGTGGATCGGCGATCGCCACTGATCGGTCAGCAGAACAACCTCGGCCCCACGTTCGTGACAGAGTTGCCCGATCAGCAGGGTGGTGTTTTCGTACCGCCGCACGTCAAGCGCCACCAGCACGTCGCCTTCCTGGACTTCCAGCAGATCATGCGTCCAAGAGGCGGCATCCGACAGCAGCTTCACATCTGGCCGGATCATCTGCAGGTGCAGATAAAGGTATTGCGCCAGTGTGCCGGTAATGCGTCCCCCGGTGATGAAAATCCGCCGCTTGGGATCGCAGAGCAGGCGGCAGACGCTGTCAAACTCCTCCGGGTCGATCTCATCAATCGAGCGGCGCTGGTTTTCCAGCGCCTGCCGCGAATAGCGATTGAGGATGTGCTCCTCGGGCAGATCATTCTGCCAGACATCCCGCTTGGCGACGGGCCCCGAGATCATCTCTTTCACTTCGCTGCGGATTGCAGCCTGAAACTGTGGATAGCCGTCAAACCCGGTTTTCTGCAGCATCCGCGCCACGGTTGTGGTGGACACCGAGGCGGTGCTGGCCAGTTCGGTAATGCTGCCCAGCCCGGCCATCGGATAGTCGTCCAGCAGCACGTTCACCAGCTGCCGCTCGGACGGTGTCATGGTTTCGCGATGCGCAAGGAGTCGTTCTGTTACCCGCACGGTTTACTCCTGAATTCGGTGTCAGACAGTTTGGTGTGGAAAATTTGACAAAGCAATCCGGACTGGTGGGTTTTGTACAGGAAAATTATTGACAGGTGAAGAAAGTCTGTGGAAATTTTTCCACATGGAATCACGCCACGCCTCATCATCTGCCGCGCATCTGGATTTCGGGCCCGTCGTTCACATCGACGAGACATCGGCTAGTCCGTCGGTTCTGGTGGTGTGCGAACACGCCTCGCACCGCATCCCGGATGGGCTGGGCGATATGGGGCTAACCCCCGATGCGCTACGCAGCCACATTGCATGGGACCCCGGCGCGCTGCCCGTTGCGCAGGCGCTTGCGCGGCGGCTATCGGGTACATTGGTTCATGGCGGTGTGTCGCGGCTGGTCTATGACTGCAACCGCCCGCCCGAGGCGCATGATGCCATGCCAGAGCAAAGCGAAAACACCGCGATCCTCGCCAATGCCAACCTGACCGCTGCGGCGCGACAGGCGCGGATTGACGGCGTCTATGCGCCGTTCTCACGCGGGTTGGAGGGTATTCTGACCCGCCACCGCGCGACGTTGGCGTTGATGGTCACGGTTCACAGTTTCACGCCGGTTTACAAAGGCCAGCAGCGCGAGGTGGAACTGGGCCTGCTGCATGGTCAAGACGCGCGCTTTGCCACCGAGATGCTGTCCTGCGCGGCCCCCGATCTACCGCTGATCACCCGCTTGAACGAACCCTATTCGGCGGCGGACGGCGTCGCCCATACTCTGGATCGTCACGCGGCCCCCTGCGGGCTGCTGAATGTGATGATCGAGATACGCAACGATCTGATCCAATCGCCTGAGCAACAGCAGGTCATGGCTGATTGTCTCGCTCCTTGGATCAGCCGGACCTTGCAGAACCTGCGCGGAAAAGGCGGGGCATGATAAAGGCGATGGCAATATATGTGCGCGTCGTCGATGCGGTGAACTATCGGATCGGGCGGGTGATGATGTGGGGCCTCTTCGTGATGATGGGCATCCTGCTTTGGTCCTCGATCTCAAAGACGTTCTTTCTGCCTTCGCTGTGGACGCTGGAAATGGCCCAGTTTGCGATGGTGACCTATTACATCATGGGGGGGGCGTACTCGATCCAGCTGGGCTCGAACGTGCGGATGGACCTGTTCTACCACAACTGGAGTCCGCGCAAGAAAGCGTGGTTCGATGCGTTTACGGTGCTGCTGCTGATCCTCTATCTGGGCGTGTTGCTCTATGGCGGTCTCGGTTCTACGGCCTACAGCCTGGGCTATTGGGGGGACAGCCCCGTTACCTATTTCACCGGCCTTCTGACCGGCAGCGAAGAGATCGGGCGGCTTGAGCGTTCGTCGACCGCGTGGCGGCCCCATATCTGGCCGGTCAAGGCGATCATGGTATTCGGCTTTTTCCTGATGCTGCTGCAGGCAATATCGGAATTCTTCAAAGACATTGCGCGGATCAACGGGCAAGAAATTGGGGCGGCACCGGCATGAGCCAGGAATTTATCGCCATCTTCATGTTTGCTTCGATGATGCTGATGCTGTTCACCGGGCAGCGCGTCTTTGGAGCCATCGGTGCGGTTGCCGCCATTGCGGCGCTGGCGCTGTGGGGGACGGGCGGACAGGACATCCCTTTTTCGGCGGCGATGAAGCTGATGAAATGGTACCCGCTGCTGACCCTGCCGATGTTCATTTTCATGGGCTACGTTCTCAGCGAAAGCCGTCTGGCCGATGATCTGTACCGCATGTTCCACGTCTGGATGGGGCCGGTGAATGGTGGCCTTGCCATAGGCACCATCGGTCTGATGGTCCTGGTCTCGGCGATGAACGGGCTCAGCGTGGCGGGCATGGCGATTGGGGCGACAATTGCGCTGCCAGAGCTGTTGCGGCGCGGATATGACAAGACCATGGTGACGGGGGTCATTCAGGCCGGATCGAGCCTTGGGATCCTTGTGCCGCCATCGGTCGTTCTGGTGCTCTACGCCATGATCGCGCGTCAGCCTGTGGGCCAGCTTTGGCTGGCAGGCATTGTGCCAGGGTTGCTGATGGCGTCCATGTTCATCCTGTATATCTGGATACGGTGCCGCCTTCAGCCGCATCTGGGTCCGGCAATGGAGGATGCGCATGAGGTGCCGCGGGCCGAGAAACTCCGCCTGCTCTGGGCCGGGGCGCTGCCGCTGATGATTTTTGCAGCGATGATGCTGCCCTTTGTGAACGGCTGGACATCGTTGGTGGAAAGCTCGGCCATAGGGGCGCTGGCGGCGCTGGCGGCCTCGATCCTCAAGCGGCGGATGACGTGGAAGATTTTCGAGGACTGCACCAAGCAGACGCTGGCCATTTCGTGCATGTTCATGTGGATCATCCTTGCGGCGCTGGGCTTTGGTGCAGTGTTTGACGGCCTGGGTGCGGTAAAAGCCATCGAGAACCTGTTCACCGAGCAACTGGGCCTGTCGCCCTGGATGATCCTGATCCTCATGCAGCTCAGCTTCATTGTCATGGGTACGTTTCTGGACGACACAGCGATGCTGGTCATTGTTGCCCCGCTTTATGTCCCGCTGGTGGGTGCGCTGGGTTTTGACCTGATCTGGTACGGCGTGCTTTATACGATCACGACCCAGATCGCCTATATGACACCGCCCTTCGGCTATAACCTGTTCCTGATGCGCGCGATGGCTCCGCCCGAGATCAGCCTGAAGGACATCTACCGCTCGATCGTGCCCTTTGTCGGCGTGATGGTGCTGGCGCTGGCGATCATCATGATTTTCCCCGAGATCGCCCTGTGGCTGCCCGGATATGTTTACGGAAATTAACAAGAAGGCCCGGCAAACGGGCACCCAAACTTCAACGGAGAGGAAATTGACATGACGACAAGACGTAAGTTTCTGAAAACAGCTGGGGTAGGGGTTGCCGCTGCGCCTCTGGCGACGCCTGCCTTGGCACAAAGCACGATCACGTGGCGGATGCAGACCTACGCGGGCCCCGCGCTCGCTGAGCATGTGATTGATCCTGCGATCAAGATGTTCAACCAGATTGCAGGCGACCGCATGCAGATCGAGCTGTTCTATGCCGATCAGCTGGTTCCCACCGGAGAACTGTTCCGCGCCATGCAGAGAGGCACGATCGATGCCGTGCAATCGGACGATGACTCGATGGCGTCGCCGACCGAAGTTACCGTCTTCGGGGGGTATTTCCCCTTCGCCTCGCGCTATTCTCTGGACGTGCCAGTGCTGTTTAACCAGTGGGGTCTGAACGAGATCTGGGACGAGGAGTACTCGAAAGTTGGCGTCAAACACATCAGCGCGGGCGCGTGGGATCCGTGTCACTTTGCGACCAAGGATCCGATCAACAGCCTTGCCGATCTGCAGGGCAAACGCGTCTTTACCTTCCCGACGGCGGGCCGCTTCCTGAGCCAGTTCGGCGTTGTGCCGGTGACGTTGCCTTGGGAAGATATCGAGGTCGCGGTACAAACGGGCGAACTGGATGGCATCGCATGGTCGGGCATCACCGAAGATTACACAGTCGGCTGGGCCGATGTGACCAACTATTTCCTGACCAACAACATCTCGGGCGCATGGGCAGGTCATTTCTTTGCCAATATGGACCGCTGGAACGAGCTGCCCGAGGATCTGCAGACGCTGTTCAAAGTGTGTTGTGACCAGTCGCATTATTATCGCCAGTGGTGGTATTGGGGCGGCGAGGCCAACCTGCGGGTCAATGGCACAAAGATGCAGTTGACCACTATCCCTGATGAAGAATGGGCAACGGTGGAAGAGGCCGCAGTGAAGTTCTGGGATGAAATCGCAGCGGAATCCGAGACCAAAGCGAAGGTCGTCGACATCTTCAAACGCTACAATGCTGAAATGCTCAAGGCCGGACGGCCTTACCGTTACGGCTGACGGAACGCGACCGGCCCGTTGTTCGACGGGCCGGTCGCAAAGAAAAGCGAGAATTTTCGTCGAAAATTCTTGCGCATCGCAGAGGTGATTTATGCTGACATTCGAGCATCTTAAGGCGCAGGTTTCTGCTGGCGAAATCGATACCGTGTTGGTGTGCATGGTCGACATGCAGGGGCGTTTGATGGGCAAAAGGTTCCATGCCGGTCATTTCGTGGCAGGCGCGTGGGACGAAACCCATTGCTGCAATTACCTGCTGGCCACCGATCTCGAAATGGCAACGCCGGATGGCTATGACGCCACAAGTTGGGAGCGGGGGTATGGTGACTATGTCATGAAGCCGGATCTGAGCACGCTGCGACCTGTGCCCTGGCTTGAAGGCACCGCCATGGTGATGTGCGATGTACTGGATCACCACACACACAAGGAAGTGCCGCATGCGCCCCGGAGCATTCTGAAGCGGCAGGTCGACCGGTTGAAGACCATGGGCTACGACGCCATGTGCGCGACCGAGCTGGAATTCTTTCTGTTCGAGAAGAGCTTTGATCAGATCCGCAAGGAGGGCTTCCGTGATCTGGAGCCGATCTCGGGCTACAACGAGGATTACCACATCCTTCAGACAACCAAGGAAGAGCATGTGATGCGCCCGATCCGCAATCATCTGTGGGATGCGGGCATTCCGGTCGAAAACTCCAAAGGAGAAGCCGAGACCGGGCAGGAAGAACTGAACATCAAGTACGCATCTGCAATGGACACGGCCGAGTATCACTCGATCGCGAAGAACGCAGTGAAAGAGATTGCCTGGCAGCATGGGCACGCGGCAACGTTCTTGCCGAAATGGCATCATGACAAGGTCGGCAGCTCGTCGCATGTGCATCAATCGCTTTGGGCAGACGGGGCACCGATCTTTTTCGACGAAAAAGATCCGCTGGGGATGTCGGGGGTGATGAAACACTATATGGCGGGCTTGCTGAAATATGCCGCCGACTACACCTATTTTATGGCTCCGTACATCAACAGCTACAAGCGCTTCATGAAGGGCACTTTTGCTCCGACGCGGATCATCTGGTCGGTGGATAATCGCACGGCCGGCTTCCGTCTGTGCGGGGACGGTACCAAGGCGGTAAGGGTTGAGTGCCGCATCCCGGGATCGGACATGAACCCTTATCTGGCAATTGCCGGGATGCTTGCCGCCGGGATTGCGGGGATTGAAGAAGGGCTGGAATTGCAACCGCCTACCGAGGGCGACGTGTATCAGGGGGAAACGGGCATGATACCCGCTAACCTGAGCGCGGCGCGCGACGCGCTGCGTGAATCTGCGATGCTGCGTTCGGCTATGGGGGATGATGTGGTCGACCACTATGCGCGCGCGGCTGAGGTAGAGATCGAGGCGTTTGAGCGCGTGGTAACCGATTGGGAGATTGCCCGCGGGTTTGAGCGGGCTTGAGGGTTAAGGAGCGAGGGGCCAGCCCCTCCCGCTCCCCGGGATATTTATGGCCAGATGAAGCAGGGGACCCTGCTGGGTTTTGAGACGGAGTGGAGATGGGGCAGATGTTGAAATGTGTCTCGCCGATTGATGGGTCGGTTTTTGCAGAGCGCGCGATGTTATCGCACGAGGCGGCGTTTGAGGCGGCAGCTCAGGCGCGGGCGGCGCAGGCGGCGTGGGCGGCACGGCCTTTGCAGGAGCGGATCGATCTTGTCATGGCGGGTGTTGCAGCTGTTGGCGCTATGAATGACGAGATCGTGCCTGAGCTTGCGCATATGATGGGACGGCCGGTTCGATATGGTGGCGAATTCGGTGGGTTCAATGAGCGCGCCAGCCATATGGCTGAGATCGCTGAGGCGTCGCTGGCCGATATCGCTGTGGGTGAGGATGCGACCTTTAAACGGTACATCAAGCGCATCCCGCACGGGGTCGTGTTTGTGGTTGCGCCGTGGAATTACCCTTATATGACAGCGATCAATACGGTGGCTCCGGCGCTGATCGCGGGCAATACGGTGGTGCTGAAGCATGCCACGCAGACCCTGCTGGTCGGAGAGCGGATGGCGCAGGCCTTCCACTCAGCCGGAGTGCCGAAGGATGTGTTCCAGAATGTCTTCCTCAGCCACGATGTGACCAATGATCTGATCGCAGGCAATGCGTTCGATTTCGTGAATTTCACCGGATCGGTCGGGGGCGGTCAGGCGATGGAGCGGGCAGCAGCGGGCACCTTTACCGGTGTCGGCACCGAGCTTGGCGGCAAGGACCCCGGCTATGTCATGGAGGATGCGGATCTGGATGCAGCTGTTGACACATTGATCGACGGGGCGATGTTCAACTCGGGCCAGTGCTGTTGCGGCATTGAGCGGATTTATGTGCATGAGAGCCTTTATGATGACTTCGTCGCCAAGGCGGTGGAAGTCGTTAAGGGCTATAAACTGGGCAACCCGCTGGACTCCGAGACGACGATTGGCCCGATGGCCAATGTCCGTTTTGCCGACGAGGTGCGCGCGCAGATTGCCGAGGCGATCGCTGCCGGAGCGGTGTCGCAGATCGACCCCTTCCCCGAGGATGATGGCGGGGCTTATCTGACGCCGCAAATCCTTACAAATGTCACCCATGACATGCGCGTGATGCGGGATGAGAGCTTTGGACCGGTGGTCGGCATCATGAAAGTGTCCTCGGACGACGAAGCCATTGCGCTGATGAATGACAGTGAATTCGGCCTGACCGCCAGTCTCTGGACCCGTGACGTGGACCGGGCAGCGCGCGTGGGCGATCAGATCGAAACGGGGACCGTCTTTATGAACCGGGCCGACTATCTGGATCCGGGCCTGTGCTGGACGGGCTGCAAGAATACCGGGCGCGGAGGCGGCTTGTCTGTCATCGGCTACCACAACCTGACACGTCCCAAATCCTATCACCTGAAAAAGGTCACGGGCTAAGGACGATCTGCCTGCCCCGGAGTGACCCCCTCGCCGGGGCAGGCCCCAAAACAAAAGGAAATCTGACATGACACTTGTTGGAAACTGGTCCTATCCGACCGCTATCAAGTTTGGGGCGGGACGCATCAAGGAGTTGCCGGAAGCCTGCGCGGCAGCCGGGATGCAACGCCCGCTGCTGGTCACTGACAAGGGCTTGGCCGATCTCCCGATCACTACGGCCACGCTTGATATCCTCGAGGCCGCAGGGCTTGGCCGTGGGCTGTTCAGCGAAGTGGACCCGAATCCTAATGAAAAGAACCTCGAAGCCGGGGTTGCCGCCTACAATGCGGGTGGACACGACGGGGTGATCGCCTTTGGCGGTGGCTCGGGCCTGGATCTGGGCAAGATGGTCGCCTTCATGTGCGGCCAGAAGCGCCCGGTGTGGGATTTTGAGGATATCGGCGACTGGTGGACCCGCGCGGACGCCGACGCCATTGCGCCCATTATCGCGGTACCGACCACTGCCGGGACCGGGTCTGAGGTGGGGCGTGCCAGTGTCATCACCAACTCGGAAACCCACGCCAAGAAGATCATTTTTCACCCCAAAGTTCTGC
>NZ_JBQFOQ010000010.1:0-112877 GCF_056533645.1 Ruegeria sp. G10 | reverse complement strand
GGCGCAGCCCGCGCCTGCCCGGCCCCCCTGCCGTCCGCAGGACGCAAGGCCGAAGGCCGCGCCGCTTTCTATCTTTTCCGGATTTGCTGATCTGCCGCCCACCTGCCATGATCGTTGCAACTGGTCTGATGAGAAAGAGCCCGCTCATGGCTGCGTCAAACAAATCCCGTATATGCGCGCTGCTCAAAAGCATTGAATCTGGTGATCCCGGCCCTGTCTCGGTGGTAAACGAGGCGCAGTATATCCAGCATAACCCGCAGACCCATGAAGGCAGCGAAGGCTTGGCGGCGCTGTTCAAACGCCTGTCCGAGACCTCTCCGCGCGTGAATATCGTTCGTGCGTTCGAAGACGGGGCCTTTGTCTTTGCCCATACCGAGTATGATTTCTCGCGCCGCAATATCGGGTTCGAGGTGTTCCGGTTTGAGGACGGGCAGGCGGTGGAGCATTGGGACAATATTCAGCCACGCCAAGGCCCCAATGCCTCGGGCCACAGCATGGTTGATGGGGTGACGGATGCAGGTGATCCCGCACTGACGGAACAGAACCGGGCATTTGTCCGCGCCTTTGTCGAAACGGCTCTGATAGCGGGTGATCTGGATGAGATCGCGGCCTGCATTGATGCGGAGACCTATGTCGAGCATAACCCGCACCTGTCCGATGACGTCAGTGCCCTGCGTGCTGAATTGTCCGATGCCAATACGGTGAACTACCAGCGCCTGCATCGTGTGCTGGCCGAGGGTGATTTTGTCTTAACCGTCTGCGAAGGCGCGTTTCAAGGCAAGCACAGCGCATTCTATGATCTGTTTCGCGTCGCGGATGGCAAGATCGTCGAGCATTGGGACACGGTCGAGACCATCGCCCCGCGCGAGGATTGGAAAAACGACAATGGCAAGTTTTGACCTATCCTGATGCCAACTGGTCCTGCAGCCAGTCCTGAAAGGATTTCAGCGGCTCGGGCATGGCGCGGTCGGTGGGCCAGACCAGATAATAGTCACCCAGACTGACGGGCGGCCCCTGCCAGGCGGGCACCAAACGCCCTGCCTCCAGATCATCGCGCACCAGATATGAGGGCAGCAGACCCACGCCCATCCCGTGGATGGTCGCCTGTATCATGGTCGAGAACTGATCGAACAGCATTCCGCGCAGGCCTGAGACCGCTTGGCCTTGCATGTAAAACCACCTTTCCCACGCGTCGGGGCGCGATTCCAGATGCAACAGTGGGGTGCTGCGCAGGGCGTCCAGCGTCTCATGCGCGGTCTCTTTCAGCGCCGGGGCGCAAACCGGCAGAACCTCTTCCCGCATGATCGGCAGGTAGTGAACTCCTGCCCAATCTTTCTGGCCGAAATGAATGGCGGCGTCGAAGGGTTCAGCGCCAAAATCGAACGGTTTCAGCCGGGTGCCCAGATTGACCGTGACCTCGGGGTGGCGGCGCGCGAAATCCTGCAGCCGGGGGGCCAGCCAGTGCATGCCGAAGGCAGGCAGGATTGACAGATCAAGCGATCCGCCTGCCGGGTTCGCTTTTAGCTTCAGCGCTGCCTGCGCCAGATCCTGCACGGCAGATCTTGCGATTTGCACATAGTCTTTGGCCGCAGGCGTCAGGTGCAACCGCATCTGGCTGCGCTCGATCAGCTGTACGCCGAGCTGATCCTCCATGGTTTTCAGCTGGCGGCTGATTGCGCTTTGCGTCAAAGACAATTCCTCCGCCGCAGCCGAGGCGCTGCCGAGCCTGTCCACCGCTTCAAGCGCCAGTAAGGATGAGATCGAGGGCAGGAACCGGCGTGGCGCAATCATATAACAAATCCTCATACCTTTTACATGCAATAGCACTGGTTTTTCCAAGCGACCAGCGACATGAGTGCAAGACGGCCTTTTTGTCCGTGCCTCTGGCGACCTTGAAATCCATGGCGGGGCACGTGACAAATCCGTCATTGGCCGATGACACTGACCAAACAAGGCAAGACCCATGGACCGCGCCCAGATCGTACATGAGAACTTCCTGACCCGCGTAGCGCGCCGCGACTTGCCCGACGGTGCGCCTCCGCGCCCCGGGCTGAGCGATACAGATGCCGTATCGTTGTTTCGCTCGCAGGTGCTGAGCCGGGCCTTGGACAGGACCAGCCGCGCCATGCAGAAGGCGGGGCAGGGGTTCTATACGATTGGCTCCTCGGGGCATGAAGGCATGGCGGCTGTCGCCCACGCGCTGCGCCCGACGGATATCGCGTTTCTGCATTACCGCGATGCCGCGTTTCAGATCGCCCGCGCCGAACAGGTGCCGGGCCAGCAGATCGCCTGGGACATGCTGCTGAGTTTTGCCTGTTCTTCCGAGGATCCGACCTCGGGCGGGCGGCACAAGGTTTTGGGATCAAAAGCGCTGACCATCCCGCCGCAAACCTCGACCATTGCCAGCCATCTGCCCAAGGCGGTGGGCGCGGCCTATAGTCTGGGTGCCGCGCGGCGGCATGATCCGGAGCATCGCGAATTGCCCGAGGACGGGATCGCGATGTGTTCCTTTGGCGATGCCTCGGCCAACCATTCGACCGCGCAGGGGGCGATCAACACGGCGGGTTGGACCAGCGTGCAGTCGACGCCGCTGCCGCTGCTGTTTGTCTGCGAAGACAACGGGATCGGGATTTCGGTCAAGACGCCCAAGGGGTGGATTCAGGCCTCGATGGAGCATCGGCCCGGGATCAAATACTTTCAGGCCAACGGTCTGGATATCTATGAGACGTTTGCCGTGGCGCAGCAGGCTGCCGATTACGTCCGCACGCGCCGCAAACCGGCCTTCCTGCACCTGAAAACCGTGCGCCTTTATGGCCATGCCGGGGCGGATGTGCCCACGACCTATCTGCCGAAATCCGAAGTCGAGGCGGACGAGGCCAACGATCCCCTTCTGCATTCCGTGCGCCTGCTGGATCAGGCCGGAGCGCTGGCTCCGGATCAGGCGCTGAAAATCTACGAAGAGACCTGTGCGCGGACCGACCGTGTGGCGGTTGAGGCGGCCTCGCGTCCTCATCTGGCCAATGCGACCGAGGTGATGGCCAGCCTGATCCCGCCCAAACGCGCTTGCCGCCCGACCAACGGACCCAGCGCCGAGGCGCGGGCCAAAGCCTTTGGCGGCGATATGCGTGCGATGGACGAACCACAGCCCATGAGCCGCCTGATCAACTGGGCGCTGACCGATCTGATGCTGGAACATGGCGAGATCGTCTGCATGGGCGAAGACGTGGGCCGCAAGGGCGGCGTCTATGGCGTGACGCAGAAGCTTCAGCAGCGCTTTGGCCCGGACCGGGTGATCGACACCTTGCTGGACGAGCAGTCCATTCTGGGTCTTGCCATCGGCATGGGTCATAACGGCTTCATTCCGATCCCCGAGATCCAGTTCCTCGCCTATCTGCACAATGCCGAGGATCAGATAAGGGGTGAGGCAGCGACCTTGCCCTTCTTCTCGAACGGCCAGTTCACCAACCCGATGGTGCTGCGGATTGCGGGGCTTGGATATCAAAAGGGCTTTGGCGGGCATTTCCACAACGACAATTCTCTGGCCGTTCTGCGGGATATTCCCGGCGTTATCATCGCCTGCCCGTCAACTGGGGCCGATGCGGCGCAGATGTTGCGCGAATGCGTGCGGCTGGCGCGTGAGGAGCAGCGGGTCGTCGTGTTTCTGGAACCCATCGCGCTTTATCCGATGCGCGATCTGCACACGCCGCAGGATGCGGGCTGGATGACCACCTATCCCTCACCGGATCAGCGCATTACGTTGGGCGAGGTGGGCGTGCATGGGGACGGCACCGATCTGGCCATCGTGACCTATGGCAATGGTCATTACCTGTCGCAACAGGCCCTGCCCGAGTTACAGGCGGCAGGCCTGAAGACACGGATCATCGACCTGCGCTGGCTGGCCCCGATGCCGGTCGAGGCCCTGCGCGCGGCCACCAAGACATGCGCACATGTTTTGATTGTCGACGAATGCCGCCGCACCGGCAGTCAGTCCGAGGCGCTGATGACTTTCTTCGACGAAGAAAGTCCCGCCACCCCGACCGCCCGCGTGGTGGCCGAGGATTGTTTCATCGCAACCGGCCCGGCCTATGCCGCGCCGCTGCCATCGAAAGACGGCATTGTAGCCGCCGCGCTCAAACTGACCGGAGGCGCCTGATGACCCGCACCGCCGTTGTGATCTGCCCGGGCCGGGGCACCTATAACAAGCCTGAACTGGGCTATCTGCACCGTCACCACGCCGATAAGATGCAGATGTTCCACAGTTTCGACGCCATCCGCGCCGAGGCCGGGCAAGAGGCGGTCACCGCTCTGGATAGTGCAAGCCGTTTCACAGTCAGTAAGTATTCGCGCGGAGATGTGGCCTCGCCCCTGATCTACGCCGCATCCCTGGCCGATGCGCAGGCCCTGGCGAGTGACATCGAGGTGGTCGCTGTCACCGGGAACTCGATGGGCTGGTATATCGCAATGGCCGCCGGGGGCGCGTTGTCGCCCGAGAACGGATTCCGCGTGGTGAACACAATGGGCACGCTGATGCAGGACCATCTGATCGGTGGTCAACTGGTCTACCCCTTCACCGATGACACTTGGGCCAACGACCCGGCGCGCAAGGCCGAGTTGCTGGACGAGGTGGCATGGATCAACGGGGTGGAGGGTCACACTTTGGCCCTGTCCATCGATCTGGGCGGCATGCTGGTTCTTGCGGGCAATGAGGATGGTCTTAAAGCCTTCGAAGGGTCTCA
The DNA here is from genome assembly GCF_056533645.1 of Ruegeria sp. G10. NCBI lineage: Bacteria > Pseudomonadati > Pseudomonadota > Alphaproteobacteria > Rhodobacterales > Roseobacteraceae > Ruegeria > Ruegeria sp. G10. The sequence goes on along the minus strand of NZ_JBQFOQ010000010.1, from coordinate 108,141 downwards.
GCCAACAGTTCAAGAGCGGTTTCCCATGCGGCTGGTCAACCATGCCGCGTTCCACACCGCCCTGCAGGCTCCGGTCGCGGCCGAAGGTCGGGCGCGGCTGGGCGCTGACCTGTTCGACCAGCCCAAGCGCCCCTTGATTGATGGGCGTGGCAAGATCTGGTGGCCCGGGGCGACGGATACGCGGGCGTTGTGGGACTATACTTTGGGTCATCAAGTGACCGAGCCTTATGATTTCACCCGCGCAATCCAGACTGCGGCGCGCGAGTTTGCGCCTGATCTGCTGATCGTCACCGGTCCCGGTGCGACACTGAGCGGGGCAGTTGCGCAGTCGCTGGTTCTGTCCAACTGGCGGGGCATGGACGACAAGGCCGCGTTTCAGGCGCGACAAGAGGCGCAGCCCGTCGTGATCGCCATGGGGCGCGATGACCAAAGGCCGCTTGCAACCGGCTGACGCAGCGCTCTAAAGAACCTGCGATACCGCAAGGAGCCCGACGTGAACAATCATGATCAGTCCCTTTGGCTGGAAACCTGCCGCGAACATTTGCAAAGCCAGCCTTTGACCCGCGACATCACGGTCGATCTGGCGATCATTGGCGGCGGATATACCGGTTGTTCAGCCGCCCTGACAGCCGCGCAAGCGGGGGCGTCGGCCTGTGTGCTTGAGGCGGCAGAGATCGGACACGGAGGCTCGGGTCGCAATGTGGGGTTTGCCAATGCGGGCCTCTGGTTGCCGCCCGAAGAGATACGCAAGCATTTGGGTCCAGAGGCAGGAAATCGACTGATTGAGCTTCTGGCCGCAGCGCCCTCTGACGTATTCGACCTGATCGACGCACATGAGATCGCGTGCGATCCCACACGCAACGGGACCCTGCATTGTGCGCATTCGGCGGGCGGCTGGCGCGATCTGCAGGCGCGATACGCGCAATTGAGGGCGACGGGCGCGCCGGTCGAACTGCTCTCTTCTGATCAGGCAGCACAGCGCACCGGGAGCGGGGCGTTTTTTGGGGCGTTGTTTGACCCTCGGGCAGGAACGATTCAGCCACTGGGTTACGTGCGTGGTCTGGCGCGTGCGGCACAGGCGGCGGGTGCGCAGGTATTCACGCAAAGCCCGGTTCAGTCCATGCGCCATGATGGCAATGTCTGGATTCTGACAACCGGGCAGTGGCGCGTACGGGCAAAATCGGTGCTTCAGGCGACCAATGCCTATCACCGGAACCTGCAGACTTCGGCCCCGGCCTATGTCCCGGTTTACTACTTCCAATACGCAACGGCACCTTTGTCCGACAACCTGCGCGCCAGCATCCTGCAGGGGGGAGAGGGGGCCTGGGATACAGGGCTGATCATGACCTCGTTCCGGATGGATCACGAAGGGCGGTTCATACTCGGCGCGATGGGCGATCTGGCTGGTGCAGGGGGTGCCGCGCATACCGCCTGGGCCAAACGCAAACTGGCCGAGCTTTATCCGCAACTGGCCGATCAAGCCCTGCGGCAAGGCTGGCACGGGCGCATTGCGATGACGTCGGACCATATCCCCAAGATCACCCGGATCGGGCCGAACGCGCTTGCGGTCCATGGCTACTCGGGTCGCGGCATTGGGCCAGGCACTGTATTTGGTCGCCTGACGGCACAAAGCCTTTTGCAAAAAGACCCCGCCTTGTTGCCTGTCCCCGCAGTGGCAGATTACACCGAGCGCTGGACTGGGCTGCGCCGAGTGTACTTCGAAACCGGTTCGGCGCTTACGCATCTGTTCAAGGCGCGCTTCTGATCTTAGGTTTTGTGGCCACGATCAGTCCTTTAACGTCGCCGCGATGGACTCGATCCGGTCCCGCAACCAGCGATGCGCCGGGTCGTTGGCCGAGCGTTGGTGCCAGACCATGTAGATCGACACCGGATCGCAGTTGAAAGGCAGCGGTGCGCAATCCAGCGCTGCCAGCGGACCACGTTTCATCAGTGCCGTGTCGGTCGAGATCAGGTCGCTGCCTTTCACAAAGGGCGGGATGGCGTTGAAATGCGGCAAGGTGACGACGGGCGGTCTGATCTGGCTTTGATCCACGCCGCGCATCACGGCGCGCGCGTTGCGGCCATCGGCAAAGCGCACCTCGACATGGTCGCTGTTGCAATAGGCCTGCCAGTCCTGCGGTGGATCGCGGTGCGTGGCGTCGTAGAACACCATCAGCGGACTGCTCAGCAGCCGTTTCTGAAAGATATCCGGCCCGTCTGGTGGCAGCGGCGTCAGCATCAGCTGACACCGGTCGCTGCGCAGCAGGTCCGGGTCGGGCACGCCCGAGGGGATGAATTCCAACCGCAGACGCACCCCTTCGGTCCGCGCGTCGCGCAGCAGGTCGGGAAAGATCAACTCACGCGGCATATCATTGGTGGCGATCTGAACGTCGATCTGCTCGGATAACGGATCAAAGGGCCGCCCCTGCGTCAGCGCCCGCATCCCGTCCAGCACCCGTTGCGCAGGCTCTTTCAGTGACAGCGCGCGCTCGGTCGGGGTCAGGCCCTGACCGGATCGCACGAACAACGGATCGCCCAGCACCTGCCGCAGTTTGGCCAGCGTGTGGCTAATCGCCGATTGCGTTACGCCCAGCCGGTCGGCAGCTTTTGAAACCGAGCTTTCGTCGAGTATCGTCAGGAACACCCGCAGGACCTTGCCGTCGAGATCAGTGAAATCAATCTTGCTCATATCATCTATGATTATTCATGAATGGATTTGGTGTCTATGCAGCTTTAGATGATCCTTAGCAAGCAGGGGGCACGCGATGGGAATCCGCTTTTTCTCGGACAAAAACCGACCCGTTCATATGGGGCCATACCCGCTGGAACGACTGGCGCGGCAGGATCGGATGCCCGATCTGGGGCAGGTCACGCCGATGCGCGCGCTTGGTTTTCAACGGCCAGATCAGCCCGAGAGCATCGTTAATGCGATGGGCGAGTTTCAGGCGATGATGGATGCGATCCGGGACGGGTTTGTGAACCCGATCGCCTCGGAAATTCCTGCCGATCCTGCCGAGCGGGCCAACCACCTGAAAGCGTTTGGCTATTTCAACGATGCCTCGATGATGGGCTGCGGACCTTTGCCGCCCGAGGCAATGTTGCCGGAACCCCGGCGCAACCCCGATATCGACCGGTTGGCCCATGCGCTGAAAACGCGGCAGACCAAGACGCTGGCCTCGGGTATCGACGTGATCATGGCGGACCTGAAGGAAAGCATGGAGGCCGCGCCGCGCCCGATGGACAGCCACCGCCATGCGATTGTCTTTCTCTACGAACATAACCGCGACCCTGATCCGAACGAACCCGGAGCCGATTGGATCGGTGATGCGCAGGACCACCGCGCCTGTCTGCTGGCCACCGAGAATGCGGTGGTGATCGCCAACTATATCCGCCTGTTGGGCTTTGATGCGCGGGCGCATACGGCGATGTCGTCCGAGGTTGATCTGGGCAAGCTGGCGGTTGCGGCGGGGCTGGCCTCGGTTGAGGGGGGTGAGGTGATTGCGCCGTGGCTGGGCAAGCGCTTCGGTCTGGCCGCCGTGACCACCGAGATGGAGATCGCCCATGATCGCCCCCTGTGCCCAATGGCCGACCAGCCGTGGTTCCGCACACAAGGCCCCGCATGGTGGCTGGGCGCGGGCTTTGCCAAGAACGCGCTTAATCGGGATGCCTATGCCAGACGGCGTTATGTGGACGGGGCGCACCCGTTTGAAAACCTCAAGCGGGTCGAGAGCCCGACCACCTATATCGACGAGGAGAACGTCGCCCGCGTGCCCAAGCGCGCGGATATGTTCGCGCGGGCTCAGTTCGGCGACATGGGCAAGTCGCTTCAGGACGCGACCAAGGGCGGGCATTACGTGCGCAAATCCGCCCCCAGCTTTGCCCAACGCCGCGCGCTGGGCGCGTTTGTTCTGCTGCAGGATGGCGACAGCGCCGAGGCCGAGCGGCCCACTGATGCGAAACGCAATGCCGCCAATATCAAGGCCGCGACCTATTTCCTTGGGGTCGATGCGGTGGGCCTCAGCCGGTGCCCGGACTGGAGTTGGTATTCCCACGACGCCACCGGAGAGGAGATCATACCACCCCATGATCAGGCCATCAGCATGATCATCGATCAGGGCTATGAGACCATGGAGGGCGCCAGCGGCGATGACTGGATCAGCGTCGCGCAGTCCATGCGCGCTTACCTGCGGTTCTCGCTGCTGGGCGGCGTGATCGCGCAGCAGATCCGCAACCTCGGCTACAAGGCCAAGGCGCATACGGTGATGGACGGCGAGGTGCTGCAGCCTCCGCTGTTGCTGTTGAGCGGCTTGGGCGAGGTCAGCCGGATCGGAGAGGTGATCCTGAACCCTTACCTCGGCCCGCGCCTGAAATCCGGCGTGGTGACGACTGACATGCCGATGGCGCATGACAAGCCGATTGATTTCGGCCTTCAGACCTTCTGCGAGTCCTGCAACAAATGCGCTCGCGAATGTCCCTCGGGCGCGATCACGGCTGGACCGAAGCTGATGTTCAACGGCTATGAGATCTGGAAATCCGACAGTCATAAGTGCGCCACCTACCGGATCACCACGCCCGGAGGCGCGATGTGCGGGCGCTGCATGAAGACCTGCCCGTGGAATCTGGAAGGTATCTTCAAGGAGCGCCCCTTCCGCTGGGCCGCGATGAACATCCCCCAAGCCGCACCGGCTTTGGCAAAGCTGGATGATGCCGTGGGCAATGGCGGGCTCAATGACGTCAAGAAGTGGTGGTGGGATATCGAACTGGACCCCGACGGGGCCTATCGCCCCTCGAAACATGCGCTCAACCGGCGCGATCTGCAGCGCGACCTTGATCTGAAATACGAGGATCAAACGCTGGCCGTCTATCCCGCCCCGCTTGCGCCGCACCCGTGGCCTTACCCGTTTCACATGGACCGCGAAGCCGGGATTGCGGCCTATGAGGCGATGGTCACCGCCGCAGACTACAAGGCGCGCAAGGCGTCGGGCGACGGGTCGGTTGTCCACCGCTATCAGGTCGCGGGCGACGCGCCGGTGATGCGGGTGGAACTGACCAAGGTCGACAAGATGACCGCTGATGTCACTAAATACGAATTCACCACTTTAGACGGCGCGCCGCTGCCAGAATGGACCGCTGGCGCGCATCTGGACGTTTTGGTGTCGCCTGAATTCCTGCGGCAATATTCGATGTCGGGCGATCCGTCCGACCGCAGCACCTATCAGATCGGGGTGCTGCGCGAGGATGAAGGGCGCGGCGGTTCGGCGCTGTTGCATCGTATCTTCAACGAGGGGCGCAAGGTCTTCATCTCGAAACCGATCAACCATTTCGAGCTGGATGAGACCGCGACCAAGACCTTCCTGATGGGCGGCGGCATCGGCATTACGCCGATGATCGCCTTTGCCCACCGCTTGCACGCATTGGGCAAGCCCTTCCAACTACACTATTCTGCCAGCACCCGCGCCGGGGCCGGGTATCTGGTCGATCTGGCCGCAATGCCTTGGGCCGATCACGTTCACTACCACTTCTCGGACGAAGGCACCCGCGCCGATCTGGACGCGATCCTGTCGGGCTATCAGGACGGCTGGCACGTCTATACCTGCGGCCCGGACCGTTTCATGGATGGCGTGATGCAGGCGGCCGAGGCACAGGGCTTTCCCGAAGAGGCGCGGCATCTGGAGTATTTCTCGGTCCCCGAACAGCCGGAATACGAGAATCATGCCTTCACCCTGAGGCTGGCGAAATCGGGGCGCGATCTGCCTGTGCCCGCCGACAAGGACGCGGCGCAAGTGCTGAATGAGGCGGGCATTCACGTGGATGTGAAGTGCTCGGACGGTATCTGCGGCGTCTGCAAATGTGGCGTGATTTCCGGAGAGGTCGAGCACCGCGACTTTGTCCTGTCGAACAAACAGCGCGAGGGCGCGATCATCCTGTGTCAAAGCCGTGCCGCCCAGCCGGAGGCGGTGATCGAGATCGATCTGTGAACGATCACCAAAAACGACATTTCGATTCACAAAAATTGGTCGCTCCAGCCATGGACGCGGCGGGTTTGCTGCACTAACGTCCCGGTCAAACCCCAGTCTATCCTGATCAACAGGTGCGAGGTATTTTCATGGACTATCACAGCCCCGCCAGCTTCGCCGAGGCGTCGGCTCTGGCAACAAACGCAACGGGTATCACGCGGTTTCTGGCCGGCGGCACCGATGTGCTGGTGCAGCTGCGCTCGGAATTGGTGACCCCCGATACGCTGATCGACATCAAGAAGATCGAAGGTGTCAGCGACATCACCCACAATGCCGATGGCAGCTGGACGATCGGCGTCGCCGTCACCGGTGCCGAGATGAGCGAACACGCCGAACTGGGCCGCGACTGGCCCGGCGTGGTCGAGGCGATGGACCTGATCGGCTCGACTCAGGTGCAGGGGCGGGCGACGCTGACCGGCAACCTGTGCAATGGCTCTCCTGCAGCGGATTCGGTGCCTGCGATGGTTGCGGCCGGCGTGACGGTCACCGTGACCGGGCCCGATGGTACCCGCGAGGTCGCTGTTGAGAACATCCCGACCGGCCCCGGCAAGACCTCGCTGGCAAAGGGCGAGGTGATCTCGGCCGTGAACATCCCGGCGCGCGGAGACAACGCGGGCGATGCCTATCTGCGGTTCATCCCGCGGACCGAGATGGATATCGCCGTGGTCGGCGTTGGCGTCAGCCTGCGCCTGGACGGTGACACGGTCACCGAGGCCCGAGTCTCGCTGGGGGCGGTGGCGCCCACCGTCTTGCTGGTTGAGGACTGTGCCAAGGCGATCATCGGCAGCACGCTGGATGACGCTGCACTGGACGCGCTGGCCGCTGCGGCCTCGGCCGCGTGCAGCCCGATTGATGACAAACGCGGCACCATAGCGTTCCGCACTGAAGTGGCCGGTGTTCTGGCCAAGCGCGCTGCGAAAATCGCCTATGCCCGCGCGAAGGGAGAGCAAGCATGAGCAAGATTCACGTATCCACCACCGTAAACGGGGACGCGGTCGAATACCTTTGTGATCCGCGCGAAACCCTGCTGGATTGTCTGCGCGACAAGCTGAATCTGACCGGCGCGAAAGAGGGCTGCGGCACCGGCGATTGCGGCGCGTGTTCGGTGACTGTCGATGGTCGTCTGGTTTGTTCCTGCCTGATGCTGGGGGCCGAGGCCGAGGGCAAGGACATCGAAACCGTCGAAGGCATTGCGGATGGCGACGTCCTGCATCCGTTGCAGAAAAAGATGATCGAATACGCTGCCCTGCAATGCGGCATCTGCACGCCGGGCATTCTGGTGGCGGCCAAGTCGCTGCTTGAGAAAAACCCGAACCCCACCGAAGAGGAAACCCGGTATTGGCTGGCAGGTAACCTCTGCCGCTGCACCGGATACGACAAGATCATTCGCGCCGTAATGGACACGGCGGCAGAGATGCGGGAGGCGTCATAATGGCTCTGGACGATCGTAAATCCGACTTCACATTTGTGGGCACACGCCCCGACCGACCGGATGGTCTGGACAAGGTCACAGGCCGCGCCAAATTCGGCGCGGATGCCTATGCGCCGGGGATGTTGCACGGGGCCATTCTGCGGTCGCCCCATGCGCATGCGCGGATCGTGAAAATCGATACCTCAAAAGCTGAGGCCCACAAGGACGTCAAGGCCGTCGTCACACGCGCCGATTTCGCCGATGTACCATTCCTGCCCGGTCTGGAAGGCGAGTTCTGGAACGTGCTGGAAAACGTCATGGCGGGGGAGAAGGCGCTTTATGACGGCCACGCGGTGGCAGCGGTTGCGGCTACCTCGGCGCTGGCCGCGCGCGACGCGTTGAAACTGATCGAGGTCGAATACGAGGTTCTGCCGCACGTCACCGATGTCGACGAGGCGATGGCCCCGGACGCCCCCGTGATCCGCGAAGGTGCTGCGGACTATTCCGTGCCGGAAGGGATGCACCCCAACGTCGTGCGCTATCACGAAAGCGGGCATGGCGACGTCGAGGCCGGTTTCGCCGAGGCCGATCTGGTCATCGAAGACAGCTTTACGACTGAGGCCACCCATCAGGGCTATATCGAACCCCATGCCTGTCTCGCCGCGATGGGCAATGACGGTAAGGGAGAGCTGTGGTGCACCACGCAAGGCCACTGGATCGCACAGAAAACCTGCGCTGCGCTTCTGGGCATCGAAACCTCGCAACTGCGTGTCACCGCATCCGAGATCGGTGGCGGTTTTGGCGGCAAGACCACCGTGTTCATCGAGCCGGTTGCGCTGGCGCTCAGCCGCAAGGCGAACCGCCCGGTCAAGGTCGTGATGAGCCGGTCCGAGGTGTTCCGGGCCACGGGGCCGACCTCATCCGCGTCGATGGATATCAAAATCGGCATGAAGAAAGACGGCACGATCACTGCCGCTCAGGGCATCTTCCGCCTGCAGGGTGGGGCTTTCCCCGGCGCTCCGGGCGACATGACCGCCATGTGCGCCTTTGCGCCTTATAACCTGACCAATGTGCGGCAGGTCGGCTATGATGTGTTGGCCAATCGCCCGAAACAGGCGGCGTATCGCGCGCCCGGTGCGCCAATGGGTGCGTTTGCCGTGGAATCCGTGCTGGATGAGTTGTGCAACAAGCTGGGCCTCGATCCGGTTGATGTGCGCCTGAAAAACGCCGCGCATGAGGGCACCAAGGCCAGCTATGGCCCGACCTATGAACGCATCGGTCTGGTCGAAACACTGGAAGCGGCCAAAGCGCATCCGCACTATTCGGCCCCTCTGAAACCGGGGCAGGGACGCGGCATCTCCTGCGGGTTCTGGTTCAACCACGGGGGCGAAACATCCGTGTCGCTGGCCCTGTCCGAGGATGGCTCGGCGCAGGTTATGGTGGGCACGCCGGATATCGGCGGCTCGCGCGCGTCGATGGCGCTGATGGCGGCTGAGGTGTTGGGTATTCCCTATGAGAACATCCGGGTCACTGTCGCCGACACCGCGACACTGGGATACAACGACGTCAGCCACGGTAGCCGGGTGACCTATGCCTCAGGTCTGGCGACCATCAAGGCGGCCAAACACGCGGTTGAACGCCTGTGTGAACGCGCCGCTGCCAAGTGGGGCATTCCAGTGGATGCGGTAAAATGGGAAAACGGCTGTGCGGTGCCTTCGGGCCCCAACGCAGGCGATTTCGATCCGTTGCCGCTGGCGGATATTACCGCCAATATGGGCGCGACGGGGGGGCCGATTTCCGGCCACTTCGAAGCGACCCCCGAGGGCGCAGGCGTGTCCTTCGGCACCCATATCGTCGATGCCGAGGTCGATCCGGAAACCGGCAAGACCTCGATCACCCGCTACACCGTCATTCAGGATGCGGGCAAGGCGATCCACCCCACCTATGTCGAAGGCCAGTATCAGGGCGGTGCCGCGCAAGGCATCGGCTGGGCGCTGAACGAGGAATATATCTATGGCGAGGATGGTCGCCTGCAGAACTCGATCTTCCTTGACTACCGTATACCGGTCGCCAGCGACCTGCCGATGATCGACACGGTGATTGTCGAGGTTCCCAACCCCGGCCACCCGTTCGGCGTGCGCGGTGTGGGCGAGACGGGCATCGTGCCCCCGTTGGCCGCCATCGCCAATGCAGTGTCCAACGCGGCGGGCGTGCGGATGAAGCAACTTCCGATGTCTCCGCCGCGCATCCTCGCGGCGCTCAAGGACAATGGTTGAGGTCCACCTCTGGTCCGGCCTCCGTTCTTTGACCGGGGGCCAGCAGGTGGTCGAGGTCGAGGCCCAAACCACCGGTGAACTGCTTGGTGCATTGGTGCGCGCCCATCCGCAATTGCAGGCCCCGATTGATGCGGGTGTCTCGATCGCGATTGATGGGCGCGTCATCGCCAGTGGGTTAACCGAACCGATCCCCGAAGGGGCAGAGGTTTATCTGATGCAACGCCTGCGCGGTGGTTAGTACCTGCGGAACCGCTTGGGTGAATAGCGGTAGTGAGGCGTGCGGAAACCTTTGTGCTTTAGCTGCAGTTTGTGCGCCCGATATTTGGGGTGCTTGAACGCAGGGTGATAGTATTGCTTTTTCACCTTTGGTTTCTTGTAAATCTTTAGCTTTGGCTTCTTGTAGATCTTCAGCTTGAGCTTCGGCTTGTGAACGTTCGCTTTGACGACCGGAAGGTCGACTTGCGCCGGGCTCACGGCGACGGCGTGATACCGGTTGATACGCGGGGCCGAAGCCTCGTGAAGCGCGACGTCGAACGCCGGGACAGTTTTGTGCCCGAATGGCTGAACGGCCGTCACATGTTGTGCGTGTGCGGCTTGCCCGGCCAGCAAAACAACCAGCGCGGACAGATATGTATGGATGGGCTGTTTCATCATCTCTCCTATCTCTTGCACCACTTTTGGGCCTGAGAATGAGATGGGAGCGGCGGTGTCTCTTGCCCAATAAAGCTTGCTCACAGCCCGGCGAGAGAATGTGCGAAGTGACGCGTGAACCCGGCGCTCAGGGCCAGCTATCCGAAAGAATGAACTGGCTACAGATTTCGGTCAGCGTGGGAAAGCGGGTGCGTTCCCTGAGATAGAGATACACCTGCCGTTTGTCGCTCAGATCGGCAATCGGGCGGAAGGCGACGTCTGCGGGCAGGAATTCAGCCACTGTCTGCGGCAGGACCGTGATCCAGTGGCCCGACCGCACCATCGTGATCAACGAGTGGGTGTTGTGCACAGTGACCTCGGCAGTGTCGGTTTTCGCCGCGAATTCAGGGGTCTGGATCAGATCGCATAGCGGGTTGCGGATAAAGGATGCGGCTTGCAGATCCGCAATGGTCGGTGGGACTTTTTGCGTGATCAGCGCATGTTCCGAGGCTGTCACGAGGCCAAAGGCATCTTCAAACAGCGGCATGGCGCGGACCCCGTTCAAAGCATGCAGCCCCGAGGCGATGCCGATATCCGCCTGATCGCTGGTCAAGGCGTCCAGTACCTGCTGCGTGTCGGTATCGCGCAGTTCAACCTGCACTCCGGGACATTGTGTGGTCATGTGTTCCAGCAGCCTGGGAAACAGCAGCGCGCCCACCGACGGGACCGAGACGATACGGATCAGACCCTGATCCGCATGGGCAGCGGCCTCGATATTCTGGATTGTCTGGTCGAATTGACGAACTTGTTGCAGGGCCAGATCAAACACCTGCTCTCCCAGCGCGGACAGTCGGTTTTTGCGCTCGCCTTCGAACAGCTTCTTGCCCAGATGGTCTTCCATCTGTTTCAGCTTCATTGACAGCGCGGATTGCGTGCGGCCCAGCCGGTCTGCTGCTTCGGCCAGATTGCCGGTCTGGGCAACTGTGCAAAAGCACCGCAGCATTTCCAGTTTCAGTGTCAAATTTCAATTTTCCTGAATTTGGCTTCAATTATTCGAGTTTGACTGATGTGATCAAAGGAATCCATCCTGCGCGGGGTAAATTCTGACTCTGGGGCGCAATGTGACCAAACTGAACCTGATCGCTGGTGAATGGCTGGCGGGTGAAAGCGAAATTGAGAACCGCAATCCATCGGATCTGAGCGATCTGGTCGGCATGTTCGCCCAGGCCAGTGCAGACCAGCTTGACGCGACGCTGGATCAGGCGCGGATTGCGCAGGCTGAATGGGCCGCCTACGGGCTGGAGCGTAAGCAGGCCGTCCTGAACGCCATCGGCACCGAGATGATGGCTCGCGCTGAAGAGCTGGGTACGCTGCTCAGCCGCGAAGAGGGCAAGCCGCTGGCCGAAGGCAAGGGCGAGGTGTTCCGCGCCGGTCAGTTCTTTACCTATTACGCCGCCGAATGCCTGCGCCAGATCGGAGAGAACGCGGATTCGGTCCGCCCCGATATCGAGATCGATGTTCGGCGTGAAGCCGTCGGTGTGGTTGCCATTATCAGCCCGTGGAATTTCCCCACCGCCACCGCGTCGTGGAAGATCGCGCCCGCCCTTTGCTATGGCAATGCGGTGGTCTGGAAACCCGCCAACATCACGCCCGCTTCGGCTGTGGCACTGACCGAGATCATCGCGCGGCAGGACATTCCGAAGGGCCTGTTCAGTCTTGTGATGGGGTCGGGGCGCAGCATTGGTCAGCGCCTGGTGGAAAGCCCAAAGGTCAACGCGATCACTTTCACCGGCTCTGTGCCGGTGGGTAAGGGGATTGCCGCTGCGGCGATTCAGAACCTGACCAAAGTACAGATGGAGATGGGGTCCAAGAACGCGTTGGCCGTGATGGATGATGCGGATCTGGATCTGGCGGTAACGCTTGCGCTGGGCGGCGCATTTGGAGGGACTGGGCAGAAATGCACCGCCTCGTCGCGCCTTGTGGTGCATGAGGGCATTCACGATGCCTTTGTCGAAAAACTGGTTGCGGGCGCGCAGGCGATGAAGGTCGGTCATGCGTTGGAGGAGGGCACTCAGATGGGCCCGGTTGTCAGCCAGCAGCAGTTGACCGAGAACCTTGCTTATGTCGATCTGGGCATTTCCGAGGGGGCCGAGCTGGCCTGCGGCGGGCGGCGGCTCGAAATGCCTCATGACGGGTTCTATATGTCGCCGGGCGTATTCCTGAATACGACCAACGAGATGCGCATCAATCGGGAAGAAATGTTCGCGCCGCTGACCAGCGTCATCAAGGTCGGCAGCTATGACGAGGCGCTGAGCGTGGTCAATGACACCCGTTTTGGCCTGACTTCGGGCATCGTGACCACATCGCTGGCCCGCGCGACCCATTTCCGCCGCAATGCGCGCACGGGCGTCGTCACCGTGAACCTGCCCACCGCTGGCACGGACTATCACGTACCCTTTGGCGGGCGTGGCGACAGTTCCTATGGGCCGCGTGAACAGGGTAAAGCGGCGGCAGAATTCTACACGACCGTCAAAACCGCCTATATCAGCGCGGGCCCGGTGTGATGCTGATTGATGGGCTGCAATATACCAACTGGTCGGAGAAGATTTTCCGCCAACTGCGCGAAGGGGGCGTAGACGCGATCCATGTCACCATCGCCTATCATGAAAATTTCCGCGAAACGGTTTTGAACTTCGAGAAATGGAACCGCTGGTTTGAGCAATACCCGGACCTGATCATGAAAGGTCGTTGGGCCACTGATATCGACAGGGCCCGCGCAACCGGACGGACGGCTGTGTTCTTCGGGTTCCAGAACCCCTCTCCGATCGAAGATGACATCGGGCTGGTTGAAATCCTGCACGATCTGGGCGCGCGCTTCATGCAGCTGACCTATAACAACCAATCGCTGCTGGCGACCGGCTGCTATGAGGCTGAGGACACAGGCATCACCCGCATGGGCAAGCAGGTGATCAGGGAAATGAACCGCGTCGGCCTTGTGATCGACATGAGCCATTCCGCAGACCGCTCGACCATCGAGGCCGCCGAATTGTCTGAGCGTCCGATCGCCATTACACACGCCAATCCACATGACTGGGCCCCCGCCTTGCGCAACAAGCGCGATGCGGTGATCCGTGCGGTTACGGAAAACGGTGGGATGTTGGGCTTTTCGGTCTATCCTCATCACTTGAAAGACAAGTCCGACTGCACGTTGGAGAGTTTCTGCGACATGATTGCCCGTACAGCAGACACATATGGGGTCCAGCATTTGGGGATTGGTACCGACCTGTGTCAGGACCAGCCCGACAGTGTGGTGGAATGGATGCGCGTCGGGCGCTGGACGAAAGAAATCGACTATGGCGAAGGCTCGGCCTCGGCCCCCGGGTTTCCTCCGATGCCCAAGTGGTTTCAGGATAACCGCGATTTCGGCAGGATCAGGGAGGGTCTGCGCGCAACCGGCATGAATGCCGACGAGGTCGCGGGCATTATGGGCGGAAACTGGTATCGCTTCTTCTCAGACAATTTCGGGCCTCAGGGCGAATGAGCGACCAAAGCCCTCATATCGCGCGCCGCGATCCCGGCATGGTGATGCGCCTGTCGCGGTTGGGGTCGCTGCATCAGTGTCGGCTCAGCTTCATGCGGCAACTGACCCGCCGGATGGCCGCCGAGCGCTGGACTTTCACCCGGCCGGTCTTTGAGATTGATGACAAGGGTGTTGGCCATGCTGTCTACACCGCGCAAGGGCCCCAGCGCGCCTATTCGCTGGTGGCGTTCGCCCATGATCTGCCTCCCGAGCAGCGCTCGGACCGGGTGATTGCCGAAGCCTGGGACGCGACCTTTGCGCTGTTCGATGGCATCCCCAGCGCACAGGACATTGATCGTTTATCCCGGAACGTGCCGCTGCAAGAGGCTGGGCGCGTAAGTGAGCGCGAGTTGTCGCTGTCGCGCGCCAACCGCTCGGTGCGTTTGTGGGCGCATGTGGTGGATTGTCTGGCCGCTGGTCGGCAGCCGGACCTCGAACAGATATACAAGGTCGGCTACCTGATGAGGACCACGGCCGTCTATGGCTCGGGCAAATTCGGCGCGGCGGATCGTGAAAAGATCGCGGATCGGGATGAGGTCAGCGCGCCGTTTCAGGCCGAGATGCTGTCGGTGTACCTGACCCGAACCTTCGTGCGTGATCTGGTGCAGCACATGGCGCACGCCAAGGGCGGCGCCCGAACCGCGCGGCTTGATCCGGATATCGCGCGCTGGTTGGGGATCGGCAATTCAACAGGGCTGGGAATGGCCCCATTCATCGTCAACCACCCCATTCTGTTCAACAACTGGATCATGGTCCGCGAAGAGGCCATCGCGCGCGTCCGGTCGGTGAAAACGGCATCAGAGGCCGAAACAACCTGTTTCCGCGACCTGTTTGAACGCAGCAAGCTTTCAGCTTCATGGTGGCGCTCTGAGCATCCCGCCCAGATCGAAAAGCTTGCCGCGTTGGACGCAGACCTGCGCGCCATCTCTGCCTATATGGACGGGGCAGATCTGGCCGAAGATTCCCCATGGGATCGCCTGATCCTCTGGTCACAGGAGGCGCTGAGCGAAGAGGGGCAGGAACTGCTGGCTTCGCTGATACTGGAGCCGTACGGCGATCTGGTCGATGGGTTGACCTGTTGCATGGCAGACAGCAACAGCGCCGCGCATGTCATAGACGGTGGCATGACCGTTGCCGAGGTGCGCGACCTGATCCGAACCAGTTTCGGCTGGGCACTTGATCTGGATTGGAGCGCACCCGCGCATTGCGGGCGTGCTTGGTATGTCTCGGAAGAAAAGCTGGAACCCCGGCTGGGCGAGCGGTTTGATGAGCCAATCGCCGAGTATGAGCAGCCGTTGGCCCCGGCCCGGGATGCGGCTTTGGCTGACAGGTTGCTTTCGCAATGGCCGGAAACCGCCCCGATCGCCGATGTCCTGCTGGACCACCCCGAACATCGCCACACAATCCGTCGCGCGCAAATGAGCCGTTTCGCGCCCTATGGCGAGATTCGCGACAACACGATCAGCGCTGATTTGCTGCCAATTGATATGCTGCGGGCCAAGTTGTCGTTTTTTGGGGCTACGCACTTTGATCCGCGATCGGACAGGTGGGTGCGTATCTGTATGTACGCCGGGGCGCCCTATCCCGAAGAACTGACGGATCAGACCGCCGATCATTGGGTTTACCCGGAGCGCGCGCAGTGACCCGGTCGCTCAACGAGGTTGAAGCCACGGCCAAGCGTGCGGCACGCGGTGCAGGTTACCCGTGGGGCCTTGCCGAGGAGGCAGGCAAGGCCACCCGCTGGCTCTGTGCGCAAGGGTTGGATGGCGCAAATGCTTTGACCCAAGTGTTGCAGCAAGATCTGGCGGCCTCGCTACAGGATCACCGACCGGCATCCAATGGCATGGATTGGCAAGGGCATGGGGTGCTGTGCCCGATCTTCGCGGGCGCGGTGCTTTCTGACCGCTCGGCCCTGCTGAGTGCCGGACCGATCCGCATCCGAAACCTTGCGGTGCCGGTCTTGCTGATGCCTTTTGCCGCGTCTGCGGCGCGTGCCCGGAAGGCGGTGATCACGGTAACATCCGACCTGTGCAAGGCCGCCACCGATGGCGAGAGGCTTGCAATCGAGCGCGACTGGCCCCTGCTTGCCGATCATGCCGAGATCGCCTTGGGCGGCCAGCTTGGCACGCCTCGGCCGCAGGCGACCCGCGCGGTCCCGGACCCGGCCAGTTGGGCCGCGCTCAACCGATATGCCCATCGCACATATGCGCCCGCCACCGAAGAGTCTCGGCTGTTGGGGGCCGGGGCGGGCCTGTCCGACAATGACTGAATGAGAGATTGATATGATCGAAACCCGCACCCTGACCCTGGCTGAAATCGAGGATTTGTCGTTCCGCGCGCTGGTGGCCGCAGGAACAAGCCCGGAAAACGCGCGACCCTTGGCGCTGGCGACGGCCGCGACCGAAGCGGACGGGGTAGCAAGCCACGGTCTGGCGTACATTCCGATCTATTGCGAACATGTTCAGTGCGGAAAGGTGGATGGTCTGGCCAGCCCAAAACTCTCGCAGCCGCGCCCCGGTGTGGTGACTGTCGATGCAGCCACCGGTTTTGCTCACGCGGCCATTGATGCGGGATTCGAGGCGCTGATCCCTGCGGCGCGCGCGCAAGGTGTCGCGGCATTGGCGATCCGAAACAGCTATAATTGCGGTGTGCTGGGATATCATACCTTCCGGCTGGCGCAGGCAGGCCTTGTGGGGCTTGGGTTCACCAACGCGCCAGCCTCGATTGCGCCGTCCGGTGGTGCCAAGCCGGTTGTCGGGACCAACCCGTTTTCAATAGCCGTCCCCGGCGACGATGGCCAACCCGCCTTATTGATCGACCAGAGCGCCAGCACGATCGCAAAAAGCGAGGTGATGAAACACGCGCGCGAGGGAAAACCGATCCCGGTCGGCTGGGCGCTGGACGCCGAGGGCAATCCAACGACTGACCCGGCAGTGGGGCTCAAGGGGTCGATGGCCCCTTCGGGTGGATACAAAGGCGTCGGCGTGGCGCTCTTGACCGAAGTGCTTGCTGCAGCGCTGACCGGGGCGACGCTGGGTATCCATGCCTCACCGTTTTCGGGCACGGCCGGAGGGCCGCCGAAGACCGGTCAGTTCTTTATCGCAATTGACCCCGAGGCGACCGGGACCGGCGATTTTGCAGACGGAATTGGCCAGCTTGTCGCGGCAATCCGTGGTCAAGAACATGCGCATCTTCCTGGTGACGGGCGTCGTGGTTGTCGGCAGCGGGCAGCCGAGCAAGGGGTCGCTGTGAACGTTGCCACGCTGACTCGGATTGAGGCCATGCTAAAATAGCGCCGGCGCGGGACGATCTATTTCAGCGCGCGGGCCAGAAAGGCGCTGGTCGCTTGATGTGTCGGTTTTTCGAACAGCACAGCGGGCGGACCTTCTTCGATGATCCGCCCGCCGTCCAGAAAACAGACCTTGTCTGCGGCTTCACGGGCGAAACCCATCTCATGGGTGGCCATCACCATCGTCATACCCTGCTGTTTCAGCGCCAACAGAACATCCAGGACTTCGCCCACAAGCTGGGGATCAAGCGCCGAAGTGATCTCATCAAACAACATGACTTCGGGCTGCATGGCCAGCGCCCGGACGATTGCGACCCGCTGTTGCTGCCCACCCGACAACTGATCGGGATAGTGCTGCATCCGATCTGCAAGCCCGAACCGGTTGAACAGAGCCTCAACCTCGGGCAGCAGGTCGGCGCGCGAGAGGCCACGAACCCGGCGCGGGGCGAGCAGGACGTTGTCCAGCGCTGTCATGTGCGGGAACAGATTGAAGCTTTGAAATACGATCCCGATCCGGGCGCGGATGGATTGCGGGTTTAGGCCGGGTATCGCAATATCATCGCCATCCAGAAAGATCGCTCCGTCCTCGATCGGTTCCAGCAGGTTGATGCACCGCAGCAGGGTGGATTTGCCGGACCCGGACGCACCGATCAGGCAGACCATCTGACCCTCTTCCACAGTCAGGTCGATGCCATCGCAGACTGTGCGGTCACCAAAGCGTTTCACGACGCCGCGAAGTTCCAGTTTGGGCATCAGCGCCTTTCTCGCGTCTGGCGCGCCATCAGGTGGTCGGCATAACGCGTGGCCGGAATTGTGACGATCAGAAAGATGATCGCGGCCCCGACATATGGCGTAAAATTGGCCAGAAGGGATTTAAACACACCGGCCTGCCGAAAGATCTCGACCGGTCCGATGAAACTGAGCAACGAGACGTCTTTTTGCAGGGCAATCAGCATGTTCATTTGTGACGGCACCACGTTGCGGATCGCTTGCGGCAGGACGACATCGCGCATCACCTGCCGCTCGGACAGACCCAGCGACAGGGCTGCGGCGCGTTGGCTGTGGTGCACGCTGTCGATGCCGGATCGGAAGATTTCGGCAACATAGGCCGAGTAAGTCAACACAAGGGCCAGCGTGCCCCAGATATAGGGCGAGTTCCACGGACGCGGCAGCCCGAGGCCCGGAATGCCGAACCCGATCAAGTAAACTGTCAGGATGACAGGAACACCCCGAAAAACGTCGGTAAACGCGGCCCCGAAAATGCGCAACGGAAACAGGGCCGGGGATTTGACGTCGCGCGCCAGCGCAATCAGCAGGCCAAGAATGGCGATGGCCGGTGCCGACCATGCAAAGATCATCACGTTGATCCGAAACGCTTCAAGCAGCTTCGGGAAGGTTTTGACCAGAACTTCACCATTGAAAAAGCTCTGTTGGACTTTGGCCCAGCCGGGGGCCAGAGGCACAAGGACATACAAAGCCGCAATCACGGTGATCGTGCTGGTTGCCGCGATCACCAAAGACCTGCGGCGCTGTTGCGCCTCATAACGTTCCCGGCGGGTCATCCCGCCCGCCTTTTGATTGCTCATGTCACTTGATCAGCGGGACACCGGTTGAATCCTGCAACCACTTGGCCTCGATCTCGGCCAGTGCACCGCTGGTGGCCAAAGCGGCCAACGCCTGATCGACGCATTCCTTCAACGGGTTTCCCTCTTCCATCAACATGCCGAACTGATCGGGGTTGTCGCTTTCATCCGCTGGAAACTGACCGATGACCTTTGATCCTTCGATCATCACCGCGCTCAGGAACAACGCGGTTGGCAGATCGAACAACGCCGCGTCGATCTGGTTTGCACTCATCGCGGCATTCACATCCGCATTGTCACCGTAAAGCAGTGGGTCGCTGTCGGGCTGAATGATGCTGGCCAGCTTCGGCACGGCGGTGGTGGTGCCGACCGCACCCCATTGCAACCCTTTCAGCGCATCCAGCGTCGGGGCCGTATCGGTCGCGCCGGGGCTGACCAGTACCGCCATGGGCGCGGTGTAATACGGGGTTGAGAAGTCGACGACCTGATCCCGCTCGGGCGTGATCGAGTATTGCTGCATGTTGATGTCGAATTCCTTGGCGCCGGGTTGAATCGCTTCATCGAACGACGATCTGACCCAGACGACATTCGCCGCGTCAAAGCCCATTTCCGCAGCCACCGCATAGGCGACGGCGGCCTCGAACCCTTCGCCGGACTCGGGCGTGTCATCGATGACCCACGGGTAGTAGGCCGGGTTGCCGGTTGCGATGGTCAGCTTGCCATCTGTCAGAGTTTTCCCAGCGGCACAGTGCCCATCTGCGAAGGCCGCTGTTGAAAGGCACAACACAGAACCTGCCGCGATTGAGAGTATCTTGGACATCGTTGGAAACTCCTGCTGGATTGCTTTGCGGATACGGTAGTTCTGCCCGCGGGTACTGTCCAGCGCGGGTTTTGACCCACCTGATGCAAGGTTCAGGCGACGCAAAAGCCCGCCGGTGATCGGCGGGCCTGCAGAGGTCTTCCTGGACCGGTTGCTTAGCCGAATACCCGCCCCAAGGCGCCGTCCACGGCATCGGTGATCTGGTCGATATCGTCCGGTGTCGCAATCAGCGCGGGCGAGAAGCACAGCGTGTTGTTCTTGCCGGGGACCGAGCGGTTGGTGACGCCGATGATCACGCCTTGCGCCATACAATCGGCGACGACGGCCTGTGCCATCTTCTCGTTCACCGGCTCGCGACTTGCGCGGTCGGCAACCAGTTCAGCGCCAAGAAATAGCCCTTTGCCGCGCACATCTCCGATGACTTTGTGCTTTTCCATCAGCGCCTGCAGGTTACCGCGCATCCGCGCGCCCATATCGGTGCAGTTCTGCAGCAGGTTTTCGTCTTCGATAATCCGCATGTTTTCGATCGCCGCTGCCGGGCCGGCGGTGCAGCCACCAAAGGTCGAGATGTCGCGGAAATAGTTCATCGGGTCATCGGCGTTGTCTTTGAACATGTCAAAGATTTCCTCGGTCGTGACCATGCAGGCAATCGCCGCGTAACCCGATGCGACGCCCTTGGCCATAGTCACAAAGTCCGGTTTGACACCATATTGCTGATAGCCGAACCACGTGCCGGTGCGCCCTACGCCGCAAACCACCTCGTCGATATGCAGCAGGATGTCATACTTGTCGCAAATCTCCTGCACGCGCTGCCAATAGCCCTCGGGTGCTTCGATCACGCCGCCGCCGGCTGTCACAGGCTCAAGGCACAGGGCGCCCACGGTATCGGGGCCTTCGCGCAGGATCACCTCTTCGATCTGATCGGCGGCCCATTCACCAAAGTTTTCCTCGGGCGCGCCGTCCAATTCGTGTTTGCGGTATTCCATACAATGGGGCACGCGCACGAAATCGGGTGCAAAGGGGCCGTATTGCGCGTTGCGCTCGTCCTGACCACCTGCCGACATCGCCGCCAGGGTCGAGCCGTGATAGTCACGGTCCCGGTACAGGATTTTGGTCTTCTTGCCGCCGTACTTCTTGTGCGCGATCTGGCGCACCATCTTGAACGCTTTCTCGTTCGCCTCGGACCCCGAGTTCATGTAGTAGACCCGGCTCATGCCCGGCATCTTGCTGATCAGCTTCTCAGCAAAAATCGACCCCGGAATCGACCCCGCGGATTGCGCGAAATAGCACAGTTTCATCAACTGGTCATAAACGGCCTTGCAGATGGTTTCGCGGCCATAGCCCACATTCACAGTCCAGACCCCGCCCGAGACCGCGTCCAGATGCTCTTTACCGTTCTGATCCCAGACACGCATGCCCTTGCCTTCGACGATGATACGGGGATCGTTGGTTTCAAAGGGCTTATGCTGGATCAGGTGATGCCAGATATGCGCACGGTCGGCTTCGACAATGCGCGAAAGATCGTTTTCGTTGAACGTGCCGTCCATGACATATCCTTTCAGGGTAAGGCGCGCAGGAATCAAACTCCCGGACGGGCGCGCAGTGACGTGATGCTGCAGATCAACGCGAATGGGACCCGCGCAGTAGGGCCAGATTAACCCATAGAATAGCGCCAGTGTATCAAAATCGCGTATTATTACGGGTTTGTTTTGCCGTAATCTTTGTGCTCAATACCTCAAGTCTGTCGCGTTTGGGAGGAGCACCAGATGAGCGCCGCAAACATCTATGAACAGCATCTGGACAAAGGTCCGGCAAATTTCACGCCGCTGTCCCCGTTAAGCTATATTGAACGCACGGCAGCGGTTTATCCGGACTATCCGTCTGTGGTTTATGGCGATCGTAGGTATACCTGGGCGCAGACTTATGCGCGTTGCCGCCGTCTGGCCAGCGCGTTGAGGGCCCACGGGGTGGGGCAGGGCGATACGGTGTCGATAATCGCCGCCAACATCCCCGAACTCTACGAGGCCCATTTTGGCGTGCCCATGGCAGGGGCGGTTCTGAATGCAATCAACACGCGGCTGGATGCGCCGATCATTGCCTTTGTCCTCAACCATGCCGAGGCAAAGGTTCTGCTGGTTGACCCGGAATTCTCGGGGGTTGTGAAACAAGCCCTGGCGCACGTGGATCATGATGTGCTGGTCATCGACATCGAAGATCACAGCTTTGATGGTGGCGAACGGCTGGGCGACCTGACCTATGAGGCGCTTCTGGCTGAAGGGGATCCCGAGTTTGACGGGTCCCTGCCTGCCGACGAATGGGACGCGATCACGCTGAACTATACCTCGGGCACCACCGGCAACCCCAAGGGTGTGGTCTATCACCACCGGGGGGCCGCGCTGAACGCGACGTCGAACATTCTGACATGGGGGATGCCGCAGCATTCGGTCTATCTATGGACCTTGCCGATGTTCCATTGCAACGGCTGGTGCTTTCCGTGGACCATGGCGGCCAATGCGGGCACATCCATCTGCCTGCGTGCCGTGCGGGACGAGCCGATCTATCGCGCCTTCCGCGACGAAGGCGTGACGCATTTCTGCGGCGCGCCCATCGTGCTGAACATGCTGGCCAACGCGCCCGATCATCTGAAGGATTTCAGCCAGCAGATCAAGGTGATGACCGCCGGTGCGCCACCGCCCGCCAAAGTGATCGAAGCGATGGAGGGGATGGGGGTCGAGGTCACCCATGTCTATGGCCTTACGGAAACCTACGGGCCGTCCGTTGTCTGCGCCTGGAAAGACGAATGGAACAGCAAAGAGGCCGAAGACCGCGCCGCGCTGAAAGTCCGTCAGGGCGTCAAATATGTGGCGCTCTCGGGTCTGATGGTGGCCGACCCGGAAACGCTGGAGCCCGTGCCTGCCGATGGCGAAACGATGGGTGAGATCTTCATGCAGGGTAATATCGTCATGAAGGGTTATCTCAAGAATGCCGAGGCGACCGACCAAGCCTTCAAAGGCGGATGGTTTGCCTCGGGTGATCTGGGGGTGATGCACCCCGATGGCTATATCGCGCTGAAAGACCGGTCCAAGGACATCATCATTTCGGGCGGTGAGAATATTTCGTCCGTTGAGGTTGAGGATACCCTCTACAAACACCCCGCCGTGATGGAAGCTGCCGTGGTCGCCCGACCGGATGAGAAATGGGGCGAAACGCCCTGCGCTTTTGTCGAACTGAAACCGCAAGCGGAGGCAAGCGAGGCCGATATTATCGCCTTTTGCCGCGATCACATGGCCCATTTCAAAGCGCCCAAGACGGTCGTTTTTGGGGCGCTACCCAAAACTTCGACGGGCAAAATCCAGAAATTCATCCTGCGTGATGAGGCGCGCGCACTGACATAGCGCCGCCAACCCGACCTGCTGTGGCTGGGCGTTACTGCACCTTCAGGCGTAACGCCTTGCTTCTTTTGTTCTAAAATACCTCGAGAGAACCTCCGAGGGTTTTTAATCGAAGATCGACAGATCAAGCTCCAGCATCTCACCCATCCAGATGGCGCGGTCGCGGTGATCGGTCAGATGATCGCCGGTTTCCGGGTGGGTAAAGATTGTCAGCCCCTTCCGGTTCAGGATCAGCCAAGGAAAGACCTGATCGAACGCCGCAGCGGGGAATCCCAACTGGCAGCTCCAGCGCGGGTGCGGGCCGACATTTCGGGCGTGCATTCGACCCATCTGCACGTCCGGGAACAGGCGTGCGGCCTCTTCGCAGACCTGCTGCGCCGTTTGCTGCGTTTCGGCGTCGAAATAGACATGGGCGTGATAGCCGGTGATCTCTGGCATTGGGAACCTCCCGTGTGTCGGATGCACCCAATTTACGCCCGTTGCCGGGTTTTGCACACACGCGCCGATACACAGACTTTGTGCGCAGCCTCAGGCGGGGGCGTGCATATCCGGATGCGCCGCCGCAAAGGCGGGATGATCCGCACAGACGGCCTCGACCGCCCGCAGGCGGGGCATGTCGGACAGATCGACCTCCCAGCGGCGGGCGTTGTAGAGCTGCGGGATCAGGCAGATATCGGCCAGACCGGGCGTATCGCCCGTGCAGAACGGCGTCTGGTCGAACCCGCCCAGCAGGGCCTCGAAGGCGAGCAGGCCCGGGCGGATGAAATGGCGCATCCAGTCGCCGGGCATATCGCCTGCACCGCCGCTCAGCGCGGTCGCGTGGCGCGCGACCGACAGGTTGCAGACCGGGTGGATATCCACCGCGATACTGTGTGCCAAAGCCCGCGCCGCAGCCCGGCGGGCCGGGTCTTGCGGCAGCAGGCCCATGTCTCGGGTCTCATCCAGATAGTCGAGGATCGCCAGCGATTGCGTCAGGCGCAGCCCGTCAATCTCAAGCACCGGCACAAGGCCCTGCGGGTTGCGCGCCAGATGTTCGGGCCCGCGATGGGCCCCGCCGACCAGATCGACCACCACCGGGCGATAAGTGATACCCCCCAGATTCAACGCGATCCGCAGCCGGTAGCTGGCAGAGGATCGCCAGTAGTCATAGAGAACCACATCAGACATTCAGCGATCAGCCCTTGCTCAGTTCCTTGGCGTGCAGCCAGTCGGCGTGCTGAGGCGCCTTCTTGGTGCGCGACCATTCCTCGAGCATATCCCATTTGACCGAATCCAGCCGGGCCAGCATCGCCTCTTCTTCCGGGTCCGGGCAGGCCAGTTCGACGCGATGGCCATTGGGATCGAAGAAATAGATCGAATGAAAGATCGAATGGTCGGTCACGCCCAGAACCTCGACCCCGTTGGCCTCGAGGTGGTCCTTGAAGGCGATCAACTCGTCGCGGTCCTTCACCTTGAAGGCAATGTGCTGCACCCAGATCGGCGTGTTCGGATCGCGGCCCATTTCGGGCTTGGTGGGCAGTTCAAAGAAGGCCAGAACGTTGCCGTTTCCAGCATCCAGAAACAGGTGCATGTAAGGATCGGGTTCATGGGTCGAGGGCACATGGTCTTCGGCAATCGCCAGAATGAAATCCATGTTCAGCATCTTGCCATACCATTCGACGGTCTCTTTCGCGTCCTTGCAGCGATAGGCGACGTGGTGAATCTGTTCGATTTTCATAACGCTTATCCTTGTTTCAGCGCGGCGGCGTCCAGCGCCTGTTTCAGCACGGCGTTGTCACCGATGTGGTTGGCCAGCACCAACACCAGCCGCGCGTTCAGCGCGTCGCTGTCGGCTTTATCAAGACCCTCATGGGCGGCCAGCAGGTCGGCATAGAAATCATCCGCATGGGTCAGGTTGGGAGACAGGATCAGATCGGTCATATCGCTTACTCCTTGCCGGTGGCGCGGCGGACCGCGTGCCGGAATGCGTTTTCTTCATAGCTGTCGCGGCGCGCTGCCACATGCTGATCGGGTCGGATCAGGTAGACCGCGCTGGTCGCATCGCCCAGATAGCGGCGCTTCAGCGTCAGCGTGAGGTCGTCCTTAACCGAGAGCGCAAGGCGCTTGACTACGACCCCGTCGACCTCAATCTCATCCGGTGCATCGGCGTCGATGGTCAGCAGCGTGAACTGCCCGGCCAGTTTCGACAGCAGGAAACCGTCGCCCAAGGGTGCATCGGGGCAGGGCGCGCCGGGGCGGGTCTGGGCCGGGCCATTCAGCGCATCCGCCGAGTTCAGCGGTGAGCCGTCATAGACGCAAGGCACGCTCAGCCGGCCCGAGTTCACCATGGGACGGGCGAAATCATAATGCTCGCTCAGGTCCAGTACCGCGTCGCGCAGCAGCCGGGACATCTGCGATTTCGGCGTGATGAAATCGGTCGAGCGGGTCGAGTTCAGGATGTTCTCATCCGCACCGTGGATACGCTCGGTATCGTAGCTGTCCAGCAGCGATTCAGGCGCTTTGCCGTCGATCACCAGTTTCAGCTTCCAACACAGGTTGTCGGTGTCCTGCAGACCGGAATTCGCCCCGCGCGCGCCAAACGGGCTGACCTGATGGGCGCTGTCGCCGGCAAAGATCACGCGGCCATGGCGGAACTGCTCCATCCGGCGGCACTGGAAGGTATAAATGCTGACCCATTCCAGCTCGAACTGAACGTCTTCGCCCAGCATCGCCTTGAGGCGGGGGATGACTTTTTCGGGGCGCTTTTCACGTTCCTTGTCGATGTCCCAGCCCAGTTGCAGATCGATGCGCCAGACCCCGTCGGGTTGCTTGTGCAGTAGCGCCGATTGCCCCTTGTTGAAGGGTGGATCGAACCAAAACCAGCGCTCCGAGGGGAAATCCGCCTCCATGATCACGTCAGCGATCAGGAAGTTGTCTTCGAACACGCGGCCCACGAAATCCTTGCCCAGCATGGTGCGCATGGGCGAGGCGGCCCCGTCGCAGGCGATCACCCAGTCGGCCTCGACCGTATAGGACCCTTCGGGGGTTTCGACTTCAAGCTTGGTGTGGTCGTGATGGGTGCCGACCGCCTCGACCTTGTTGCGGCCGCGGATCTCGATCGGCGCGCCCTGGGCCTGCAATTCGCGGACCCGGTCGACCAGATATTCTTCGAAGTAATATTGCTGCAGGTTGATGAAGGCCGGGCGCTGATCGCCGCTGTCGGGCTGCAGGTTGAACTCATAGACCTGGCGTTCGTCGAAGAACACCTTGCCGGTGTTCCACAGAACGCCCTTGTCCACCATCGGCTGGCCACAGCCCAGACGATCCAGAATTTCCAGCGGGCGTTTGGCGAAACAGATGGCGCGGCTGCCGAAGCTGACCTTGTCATTGTCGTCCAGCACCAGAACCTCGACCCCCTGCTGGGCCAGATCGATGGCAGCGGCAAGACCCACGGGGCCTGCGCCGATGACGATGACCTGATGGCGAACCGGTGCCGAAGCCGACTGGTCCGGGCTGGCCTCGTAGGCATAAAGTGGAACTTCGAATATCTTGTTCACGGTCTCTCTCCCCAGTGTTCTGCGCGCCGGGCGCACCTCATCCGGTCTCCGGCGCGATGCCGCGCGGAGGGCTCAACTTAACGTTTCATCGTCAAATCCGGGCCGCCACGATCTGGATCAAAAACGGCCCGGAATTCTTAGCCTTGCAGGGCCTCCCACATCTCAAGATCGCGCTGGGCGGTCCAGATGCGGGGGGTGTCGATGCCGCGCGCCTCGTCATAGGCGCGGGCGACGTTGAAGGGCAGGCAATGTTCGTAGATCGCGTAGTCGGCGAATTTCGGATCGCATTCCGCGCGCACCGCGTCCCAGGCCTCTTTCAGGCTGCCGCCGCGCGCTGCGACCCTGGCCGCCGGGCGATAGGTGCTTTCGACGAAATCGCGGGTGTTTTCGATGGCCGCGTTGACCATGTCCTTACCGATCAGGGCGTCGCCACGTCCCGGAGCAATTGCGTCGACGTCGTACCACTTGATCTCGTCCAGCGTGTCGCCCCAGTCGCTGAAATGCCCGTCGCCGCAATAGCAGGCCGAATGGTATTCGACGATGTCGCCGGTGAACATGACGTTCTGATCGGGTACATGGATGACGATATCGCCCGCCGTATGGGCGCGGCCCAGATGCATCAGATCGACCCGGCGGTTGCCCAGATAAACCGTCATCGTATCGCTGAACGTGGTGGTCGGCCATGTCAGGCCGGGGATGCTCTCATGCCCTTCGAAGAGGCGCGGGAAGCGCTGGAATTCGCTGTCCCAATCCTCCTGCCCGCGTTCCACGACCATGGCGCGGGCCATGTCCGACATCAGGATCTGTTGCGCGCCGAACGCGCTGGCCCCCAACACGCGGACCGCGTGATAGTGGGTCAGCGCCACATGGGTGATCGGCTTGTCCGTCACCGAGCGCACGCATTCGATCACCTTTTGGGCTAAGCGCGGGGTCGCCTGCGCCTCGACAATCATCACGCTGTCGTCACCGATGATGACGCCCGAGTTCGGGTCGCCCTCGGCGGTAAAGGCGTAAAGGCCCTCGCCCACCTCGGTGAACGAGATTTTCTTTTCGGTCATATCCCCCTGGGATGCGAATGCCTTGGCCATGGTGGGTTCCTTATCGTGCGTATGGGTTTTCAAGCGCGGGCAGGACGGTGCCGGTGCAATCACCGAAGCCGATGGTATAGCCGTCGCCTTTGGCCGCGCCGGTGAGGGTCAGCGTGTCTCCGTCCTCGATAAAGCTGCGGGTCTCGCCGGTGTCCAGCGTCAGCGGTTCTTTCCCGCCCCAGCTGAGCTCCAGCAGCGAGCCGCGCTCGGGCTTGGTCGGCCCTGAGATGGTGCCCGATCCCAGCAGGTCGCCGGTGTTCATCGGGCAGCCCGAGGTCGTGTGGTGCGCCAGTTGCTGCGCGGCTGAATAATACATCTGGTTGTAGTTCGTCGCGGCGATGGTCGTTGCCGGCTGGCCCTCGGGGGCCATGGTGATCGACAGGTCGATGTCATAGAGCATTGGGCCGCAGTCTTTCAGGTGATCCAGCAGCTCGAATTCGCGCGCGGGCGTGTCGCAGCGGAACGGTTCCAGCGCGGCCTTGGTCACGATCCACGGGCTGATCGAGGTGGCTGTGGCCTTGGCCTGGAACGGGCCCAGCGGCTGATATTCCCAAGCCTGAATGTCGCGCGCCGACCAGTCGTTCAGCAGCACGTAGCCAAAGATGGCGTCATCGGCCTCCTGCACCGAGATCGGGCCGTCCGAGGGCGTGCCGACAATGGCGCCCATCTCAAGCTCGATATCAAAGCGACGGCAAGGCAGAAAGGCGGGCAAGTCCTGATCGGGGGATTTCAGCTGACCCCAGGGGCGGCGGACATCGGTGCCCGAGACCACCACGGACGACGCGCGCCCGTTATAGCCGATGGGGATGTGCAGCCAGTTGGGCGGCAGTGCATTTTCGGGGCCGCGGAACATGGTGCCGACGTTGAAGGCATGGTTCCGGCCTGCATAGAAATCGGTGTATTCGCTGACGGCAAAGGGCATGTGCATCTCGGCCTCGTCCTGCGGGATCAGCAAGCCTTCGACCTTGTGCTGTTCGTCCGCGCCCTCGGCCAGCAGTGCGGTCAGGCGGTCGCGCAGGGCGGCCCAGACGGCGGGGCCTTCCTCCATCAGCGGGTTCCAGAAGGGCAGGTCGAACAGCGGCTCGTCCGACAGCGCGATCAGCCCGTCAGCCTCGGCCGCGGTCACGTCGAGGATCATGTCACCGATGGCCACACCGCAACGCGGGTCGGTTTTTTCGGTCGAAAAAACCCCATAGGGCAGGTTGTTCAGCGGAAACGGGTGATCGGCGGAATTGGCCGATGTGACCCAGGATTTCTTCAAGGACATAGTGTCTCCAGACCTTTGTCAGGGTCCGAGATTATTCGACGAATAATCTCGGATCGCAGACGGTGTTCATTTCTTGCCGGGGGTGCCGTCGAATTTCTTTTCGATGTCGCTCCAGCAATCGATGTAGTCATCCTGCAACGGGGCTTCGGTGGCCGCAAATGCGGTCAGATGCTGCGGAAAGCGGGTTTCGAACATGAACGACATGGTGTTGTCCAGCTTGTCCGGGCCAAGATTGGAGTTTGACGCCTTTTCAAAGGCTTCCTTGTCTGGCCCATGCGGGATCATCATGTTGTGCAGGCTCATGCCACCGGGGACGAAGCCCTGCGGTTTGGCGTCATACTGGCCATAGATGTTGCCCATCAGCTCGGACATGATGTTCTTGTGATACCAGGGCGGGCGGAACGTGTCTTCCATTACCATCCAGCGTTCGCGGAACAGGACAAAGTCGATATTGGCCGTGCCCGGCTGGCCCGAGGGCGCGGTCAGCACCGTGAAAATCGACGGGTCGGGATGGTCGAACAGGATTGCGCCGACCGGGCAATAGGTGCGCAGGTCGTATTTGTAGGGCGTGTAGTTCCCATGCCATGCGACCACGTCCAGCGGGCTGTGGCCGATCTTTGTCGTGTGGAACTGGCCGCACCATTTGATCGTCACGGTCGAGGGCACCTCGCGGTCCTCAAACGCCGCCACCGGCGCCTTGAAATCGCGCGGGTTGGCCATGCAGTTGGCCCCGATCGGGCCGCGGCCCGGCAGTTCGAATTTCTGGCCGTAATTCTCGCAGACAAAACCGCGCGCGGGGCCTTCCAATACCTCGACGCGGTACAGCAGGCCACGGGGAATGATCGCGATCTCTTTCGGTTCAAGGTCGATGATGCCCATCTCGGTGGCAAAGCGCAGGCGGCCTTCCTGCGGGACCACCAGCAGCTCGGAATCAGCCGAGAAGAAATAGTCATCCACCATCGACTCGGTGACCAGATAGATATGGCTGGCCATGCCGACCTGCGTATTCACGTCGCCCGCGGTGGTCATCGTGCGCATCCCGGTCAGCCATGTCAGGCCCTCATCCGAATGCGGCACCGGGTTCCAGCGGTACTGGCCCAGCGAGATCACGTCGGGGTCGACGGACGGGGCCGATTTCCAGTAGGGCAGATCGATCTTCTCATACCGATGCGAATGCTTCACCGAAGGCCGGATGCGATAGCACCACGTCCGTTCGGGCGGGTTGGCGGTGAAGGCTGTGCCGCTGAGTTGCTCGCCATATAGGCCATAGTTACATTTCTGCGGGCTGTTCATTCCCTGCGGCAGCGCACCGGGCAGGGCCTCGGTCTCGAAGTCGTTGCCAAAGCCGGGCATATAGCCGGGATGGGTGCCAACGGGGGTGCTGGCCTGGGTCATCTTGTGCGGATCGGCGGGGCGATTCATCTGGACGCTCCTTCAGTTGCTGCTTGTCGAATAATAGTTGATTTTGTAACTAACAAGAATGACCCAGCAGAATAATGCCGAAAAAGATGAGTTTGATCTGCGAAATTTCCTGCCATTCCTGCTGAATCAGGCGGCCGAGGAAAGCTCGCTTGAATTTCAACAGGTCTATAAGAATCGCTATGGGATGCTGCGCACCGAGTGGCGCGTGTTGTTTCATCTGGGCAATTACGGAGAAATGACCGCCAAGGATATCGGGCTGCGCGCCAAGATCCACAAGACCAAGATCAGCCGCGCGGTGCGCCGGTTGGAACAGCGCCGGTATTTGCGGCGCCTGCGAGATGAGACCGATCGCCGGTCTGAACGTCTGTCGCTAACGCATTCTGGCCAGATGGTGTATCGTGAGTTGCGGGGGATCGCGCGGGACTATGATGCAAAGCTGGCTGCGCGCTTTACGACCGGCGAGGTCGCTTTGTTGCGTATGATGTTGCGTCGTTTGGCCGGAATGGACTGACGCGGTGGTAATTCACCGTTGTTGACCCCAGATCAACATCAGCATCGACACAGGAACCTGAGATGACCGACCCCAGTCCAAGCACGACGAAATCGCATGACCTTATCGACTGGCTTGTGAACCGGGGCCTTGAAGGCGCGGGGAAACAAGAGCTGCTGGATGGCTATTGCAATCAGCTTGTTGCGCTTGGCGTACCGTTGATGCGATTTCATGCGGCCCAACCGGCGCTGCATCCTCTTTATGGTGGCACCGGCTACAGTTGGTATCAGGGGCGTGGAGGGGATCTTCAGACGTTTGAGTATTCAGAAACACCCAGCGAGGAATGGCAGAAAAGCCCGCTTTACGTCGTGCTGAACGAAGAGATGGATGCCATTCGCGAGCGGCTGGTCGACCAGAACGAGGCCAGTCGTTTTCCGTTGCTGAATGACCTCAGAGAGAACGGCGCAACGGACTACTATGCCACCGGCGTCAGCTTTGACGTGCCCACCCATCGCGGCCAGAGGGACGCGAAAAAGGCCATAGACGGCGTGCTTATGTCCTGGGCCAGCAACGCGCCCGAAGGGTTTCGCGAAGATGATCTTGAGTTGATCAACAGCGCGCTGCCGCATCTGGGATTGGCGTTGAAGTCGGCCTCGAATGCGCGGGTGTCGCAGGATTTGATGCGTGTGTATCTGGGGCGCGACGCCGGGCAGCGGGTGCTATCGGGTGAAATTCGCCGCGGGTCGTTGCAACAGATTGATGCGGTGATCTGGAATTTCGACCTTGAGGGGTTTACCAGCCTGTCCGAAGACATGCCTGGCGCTGAAGTGATCGACATGCTGAACGACTACCTCGCCGTGGCGGTCGATGTGGTCCATCAATGCGGTGGCAACATCCTGAAGTTCATGGGTGATGGCGTTATGGCAATGTTCGATGTAGGCGAAAGCGACGCCGACGCCCGCGCCGCGTTGGCTGCAGTAAGCCTTTTGCAAGAGCAGATGGCCGCGCTGAACGCGCAACGTGCCGCCCGTGGTCAACGGGTTTCGAATTATACGCTTGCGCTCCATTCCGGCGAGATTCTGTACGGCAATATCGGGTCTGACAGTCGTCTGGATTTCACTGTGATAGGGCCAGCGGTCAATCAGACCGCTCGGATCGCCGGTATGCACCGGTCCTTGGGGCAGCGTATCCTGATCTCGGACGATGTTGCCCGCGCGGCAGAGCCTTGCGATCCGGATTTGATCTCGGTTGGGCGGTATATGCTGCGCGGTGTCGCCGAACCGAAAGAGCTGTTTACGGTGTATCGCGAGACCGAATGAAAGCCGTTGATGGTTCGGCCCATAACAGCCAGTTGATGCCAGAGCCTTCGCAACACAGCTATCGTTCGACGCTGATCAGCCCCGTAAATTCTGCACGCGCCACATGGCAAATGACATCGGCAATGAAATTGAAGGCACGATGGTGCCCGCTTGAGGTACGCCAGACCAGGCCAATTGATCTGTGCAGTCGTCCCGGTCGATAGGGGATTACCGCGACGTCTCGGCCCAAGTCAGGGACTTCGGACGCTGCATAAAGCGAAGGCAGAAGCGAAACGCCGATATTCATTGCGGTCATTTGCCGGATCGCGTCCAGACTCGTACCTTCATAGTCATACAGAAGGTTTGCCCCGACTTCTTTGGCCAATTCCTCAATCTGGCTGTGAAGGATAAACCGCCGCGAGAGCACGAGCACGTTTTCCCCGTTGAGATCGGCATCTTCAACAATGTCTCTTTCGGCAAGCGGGTGATCGAGGGCGACGGCCAGATGCAGAGGCTCCCTGAGCAAACGCAAGACAATGACATCAGTCGAACTGACCGGCAATTGCGTCAGAATGACATCATGGACGCCTGCCAGCAGGTCCTGAAGCAGGTCGGATGGTGCGCCATCTCGCACAATCAGCCTTAAATCCGGGTGGTTCTGATGCAAATGGCGAAAGACGCGCGGCAACAAGTATGGCCCCAGCGTGGGCGATGCGCCGAGCCGGAAGCTGCCCGCAAACTCGGACTTCATCCTGGTCGAGGTCTCTTGCAACGCGGTAACATCCGACAGAATGCTGCGCGTTTTCTCAAGCACTTCGCGGCCTTCCGGGGTCAGCATTGCGCCCGCTCGACCACGTTCGACCAGATTCAAGCCAAGCGCCGTTTCCAGATTTGCGATCTGAAGACTCAAGGATGGCTGGCTGATCCCAATACGCTCGGCCGCTTTCCTATAATGCCCGGTTTCGGCCAGCGCCCGAAAGTAGAGAAGTTGTTTTAACGTCAGGTTGAGATTCATTGATAGGTTTTTCCAATCATTTATTCCATGACCATAGGCTATCATATTGCATCGGAACACCCGATTATTCTTAAAGGCACGTTTTTAGAGCGCTTTGTGTTGTTGCGTTGGCTCGGAGGTCGTTATGAATATTCAGAACAACTACATTCAATCGAAATCTACCCCCCCTCTTGGGAGCGCGGTACCGCTTGGCCGGTTGCGCTCTCAAGGGGTCCTTTCGAAGCATGAAATTGATTGGTGCCGTTTGAACGGTATCGAGGTCGCCTACGATCCAATTCAGATCGGCTGGGTTGCTTTGGCCTGTGAAGATGACATTGTCGGCTTGCATCAGCGGCCAGTACCACAAGCGTTTCAGTTCCGTGCCTGGACAACCGAGGATGCACCGGTTTATGCCGAGATGTTGTCTTCGGAACGTCTGTGGCGCTATCTGCCCGAAGACTATCCTGGGATGCTTAGCGAACAGGATGCGCGTGAGTTGATTGCGGTGATGCAGGAAGATCACCATCAGGTCATGGCCGTTGTTGCAAATGATGCGGTTGTTGGACAGGTGCGGATGCTGAGCAA
This sequence comes from Ruegeria sp. G10, assembly GCF_056533645.1. Taxonomy (NCBI): domain Bacteria; kingdom Pseudomonadati; phylum Pseudomonadota; class Alphaproteobacteria; order Rhodobacterales; family Roseobacteraceae; genus Ruegeria; species Ruegeria sp. G10. The sequence continues at coordinate 74,463 of NZ_JBQFOQ010000010.1, read as the reverse complement.
GGGTGCGGATTGCGCCGAAATCAGCTATTGGTTGGGTGTGCCCCATTGGGGAAAAGGGTACGCAAGCAGGATTGTAAGACAGTTCAGCGATCAGTATTTGCGCCAAAACCCCCAGATCAAGCGGCTGCTGGCGGTTGTCCACCACGAAAACGGTGCGTCTCGGGCGGTTCTCAACAAAGCTGCTTATTCTGAGGTTTCGCGCGATGCAGATTGGGTGACGCTGGAGCGGTCGCGCACCTAAAAATCGATCTCGACTCCGGGCAGGTTCAGTTCTTTCATCATGTCGCGCAGTTCCTGCCGCGCGGCGATGTTTGAGATATTCAGTTGTTTGACGCCAATGTCCTTGAGGTCCAGCAACGTCAGGCCGCGCGGGAAGAGTTCGCGGAAGATCACCCGCTCGGAAAAGCCCGAAGCGACGCGAAATCCGATGCGCTGCGACAGCATCTCAATCGCGCGCTGCATCTTTTCCTTGTTGACCATGCGCTGCGTGCCCACCCGGTTGCGCACAACCACCCAATCGATCGGTTTCAACCCGGCTTGGGCGCGCAACTGGCGCGCGTTCCAGACCATTTCTGAATAAACAGACGGCCCGAGGATTTTCTCACCCTTCGAATCGATCCGTGCCAGAAGGTCGAAATCGATGAAGCTGTCGTTCAGGGGGGTGATCAGCGTGTCGGCCAGGGAATGTGCCACCTGGCTGAGCCGCGTGTGCGAGCCGGGGCAGTCTATCAGGATGAAATCACTGTCACTTTCCAGTTCCGCAACCGCAGCCGAAAGACGATGGTCATAGATATTCTCGCCGGGTTTAAGGGTGCTGGCATCGATCTCGGGCAAATCGTGGTGGCGCGGGCTGGGCAGGGACAGGTCGGCGCCGTTCAGGAAATTCAGACGGTTCTCGAAATAGCGGCCAAGGCTGCGCTGCCGGAGGTCCAGATCCAGCGTGCTGACCTTGTGCCCCAGCCGGGCCAGAGCGGTGGCCACATGCATCGACACGGTCGATTTCCCGGCGCCGCCCTTTTCATTCCCCACCACGATGATATGTGCCATGCTTGTATTCCCAAGTCCCGCCGTGCTTAACCACACGTTGTTGTCGGCTACTATATGTTGTGTAAGCGGTGAAGGGAAGGACTTCGGCGGCCTTCAAAGGCCAATAACAGGCTCTATTTTGGAAAACTCAGCTTAGGCCGGGGTTTAGGGCGAAGACTTGTCAAAACCGGACCTCTGTTTCACTGTCCGGGTCGGGCTTGTGCGATCGAGGACTGTCTTTGGATCATCTGTTTTTGAACGTCCTGAACGTCGTTCTGCCGGTGCTGATCTGTGCCGGAATCGGTTATGGTCTGGCGCTTATCCGGGCACCCTTCGACAACGCTGTGATTGGCGGGATCGTGGCGAAGGTGGGGTACCCGACACTGATCATCTCGCACCTGTCGACTACGAAGATCGCGGTGGGCACGTTTCTTGACGTCATGACAGCGGCGGCGCTGGCGATTGCGGCATTTGGTGTGCTTGGCTTTGCGGTGCTGAGGCTGCTCAAACTGCCGGTGCGCGCATTTCTGACCCCTTTGATGCACGGTAACGTAGGTAACATCGGTTTGCCTATCACCCTCCTGGCGCTGGGCGATGCAGGGATGGCCTATACAATGGGTTTCGTTGTCGTTGTGCTGATCAGCATCTTTACGGTTGGCATGTGGATCCCTGCGGGTGCGTTCTCGGCCAAGAAGCTGATGACCTCTCCGATTATCTATGCTGTGGTGCTGTCGCTGGTGTTGATGGGAACGGGGTACAGCCTGCCCCAGCCTTTGGCCAAGTCGTTCGACATTTTGGGTGGGCTTTCGATTCCGCTGATGTTGCTGACGCTGGGACACACTCTGGCGACGCTTAGAATCGCTAGCCTCGGGCGCGCCATTGTGTTGACAGCGCTGCATCTTGCATTGGCGGTTCTTATCGCCAGTACACTTGTCTGGGCGTTCGGCTTTACCGGGGTGGAACGCGGAGCCGTGATCCTGTGCTGTCTGATGCCGGCATCCGTCGCAACCTATCTGTTCATCGATCAACATGTGCCGGAATACGGCCCGGACGTGGCCGGTTTTATTCTGGTGTCAACGCTGGCCACCATCTTGGTACTACCGGTGGCACTCGCCTACTGGATTTGAGCCTTTCCAGATTCGTCTGGCACCTGCCCGGATGGCACCTCTGAAGCGCAAAAAAGGCCGCCCCGAGAGGCGGCCTTTTGCATTTGAAACCAGTCCGGCTTAGAAGCCCAGACCTTCGTATTTCTTCTTGAACTTCGACACACGGCCGCCAGCGTCCATCAGGCGCGACGAGCCACCGGTCCACGCGGGGTGCGAGGAGGGGTCGATTTCCAGAGCCAGCTGGTCGCCCTCGGCGCCCCAGGTGGATTTCATCTGAACCACGGTGCCATCGGTCATTTTGACGTTGATGACGTGATAATCGGGATGGATGTCTTTTTTCATCTTTCCGCTCCTTACGCCTCGGCGCCAGCCTTGGGCTTGTAGTTAGTGACCTCTGCGATACGTGCGGATTTACCGCGACGGGTGCGCAGATAATACAGTTTGGCGCGACGGACGCGGCCACGGCGGACAACGGTGATGCTGTCGATGTTGGTCGAATGCAGCGGGAATACACGCTCTACGCCTTCGCCGAACGAAATTTTGCGGACGGTGAACGAACCGGCGATGCCGTTGCCACCTTTGCGCGCGATGCAGACACCTTCGTAGTTCTGCACACGTGTACGCGACCCTTCGGTCACCTTAAAGCCGACACGGATGGTGTCACCGGCTTTGAAATCGGGGATGTCTTTCCCCAGGGCGGCAATCTGTTCCGCCTCAAGCTGTGCGATCAGGTCCATCGCATTTACTCCTATATGCTCGTGGTTGGTCCACGAAGTTTGGGCACGGCCTGAGAGCTCTTGGTCTTCACCGGGTCCTGCAATGCAGCCCGCCAGAGGTCAGATCGAATGTTCCTTTGGTCTGGTCCGCTCTGACACGCCACGGCAGAAGAAAGCCAAGCGTTGCGCCATGATGCAAACCAAAACACCGGAGTCGCGTGATGCGGCACCGGATTGCGGTCGTTTAAGGAATTTGCGGACAGGGATCAAGCCCTAATTGCCGAGCTTCCGCGCTCGGGCGGTGCGTTTCCGCCGCCCTCAAACTGCACCATTGCCTTGTGCTGTCAATCAGGCATTCTGGAGAGAATTATAAGAGCAGATTTGAGATACGCGCATGATACGCAACGCCCTCTTGCTGGCTGTTTTAGGCCTTGCAATCATATCCTGCGGTCGCCGCGGTCCCGCCCCACAGGTGGTAGAACCGCAAGCGTTTGCAGATACAACGCCGCCTGCCGTCATCTTCCCTGCATTCGGGGACGCTAAACCACACCCGTGGGAGGGGCGGCACCCCGGCCACTACCCGGTTCATGGTCTGGATGTGTCGCGCTGGCAGCCGCCGATTGACTGGCGCACCGCGCGCGCCTCGGGCGTTAGCTTTGCTTTTATCAAAGCAACCGAGGGCGGTGATTTTTCCGACCCGATGTTTGATGAGCATCGTCGCGGCGCGCAGGCAGCAGGGGTGCCGTGGGGTGCTTATCATTACTACTATTTCTGCCGTCCGGCCCATGAACAGGCCCGCTGGTTCATCCGCAACGTACCCAAAGGGGCTGATCTGCCGCATGTTCTGGACATGGAGTGGACGCCCCATTCCAAAACCTGCACCCTGCGCCCCGATGGTCGTACCGTCCGCGCCGAGGCGCAAAAATTCCTTGATATTCTCGAGCGTCACTACGGACGTCGCCCGATTGTCTACACAACGGTCGATTTCTACGGGGACACCGATATTGGCCGCCTTCCCAAAACCGAGTTCTGGCTGCGTTCAGTCGCGGGGCACCCCCGCAATGTCTATCCGCGCGCGGTCTGGCGATTCTGGCAGTACACGGGTACCGGGCTGGTGCCGGGGGTTCCGGGCAGGGTGGATATCAACACCTTCAACGGCACGCCCGAGATTTGGGCGCGGTGGAAGGCGGGGGGTTAATCCTTGGCTTTGGACTTTTGGTGCTGCGCCCACAGATCGGGCCGCCGTTCGCGGGTGATCTGTTCCGACATCGCGTGCCGCCATTCCGCGATGCGGCCGTGGTGCCCTGATATCAGGATATCCGGGATCGGGCGGCCCTTCCATTCGGCGGGGCGGGTGTATTGCGGATGCTCCAGCAGGCCAGAGGAAAAGCTTTCCTCCTCAGCCGAGGCCTGATTGCCCAACACGCCGGGTATCAGCCGGACGGTGGCGTCGATCAGGGCCTGCGCGGCGATCTCGCCCCCGGTCATGACGAAATCGCCCAAGCTGACCTCCTGCACGCCGTAATGCTCCAGCACGCGCTCATCAACGCCCTCGAACCGGCCGCACAGCAGGGTCATCCCATCGCAGCGCGCAAGGTTCTGCATCATCTTCTGGTCCATCCGACGGCCTCGCGGGCTGAGATAGATCAGCGGCCAGTTGCCTTGAACACCGGCCATGGTGTGCTCGATCGCCTCGCCCAGCACATCGGCGCGCAGCACCATGCCCGCGCCGCCACCTGCGGGCGTATCGTCGACATTACGGTGCTTGCCGACACCGAACTGACGCAGATCGACGGTTTCCAGCTGCCACAGACCTTCTTGCAAGGCCTTGCCCGTCAGGCTTTCACCCAGCACGCCGGGGAAGGCGGATGGAAACAGGGTGATGATCTTGGCCTTCCACACCCCATGCAGGTCGGGCGTGGGCGTCATCAGCTCGCGCGGTTTCAGCGTGGGGCGGATGGCTTTGCGGCCATGAGATTTTCCGGGCGTGTCCGTCATGATGTGCCGATCAGCTCCGTTTGAGCGCGTTCAACCAGAGCCGCCTTGTGATCGATCAGCGCCGCGTCGTCCAGAGCGGATCGGTTCATATCCAGCATCTGCGCCAGCAGATCGTCAGGCAGGCCAGGGTTCCTGCGGGTCGGGCCGACCAGCTTTGCGGCCTCGGCTTTGGGCAGGTCGAGGAAATCGGCAAAGGGCGTACCGGGGCCGAAGGGCCGCGTCTGCAGGTCCTCAAGCCACTGGCTGCGCACCTGAACCGAGGGCAGGCGGCCCCGGATCTCTTCTGCGACAGACCGCGGCGCGGCCACCGAGGCCATGCGCTCGCGGAACGTGTCGAAATCCAGCACCATCCGGGTGCGATGCAGGTCATGCGCCCAGAGGCTGCGCAGCCAGCTTTCGCGCCGGCGCAGCGACAGATAGAGCGTGATCTGGACCTCTTCGCGTTTGAACCGTTCGCGGACCAGATCGACCAGACAGGTGGCCAGCGCGGGCGCTGTCTCATACCCCACTGCCGGGTTGCGGCTGGGGCGCAGGCCCGAGAAATTCTCTTCGCTCAGCACCAGTCCGCGTTTGCGGCCAAAGGTCAGCGATTTCAGGAACTGCCGCATCTGGTCGCTGAAATCCCCCAGTGCGCCGGGGGTGCCATACAGCGAATAGCGTGTCGCGGCATCAGACAGCCCCGAATCGCGCGTGCGATAGGGCAGGACCAGCGCGTGATGCGGCCAGATCAGCCTGCGGTTTTCGAACAGAAAGGATTGTGCTGCCGTCGTTCCGGTCTTGTGCAGACCCAGATGCAGCAACACGCGGCGCATTACAGAAGGCCCTCGGGCGGGTCGGCTACGATGCGACCCTTGTCCAGATCGACCGTCGGCACTGCCTCAAGTGTAAACGGCAGCAGAACGGTGGCCTTCAGCCCTGGTCCGTGCAGTTCCAACAGGTCCGCCGCGCCGTGGTTCTGCACCGATTTCACCCGGCCCAGCAGGGTGCCGCCGGTGTCATAGACCTCAAGCCCGATCAGGTCGGTGTGATAGAACTCGTCATCGGGCAGCGACGGCAACTGATCGCGGCGCGCATAAAGGCGCAGGCCGTTGATCGCGTCGGCCTGTTCCTTGGTCTCAACCCCGCCCAGACGGGCGGCAAAGCCGTTCTTGATCGACCGGGTCAGGACCAGCGGATAGCGTTCCTTGCCCGCTTCATCGGTCAGGGGCGAATAGGCCTCGATATCTTCGGGAACGGCGCAGTAGCTTTTCAGCCGCACTTCGCCGCGTACACCGTATGATCCGGCAATGCTGCCGACGCAGATCAGATCACTCATTTTGACCACCCGTCACACATAGCCCGTCCCGCCATTGACCAATAACCTCGCACGCCTCGCGCTGGTTGCTGCGTTCGAAGAACACGCCGACAATAAAGGCGATCATCAGCAGGATGGGAAGCCGTAACAATCCGAACATGGGTCTATCGCACCTCGATCGGCAAAGTGTCGTCACGGTTTTCCCAGCCGACCTGTTGCAGTTCCGGCGTGTCCGACAGGGTTTCCGGCCAGCCCACGCAGAAATAGCCGATCAGCCGCCAGTCATCAGACACATCCAGATCGCGCACCATCTGGTCTGGGTCCAGAATGGACACCCAGCCCAACCCCAGCCCCTCGGCCCGCAGGGCCAGCCAGAACAGGGTGATGGCCGAGACCACCGAATAGCGCCGCATCTCGGGCATAGTACCCGCGCCCAGCCCTTGCCCCTTGTCGGTGGCATCGTCGCAGAATACGGCCAGTTGCACCGGGGCCTCTTGCATCCCCGACAGCTTCAACTGGCTGTATAGCTGCGCCTTCTCGCCGGAATAGCCGGTCAGCGCGTCGGCATTTGCGGTCTGGAAATTCTGCAGCGCCGCGTCGCGCGCGGCCTGACTTTCGACGCGAATGACGCGCCAAGGCTCGCTCAGCCCCACCGAAGGGGCCAGCCGAAATGCGTCGAGGCAGCGCGTCAGCACTGCCTCGTCCACAGGATCGGTGCGGAACCGGCGCACATCGCGCCGGAGCCGCAGCAACAGATCGAACTGCGTGCGAAAATCGTCCGAAAAAACCTGATCCCGCACGCGATCGCCTGCTTATTCTTCTGCCGCTGCTTCTTCAGCAGGTGCTTCGGCGGCTTCAGTTGCCTCGGCAGCCTTGGCCGCTTTTTCTTCCGCGCGTTCCTGAGCTTTCTTGCCCGGGGTGCCCTTGTTGGGGTTGTTGCGTTCGGCCTTGTCGCGGGCACCGGCGGCTTCCAGCATACGGGCGATCCGGTCGGTGGGCTGTGCGCCCTGATCCAGCCAGTACTGAACGCGCTCGAGGTTCATTTTCACGCGCTCTTCGCTGTCTTTCGGCAGCAGCGGGTTGTAGGTGCCCAGTTTCTCGATGAAACGGCCATCGCGGGGCATACGGCTGTCAGCCGCAACAATGCGATAGAAGGGACGTTTTTTCGAGCCGCCGCGGGCGAGACGAATTTTCATTGCCATGGTGGTATCTCCTTTAGATGGCGTGTGCCGGGAATTGCCCGGTCAATTTTGATGTTTCTTGTGGTGTCGGATGACTTCCTGAATGATGAAATTCAGGAAGGCCTTGGCGAAGTCGGGGTCCAGATCCGCCTCTTTCGCCAGGTCTTCTAACCGAGCGATCTGCGCAGCCTCGCGCGAGGGATCGGACGGGGGAAGGTCGTGTGCGGCCTTGAGCTTGCCAACCGCCTGCGTGTGCTTGAACCGCTCACCCAGCGTGTAGACAAGGATCGCGTCCAGCCGGTCTATGCTTTCGCGGTGATCTTTCAACAACGCGGCAGCCTGTGTCACGGGGTTGGTCATTGGCCGGTCCTTTCGGTGGTCAAGTCAATCTGCGGGTGGCGCCAGATCTGGGCGCGTTTGCCCAGCAGCTCGGCATTCTCAAGCTCAAGCGTTGCGCCAAGCCGTTCGGCCAGCGCGCGCGAGCGATCATTGCTATGGGCGATATACGAGATCACGCCGTTCAAGCCCTGATGCCGGGCGGCGTAGTTACGCGCGGCCAGCGCGGCTTCAAAAGCGACCCCTTTGCCTTCGAATTCTTCGAGCACAGTCCAACCCAGTTCAGGCTCAGCCCAACCTGGGCCATTCATGATGCCGACCCAGCCCGCAAATTTTCCGCTGGATTTCTCTTCGATGTGCCAGCTGCCATAGCCTTGAACTACCCAGTGGCCAAAGCGACCTGTATATGATCTCCAGCATTCAAACTCATCTCTCGGCCCGCCCACCATATGGCTGCGCTCGGTCTTGAAGAATGCGGTCATTGCGGGCAGGTCATCCAGATGCGGCGCGCGCAGGATCAGGCGGTCGGTCTCGATGGTGGGGATCAAGACAGAGGTCATGCGTAAGCCTCCATCCCGCCATTCACCAGATCGGCAGGCGATGGGTGCCGCCAGATCTCGGATTTGCCGTATTTGGGATGTTCGTAGAGATATTCGAACTGCGCGCCCAACCGTTTGGCCACGGCCTTGCTGGCGTGGTTGTCCAGATCAATCAGCGAAATCGCGGTATCCCAGCCCAGCACGTCATAAGCATGCGCTCGCGCTGCCATCGCCGCCTCGGTCGCATAGCCCTTGCCGGTGGCATGGGTCATCAGGGTCCAGCCGACCTCGGGTTCGGGCCAGCCTTCGGGGAACCATAGGCCGATACGCCCGACATACGTGCCGGTGTCTTTCTCATCGACGCTCCAATAGCCATAGCCGCGCACGGCCCAATGGCCCAGCAGCGACGCGAAGACCCGCCATACCTCATCCCGGCGCAGCGGGCCGCCGACATAGGTCGCGGCATCGCTGGCGAAGAACGCGGTGTCTGCGTCCAGATCAGCCTCGGACGGGGCGCGCATAATCAGGCGCTCGGTCTCAAGCCGGGGGATATGATCGGCGATCAGGTTCACTTTTTCTTACCAAACCCGCTGAGGCCCGGTGGCAGGCCCATGCCGCCGCCCAGACCGGGCAAACCGCCGGGCATCTTGCCGCCCATCGCCTTCGCCGCCTGTTCCAGCGCCTTGGGGTCCATGCCTGCCGCCATCTCCTCGGGGCTGGGGCCGCCTTTGCCGAACATGCCTTTCATGGCCTGTTTCAGCATCTTGCCTTTGCCCATCTTGCCCATCTTCTTCATCATGTCCGACATCTGCCGGTGCATCTTGAGCAGCTTGTTGAGGTCGCTGACCTCCATCCCCGACCCGGCGGCGATGCGTTTCTTGCGGCTGGCCTGCAGCAGTTGCGGGTTGGCGCGTTCGCGTTTGGTCATCGACTGGATCAGGGCGATCTGCTGGCGCAGGATTTTGTCGTCCAGACCGGCCTGATCCATCTGCTTGGCCATCTTGCTCATGCCGGGCATCATGCCCATCATGCCCTGCATACCGCCCATCTGGATCATCTGCTCCAGCTGCATTTTCAGGTCGTTCATGTTGAACTGACCTTTGACCATGCGCTTCATCATGCGCTCGGTCTGTTCCATCTCCATCGTTTCCTGGGCCTTTTCGACCAGAGCAACGATGTCGCCCATGCCCAGAATACGACCGGCGATCCGGTCCGGCTCGAAGGTTTCGAGCGCGTCCATCTTCTCGCCCAGACCGACAAAGCGGATCGGCTTGCCGGTAACGGCGCGCATCGACAGCGCCGCACCACCACGCCCGTCACCGTCCATCCGGGTCAGGACCACGCCCGAGATGCCGACTTTGGCGTCAAACTCTTCGGCGACCTCAACGGCGACCTGACCGGTCAGGCCGTCGACGACCAGAAGTGTCTCGCGCGGGTCGACCGCGTTGCGAACCTGCTCAACCTCGTCCATCAGGACTTCGTCAATGTGCAGACGGCCCGCGGTGTCGAGCATATAGACGTCGTAGCCGCCCAGCGTCGCTTGCTGTTTGGCGCGCTTTGCGATGTCGACAGGTTTCTGACCGGGCACGATCGGCAGCGTATCGACGCCAACCTGCGTGCCCAGAACCGCCAACTGATCCATCGCCGCCGGGCGATAGACGTCGAGCGAGGCCATCAGGACCTTCTTGCCCTCTTTCTCTTTCAGGCGTTTGGCCAGCTTACCGGTGGTGGTCGTCTTACCCGAGCCTTGCAGACCGACCATCAGGATCGGCGCAGGCGGGTTGTCGATCTTCAGCGCGCCGGGGTCTTCTTCGCCCCGCAGGGTATCGACCAGCGCGTCATGCACGATCTTGACGACCTGCTGGCCGGGTGTGATCGACTTGGTCACCGCCTGACCGGTCGCCTGTTCCTGTACCTTCTTGACGAACTCACGCGCCACCGGCAGCGAGACGTCGGCCTCAAGCAAGGCAACGCGAACCTCACGCAGGGCGGTTTTGACGTCTTCTTCGGACAGGGCACCCTGTTTGGTCAGCCGGTCAAAGACGCCGGAAAGGCGTTCGGATAGGTTTTCAAACATGCCTTCGGCCTCCTTAGCCGGTTTTTATTTGGCGCCCCTTAGATAGGGGCAGACGGGTCAATGCACAAACGCCCCCACGGGCGAAACTCGCTGGTGGGGGGCGATCCCTGAACGACTCAAGGGACCGGAAGATCGAGAGGCTTCCGGATGTTTGCGGGGTGATTATTTGTATTTTTGTTCGGAGTCAACAAAAGACAAAACCAACAAATCATACACCGCTTGAGCCGGACGCGATTTCGCGGCATGAGCAACCGGTGAATCAAAGGAGCCTTCTATGGACGCATCATCTGCCTTTCAGGATACGTTGCTACTGAGTTCGGATGCATTGTTGGCGCAATTGGATGAATGGCGGCTGGCCTATCGGTTGCACACGCATATCCCGCTGCGCACGGTTGAGGATGCCAAGGGGGTCGAAGACCAGTTCATGGTGCCGGGCGAGAATGCGCTGCGGCTCAAGAACCTCTACCTGCGCGACAAGAAGAAGCGGAACTATCTGGTGACGCTGGAACAGAGCCGCGAGATCGACCTCAAGGCGCTGGGGGCTGAGTTGGGGATTGGCAACCTGTCCTTCGGCTCGGCGGATCGGTTGTTTCAGAATCTGGGGATCCGGCCCGGGGCGGTCAGTCCTTTGGCGATGATCAACGGAGTGGGGAAGGACGTGCGCTTCTTCATGGATGCCGCTGCGCAGCAGGCGGATGTCATCTATATGCACCCTTTGGTCAATGACCGGACCGTAGCGATGGCGCGCGGTGATCTGATGGGGTTCTTTGATCGGATCGGGTGCGAGGTGGCTTGGTTGGCGTGACGGGACGCGCCTTGCGGCGCGTGCCTCCGGCGGAAGTATTTTTGAACAGAAGAAGGGGCCTGCGCTTTATTGCGTGTCCAGCACTTCTTTGAGTGCGGCCGCGACATGGGCGGCTGAGGGGTTGATGAAGAGGTGGCCGTCGGCCTCGAACACCGGGTCGTCGAGATGGTCGGGGAAGGCCAGCGGCAGTTCCGTGCAGGCCAGCAGGATTGCCGTGCCGGGTGTGGCGTGTGTATTGCAGAAGGCCAGCAGGCGGGTATGGGCGGTATCAGAAGCGCCACCGTAGAAGTCGCTGTCAATCATCGCCTGCATTTCGGCGATCTCGGGGTCGGGCAGGCGCGGGTTTGCGGTGATGCCCTTGGATGCGAGGCGGTCGGCGTAGTCGGTGGCCTGCATCGTGACCGTGGTGCCGAGGACCAGCGCGTTTGATGCACCGGTCTGGGCTGTCGCTTCAGCCGTGGCGTCAAAGATGCTGAGGATCGGCATCGACACGCCTTGCCGGATCGCGTGCAGCCGGGCGTGGGGGGTGTTCGAGGCGATGATGCCGAAATCGCAGCCTGCGCGTTCCAGCGTCAGCAGAGCCTCGCGGAATACAGCGTCGAAACCGGCCCAGCTGGCCTCGTCTCCGGCGGTGCCGCGCAGGGCGCGGGTTTTGGCCTGCGTCACCGATTCAATGGTCATGGGTGGGATCGGCAGGGGGGAACCGTGGCCGCGCTCAGCGAAGTGGCGACCTGCGCCCTCGGCAATCGCCCGGTAGTAGTCGACGGTCGAGGCCCAGCCCACACCGCCCAGAATTCCGATCTTTTTCATGGTAAACGCCCAGCCTGCCAATTCCTGTTTGGGGGCAGACTGGACGTTTCAGGGGGTGCAGGTCAATCAGGCCGCCAGTTCACCAACTGCTTTCTGCGCGTTGGCCAGCGTCGTCTCGGGGTCCAGCGCCATGCGGTCGGCGGCGATGACCTCGACGTCCTGGATGCCGATGAAGCCCAGAACGTGGCGGGCATAGGTGGTGGCAAAGTCGATTTCGGAGCCCACCGCCGTGCCGCCCGACGCCACCGCGAGGATAGCGCGTTTGCCCTCCAGCAGGCCTTTGGGGCCGTTCTCGGAATAGGCGAAGGTCACGCCTGCGCGGGCGACCAGATCGATCCAGGCCTTGAACGCGGCGGGGACCGAGAAGTTGTAGATCGGCAGGCCGATCACGATGGTGTCGGCCTTTTGCAACTCGGCCACCAGCTCATCGGACAGGGTCAGCAGGTCTTGCTGCGCCGCGTCGCGCTGATCGGCGGGGGTGAAGTTCGCGGCGATCCAGTCTTCGGTCAGCAGCGGCAGGGGCGTGGCCAGATCACGGCGGATGATGCGCGCGGCATTGAGGTGGCGCACCACGCGGTCCGACAGGTCGCGGGTGGTTGACTCGGTGCGGCGGGCCGAGGCGTCGATATGCAGGATGGTTTTGGTCATTTCAGGGTGTCCTGTTTAGGGGAATGATCGTCTGTTGTTCGAATATGATTGTTGCGCTCATGAACAAAACCCGGATATACCAACAGGTATTGTTGGAATTTGCACAATAGGCCGGATGCAATGGACAATTGGGACGAAGTGAGAACCGCCTATCAGGTGGCGCGGATGGGAACGGTCAGCGGGGCAGCGGATGTGCTGGGCGTGCATCATGCCACCGTGATCCGCCATATCGATGCGATCGAGGCGCGGCTGGGTGTCAAGCTGTTCCAGCGCCATGCGCGCGGCTACACCCCCACCGAAGCCGGAGAGGACCTGCTGCGCGTGGCACAGGCGACCGAGGACCAGTTCAACCAGCTGGTCGGCCGCATGAAAGGGCGCGGGGATGATGTCTCGGGCGAGCTGGTGGTGACGTCGCTGGCTTCGCTTGCGCCGCTGATCGTGCCGACGCTGACCGAGTTCCAGACGACCCACCCGGGGCTGATCGTGCGCTACCTGACCGGCGACCGCCTGTTTCGGCTGGAATATGGCGAGGCGCATGTGGCCATCCGTGCGGGTGCTGCACCGGATCAGCCGGACAACGTGGTGCAGCCCTTCATCCCGCAAGAGGTCGGGCTGTTTGCCAGCAAGTCCTACATTGCGCGTCACGGCAAACCCTCGGGCGTCGCGGATTTCGCCAATCACCACTTTGTCGGCAATGATGACGAAAACAGCCGCGCGCCGTTTTCGCGCTGGCTGCGCGCCAATGCGCCCGAACAGGCAATCACCTTCCGCTGCACCAACAACTTTTGTATGCGCGAGGCGGTTCTGGCCGGCGCGGGCATCGGGTTCATGGCCCGGTGGGAGGCTGCGCGCGATCCCGATCTGGTCGAGGTGATGGAGCCGCTGCCCGAATGGTCCGGCAAGCTGTGGCTGGTGACCCATGTGGACCTGCACCGGACCACCAAGGTGCAGGCTTTCCTGTCTTTCCTGAAAGACCAGTCGAAAGGCTGGCTGCCGTGACACCACAGGCGCGCGGCCATCTGGCCATGCTGACATTTTCGGCGCTGGTGGCGGGCAGTTTCTCGCTGGGCTCGATGGTGGCAAACGAAATCGCGCCATCGGCGATCACGGCGGCGCGCTTTGCTATCGCGGCGGTGCTCATCGGCCTCGCGGCGCTTGTCACCACGGGGATATCGCGCAGTGCGGCGCGCGCGCCGTGGCGCTATCTGGTGCTGGGCGGGTTGTTCGGGGCCTATTTCGTGCTGATGTTCTACGGGCTCAAGACCGCACCGCCGGTCAGCGCGGCGGCGGTCTTTACGCTGACGCCCGTCATGTCGGCGCTGGCCGGATGGGTGCTGCTGCGCCAGATCACTACGCCGCGCATGGCGCTGGCGCTGACCGTGGGGGCGGTGGGTGCGCTCTGGGTTATCTTCCGGGCAGATTGGCAGGCCTTTCGGGCCTTCCAGATCGGGGGCGGAGAGATCATCTATTTCTGGGGCTGCGCTGCCCATGCGATCTATACGCCGATGGTGCGGAAACTGAACCGGGGCGAGCCTGCGGTGGTGTTCGCCTTTGGCACGCTGCTGGCGGGCTGCCTGATCCTGACGTTCTGGGGTTGGTCCGATATTCGTACGACCGATTGGGCAAACCTGCCGGGTATCGTTTGGCTGACCCTGCTGTATATTTCGGTATTCGCCACCGCTGCCAGTTTTGTACTGGTCCAGTTTGCAGCCCTGCGCCTACCTGCCGCCAAGGTCATGGCGTACACTTACCTGACGCCCAGCTGGGTGATCCTGTGGGAGATCGCGCTCGGCCGTCCTGCGCCGACGTCGCTGGTTCTTGTTGGGGCCGGGTTGACGGCCGTCGCATTGCTGTTGTTGCTAAAGGGCGATGACGCCCCTGCGAACGCGACTCTGCATTCGGAATGAAACTTGTCTTCTGCGCCGAATGTGGCAGCCTGCCTGCGTATCGCCTGAGGAGACGAGCCATGAAAACACCCTATGCCATCGCGGCGCTTCTGGCGCTTTCTGCTTGCGCGACAGGTGCAGGCAATTCGGCCGAGGCTGATCTGCAAGCCAGTTGCGAGGCCCTGGTGGCTGCCGAGACCGGAACTGCGCCAGGCGGAGTTGATGCAATCTCGACCCAGTCCGGGCCGACGGGGACGGTCACCAGCGTGTTCGTGGCCGGGGCCGAGGCCCCGTGGCTTTGCCGTGCGGATGCAACCGGGGTCGTGATCGGGGTGGAATACAGCCGCGAGGGCTAGCCCGCGCCGTTTTGAGCCACATCAATGTGGATACATGCGCTTTTCTCTATGCTTTCAGGCGAGGAGGAAGATGTAATGTTTACTCATATTATGATCCCGCTGGACCTGCATATGCCGCCAGAAATCAAGAAAGCGGTCGAGGTCGCGACACAATTGGCCAAATGGCAGGGCGCAAAGGTGACACTGGTCAGTGTGACAGGCACCCAGCCTGGTGATGTCACGCTGCCGCAAGGGTCTATCGATGAAAAGCTGGCCGCCTGCGCTGGCCAGATTGCCGAGCAAAGCGGCGCTGAGGTTGCCACGCGCAACATTCACTCGGTCGATGTGGCGGTTGAGGTCGATGGCGATCTGACCCGCGCCGCCGAAGATATCGGGGCTGACCTGATCGTCGTCGGCACCCATGCACCGCGGATCACGGACTATCTGTTCTCAAGCCATGCGGGCTATCTAGCCAAACATGCCAGCATGTCGGTCTTCGTCGTGCGCTAGGCCTCGTCCGAGGGCAGTTCGACCTCAAGAAATCGTTCAAACGCGTCCAGATTGACCGGCTCGAACTGCCCGAATCCCTGCATCCATACGGACGCTGCCCGCAGTGCGTCGGGTTCCAGCTTGCACCACTTCACCCGCCCTCGCTTTTCCTGTGAGATCAGCCCGGCGCGGGTCAGAATGACCAGATGTTTCGAGATGGCGGCCAGCGACATCTCGAACGGCTCGGCCACATCCGTGACCGCCATGTCATCCTCCAGCAGCATCGCAAGGATGGCGCGGCGGGTGGGGTCGGCAAGGGCCGCGAAAACGGTGTCGAGGTCGTTGGACATGGCACGTTCCTAAAGCGCCGGAAGCCGTTTGACAATTTCCCAGCCCACGCCATGCTGCGCCGGAACGTGTACGGGGGCGGCAATGACACTGAAATACTGGCTGGTCATCTGCATCCTCGGCATCGGCTGGGGCATGTCTTTCATGTTCAACGCCATTCTGTTGCGTGAACTCGGGCCGCTTTCGGTTTCGATGGGGCGTGTGGCGCTTGGAGCACTGGGCTGCTGGATCTATGTACTCGGTGCCAGCCTAAATGTAGGCCTGTCAGTCAACCGCGCGATTGCTTTGCTGGCGTTTGGCGCGCTCAGCTATGCCGCGCCTTTCGCGCTTTACGCGCTGGGCCAGCAGCATATCGGTGCCGGTGTGGCGGGTATCGTGAATGCAACGACACCTGCTTTCGCCGTCATCGTCTCGCATTTCTGGCCGGGGGGTGAGCGGGCAACCTTCTTGAAGTCTCTGGGCGTGGTCTGCGGGTTCGCGGGCATTGTGGTGCTGTCGTTGCCGGTTCTGCATTCGGGGGCCGGTTCCCAGTTCTGGGCCATTCTGTTGATCCTGTTGGCTCCGGTCTGCTATGCCTTCTCGGTCAACTTCGCGCGCGCGTTCCGGGATATGCAGCCCGTGGTTCTGGCGGCCTTGGCCTTGACCGGAGCGACGCTGGCGATCACGCCGCTTGCCCTGTGGCAAGAGGGGGTGCCCCATGTCACCCGGATCGAGACCTGGGCGTCCCTTCTGATGATCGGGTTTGTCCTGACCTCGGCGGCGTTCATCGTGTTCTATTGGTTGCTGCCCAAAGTGGGTCCGACGAACATTTCAACCGTTACCCTGATCGCCCCGGTCTCGGCGTTGGTGCTGGGAACATGGGTGTTGCAAGAGGCCCTGCGTCCCGAGCATTTGTTTGGTATGGCAGCGATCCTTGTCGGTCTTTTGCTGATCGATGGGCGCATCGTTCGGCGGTTGCGCCAAGGCAGGGAAGCCAAAGATCAACCAAAAGGTTGAATATGGCTTTTGGGGCGGATTACCTGATCTTGGCCTTTGCCCGTGCCGCTGACTGATGCCGCCCAAGGGATTTAATTATTTTAAATCAAATATATAACCTGCGTCAATTCGGTCGCGCAACCCCGTTGACTCTGCGCCCATCGCCCCTTAGCACCCTACCCAAGACTGTACGAGGGACCCGCCCGTGACCGATGATGACCAAAAGCAGCGTATGGCGCAGCTTGAGGCCAAGATCGAAGCGGCGAAAAAGGCCAAAGCGCCAAAGCCCCGCGCAGATGCTGACGTGTCCGGGGGCGAGCTTGCCTGGAGGATGGTCATCGAAATGGTATCCGGTCTTGGGATCGGATTTGGCATCGGATACGGGCTGGACAGCCTGCTCGGGACGATCCCGATCTTTCTGGTGCTGTTCACATTGCTGGGCCTTGTCGCGGGCGTGAAGGTTATGCTCCGCAGCGCGAAAGAGGTTCAAGAGAAACAAGCGGCTGCAAGCGCGGCCGAGAAGGACGAGAGGGACTGAACGTGGCGACCGAGACCACCGCAGCAGAAGGCAGCAGCCTGGTATTCCACCCGATGGACCAGTTCATCGTCAAGCCGCTCTTTGGCGACGGCGCAATTGCCTGGTACACGCCCACCAACGTGACCCTGTGGATGTTCCTGGCGATTGCGGCGATCTTCGGCCTGCTGGTGCTCAGCACCTCGAAGCGCGCGATTGTGCCGACCCGGATGCAGTCGGTGGCCGAACTGGCCTATGGCTTCATATACAAGATGCTGGAAGACATCTGCGGCAAGGAAGGCGTCAAGTACTTCCCCTATGTCATGACCCTGTTCATGTTCATCGTCTGCGCGAACTTCCTTGGGATGATCCCCACATCCTTCACCACCACATCGCATTTCGCCGTAACCATCCCGCTGGCGCTGGCCGTGTTCCTGACCGTGACCGTTCTGGGTTTCGTCAAGAACGGTGCCGCGTTCCTGGGCCTGTTCTGGGTCTCCAGCGCGCCGCTGGCGCTGCGCCCGGTTCTGGCGATTATCGAGCTGATCTCGTACTTCGTACGTCCCGTCAGCCACTCCATTCGTCTTGCTGGTAACGTCATGGCAGGCCACGCCGTGATCAAGGTGTTCGCAGGCTTTGCCGCGATTGCCGTGATCTCGCCCGTGTCGGTTCTGGCGATCACCGCAATGTATGGCCTTGAGGTCCTCGTGTCCTTCATTCAGGCCTACGTTTTCACCATTCTGACCTGTGTTTATCTGAAAGATGCGCTGCATCCGTCGCACTAAGGTCCGAACACCCAACATCGAAACTTCCAATTCGTAAGGAGACACATCATGGAAGGCGATCTCGCACATATCGGCGCAGGCCTGGCAGCAATCGGTTCCGGCGCAGCCGCAATCGGGGTGGGCAACGTTGCAGGCAACTTCCTGGCCGGCGCCCTGCGCAACCCTTCGGCGGCTGCTTCGCAGACCGCAACCCTCTTCATCGGTATCGCATTCGCAGAAGCCCTGGGGATCTTCGCATTCCTGGTCTCGCTGCTGCTGATGTTCGCCGTCTAATCTGCGGAACCTGATCCTTACGCGCAGGTGGGCCCAAGCCATAGCGGCCCACCTGTTGTAAAGACAACGTTCCGACGGAGGACATCATGGCGACTGAACCCCTTACAGAAGAGGTAGCTGGCACCTGCGTTGACTCTCATGGGTCGGCGATCGGTATGCCGCAGCTCTGCTTCGATTGGTTCCCCAACCAGATTTTCTGGCTGGTCATTACGCTGGTCGTCATCTTTCTGGTCCTGTCCCGCGTGGCTCTGCCCCGCATCGCGGCAATCCTGGCTGAACGTCAGGGGACCATTACAAATGACCTGGCTGCGGCCGAAGATCTGAAGGCCAAGGCGGTCGAGGCCGAAGAGGCCTATAACAAGGCGCTGGCCGATGCCCGGTCTGAGGCACAGCGTATCGCAGCGGAAGCCCGCGCCGAAATCCAGTCTGGTCTGGATGACGCGATTGCCAAGGCGGACGCGGAAATCGCTGCAAAGGCGGCTGAATCGGAAAAGGCAATTGCCGAAATCCGTGCCGGTGCGCTGGAAAGCATTCAAGTGGTTGCCAAGGATACGGCGGCTGAACTGGTCACAGCACTGGGCGGCGAGGCGGATGCCAAAGCCATCGACAGCGCTGTAGACGCGCAGACGAAAGGATAAGTGACATGCGGAACACCCTTGCCCTTATCCTGACCTTCGGTGCGGCCAGCCCTGCATTTGCAGCCAAAGGCCCGTTCTTCTCGCTCGCCAACACCGACTTTGTGGTCCTGCTGGGCTTCATCGTCTTCATCGCGGTCCTGTTCTACTTCAAGGTCCCCGGCATGATCGGCGGCGCTCTGGACAATCGTGCCGCTGGCATTCAGTCCGAACTGGACGAAGCCCGCGCGCTGCACGAAGAAGCCCGCAGTCTGCTGGCCTCGTACGAGCGCAAGCAGCGCGAAGTTCAGGATCAGGCCGACGCCATCGTTGCTGCAGCCAAGGAAGACGCGGTTCTGGCAGCAGAGCAAGCCAAGGTCGATCTGGAGAAATCCATCGCACGCCGTCTGGCGGCTGCGCAGGATCAGATCGCATCGGCTGAGGCATCTGCAGTGAAAGAAGTCCGTGATCAGGCCATCACGGTTGCTGTTTCGGCAGCCAACGCTGTGCTGGCCAAGCAGATGACCGCCACGCAGGCGAACAAGCTGATCGACGCCGCCATCGCGGATGTTGGTGAAAAGCTGCACTGATCCGCTGGATCATATGAATTGAGAAACCCGAGCGCCGCGCGCTCGGGTTTTTTCGTTCCTCAGGCCCTGCGCCAACTGAGAAACCAGACAAGCAGCGCTACCACAGTAACCACAATCTCAACCTTGAAGGTCCAATGGTTGAGGAAGGACAATATCCAATGAGAATGGGTCGCCTGCACCACCACCAGCGGGTGCGTCGCGTCCGAGAACGGCCAAAGCCACGCAACCTCTCCGGTGATCGAATCCAGCACCATATGAACCAGCCCGCCCGCGCCAAAGAAGGTCAGGAAGGTGCCGGCTCTTAAGGCCCAGATCCGTATCATCATCCCGGCAAGTAGAAACCCCGCCCAGATGATTGGGCGGTGGGTCAGGTAGGAGTGGTGATGATGTCCCCGATCATCGACCAGATAGAACCAGAGTATATCGATATCAGGGGCGACGGCACCCACCATCGCCGCGGCAAAGGCGAGCTTGCCGAGATTTGGTGCGGCAGTCCGAAAGACCAGATAAGCGCCCGGCAGATGCCCGATGAACATCAGGCCTCACCCGTCTCATGCTTCAGCCGTTGCTGCGCGATCTTTTCATTGCGCAGGGCCTTCTGCTGATCGGCCATGCAGCTTTTGACAAAGTTCAGGTGATCTTCGACCGCCCGCCGCGCGCCCTTGGGGTCGCGGTCCTGCAGGGCGGCGTTTATGGCGCGGTGCTGGTCCAGAATGGCGTCGCGGGTAGTGCGTTGCTGGAACATGATCTGCCGGTTGTAGAACACGCCCTGTCGCAGCAAATCGAACATCGACCGCATCATATGCAGCATCACCACGTTATGGCTGGCCTCGATGATCGCCATGTGGAACTGGGCGTCCAGATGCGCCTCTTCCTCGGCGGCGTTTCGATCATGGGCGGCTTCCATCTTGTCCAGAATGGCCTGCACAACCTTCAGATCGCTGCCCGACCCCATCCGTGCGGCCCGCTCGGCGGCCAGCCCCTCCATATCACGCCGGAACGAGAGATAGTCGAACACCGCCTCGTCATGATTGCCGAACAACCGCGTTAGTGCGGGCGAGAAGGCCGAGCCCAGAACCTCGGCCACATAGATGCCTGATCCGGCCTTGGCGGTCAGCAAGCCCTGATCCTGCAGGTCTGAGATTGCCTCGCGCAGCGACGGGCGCGACACACCCATGCGTTCGGCCAACTCGCGTTCGGACGGCAGGCGTTCGCCGGGGCGCAGGATGCCGCGCAGGATCAGCAGTTCGATCTGGCGCACCACGGCGAGGGACAGTTTCTCGGTCTGGACTTTTTGAAACGGCATGGGGTCAACAGTCTGAATTGGTCAACTCACATGACCACGTCAGCGGATGACGTTCAAGGCGAACACATATATTAGGTCATAATTATTGACATATAAGTAGCGATGCCTAGGCTGCCATGCAAGGGGCAGAGGAGGCCCTGTTCCGATGGATCAGCTCTACGCCACCCGCACGTCCCGGATGAAGGCATCCGAAATCCGCGAATTGCTGAAATTGCTGGGCCAGCCGGGTATCATTTCCTTCGCGGGTGGCATCCCTGATCCGGCGCTGTTTCCAGCAGACGCCTTTGCCGAGGCTTTCCAAAGCGCACTGGGTCCCGATCTTCAGGCGCAGGCATTGCAATATTCGGTCAGCGAAGGCTATGCGCCGCTGCGCGACTGGCTGGCTGATCATATGCGCGGGATCGGAGTGGACTGTGACAGCAATAACATCCTGATCACTTCCGGTTCGCAGCAGGCGCTGGATTACTTGGGCAAACTGTTCCTGTCGCCGGGCGATACTGCGCTGGTCGGCTGGCCCACCTATCTGGGCGCGCTCAACGCGTTTGACGCCTATGAGCCGCGCTTCGATCAGCTTAGCATCAACGGCAATCGCGGCGCCGCCGAATACCGGGCCGCCGCTGGGAACAGCCCGATCAAGTTCGCCTATCTCTCTGCCGATTTCTCGAACCCGACCGGCGAAACCGTTGATCAGCGGGGCAGGGAGGCCCTGCTGGATCTGGCCGATGATCTGGACTGCGCGGTGATCGAGGACGGAGCCTATCAGGCGTTGCGCTATGACGGCGACCCGATTCCTCCGATCCTCGCACTGGAAATTGCGCGCAAGGGGTCGATCGTAAACTGCCGGACGATCTATTGCGGCAGTTTCTCGAAAACCCTGTCGCCGGGTTTGCGGCTGGGTTGGGTGGTTGCGGCGAAACCTGTGATCTCGCAACTGGTGCTGCTGAAACAGGCGGCTGATCTGCATTCCTCGACCATCAACCAGATGGCGGTACATCAGGTGGCGCGGGACCGGTTCGATACCCACGTTCCTATGCTGCGCCAGACCTATTCCGCGCGCCGCGATGCGATGCTCAAGGCGCTTCAGGACCACATGCCCGATGGCATCGACTGGACCCGACCTGAGGGCGGCATGTTCGTCTGGGTCACCCTGCCCAAGGGGATGAACGGGGCCGACCTGCTGGCCCGGGCGTTAGAGACGGTCAAGCTGGCCTTTGTCCCCGGTCAGGCGTTTTACCCCGACGATACCGGGGCAAACACCATCCGACTGAGCTTTTCCAACTCGGACGAGGCCACGATCCGCGAGGGCATCCGTCGGCTGGGAGAGGTGCTGCGCGGCTGACCCTGCGAAAGGTTTCGTTAACCATTCTGCCGCTAGAAAGGCGGCATGATCCGCCTGCTTGCCTTCCTGTTCCTTGCCGCCTGCTCAGGTGGTTCGCCTCACTTCCGGGGCCTGCCCGCAACGCGGGTCGAGGTCAACGGCAGCGTCTTTGACGTCCGCGTTAGGGACGCGCTGGCCGAGGCGGTGCGTGTAAACCCCCAATACGCCCCGCGCCTTGGTCCGATCCGCGATCGCGCCGCGCTGGCCATGGCGCAGGTTTCGGGCTGTCCGCTGCTGGATGTTCTGGGCGATGCAGCGGTGACCGTGGGGGTGCTGGCTTGCGACGGCGAACTGGGCGAAAAGCTTATTTTTGGTGCGCTCCTGATGCGATCTTATGAATGCGTCAACTATGGTTATTCGGGTGGATACGGCTATCAGGTCTTTGAATGCACACCCTACTGAGATACGCGGACCTGCGCGTAGTTTCGCCAAGATGTTGTGGATAACTTGGGCGAATGACCCATATCCTGCGCAATCACGTTGACACCTACGCTATCCCTTGCGCAGACTTTGTAGTCAGAGGAATCATATCAAGAGCAGCCATTGCGTTTCAGCAAACTCAAACTGACCGGCTTCAAAAGCTTTGTCGACCCGACCGATCTGATCATCGCGGACGGGTTGACCGGTGTGGTGGGCCCCAATGGCTGCGGCAAGTCCAACCTGTTGGAGGCTCTGCGCTGGGTGATGGGCGAGAACCGCCCCAAATCCATGCGCGGCGGTGCGATGGAGGATGTGATCTTTGCCGGTGCCGCAACGCGGCCCGCCCGCAACTTTGCCGAGGTGGTCCTGACCATGGACAACTCGGAACGTCTGGCGCCTTCGGGCTTCAACGACAGCGACCAGCTTGAAATCGTGCGCCGGATCACCCGCGACGTGGGCAGCGCCTATAAGACCAACGGCAAGGATGTGCGCGCCCGCGACGTGCAGATGCTGTTCGCCGACGCCTCGACCGGGGCGCATTCGCCCGCGCTGGTGGGGCAGAACCGCATTGCTGAGCTGATCAACGCCAAGCCCCGTGCCCGCCGTCGCATTCTGGAAGAGGCGGCTGGGATTTCCGGCCTCTATCAGCGCCGCCATGAGGCCGAGTTGAAGCTGAAAGGCACCGAGGCCAACCTGACCCGCGTCGATGACGTGCTGGAACAGTTGGGCGGCCAACTGGCGCAACTCGCCCGTCAAGCCCGTCAGGCAGCGCGCTATCGCGAGATTGGTGAGCAGTTGCGTCAGGCCGAAGGGATGCTGCTCTATCGCCGCTGGAAAGAGGCTGACATGGCCCGTCAAGCGGCAGAAGAAAAGCTGCGCGATCGCATTACCGAGGCCTCGCGTGCTGAGGCCGAAGCCCGCGAAGCCGCCGCCAAACGCGCCCAGATCGAAGAAACCCTGCCGCCCCTGCGCGAGGAGGAGGCCATCGCCGCCGCCGTTCTGCAGCGCCAGATGGTACAGCGCGATCAGCTGAGCGATCAGGAAACCCGCGCGCGCCAGACGATTGAGACCCTGACCAATCGCATCCAGCAGCTTGGCAACGATATCGAACGCGAATCCGGCCTGAACCGGGATGCAGGCGAGATGATCGAACGGTTGGAGTGGGAGGCCCGCGAGCTTTCCAAAGCCGCCGAGGGGTATGACGAAAAGGTAGCTGAGGCGGCGGAAGTTGCCCGCGAGGCCGCGTCGGTTCTGCAAGATCGCGAAGATCACCTCTCGCAGCAGACCGAAGACATGGCCCGTCTGGTCGCCCGCCACCAATCGGCGCAGCGTCTGGTCGAGGACAGCCGCAAGACACTGGCCCGGTCCGAGGGCGAAGAGGAAAAAGCCCGCGCTGCCGTGGATGAAGCGAAATCCGCCCTGACCCGCGCAGCCGAGGCCTTCGAGACCGCGCAAGAGGGCGAAGAGGAAGCGCGCGAAGCCGCCGAGGCCGCCGAAGAAGCGCTCGCCGCCGCTGATGAGTTGCGCAATGACACGCAGGCGCGAGAGGCCGAGGCCCGCGCAAAACGGTCCGAGGCCGAGGGCGAGTTGGGCGCGATCCGGGCTGAAACCACCGCGTTGGCCAAACTGGTCGAACGCGACACGGCTGAGGGCGGGCAGGTTTTGGACCTGCTGCGCGTCGCCTCGGGCTATGAAAAGGCGTTGGGGGCGGCTTTGGCCGATGACCTGCGTGCGCCTTTGGTTGAGGGTGACGGGCCTTCGGGTTGGGTGCAGGTCGCCGGTTATGACGCTGATCAGCCGCTGCCCGATGGGGTCGTGCCGCTGGCGCTGCATGTCTCCGGCCCCGACCGCCTCAGCCGCCGGATTGCGCAGATCGGGCTGGTCGATTCGGATCAGGGCGCACGCCTGCAAGCCTCGCTGAAGCCAGGTCAACGTCTGGTCTCGCGCTCGGGCGACCTGTGGCGCTGGGACGGGTTCCGCGCCTGGGCCGAGGATGCGCCAAGTGCTGCTGCCCTGCGTCTGGAACAGCTCAACAAGCTGGAAGCGCTGAAACAGGAACTTGCCCGCACCGAGGCGCAGGCCGACGGGGCCCGCGCCGCGCATGAGGCGCTGTCGCAGCAACTGGCCGACGTGACCGAGGCCGACCGCCGCGCCCGCGAGGCCCGCCGCGCCGCTGATCAGCGCATGGCCGACACCGCGCGCCAGCTCAGCAGGGCCGAGGCGGATCGCAATCTGGCACAGGGCAAGCTGGAAACCCTGACACTCGCCGTGGATCGCCACAAAGAAGACGCCATGTCTGCCCGCGCCCAGCTGCGCGAGGCCGAGGGCGCGCTGACCGGTCTGGGCGATCTCGACAGCGCCCGCGCGCAGGTCGAAGACATCAAGCAGACGGTCGAGGCCGCGCGGATCACCATGCTGACCCACCGCTCGACCCATGACGAGCTGCGGCGTGAGGGCGAGGCCCGGACGCGCCGTTCGCAAGAGGTCACGAAAGACCTCAGCGGCTGGAAGCATCGTCTTGAAACCGCCGAGAAACGCATTGCGGAACTGGCCGAGCGCAAGGAAAGTTCTGAAGAGGAATTGCAAGAGGCCATGGCCGCCCCCGGCGAGATTGCCGAGGCCCGCGAAGAACTGAACGAGCTGATCGAAACCGCCGAGGCCCGCCGCGCCGAGGCCGCTGACAAGCTGGCCGAGGCCGAGACCGCGCAGCGCGAAGTTGTGCTGGCCGAGCGCGAAGCGGAACGTCAGGCGTCGGAAGCCCGCGAAACCCGCGCGGCGGCTGAGGCGCGCTGTGACGCGGCCAAGGAAAGCGTGATGGCGGCGGCAGAACGCATCGCCGAGGATCAGCAACTGACGCCCAACCAGTTGCTGAACCAGTTGGACGTGAACCCCGATCAGATGCCTGCCGCCGATGCGCTGGAGTCCGAGGTAAACCGCCACAAACGTCAGCGCGACGCCATGGGTGCGGTGAACCTGCGCGCCGAAGAAGACAGCAAAGAGGTTCAGGAAGAATTCGACACCCTGAACGGCGAAAAGGCCGATCTGGAAGAGGCGATCAAAGCCCTGCGCAGCGGCATCGCCAGCCTCAACCGCGAAGGCCGCGAACGCCTGCTGACCGCGTTTGAACAGGTGAACTCGAACTTCGCTATGCTGTTCAAGCACCTCTTTGGCGGCGGTGAGGCCAATCTGGTCATGGTCGAAAGCGACGATCCGCTGGATGCCGGTCTTGAGATCATGTGCCAGCCGCCGGGCAAGAAGCTCTCGACCCTCAGCCTGTTGTCGGGCGGCGAACAGACCCTGACCGCCACCGCGCTGATCTTCGGCGTCTTCCTCGCCAACCCCGCCCCGATCTGCGTGCTCGACGAGGTAGATGCGCCGCTGGATGACGCCAACGTGACGCGCTTCTGCGACCTGCTGGACGAGATGTGCCGCCAGACCGACACCCGGTTCCTGATCATCACGCACCACGCGGTGACCATGGCGCGGATGGACCGGCTGTTTGGTGTGACCATGCAGGAACAGGGCGTCAGCCAGCTGGTCTCGGTCGATCTTAAGAAGGCCGAGCAGATGGTCGCCTGAGCCCTCACCGGATCGTTACGCCCCTCAGTCGCGGTCTCAGGTTAAGCTGCTGCCATGAAATTTACATTCCTGATCCTGAGTATCGCCGCATCACCCGTCATGGCCGCGGAATGGGCGACAAAACCTGATGACGTCCCGCTTAGCCAGCACGAGTTGGAGGCGCTGGCAGGCCAGACACTGACGTTTTATGACGATGGACAATCCAGATTCTCGGCCGGGGGCGCGTATTCCTACACCTACGCCAGCGGAGAATCCGCCTTTGGCACCTATTCGATCGCCGAAGATGGCAGCGTCTGTATCGCTTATCGCAATGGCTTCGGACGATGCGATCTCTATGTGCGCAGTGGAGAGCGATTGATCCTGATTGATGAGAAGGGCGACCGATATCCGGTGCGCCCGAAGTAACCATTCCCCTTGGTCCCGGCGCGTTTGGTGAAATGCGATCAAAGCAAACAGGGTTTTGCTTTCGTTCCGCGCGCGGACTCGTCAGACTGATGCCGTGAACGCGCCATCAAAGGACTTATCCAGTGACACAAGACATCGACAACGCGCTTTTGCGCGGAAGACAACTGGGATCTCACGGCCGTCAGCAAGAGGATGGGGTGATTGTCATCCGCACCATTGCGATGCCGGCTGACACCAATCCGGCCGGCGACATCTTTGGCGGATGGCTGATGTCACAAATGGACCTTGCCGCAGGTAATATGGCGGCGCGGGTTGCTCAGGGACGTACAGCAACAGTTTCGGTTGAGGCGATGCAGTTCCTGCATCCGGTCAAGGTCGGGGATGAGGTGACTTTGTATGCCACGCTGATGAAAGTGGGGCGCACGTCCATCCGTGTTCATGTGGATGTGTGGGCGCGACCCAGACAATCTCATAACGGGCGAAAAGTGACTGACGCGGATTTTGTGTTTGTGGCGTTGGCCGACGATGGCACTCCGCGTCCGGTCTTTGAAGACGTTTAGAAATGTCTGCGTTGCTAAAGGCGCTTCAGCAGCTCAGGCGTTGGCCAAGCATCCGCTGGCAACCCCAGCCGCACTTGCTCGGCCTGAACCGCAGCCCGCGTACCTGCGCCCAGAATGCCATCGATCTTGCCGACGTCATGCCCGCGCGCCTGCAGCTTGCTCTGCAGTTGCTTCATCTGCGCGCCAGAAAGCCCCGGAGCCGGGTTGCCTACGTCATAGATCTGACCACCCTCCAGCCGCGTCCCGAAATAGGCGGCGGTCAGGACATAGACAAAGCTCTGGTTCCATTCGAAATAGACGTCGAAATTCGGATAGGCCAGAAACGCAGGCCCTTTGTGCCCCTGCGGCAGGATCAGCGAGGCGGGCAGGTTGGTCAATGACCCGCTGCGTGCCTTTACCCCCATGGCCTGCCATTCAGACACGGCGCGCGGCTTGCCCGGACCGGACAGGGACCAGTCCATAGTGCCGGGCACCGTCACCTCTTGCAGCCATGGCTGGCCCGGCTGCCAGCCCAGATGCGACAGCATCTTGCCCCCCGACATGAGCGCATCAGGGGCCGAGGTTTTCAACGAGACCTGACCATCCCCATCCCCGTCGACGCCATTGTCCAGAATGTCCTGCGGCAGCATCTGCACCATGCCGATCTCACCGGCCCAAGCGCCGGTGGTGCGGGCGGGGTCGAAATCGCCTTGATCGTACAGCTCGATGGCGGCGAAGATCTGCGGCCGGAACAGTTCGGGGCGGCGGCAGTCATGGGCCAGCGTCACCAGCGCGTTGCGGGTGTTGAAATCACCCTGAAACGCGCCATAGTCCGTCTCGAACGCCCAGAATGCCAGCAACACCCCACGCGAGACGCCATATTCCGCCTCGATCCGGTCAAACACGGCGTCGTATTTCTGCGCCATCGTCTTGCCCCGGTCGATCCGGTTTTGCGAGATCAGGCGGCGTGAGAACTCGATGAACGGTTTCTGAAATACCCCCTGCGCCCGGTCGGCTTTCAGCACCGCATTGTCCTGCTGGACGCCTTGGAAGAAGGCGTTGACGGTTGCGGCGTCATAACCACGCTCGGCCGCCTCGGATTTCAGGCCCTTCACGAAGGCATTGAACCCGCCGCCGCATTGGGCAAAGGCGGGCGAGGCGAACAGGGCGGTGGCCACGAGGGCAGAGAGAAAGCGCATCCGGCGTCCTTCAAAAGATCAGGCTGACCCCAACCCACACCGAGATCAGCCCAAGCGCAAGCCCCCAGACGCGCCACAGCATGTCACATGCGCGGAAAATCTCCTCCGCACCGATTTCGCGCGGGGCATCGCCGTTGACCCAGGCCAGATCCCGCATCTGCCCGTCGTAACTGCGCGGTCCGGCCAGCGCGACGTTCAGCGCCCGCGCCATGGCGGCCTCGGGCCAGCCTGCGTTCGGTGAGACGTGACGGCGGGCATCCCTCACCATCTCAGCCCAGCGAGACCATTGGCCGGACAGGGCCACGATCAGCAGGAATGTCAGCCGCGCCGGGATCAGGTTCAGCAGATCATCCAGCCGTGCAGCGGCCCAGCCGAAGGCCGCGTATTTGTCATTGCGATAGCCGATCATGCTGTCTGCGGTGTTGACGGCCTTGTAGATCAAAAGTCCGGGCAGCCCTCCGATCAGAAACCAGAACGCCGGAGCAATCACCCCGTCGCTGAGGTTCTCGGCGGCGCTTTCGATGGCGGACCGGGCGACTTGTGCCTCGGTCATGTCGCGTGTGTCGCGTGAGACGATCATTGCAACCTGCGCCCGCCCCTCGGCCAGCGTGCTGCGCAGGCCGTCGCCTACAGCGCGCACATGCTCGACAAGTGATTTCTGCGCCAGCAGGACTGCACAAATCACGATCTCGGCCACCGGTCCCAGCAGCGCAAGAACCCGACCCAAAAGATACGCGCCCATAACAAGCAGCAGAACAACGATGACCCCCTTGATCCGTCGCGAGTTTCCGTGATTCAGCTGCGTGTCCAGCCAGCCGATGGCGGTGCCAATCATCACAGCCGGGTGACGCAGGCGCGACCAAAGCCAATCTGGCTCACCCAGTGCGGCGTCTAAACAAAGCGCGCAGATCAGGATGAAAGCTGTGCTCACAGCGCAGCCTCAAGTCGAGCCCAGCCTGCTGTCGGAGGTAGACCAAGGCGCAGATAGGTGTTGGAATAGGGGAATATACGGCTCCAGATATGTGCCTTTGCCAGTCGATCTTGCCAAGCTGCGGCGTCGTCGACCTCATAGAGACGAAACAGGCTGGTGCCGCCCAGCAAACCTGCACTTTTGGCGGTAATGAGCTGATCCAGCCGCGCGGCCTCGTCCGCCAGCCGCACACGGGTTGCCTCGGCCCATTCCACATCGAGCAATGCCCGAGCACCTATCCGCAAGGCAGGACCGGAGACTGCCCACGGGCCCGTCAGATCGTTCAGGCGTGCGATCAAGTCCGGGTGACCAATCGCAAACCCCAACCGGAGGCCGGCCAACCCCCAGAATTTGCCAAAGCTTTTCAGCACGATCACGCCGGGCCGTTCGGCCCGACGCACCAATGACGCCTCGGGCGCGACATCGCAGAAGCTTTCATCGATAACAGTGAGTGCGGCATTGGCATCCGCCTGTTGCCAGAGGCGGCCATCGGGATTGTTAGGGTGCACAATCACGCGTGCGTCGGCTGGGCCAGTGTCCTGTACCTTCCAGCCCTGCGCCGCAAAGGCTGCCGCGTGTTCATTGTAGGTTGGTGGCGTGATCTCAACACACCCCGTCTGAGCCAGCGCAGGGATGCGCGCGATGACGGCAGACGCGCCGGGTGCGGGTAGAATCTCTGCCCCGTCCGGCACATTCCAGAAGCCGCGCGCCGCGTCCGACAGGCGTTGGAACGCGCCATGATCGGGCAGTTCCATCCAGTCCGGGGGCTGCAGCCCGGATACCGGGTAGGGGTGGGGATTGATCCCGGTGGACAGGTCGATCCAGTCGCTGCGCGCGCCGCCATAGCGCGCCATAGCTCCGTCGAGCCCGCCGCCATGATCGCGCGTGCCCCGCGGGTTCAACCTGTCATCCTGTCCAAACATCTGCCCCTGCCGGAATCGCCGTCTTGCGCTGCTTCAAGCGGATTTTTGCCGTTCGCACAAGCGAATCCGCCGGATCACGGGCCTGTGCAGGCATCGTTAACACTTTGTTAAGGAAATCGCGTGATCACGGACCACAGGGGTCGGCACCTACTCACCCATATCACGTGCCGAGGTTATTGCAAATGAAAGTACTGATTGTTGAGAGTAACCCCGACCTCGGTCGGGTCTGGCAGCGGCATCTGCAAAGGCAGGGGGCCGAGGTCACATTGGTTGAGACGCAAGAGGCGGCGATCCTTGCGCTGTATGGCACCGATTTTGAGATCATCGTGCTGGATCTGGTTCTGGAAACCGGCAGCGCGCTGGCGGTCGCCGATTTCGCCAGCTATCGCCGCCCTGACGCGCGGGTTATTTTTGTCACCAACACCACCTTCTTCTCGGACGGTTCAATCTTTGCCCACAGCGCCAATGCCTGCGCTTATGTCCAAAGCTCGACCCCGCCCGAGGATCTGGCGGCTATGGTCGAACACTACGCCGCCGGGCGCTGATCCCGCCCGTGAGGTTCTGAATAGTCCAGCACCGGGTTCACCGGGATGATCCGGTGCGGGTTTATGCTCTCGTGGCTATAATGATAGTGGCGCACGATGTGGTTCATATTGACCGTATCGGCCACGCCGGGCCATTGATACAGCTCACGGGTGTAGGCCCATAGGTTTGGGTAATCGACCAGCCGCCGCTTATTGCATTTGAAATGCAGGTGATAGACCGGATCGAACCGGATCAGGGTGGTGAACAGCCGCCAGTCGGCTTCGGTGAGACGGTCGCCCATCAGGTAACGGTTGCGGCCCAGCCGGTCTTCCAGCCAGTCCAGCGTGTCGAACAGTGGGCCGACGGCGGTGTCATAGGCCTCTTGCGTGGTGGCAAAGCCGGATTTGTAGACCCCGTTGTTCACGTCCGAATAAATGCGCGCGTTGACCTCTTCGATCTGGTCGCGCATGCCCTCGGGCCAGTAGTCGTCATGATTGCCGGTGATTTCGTTGAAGGCCGAGTTGAACATCCGGATGATCTCGGAGCTTTCGTTCGAGACGATGGTCTTCTCAACCTTGTCCCAAAGAATCGGCACGGTGACCCGGCCCGAGTAGTTGGGATCGGCGCGCGTATAGATTTGATGGGCAAAGTCATGCCCGAACAGCCGATCGCCCGTCGCGCCCTGACTGTCAGTCTCAAAGGTCCAGCCCTTGTCCAGCATATCGGGATGCACCACCGAGACAGAGATGTGATCGCTCAGCCCCTTCAGTTCGCGAAAGATCAGGGTGCGGTGCGCCCAGGGGCAGGCATGAGAGACGTAAAGATGATAGCGACCCGATTCCGCATCGAACCCGCCACGCCCCGAGGGGCCGGGCGCGCCATCGGCGGTAATCCAATTGCGAAACTGCGCAGCCGAGCGTTTGAACGCCCCGCCTGTGGATTTGGTGTCATACCAGGTGTCATGCCATACGCCGTCGACAAGTAGGCCCATCGTTTGTCCTTTCGCTTTGCGATTGAGGCAAAGATAGGCCGCCCGCGCCCATGTTCCTATTTCATCGCGCGCGCATCTGGCCTGCATCCGTGCACAGACCCAGAGGGCACTGCTGTGCAACAGAACACAAATCCGAAGATCCAAGTGACGTAGTTCACTGGATTTTTACACATGCTGGTCCAAAATAGACTGAGTTAGCGGGGGAAATTGATTATGAGTACCTATGTTTCAAGGGAAATTCGCGCCGAACTGGATGCGGCCCGAATCGCGACCCTTAAGAAATCCAGCCGTTTGCGGGTGGAAATGGGCGACAATACCTTCAAAATTCTGACATTGTGGAAGGACGGTTTCACCGTCGAGGCCGAAACGACACCGCGTTTGCGCGGGCTAGTCGATATCTATGACGGGGCCAATCACATGTATCAATGCCTGATCATCGCGGATGAGGAAGCGCTGGGTGAAATGCGCTATGAATTCAAGCGCAGCACCGTGGCCGCTGATCAGGCTCCGCTGGATTTCTACCGCGCACCGGATGCGCCGATTGCTTTGCTTGAAAACCGCGACTGAACCTTCAATCTTTAACCCCTCGCCAGACTGGGGGCGTTCTCGGAGCATTGGAGCCCAAAGCTTCCCGGTTTGCGGCGGGACCGATTAGTTGGGCTCCGTCAGAGTCAGATGTACCGGGGCCAGCCCATCGATGCCGCCTTCGATGCGATCTCCGGCGACAACGGGTCCGACACCGGCGGGCGTTCCGGTCAGGATCAGATCGCCGGGGCGCAGGTGATAGAAACCCGACAGGTGGCAGATCAATTCGTCGATCTTCCAGACCAGCTCTGACAGTGTGGCATCCTGTGTCACCTTCCCATTGACGCTGAGGTGGATGCGCTTGTCACCCGATGGGCTCCAGTGACCGGCACGGGTCAGCGGAGCGAAAACTGCGCCGTTTTCCACATCCTTACCCAGATCCCAGGGGCGCTGTTTGTTGCGTTCGCGGATCTGCAGGTCGCGGCGCGTCATGTCCAGCGCGCACCCATAGCCAAAGATTGCGGCATGGGCCTGCGCCGCAGTAGCCTGAAAAACCGGTGTGCCGATGGCGACGGCCAGTTCCATTTCGTGCTGATAATCCTCGGTGCCCGCAGGATACGGCACAGATGCGCCCGTCAAAACCGCGTTAGGCGCGGATTTGGTGAAATAGAACGGCGTCTGGCGATCCACCTCATGCCCCATCTCGGCGGCATGGGCGGCATAATTGCGGCCCACGCAGAAAATCCGCCCGATCGGATAGGTCGCCTGTTCCCCCTGCACCGGGATGCTTGGGATGTCCGGCAGCGTAAATAGGGTCTCGGGCATGACGTGCCTCCGTCTGTAAGGCTTATTGCAAATCGCCGAAGGCTGCCTTCAGCCGCGTGCAGGCTTCTTCCACCCGTGCGCGTTGCGTGGCCAGATTGAACCGCTCAAACGTCTCGCCGCCGGTGCCGAACCCGGGGCCCGAGGATGTGGCGATCCGGGCGTCCTCGCGCAGACGCTTCACGAATTCATCGTGATCCATCCCGGTGCCCGAGAAATCGACCCAAGCCAGATAGGTCGCCTGCAGCGGCATCGACCACAGGCCCGGAATCTCGGCGATGGCGGCGTCGAACACCCGACAGTTCTCGGCCAGATGCGCGATCTGCGCGTCGACCCATGCCGCCCCTTCCGGAGAATAGGCGGCGGTGATCATCGCCACCCCCAGCGCGCTGGGGTCATAATCCAGCGTCTGCAACCGGTGCTTCATCTCGGCCCGCAGCTTGGCGTCGGGGATGATCATGTTGCCGGTGCGCTGGCCCGCGATGTTGAAGGTCTTCGAGGCCGCCGTCAGCGTCACGGTCCACGCCCGCGCATCCGGTGCGGCCACATCCATCGGTACGAAGGTATGGCCGGGATAGACCAGATCGTGGTGAATCTCGTCCGAGACCAAGATCAAGCCGTTGCGTTCGGCGAATGCCGCCACCGCGCGCAGCTCCTCTGGTGTCCAGACCCGACCCGAGGGGTTCTGCGGCGAGCACCACAGCAGCAGCTTTTCAGACCCGTCCAGCCGCGACTGCGCATCGTCCAGATCCAGCGCATAGGTCTCTCCGTCCCGCACCAGCGGGCATTCCACCACGCGGCGGCCCGCCTTGTTCACCTTATGCGCAAACTCGTGGTAAACGGGCGAGAAGATCACGATCCCATCCCCGGGCTCGCTCCACACATCCAGACATAGTGCAATCGCGTTGCCCAACCCTTGCGAGGTCAGAATCCAATCGGTGTCGATCTCCCAGTTGTGGCGGGTCTTCATCCACCACTGGATCGCGTTCAGATACTCCGGATACATCCACGAATAGCCGAACGCCCCATGATCGGCTGCCTTGCGCACCGCCTCGATCACGCAAGGGGCGGTGGCATAATCGGAATCGGCGGTCCACATCGCCAGCCCATCCTCGGGCGAGACGCCGTACAGGTGCTCCATCTTGTCCCATTTCGAAGACTGTGTGCCCCGGCGGTCGATCAGGTCGTTGAAAGTCATGTCATCTCCATCTGTCGAGGCGAAAGCTAACCTCAAATCCGCCATGTGCAAGGGGGCCGTTGCGGTGGCGGGCGCGATGGCCTAAATCAGCCTCATGAAACGCAATATCCTGATCCATCCCGATCCCCGCCTGAAAAAGGTCTGCGCGCCGGTGGCCGACATCACCGACGACCTGCGCAAACTGGCCGACGACATGCTGGAGACGATGTATGACGCGCCTGGCATTGGCCTTGCGGCGCCGCAGATCGGAGTGCTGGATCGGCTGATCGTGGTGGATTGCGTCAAGGAAGAAGGCGAGGCCCCGCGCCCGCTGGTGATGTTTAACCCCGAGGTCATCGCGTCCTCGGACGAGACCAATGTCTACGAGGAAGGCTGCCTGTCGATCCCCGAGCAATATGCCGAGGTCACCCGCCCCAAAACGGTGGACGTCACATGGCTGGACCGTGACGGCAATCTGCAGCAGGAAACCTTTGACGACCTCTGGGCCACCTGCGTGCAGCATGAGATCGACCATCTGAACGGTAAGCTCTTCATCGACTATCTCAAACCGCTCAAGCGTCAGATGATCACCCGCAAGATGCAAAAGCTGAAGCGCGAACAGGCCCGCACATGACGGTGCGGACCTGCCTGCCATGGCCCGACAAGCGCCTGCGCACCAAGGCCGAGGATGTCCCCGAGATCACCGACGACATCCGCGCCATCTGGGACGACATGATCGACACGATGGAGGCGATGCCCGGCGTCGGCCTTGCCGCGCCCCAGATCGGGGTGATGCTGCGGCTGGCCGTGGTCGATGGCTCCACCCAGCGGGGCAGGGCAGTACGTCTGGCCAATCCCGAAATCCTGCACAGCTCGGGCGAGCTGCGCGAACATGACGAGGCCAGCCCGAACCTGCCCAGCGTCTCGGCCAAGGTGAAACGCCCGCGCGCGGTGACGGTGAAATTTCTGAATGAACAGGGCCAGATCGACCGCCGCGATTTCGTGGGCATCGAGGCCACAAGCGTGCAGCACCAGATCGACCATCTAAACGGGCGCATGTATTTCGACCGGCTCAGCAAGGTCAAACGCGACATGCTGCTGCGCAAGGCAAAGAAGATGGGGTGAAACCCCATCCTACGGAGGGACGTATGCGCATCATCTTCATGGGAACCCCTGATTTCTCAGTGCCGGTGCTGGATGCCCTGGTCGAAGCAGGCCACGAGATTGCCGCCGTCTATTGTCAGCCTCCGCGCCCTGCAGGCCGGGGCAAGAAAGATCGCCCAACTCCGGTCCATGCGCGGGCCGAGGCGCTGGGCCTAACAGTGCGCCATCCCCGATCGCTGAGATCGCCCGAGGAACAGGCCGACTTTGCCGCGCTGAACGCCGAAGTGGCGGTGGTTGCGGCCTATGGGCTGCTGCTGCCGCAACCGATCCTGGACGCGCCCGCCCAGGGCTGCCTGAACATCCATGCCAGCCTGCTGCCGCGCTGGCGCGGGGCCGCGCCGATCCACCGCGCGATCATGGCGGGCGATGCGCAGACCGGTATCTGCATCATGCAGATGGAGGCTGGGCTGGATACCGGCCCCGTTCTGCTGCGCGAGACCACCGCTATCGGGCCCGAGGAAACGACCGCGCAGCTCCATGATCGCCTCTCGGATATGGGTGCGGCCTTGATCGTTGAGGCGCTGAGCAAGCTGCCCGATCTGACCCCCGATCCGCAGCCCGAAGAGGGCGTCACCTACGCCGCCAAGATTGACAAGGCCGAAGCGCGGATCGACTGGTCAGCGCCAGCCATCGAAGTAGATCGGAAAATCCGCGGGCTGTCCCCTTTCCCCGGTGCGTGGACCGAGATTGAAGGCGACCGGATCAAACTTCTCGCCTCTCGACTGGCCGAGGGCCAGGGCATTCCGGGTGAGGTTCTGGACGACCACCTCCGCGTGGCCTGCGGCGACGGCGCGGTCGAGCTGCTGCGCTTGCAAAGGGCAGGCAAAGGCGCGCAGGATAGCGAAACTTTTCTGCGGGGCTGGCCTATCCCGGTCGGTACCCGCCTGACATCGGAGTAAAGCCAGATGTTCATGATCCTGATGGGCACCGTCGTGATCGCCGGGATCGTGGGCTATCTGTCGGAAAAGACCGGCTTTACCCATAACGGTTACCTGCCGTCCATCATCATCTGCGTGGGTGGGGCCTTCTTGTTCTATTTCGTCCGCATCATGTTCGGCATCAGCTTTGGCCCGCCGGGATTGGACGCGGTGCTGTCGTCGATCGGCGCCCTGATCATCGTGCCCACGCATTGGAGGAAGTGACATGCCCATCGTCGCCCTGATCATCATCGGAGCCGCCGCCGGGTTCCTGGCCACCCGCCTGATGCGGATCGAGGCCGATATCCCCACGACGATGTTCATTGGCATCATTGGTGCGCTGATCGGTGGATTGATCCTGCGCACTTTGATCACGATGATGGGATGGCTCTCGGGCTTTGTCGGTGCGGTGCTGGGGGCTTTGCTGGTGATTTGGGTCTGGAAGACCTATCTGCGGCGCTGAATCGGGTTATCTCGCGTCGCAAAGGGCTGCATTTCCCAGATCCGAAGCCGCGCGCGATGTCATTGCGAAGCGGTTTACCTCTGCGGATGTCATCCAGTGAATCTCGTCTTCTGGCGCAGCATCCAGCGTGAACCAGTAGAAAGCAGGGTCGACCCCGATATCCTCAAAGTAATCCAGGTATCGGTCATGTTCCGGATGGTCCTTGGGTAATTCAGCGGCCACATACCCACCGCCGCCCCAACTGTGGACGCCGACGCAGGCCCCGGGTTCCAGCACCCGCCGGTTGCCCGCCAGAAACAGGTCGGTCCCGCCCGAGGCGACCAGCCCGTCCGAGGGCACCACCGTATCGAACCCTTCCGCGCGCACCACGCGGCTGAAGACCACATTGGCGTCATCATCGACCGAGCCTTCGATGTTCTGCAGCACCAGCGTCTGCGCCCCGGGATTGTCGGCGATCACCTCTTCAAACGCGCTTAAGGTCGTGTGGTCGATGGTGCCGCTGGCCACGATTTGAGTCCCCTGCGCCGTGAAACTGACCGGCGTGTAGGGGGCTGCACATCCCGCCAGCAGCAGCGCCGCAGCCAGATATGAAAATCGAAAGGTCATTCTGTCGTCCTAAGCCCTATTGCCGTGGTGGTCGGGCTTTATAGACCGGCAGCCGCCACCCAAACAACAGCGACCCGGCCCGCAATGCCCAGCATACAAGCGCGCATATCCCGAGCGCAGGCAGACCCTCGAACCCCGTGCGTGTGGCCAGCACTGCTGTCAGGGCTCCGGCAAAGGCGCAAGAGACGTATAGCTCACCCTGTTTCAAAACCAGTGGCACCTCGTTGCAGACCACATCGCGCATCAACCCACCCAGACAGCCGGTGGTAATGCCCATCAGAACGACGATGATGCCGGATTGGCCCAGCGACAGCGCCGCTGCCGTGCCCGCGGCCACCGCAATCGACAGGGCGAAGCTGTCCAGCCAGATCAGCAGGTTATAGCGGCTCTCGACCAGATGGGCGGTGAAAAAGACCAGGATCGCCGCACCGCAGGCGATCAGGATGTAATCGGGCTGGCCGACCCAGAAGATCGGATGCCGGTCCAGCAGCAGGTCGCGCACAGTGCCGCCGCCCACAGCCGTCAGACAGGCGATAAAGGCAAAGCCAATCAGGTCCAGCTGCGCCCGGCTGGCCACCAGGGCTCCGGTCAGTGCAAAGACCAGAACCGAGGCGTAGTCCAGCAGGGCGAGCCCGCTCACGCCTGCTCTTTCTTGGGTTTGAACGGGGCCATGCCTGCGCGGGCCAGTTCGTCCGCACGTTCATTCTCGGGGTGGCCTGCATGGCCCTTGACCCATTCCCACGTCACCTCGTGTCTCTGTGCGGCTTCATCCAGCCGCTGCCACAGATCGACATTCTTCACAGGCTTCTTGTTCGAGGTCTTCCAGCCATTCCGCTTCCACCCGTAAATCCACCCCGTCACGCCGTTCTTCACATAGGCACTGTCGGTGACGATGGTCAGTTTCGAGGGCCGCTCCAGCGTTTCCAAGGCGCTGATCGCGGCCAGCAGTTCCATCCGGTTGTTGGTGGTTTCCGCCTCGCCGCCGCTCAGCTCGCGCTCTTTCAGGACAGTCTCGCCATCCATCGCGCGCAGTAACACACCCCAGCCGCCGGGGCCGGGATTGCCGGAACAAGCTCCGTCGGTATAGGCAAAAAGATCAGGCATGGGCAAACACCAGAATGAACCCGTCATATGACCCGGCCAGACCTTTGCCCACCCCTTTGACAGCGCGGTCAATGGTGAACCCGGCCTCGGTCAGAGCGGCCTCGATCTCGGCCTCCGAGTAATAGGTATAGTATCGATCAATGCCGTCGCGGTGCTCGCCTGTGCCCAGTTTCATGCCAAGAAACAGTTGACCACCGGGTTTCAGCGCCGTGTGGATCGCACCAAGATGGCGGGGGAAATCGGCGCGCGGAGCGTGCAGCAGGGAAAAGCTGGCATAGATGCCGTCATATTCGGCGACTTCCGTGACATCATCAAACGTGCCCAGATGCGCATCCACGCCGTTCTCGCGCGCATGGTCGACAAAGGTAGGCGTCGCGTCCAGCGCCCGCACCTTCAGCCCCTGCCGCATCAGAAATGCGCTGTCGGATCCGGGGCCCGAGCCCAGATCCAGCACATAGCCGCCCACGCCAACTGCGTCGGCAAAGGCCTGCCGCGCCTCAAGTTGTTCGGGGGGCAGGGGGATGTTCAGATAATCCGCGACGCGCGCCGTATAGGCGTCGATCGTTCGTTCGTCGGTCACAGGTAAACTCCTACCGCAAGACAGGCCAATACCACGCAGGTCAGCAGGATGCGCAGGCGCATCCACCAGACCGGGGTTAGCCGCCAATACGAGAACAGCGCATCCAGCACGAGTAAACCAGCGAACCCGTACATCAGGTTCGTCCCGGCACTGACTGGCCCGCCGCCGGTCATGAAAAATGCCCACAGCGCGGGCAGAACGGACAGCGTATAACAGGTCGTCGCCTTGCTGCCTGAGGTTTTGGTGGCAAAGCCCCACAACACGCCCGACATGAAGCTCAGGATCACTGAACCGTAGAACAACTGAACATACGGTCCCACGAACCGCGACCCCAGTTCCTGCCGGCCCCAATCGTTCAGATCGCCGCTCAGATAGGTCAGCGCGCCCCAGACGAACGGGATCAGCCCGGCCAGCCCAAGGAATAGCGGCGCGCGGGGGATGCCGCTCATGCCGGTTGCCGCAGGACGCGGGGCACTTTGAACTCGACGTTTTCCACGGCGGTTTCGACCAGCTCGACGGTGACATCGTAATGGTCGCGGAAGGCGTCAATCACCTCGTTCACCAGCACCTCGGGGGCCGAGGCCCCGGCGGTGATGGCAACACTGGAAATGCCCTCCAGCGCGCGCCAGTCGATCTCGGTCGCGCGCTGCACCAGTTGCGCGTAATTGCAGCCCGCGCGCGCGGCTACCTCGACCAGACGGCGTGAATTGGACGAGTTCGGCGCGCCCACCACCAGCAGCGCGTCGGATTTCGGCGCAACCGCCTTTACCGCTTCCTGCCGGTTGGTGGTGGCATAACAGATGTCTTCCTTATGCGGTCCGACGATCGCCGGAAACCGCGCTTCGAGCGCCGCAATAATGTCCTTAGTGTCATCGACCGACAGAGTCGTCTGGGTGACAAAGGCCAGCTTTTCGGGATCCCGCACGGCGACCTCGGCCACATCTTCGACTGTTTCGACCAGCAGAACCTCGCCCTCGGGCAATTGCCCCATGGTGCCGACGGTTTCGGGATGGCCTTTATGGCCGATCATGATCATCTGCAGCCCCGCATCCGCATGGCGCTGCGCCTCGACATGAACCTTCGAGACCAGAGGGCAGGTCGCGTCCACATAGATCATCTCACGCCGTTCTGCTGTGGCGGGTACCGATTTCGGCACCCCGTGGGCAGAAAAGATCACGGGGCGATCATCGGGGCATTCGTCCAGCTCTTCGACAAACACCGCACCTTTGGCGCGCAGCCCGTCGACGACGAATTTGTTATGCACGATCTCATGGCGCACATAGACTGGCGCCCCCCATTTCTGCAGCGCCATTTCCACGATCTTGATCGCGCGGTCCACACCCGCACAGAACCCGCGCGGGGCGGCCAGAAACAATGTCAGCGGCGGCTTTGTCATTCGGCGTTCTCCTCGACCGAACACCTAGGTCTTTTCATTGCCATGGTCCAGACAGGAGCGCGTCATTTACCTGACATGAATCGCTGTTAGCAAAGAGGTGTTTTGAGCACCTAACCCTTTAAAGTCGCGCGGCCAGAGCGTTTGCCCTGGCCGCGCATATTCTCGCGTATCCCCATGTGGTGAGTGGTGGGGTGCGGCGATATCACTGCCCGGCAGCGGCGACGCTGCGCGGTTCAGAGGGCATTTCGCGCGGAGGCCGCCCGATCACGTCGCGCAGGTCTTCCAGTTCAATGAAGTTGTCGGCCTGACGGCGCAGCTCGTCCGAGATCATCGGCGGCTGGCTGCGGATGGTCGACACGACCGAAACGCGTACGCCCTGCCGCTGCAGGCTGGCTATCAGCGGGCGGAAATCCCCATCGCCCGAGAACAGCACGATATGATCAACGCGCGGTGCCAGTTCCATGGCATCAACGGTCAGTTCGATATCCATGTTTCCTTTGACTTTCCGACGCCCCATGCTGTCGGTGTATTCCTTGGCCGGTTTGGTGACCATGGTGAAGCCGTTATAGTGCAGCCAGTCCACCAGAGGTCTGATCGGGGAATACTCGTCATTTTCCAGTAGCGCTGTGTAGTAGAAAGCTCTAAGCAGTTTGCCTCTGCGCATGAATTCCTGACGCAGCAACTTGTAGTCGATGTCAAACCCCAGTGCTTTGGCGGCTGCGTAAAGATTCGAGCCGTCGATGAACAGCGCTAGCCGTTCGTCTTTGTAAAACATAAAATGGTCCTTCCGGTATAAGCCACCGCACTGTGAGCTCCGTGAGTGAAAAGTAATTGGTCAGTGCAATGGTGACCCTAAAATAGGCGTTTTAGCTTACATCGCAAGCATTCTCTGGACGGAATATGGGGTTAAAAGTGGACAATTCCTTGTCAAAAGCGGTCATTGCACTCGGTGCAAATCTCAGCCTGAGAGATAATGGGCCCAAGGTGACACTTGAGCAGTCAGTGATGGAACTGGCGAAGGCCGGTCTGATGATTCGCGCCACAAGCCGGTATTTTGCCACGCCGTGCTTTCCGGCGGGGGCGGGACCGGACTACGTCAATGCGGCGGTTCTGGTCGAAACCGAACTGACACCGCAGCAGGTTCTGGACCTGCTGCACCGGATCGAGCATGACTTTGGCCGCGCGCGGGTTCAGCGCTGGGGCATGCGTACGCTGGATCTGGATCTGGTCTGCTGGGGCGACCGGGTTCTGCCCGATCCGGCGGAATATCAGCGCTGGCTGACCCTGCCGCCCGAAGATCAGATCAAATCCGCGCCCGACCAGCTGATCCTGCCCCATCCCCGCCTGCAGGATCGCGCCTTTGTGCTGGTGCCGATGGGTGATGTGGCGCCTGATTGGACCCATCCGGTGCTGGGGCAGACCGTGGCGCAGATGGTGGCTGCGCTGCCGCCTGCAGATGTGGCAGCGGTCACGCCTCTGTGATCCTCGCATTTGCGGCATTTCCTGCTTGTCAAGGCGGGGATTCGCGCTTAGATAAACCCCTTCCTGCCACGGATTCATTTACGGAGAGCGCCCAATGGCCCGCGTTACGGTCGAAGATTGTGTAGACAAGGTCCCGAACCGGTTCGAACTGGTGATGCTTGCCGCCCACCGGGCACGCGAGATTTCCGCCGGTGGCCCGATCACCGTCGACCGCGACAACGACAAGAACCCCGTTGTCTCGCTGCGCGAAATCGCCGACGAAACCCAAAGCGCCGATGAGCTGCGCGAGCGTCTGATCGAGGCCAACCAGACCCAGATCGAGGTGGACGAGCCTGAAGAAGATCAGATGGCGCTGCTGATGGGTGCGGAATCCGACAAGCCTGCGGATGACGACATGTCCGAAGAAAAACTCCTGCGCGCTCTGATGGAGGCTCAGGGCCAGGGGTAAAGCCCAGACACGAAGGTGCGGACCGGATGATTTCAGCAGAAGACCTGATTGCGCTGGTCCGCAATTACAATCCCAAGACAAATGCCGAACGCATCGAGCGGGCCTATGAATTCGGCCAGCAGATGCACGAAGGCCAGTTCCGCCATTCCGGCGAACCCTATTTTTCCCACCCCGTTGCAGTTGCCGCCATCCTGACCGAACAGCGTCTGGATGATGCGACCATCATCACTGCGCTGCTGCACGATACGATTGAAGACACCAAGGCCAACTACGGCAAAGTGTCCGAGCTGTTCGGGGAAGAGGTCGCCAAGCTGGTCGACGGCGTAACAAAGCTGACCAATCTGCAGCTGTCCAGCCGCGAGACGAAACAGGCCGAAAACTTCCGCAAGCTTTTCATGGCGATGTCCAAGGACCTGCGGGTTATCCTGGTCAAACTGGCCGACCGTCTGCATAACATGCGCACTATCAAGGCGATGCGCCCGGAAAAGCAGGTGCAGAAGGCCCGCGAGACTATGGATATCTACGCGCCGCTTGCAGGCCGCATGGGTATGCAGTGGATGCGCGAAGAGTTGGAAGACCTCGCCTTCCGCGTTCTGAACCCTGAAGGCCGCCAGTCGATCATCCGCCGCTTTATCACTCTGCAGCGTGAAACCGGTGACGTGATTCATCGCATCACCGGCGATATGCGGCATGAGCTGGAGAAGGCCGGGATCGAGGCCGAGGTCTTTGGCCGTGCCAAGAAGCCCTATTCGATCTGGCGCAAGATGCAGGAAAAGGATCAGGGCTTTTCGCGCCTGTCCGACATCTACGGATTCCGCATCATCACCCGGACCGAAGAAGACTGCTATCGCACGCTCGGGGCGATCCACCAGCGTTGGCGCGCGGTGCCCGGGCGGTTCAAGGACTATATCAGCCAGCCGAAATCGAACGGCTACCGCTCGATTCATACGACCGTATCGGGCCGTGACGGCAAGCGGGTCGAAGTTCAGATCCGCACGCGCCAGATGCATGACGTCGCCGAAACCGGTGTGGCTGCTCACTGGTCCTATCGCGATGGGGTCCGGTCCGAGAACCCGTTTGCCGTGGACCCGGCGAAATGGATTTCAAACCTGACCGAGCAGTT
Organism: Ruegeria sp. G10; assembly: GCF_056533645.1. Classification (NCBI taxonomy): domain Bacteria; kingdom Pseudomonadati; phylum Pseudomonadota; class Alphaproteobacteria; order Rhodobacterales; family Roseobacteraceae; genus Ruegeria; species Ruegeria sp. G10. The sequence goes on along the minus strand of NZ_JBQFOQ010000010.1, from coordinate 31,076 downwards.
CGACAGCGAGGACGATCACGAGGATTTCCTCGAAGCCGTCAAGCTTGAGATGTATTCGGACCAGGTGTTCTGCTTCACTCCCAAGGGCGATGTGGTGAAACTGCCGCGTGGAGCGACGCCGATCGACTTTGCCTATGCCATCCATACCCGCATCGGCCACGCTTGTGTGGGTGCCAAGGTTGACGGTATCCGCGTGCCGCTCTGGACCCGGATCAAGAATGGTCAATCGGTCGATATCATCACGGCAGATGGTCAGACGCCGCAGGTGACATGGCTGGAAATCGCGGTGACCGGCAAGGCCCGTACGGCCATCCGCCGCGCCCTGCGCGAGGTTGATCGCGAACGCTTCATCAAATTGGGCAAGGAGCTGGCCCGCGCGGGCTTTGAAAACCTTGGTCGCAAAGCCACCGACAAGGCGCTGGACACTGCCGCCAAGCATCTGCGCCTGAAGGATCGTCACGAATTGCTGGCGCGCCTCGGCAGCGCCGAACTGACGGCCCATGAGGTAGTCGAGGCCGTCTATCCGGAACTGACCAAAGACGAAGGCGATGCCATCTCGCCCCGCCGTGCGGTGATTGGCCTTGAACCGGGGCAGAAATTCGATCGCGCGCCCTGCTGTCAGCCGCTGCCGGGTGAACGCATCGTTGGCATCACGTATCGCGGCAAGGGTGTGGTGGTGCATGCCATCGATTGCGACCGCCTGTCCGAATTTGAAAACGAGCTTGAGCGCTGGGTCGATCTGCACTGGCATTCAGGCACCCACCCGGCGGTTTATGGCGCGACACTGGACCTGACCATCGGCAATGATGCGGGCGTGCTGGGGCGTATTTGCACATTGATTGGTGAGAAAAAGGCCAATATCTCGAACCTCGAATTCGTCGACCGCAAACCGGATTTTTACCGTCTGATGATCAATGTCGAACTGCGTGACCTTGAACAGCTGCATTCGCTGATGCTGATGCTTGAGGCCGAAAGCGATGTGGCGGCGGTCGAACGCTACCGCGAAAGCGCAAAACCCGCCGTCGCGGCTGGCTGAGAAGGGGTGATCACGAGTGGTTTTCAAGCGCCGAGATCGCCGCTCAGCCGTTCAGATCGCGTCCGAGTTCGTCTATCCGCGCGGCGGCTGGACCCGCGCCTTTCACTATGTCAAACACCGCGTCCGTCGCCTGCCGGACAGCCCCGAACGCATCGCGCGTGGCATCGGGGCGGGGGTATTCGCCGCTTTTACACCGTTCTATGGCCTGCACTTTCTGGTCGCTGCGGTGCTGGCGCGGCTGCTGAACGGCAACATACTTGCGGCGTTGTCCGGCACCTTCTTCGGCAACCCGCTGACCTATGTGCCTATCGGCGTGGTCAGCCTGCAAACCGGGCATTTCCTGCTTGGCACCCGCTTTCGCAAGGGCGATACCGACGGGCTGATGGGCAAATTCGCCGATGCGATGGGCGATCTGAAAGACAATTGCATCGCGATCTTCACCGGACGCGAGGCCGATTGGCATGGCCTCAGCCGGTTCTATGACGATGTGTTCTTTCCTTACATGGTGGGGGGTGTCATCCCCGGCATCATCGCAGGTGTGGTGTGCGCCTATCTCAGCCTGCCTTTGATCCGCACCTACCAGCAGCGTCGCCGCGCCAAGATCAAGGCGAAATTCGAACAAATCAAACGCCTTGCGCAGGCGGAGGCTGACGTTCCAGCTTCAAAACCACTAGGGTCGACCTCAGGGACAATGAAGGATTCGAAAGATGTCTGATAACCACTTGCGTCTGGGCGTGAATATCGACCATGTGGCCACCATCCGCAACGCGCGCGGGGGGGACTATCCGGACCCGATCCGGGCCGCAAAACTGGCCGAAGAAGCCGGGGCTGACGGCATCACCGCACATTTGCGCGAAGACCGCCGCCATATCCTTGACGCTGATATCGAAGGTCTGATGGACGCGCTGAGCGTACCGCTCAACTTCGAGATGGCGGCGACGGACGAGATGCAAAAGATCGCCTTGCGCCACAAACCTCACGCTGTCTGCATCGTGCCCGAAAAGCGCGAAGAACGCACGACCGAAGGCGGGCTTGAGGTCGCGCGTGAGGAGAACAAACTGGCGCATTTCATCGCTCCGTTGCGCGATGTCGGGTGCCGTGTGTCGATCTTCATTGCTGCCGACAAGCGCCAGATCGAAGCCGCCCACCGCATCGGCGCCGAGGTGATCGAATTGCACACGGGCGCCTATTGCGATTTCCACGCCGAGGGCAAACTGGACGCTGCCGCTCGTGAACTGGAAGCCCTGCGCGAAATGTCCACCTATGCCCACTCTTTGGGCCTTGAGGTGCACGCGGGCCACGGTCTGAACTACGACACGGTGCAACCTGTCGCAGCCTTCCCGGAGGTGCGTGAACTCAATATCGGTCACTTCCTGATCGGCGAAGCCATCTTCCGCGGCCTCACCCCGGCGGTCCACGAAATGCGCCGCCTGATGGAGGAAGCGCGGGGAGAGGGTGGATGAACTTCGGCGACCGGTCTGAGGGTCAGCTGTTGTTCAATCGGGGTTGGTTCGTGCTTTGCTTCATACTGAGCGCGTGCCGTTTTTTCCTATCGCGGATGTGTTCTATTGCCCTTCGAGAGAGTGCAAATAGTTGAACGCAAGAGGATGTTCTGGGGGCAGACGGCTTTGGCGGGCGGATCAGCAAAACGGGTTTGTACCCGATAGGAGTGTACGAATGTCGCATAAGATGAACGAGGGGCCTTTATGAAAGCCATAACATATCGCGGCTTTGGTCCCGCGTCGGACGTTATTGAAATCATCGACATGCCCACGCCCGACCCGGCTCCGGGTGAGGTGTTGGTGCGTGTTCATGCCAGCGGCATCAACCCGTCGGATGTCAAGCTGCGCGGTGGCGCCCGTCCGGGTGCGGTGATGCAGTACCCGATCATCATTCCCCACTCGGATGGGGCTGGTGTGATTGAGGCCGTCGGCGACGGTGTCGACCCGGCCCGCATTGGCGAACGGGTCTGGATCTGGAACGGCCAGTGGCAACGCGCCTTTGGAACGGGGGCGGAATACATCGCGCTACCCTCTGATCAGGCCGTTCGCTTACCGGGCACCACCAGCTTCGCCGAGGGTGCCTGTTTCGGCATCCCGGCCATGACCGCATGGTATGCTTTGTATTGCGACGGTCCGATCGCTGACCAGACTGTGCTTGTGACCGGTGGCGCAGGTACGGTGGGACGCTACGCCTGCCAGATGGCTGCGCTGGGTGGCGCGCGGGTGATCACCACCGTCAGTTCCGATGAAAAAGCCGCACATTCGGGCGCGGCCGAATGCATAAACTACCGCTCGCAGAACGTGACCGAAGCTGTGATGGATCTGACAAACGGAGAGGGCGTCGACCGTATTGTAGAGGTCGATTTTGCGGCCAATCAGTCTGACTCGCTGGCAATGATCCGCCCCTGTGGCACGATCGCCAGTTACGCCTCGGCCTCGCAAATGACGCCCACGCTGGACTTCTACGGTTTCATGTTCAAAAACATCCGCCTGCATATGTTGATCGTCTATCAGCTTGACGCCGCCGCGCGCCGCCGTGGTGAGGCGCAACTGGGCGCGTGGCTGGAGCAGGGCGCACTCACCCACGCCGTCGTCCCCGGTGGAGCGATGAAAGACGCGGTTTCCGCCCACGAAATGGTCGAGGCGGGGCAGAAGCTGGGCACCGTGGTGCTGGAGGTATGACATGATACTCGGCATCGGCACGGACCTTGCCAATATTGACCGCATTCAGGGCACGCTCGACCGGTTTGGCGATCGGTTCCGCAACCGCGTTTTTACCGACACCGAACAGGCAAAAGCCGAACGCAGGGCCGATACCGCAGGCACCTACGCCAAGCGATGGGCCGCGAAAGAAGCGTGTTCGAAAGCGCTGGGCACAGGTCTGCGCATGGGGATCGCGTGGAAGGATATGGCCGTCACAAATCTGCGCACGGGCCAACCTGTCATGCATGTCACCGGTTGGGCTGCCGAACGCTTGAAAGAGATGACACCCGAGGGACACGAGGCGATCATTCACGTTACCCTGACCGATGATCACCCCTGGGCACAGGCCTTTGTCTTGATCGAGGCGCGCCCGCTGCAAGAAGCGCCTGCGCAGCCTTGACTTGCCGCGACCTGACCCGCATGTAGCACCCCAACCACGCAGAGACTGGAGAGAGCAGTATGGCCGAGGAAGCCAAATCCGGAAACGCCATTTGGGAGACGATCAAAACCATCGTCTACGCCCTGCTGATCGCGGGCGTTTTCCGCACCCTGTTCTTTCAACCATTCTGGATTCCCTCGGGCTCGATGAAGCAGACGTTGCTGATCGGGGATTTCCTGTTCGTCAACAAAATGACTTATGGCTATTCCTACGCCTCTTGCCCCAGCCTGATCATCCCAAGTGTCGGCCTGAACATCGATGCCGAGGATATTTGCGGCTGGATGAAAGGCGACAACACGCGCCTGCTGGGCGGTGAACCCGAACGCGGAGATGTCATCGTCTTCCGTCATTCGGTGACGGGTCGTGACTTCATCAAGCGCCTGATCGGGATGCCGGGCGACCGCGTACAGGTGCGTCAGGGCCAGATCATCCTGAACGGCACGCCGGTACCGCAGCAACCCGATGGCGTCTTCACCGAAAAGGCCGAGCCACAGGGCCCACAAGGCCTGCGTCCGCGTTGTTCCAATGGCCCTGTCGGGTTCGGCGGAGAATGTGAAAAGAACCGCCTGATCGAAACCCTGCCCAATGGCGTCTCCTATGATGTGCTGAATATCGGCAATCAAGGCTCGGACAATACCGGCATCTATACCGTACCCGAAGGCCACTATTTCTTTATGGGCGACAACCGCGACAACTCGGCCGACAGCCGACTGCCGCAATCCGCCGGAGGCGTGGGATTTGTGCCTTATGAGAACCTGATCGGGCGCGCAGACCGTATCATGTTCTCGTCGGCGGGGCGCTCGATGCTGTTCTTCTGGACGTGGCGCGGTGACCGTTTCTTCAAGGCGGTCAATTGAAGCTATCGGCTGAAATAAAAGCCTTTCAGCAGCGGTTGGGGTACACATTCTCCGACCAGGAACTGCTGTTGCGCGCATTGACCCACGGCTCGGTCTCCTCGCCCACGCGCCCCGACAACCAGCGGCTTGAGTTTCTTGGCGATCGTGTCCTCGGGCTTGTTATGGCCACCGCCCTTCTCGAGGCGGACAAACAGGCTTCCGAAGGTCAACTCGCCCCTCGGTTCAACGCGCTTGTCCGTAAAGAGGCCTGCGCCGATGTCGCCCGTCAGATCGATCTTGGCGCGGTGCTGAAACTGGGCAGATCCGAGATGCTCTCGGGCGGGCGCCGCAAACAGGCCCTGTTGGGCGACGCAATGGAGGCCGTGATCGCCGCCATCTACCGCGACGCTGGGTTCGAGGCCGCCCGCGACGTCATCCTCGCCCTATGGGGCGACCGCATTCATACGGTCGAGGCTGACGCGCGCGACGCCAAGACCGCGCTGCAGGAATGGGCCCAGGCCCGTGGCCAGAAACCTCCGGCCTATGTCGAGGTCAAACGCACAGGTCCGGATCACGCGCCCGCATTTACAATTGCCGCCCGCTTGCAAGACGGTACCGAGGCGCAGGCCACCGCAGGCTCCAAACGGCAGGCCGAACAAATGGCTGCCAAGTCGTTGTTATCGTCGCTTCCCAAGTAAAGCCCGCGCGTGTCCTGTGTTCAGGATCCCCTGCTTCATCTGGCGATAAATATCCCGGGGGGTCTGGGGGGCTGGCCCCCCATTTTGAAACGCCAGGTGCGATCAACAAATCCCTCTGGCCCGCGCGTCCTTTCTGCTATAGGGGTGCGCACCTGCAACCAGGATCGCAACACACATGACCACACGCGCCGGATTCATCGCCCTGATCGGAGAGCCCAATGCAGGCAAATCCACCCTTCTGAACCGCATGGTCGGGGCCAAGGTCTCGATCGTGACCCATAAGGTGCAAACCACCCGTGCCCGCATCCGTGGGGTAGCGATGGAGGGGGACGCGCAGCTGGTCTTTGTCGATACCCCGGGCCTCTTCAAACCACGCCGCCGGCTGGATCGCGCCATGGTCGCTGCTGCTTGGGGCGGCGCGGCTGATGCGGATGTGGTCGTTCTGATGGTCGAAGCGCATCGTGGTATCACCGAAGGGGTCGAACGCATCCTCGAAGGTCTGGAAGAGATCGGACAGGGGCGCACTATCGCACTGGCGATCAACAAGATCGACAAGGTCCCGTCCGAGAAGCTGCTTGCGCTCACCAGCGATCTGAACACGCGCTATCCTTTCGCCGAAACCTTTATGATTTCCGCCGAAAAAGGCCACGGCGTCGACGACCTGCGTAAATGGCTGGCCGCTGAACTGCCCGAAGGTCCGTGGCTCTACCCCGAGGACCAGATCGCCGATTTGCCCCTGCGCATGATCGCGGCGGAAATGACTCGCGAGAAGCTGACCCTGCGTCTGCATCAGGAACTGCCCTATCAACTGACCGTCGAGACCGAGAACTGGGATGAGCGCAAGGACGGCTCTGCCAAGATAGATCAGGTGATCTATGTTATGCGTGACGGTCACAAGGGCATCGTTCTGGGCAAACGCGGCGAGACGATCAAGGCCGTCAGTCAGGCCGCGCGTGCCGAGTTGGAGGAATTCCTGGACCGTAAGGTTCACTTGTTTCTGCAGGTAAAGGTGCGGCCGAACTGGTTGGAGGAATCCGAGCGCTATTCAGAAATGGGACTGGATTTCAAAGACGGTAACGCATGACACTGGCCAAGAATTTTCGACGAAAATTCTCATGTCGAACGTTGGGGCTTGCGCGATGGCGCGATTGACCGCCGAGTTCTGGGTGCACGCCTACCTTGCGCGGCTTCGGTTGCACGAGATTCCGGGTTTTGTTGTGGCACATGGGGATAACACCGCAGGTGCGGTGCTGATCAAACTCAATACGCTTGACGGCCAGGCGGTGGTATTCCAACGCAGCTTTGACCTGATGAGTGGCGAACGAAAATGGATCGAACTGTCCAGCGGACCTGAGGCGGATATTGACGCGGTCATTAGCAGACAGCGCGGCTTTGATCCCGACCTCTGGGTGATCGAGGTCGAGGACCGGCAAGGGCGGCACCTTCTGGGCGACGAGGGGCTTGAATAACTGCTGCTTCTTGGGCCTTTGACGCGCGGATCAAAGCTACTATTTTGGTGATTGACCTGAATGGTCAGATCCGACCTGATTTTTTGAATGATTCAAGACGATGAGGTATTCGCGTGGCTGAGACGATTGCTGAAAAACTGGAAAAATCGGAACTTGGCCACTGGATGCAGCGGTTCGAGGGTTTCATGGTGTTTATCGGCGTTGTCGGTCCATTCGCCACGCTTCCGCAACTGGTCAAGCTCTACTTCACCCATTCTGAACATGCCACAGGCCAGTCATTGCTGTCGTGGTCGCTTTATGCGGCATTATCGTTTCTATGGTTTGCCTACGGGTTGGTGGTGGGCAAGTTGCCCATCTATGTGGGCAACGGGATATCGATGGTGCTGAACCTGCTGATGGTTGCAGGCATTTTGATCCATGCGGGCATAACGTTCTGAGCGGACGATCAACTCGCGTCGCGCAAATACACAAAACTCATCTTGTTGCCTTCTGGGTCACGCGCGTAAGCGCCATAGAAGTTGGGCCCATACTGAGGCCGATCACCCGGATCGCCTTCATTCGACCCTCCGTTGGCAAGCGCCGCGGCATGTACCTGGCGCACTTCCGCTTCGCTTGTGCACAATAGCCCGACCATATTGCCGTTTCCGACGGTCGCGGCTTGTTTGTCAAACGGCGTCGCAACCCAGATCGTGCCGCCACCGCGCAGTTCATAACAGACCGCGTGCGGCATGTATTCGGCGACAAGCTTCCCGCCAATCTTTGAAACCACAGCATCGTAGTAAGGGCGTGCCTTGGCGACGTCGTTTGAGCCAATCATGACGTAGTTAAGTGACATTCTCCAAATCCTGCACAATAAAGAACATAAAGCGAACATTAACGCTTGTACGGCTTTTTCGCAATACGTTTCCAGACACTCCGTACAACGCGACCGATCTGTTTGTACCTTGATCCTGTAATGGGCATAAGATTTCCTGCGGGCATATCGGGTGCATAACGGAGCCAAGATTGGACTGGCGTGATCACGGCATACTTCTGACCTCGCGTCGCCATGGTGAGACGGCGGCGATTATCGAAGTGTTCACCGAAGCCCACGGCTGTCATGCAGGTGTCGTGCGTGGCGGGACCAGCCGCAAGATTGCACCGATCCTGCAGCCCGGCGCGCAATTGGATGTGCTCTGGCGTGCGAGGCTTGAAGAGCATCTTGGTACTTTTCAGGTCGAGCCTCTGCGGTCGCGGGCTGCGGCGGCATTTTCGGGGCGGCTGGCGCTGTCAGGGTTGAATGCGGTGGTGGCTCTGTTGTCCTTCTGCTTGCCCGAACGCGAGCCGCATCCGGCGATCTACAAACAGACCGAACAGCTATTGGACCTTTTGGGGCAAGATGAAATCTGGCCGCTTGCCTATCTGCGTTGGGAGCTGGCGCTGCTGGAAGAGCTGGGCTTTGGCCTGGACCTTTCGGTCTGTGCGGTGACCGGCGCGCGCGATGGGCTGGTCTATGTCTCGCCCAAAACCGGTCGAGCGGTGAGCGCGGACGGGGCAGGGGAATGGGCCGACAAGCTATTGCCTCTGCCACCTTGCCTGCGCGGTGACGGTCCTGCGCCAGATTCCGAGATCGTCGACGCCTTGCGAACGACCGGGTATTTTCTGGAAAACCATCTGGTCCCTTCGCTGGGCCATACTCCGTTGCCCGAGGCGCGCGCGCGCTTTGTCGCGCAGTTCAGTCGACGGCTTTGAAAATCATCTCGTGCCCGTCTTCGTTACGCAGGATCAGGACATCGCCCGAGACCTCGGACTGCGTCATGGCCATCAGCGCGGCGAAGTAAAGCCCCTCGGCCTCAAGTCCGGCACAGGCCGCGCGCGTGGCTGCCAGATCGGCGATCTCGAACCATGGGTAGGGCGCGTTCAGCTTGCCCGAATAGGTGTTGCAGGGGGCGTTGCCTTCGATCCGCCCGTCCTCGGGGAAGCGTAGAAGGGCGCTGGCGGCGAATGGTTGCCCGTCGATCTCTTGCAGCGCCCATGTCTGATCCGCTGCCCCATAGGCGGCGACGGTTTCATCCTTGTCGCATTGAAACAGCGCCACAAGAGGCAGGATCAGGGCAAGGCGTATCATCGTTCTATCCTGTCAGTAGGGGTTTGCGCCGCTGATAAGCTCTTCCCGGACTTCAAGGCGCGGCCGCCAGTTGTATCTGGTATCCTCGCGCACCTCATCCCAATACAGCACGCCGCTGTTCCGCCATGGGTCTAGTATGATGCCGTCGTACATCGAATCACCCTTGGCGCTGATCAGGGCCGAATGATGAATGATCCGGAACGCAGTTGGCGGTGAGGTGGCCCAATGCAGATCCAGCGTCTGGAAATTCTCTTGCTTCAAACGTGTGGTCATGGCCTGAGCCCAGTCATTGCACAGGCCCTTTTCGCGGAACCCGTTGATCACCTTGGCGTTGTGGATGATCGCGGGATCGGTGACATTCCACTGCTGTTTCAATTGGCTGGAATACGCGTACGAAATCTCGGCCGCGCGCCGCGCCTCGGCCGCGTCAACCTCGGGGCCAAGCTGCTGAATCGCCTGTGCCAGCTGCTCGACATTGTTGTCGGGCGCGGTGCTTGGGGCCATGGCGCATCCGGCAAGGGCGATGCAGGCTGCCAGAACGATGATGATGGATTTCACGCGCAAGACTCCTTTGGCCGATATGCCGGACGGTTCCGTTCGCTGTCACTTAGCCGATTTCCGCGCCCGATCCGAGGGGGAAGTTTCGCGTGTGCGCAAGCAAACCGCTGTGGTGCAGCAATGACGCTTTAAGACGGCAAGGCTGCCTGCCGCCACGGCAAAAGAAAACCCGGCGCAAAGCCGGGTTCAGTTGGGGAAACCGCATCGGGCCGGGTATCAGCCCAGCAACCGACGCGCGATGACTTGTGCCTGAATTTCTGCGGCACCTTCAAAGATGTTCAGGATGCGTGCGTCACACAGCACGCGGCTGATCTTGTACTCCAAGGCGAATCCGTTGCCGCCATGGATTTGCAATCCGTTATCCGCCGCAGCCCAAGCCACACGTGCGCCCAGCAGCTTGGCCATCCCGGCTTCAAGATCGCAGCGCTGGCCGTGATCTTTTTCCCAAGCCGAAAAATAGGTCAGCTGACGTGCGATCATGATCTCGACCGCCATCATGGCCAGCTTGCCGGATACCCGCGGGAAGTCGATCAGAGATTTGCCGAACTGTTTGCGGTCTTGTGCATATTGCATGGCGATGTCCAAAGCGCTTTGCGCCACGCCGATGGCGCGGGCGGCAGTCTGGATGCGCGCGCTCTCGAATGTTTCCATCAACTGCTTGAAACCTCTGCCCTCTTCGCCGCCCAGAAGGTTCTCGCCTTTGACCTCGAAGCCGTCAAAGCCCAGCTCGTATTCTTTCATGCCACGATAGCCGAGCACCTCAATCTCACCCCCGGTCATGCCGGGCGTGGGGAAGGGGTTTTCGTCGGTTCCGGGTGTTTTTTCTGCAAGGAACATGGACAAGCCCCGATGGTCGGTGCTGTCGGGGTTGGTGCGCGCCAACAGGGTCATGACATGGGTCCGCGCAGCGTGCGTGATCCATGTTTTGTTCCCTGTGATCTTATAGTTGCCATCCTCGCCCTTGATCGCCCGCGTCCGCAGGCTGCCCAAGTCGGATCCGGTGTTTGGCTCGGTGAAGACGGCGGTCGGCAGGATTTCCGCGCTGGCCAATCTGGGTAGCCAGTTGGCCTTTTGCTCATCCGTGCCGCCAGCGATGATCAGCTCTGCTGCGATTTCGGACCGCGTTCCCAGAGATCCTACGCCGATATAGCCACGCGACAATTCCTCGGACACGACACACATCGAGGCTTTGGACAACCCGAACCCGCCGAACTCTTCGGGGATCGTAAGGCCAAAAACGCCCATTTCGGCCAGTTCTTCGATGATCTCGATCGGGATCAACTCGTCCTTGAGGTGCCACTCATGGGCGTTGGGCTCGACCTTTTCCTGCGCATAGCGGCGGAACTGATCGCGGATCATCTCCAGCTCTTCGTCCAGGCCGGACGCACCGAACATGGTCGCGCCGGACTGATCTTGCATCAGCGCGACCAGACGGGTCCGAGCCGCCTGTGAATTGGCCTGCGCCATCAGAGTCTGTACTTCGGGACATTGGAAACCCGACAGAGCGTCCCAACCAAGGCCAAGGTCCTGCAGGCGCACGACCTCACCCTGATTCATCGGGATGCCGCCCGCGATCTGATGCAGGTATTCACCAAAGGCGATCTGATGCAGCAGTTGTTCCATCTCACCGAATTTGCCGTCGGCTTCAAGCGCCTCGGCCCAGCGCTGCATCTGCTGCAGCGACTGGTGATAGGTGGCCAGCCACGCCAAACCATGCGCTGCGGTCTGATGCGCCTCAATCAGCGCACCCGAGACGCGGTCTCCGCTTGTCACCATCGTACGCACTGATGCACGCGCCTTGTCGAACACAGCCTCGACGGCGGGCAAAGCGGCTGCACTGAGTGTCAGGAGATCCGGCAAAACCGCGGGTTGCGTCATGTTCGTCATATCCTGTCCGTCATGGGCCATGAATCACGTCCTTTACTGGGTTGTCTGGTCATATCATGCTGCACGTGCAGCGCAACAAAAATACACCAGATGACCAAGAAAAGTTCAAAAATTGCTCGGTCGATTTTGCGCTGCAGAATTTTTCCAGGATGATATGTAGGGCCAATGGACCTGTTTTCATTGATGTCACCGCAAGAGTTCTACCTGTCACTGATCGTTGCTTTCGTCGCAGGCTGGGTCAAAGGTATGGTTGGTTTTGCGATGCCGATGGTGCTGGTATCGGGCCTGAGCATGATGCTTCCGCCGAACCTGGCGCTGGCGGGTCTGATTCTGCCCACGTTGGTTACGAATGGCGTGCAGGCGCTGCGCGAGGGGGCGCCGGCGGCTGTTGCCTCGATCCGACAGTTCCGGGTGTTTTTGGGGGTCGGGCTGTTATGCTTGCTGGCCAGTGCGCAGTTGATCAACCTGCTGTCACCAAAGACCTTTCTTCTGATGCTGGGTGTGCCTGTTTCATTCTTCGCGCTGGTTCAGCTATTGGGGCTTAAGCTGGTGATGCGCGCACCCTCACTGAGGGTTGAGGCGATGGTGGGTGCCGTAGCCGGTGCCGTTGGCGGTATCTCGGGCGTATGGGGGCCGCCGACTGTGGCTTACCTGACGGCGCTGAATACTCCGAAGAAAGATCAGATGCGCGTGCAGGGCGTGATCTATGGTCTGGGGGCCGGGGCGCTGGTTGTGGCGCATCTGGGTTCGGGCATATTGCGTGCCGAGACGGCGGTGTTTTCTGCGTTGCTGATCCTGCCTGCGCTGGCCGGAATGAGAGGCGGCCAGTTCTTGCAGGACCGCATCGATCAGGCGCAGTTCCGCAAGCTTACCTTGTTTGTGCTGCTGATTGCCGGGCTGAACCTTCTCAGGCGCGGCCTGACTGGCTAGCTGCGCCGCTCGGCTAAGCGGAACGCAAAGTGCAGGCCGAGCATCAGGAAGAACAGGCCTGAGATATCTCCGATCAGATAGGCGATGTATTCGGCCGTCGCGCTGCCGAATGCCATGTTGGTCAGGCCCGACACAAGGAACGAGGTGACGATGCCAACGCCCATGATGCACAGCCAGCAGGGGCTGCGGTCGGGCCGGGGAAACAGATCCCAACCCAATGCCTTGCAGGCGTAAAATACGGCCGGAACGGTGGTGACTGCAATGGCGATAGCCAGTAGCCGACTGGGCAGGAACACATCCCACCCGCCGATCATGGCAAATACGATGAAGACGCCTGGCAAAAGCGCAAATATCGCGCGCCAGCCCAGCAACCACGCTGTCAGAACGCGCACGCCATGGGGCAGAAACAGCAGGCTGGCCCGGCTGGGGTATTCAGGGAAAAACACGTTCTGCAGCGGCATCAGAACCTCGAACGTGAGAAGCGATGCCGCCACATAGGCCAAAGAGGCAAAGAATGTATCAGAGACCCATCTGCGCACCGGCGTCAGCCCATGCGCATCGAGGGACGCGGATCACCTGGGGGCATGAACGACATACCGCCCACGGTTCGCGCTGCCGCTTTGCGAAAGATAGCCCTTTTGCACCAGCGATTTCAGCGCTCGAAAGAATGTCGGGCGCGAGACGCTTTGAACCAGCGTGTGTTCGATCAGGCCGAACGTGCGCACTTCGCGATCGGCTTTCGACAGCTCTTCGGCGGCATAGTAGATGTCACGCTCGACCGGGCTCAGTTCTTCGAGGCCCAGAGTGCGTTCCATGCTTTGCATCAGTTTGCGCAATTCGGCGAGTTTTGAAATTTCAGTCATGGTCTACCTGTTCTTATTCGCGTCCGACCGAGCCGCGTCGAAAGGTAAAATCCCTTGCAACACATCAATCCGACACCCATCCCCATGTGGAATCAATCATTACTTCAGGCAGGCGTCCCGAAGCGCGGGTGTGAGTAGATCGCCCGGATCGCCCAGTTTGTTTCGGTATGCTGAATTAGCTTAATTCTGATGTTTTCGCAACGCGCCTGACAGCGTGGGCGAGGTTTCCGCAACGTAAGCCTGCAGGGGATGGGGGCTTTTTCAGCCCCCATTTTTCGGTCAGCTTATCGCGACCGCTTTGATATCTTCGTCGATGAAGGGCAGATACTGTTCGAAGTTTTCCGCGAACATCTTCACCAGTTTTTCGGCCTGTTTGTCGAACGCTGTCTGGTCATCCCAGGTGCGGCGCGGGTCAAGCAGGACTTCGGGTACTCCGGGCACCGAGACGGGCACGTCAAATCCGAAATTCGCGTCCTTGCGGTATTCCGCATCGGCCAGCGACCCTTCCAGCGCGGCGGTCAGCAGCGCGCGGGTGGCCTTGATCGGCATACGGCTGCCCACCCCATAAGCACCGCCTGTCCAGCCGGTGTTAACCAGCCAGCAGGTCGCGCCATGCTGGGCGATCTTGTCGCGCAGCAGGTTGCCATAGGCCTCGGGGCGGCGCGGCATGAAGGGCGCCCCAAAGCAGGTCGAGAAGGTCGGCTGAGGCTCGGTCACGCCGCGCTCGGTCCCGGCCACTTTGGACGTAAAGCCCGACAGAAAGTGATACATCGCCTGCGCCGGTGTCAGCCGCGCAATCGGAGGGAGCACGCCAAAAGCATCGCAGGTCAGCATGATGATGTTCTTCGGGTGCCCGCCCAAGGCCGACTTCGATGCGTTCGAGATGTATTCCAACGGATAGGCGCAACGCATGTTGGCCGTCAGCGAGTCATCCTTGAAATCCAGCTCTTTCGTTTCTGGATCAAAGACCATGTTTTCGATGACGGTCCCGAACTTCGAGGTGGTCGCATAGATTTCCGGCTCGGCCTCGGCGTTCAGGTTGATGGTCTTCGCGTAGCATCCCCCTTCAAAGTTGAAGGTGCCACGTTTGGACCAGCCATGTTCGTCATCTCCGATCAGAATACGCGCGGGATCGGCGGACAGCGTTGTTTTGCCGGTGCCCGACAGGCCGAAGAACACGGCGGTGTCGACAGGGTTGCCGACGGCATGGTTGGCCGAGCAATGCATCGGCATCACGCCTTTTTCCGGCAGCATGTAGTTCAGAAGCGTGAACACGGATTTCTTGTTTTCGCCCGCATATTCGGTGCCACCGATCAGGATCAGCTTGCGGTCGAAGTTCAGCGCAATCACCGTCTCGCTGCGGCAGCCATGTTTGGCCGGGTCGGCCAGAAAGCTGGGGCAGTTTATGATGGTGAAATCTGCGGTGAAATCGTCCAGATCCTCGCGATCCGGGCGGCGCAGAAGGTGGCGAATGAACAGGTTATGCCACGCCAACTCGGTCACCATGCGTACATTGATCGAATAGCTGGGATCGGCCCCGCCCACGAGGTCCTGCACGAAATAGTCGCGGCCTTTCATATGGGCCAGCATATCTTCGTACAGTGCGTCAAAGCCCTCGGGGCTCATGGCGGCGTTGTTCTCCCACCAGATGCTGTCGGCGACGCTGTCGGTTTTGACGACATGCTTGTCCTTGGGCGACCGGCCCGTGAACTTGCCGGTGGTCACCAGAAAGGCCCCGCCGTTGCCAAGGGTGCCTTCGCCGCGCTTCAGCGCCTCTTCGATCAGCGCCGGTTCCATGAAGTTGTAATAGACATTGCCCAGACCCTCGATGCCCTGATCCTCGAGGCGGAATTGCGGGTTAACCCGTCCAGATGTCATGTGTGTCTTCTCCTGTGGTGGCGCGCGGGCGATTTTGCCGGGCGGCCTAAGATTGGGGCAGATGCCGGAAACAGCCAGCGGTTGGTCGCGTCTTAACATGCAGCTTTAGGGCATGAACAGGCGGGTGCAGAAGGTTTAGCGCAACCAGCCATCAGTTTAGCGCAACCAATTTGGGGTCGCCGAAAAAGCAGGCCCCGTTCGCGCGACGATAGGGCTTTTTTGCCGCAACTGTGTGGCAACATTCTCACGGATTTCAGATACAGTTTGATTCGCGGCCTTAAAAAAGACAAAAATACCCTACTAATAAGCGGAATACCGCGTATGTGAGCAGGAATGAGGGGCCAACCCGATGTCAAAGATTGCACTGGTGGATGATGACAGAAATATTCTGACGTCCGTATCCATGACTCTCGAAGCCGAGGGCTTTGAGGTTGAGACTTATAACGATGGTCAGGCTGCGCTGGACGCTTTCAACAAAAAGCTTCCCGATATGGCCGTTCTGGATATCAAGATGCCGCGCATGGATGGCATGGACCTGCTGCAGCGTCTGCGGCAGAAGACCCAGATGCCTGTGATTTTCCTGACTTCCAAGGATGACGAGATCGACGAGGTTCTGGGCCTGCGTATGGGTGCGGATGACTATGTCAAAAAGCCGTTCTCGCAGCGTCTGCTGGTTGAACGCATCCGCGCGCTGTTGCGCCGCCAAGAGGCGGTCGACGGTGATGCAGGCAGCGTCGCGACCGGTGATACCAAAGTGATGGAGCGCGGCGATCTGCGGATGGACCCGCTGCGCCATGCGGTCAGCTGGAAGGGCAACGATGTGTCGCTGACCGTGACGGAATTTCTGTTGCTGCAGGCACTGGCGCAGCGCCCCGGCTTTGTAAAAAGCCGTGATCAACTGATGGATGTGGCTTATGATGATCAGGTCTATGTGGATGACCGGACCATCGACAGCCATATCAAGCGTTTGCGCAAAAAGATGCGCGCCGCTGATCCCGAGTTCTCGGCCATCGAAACGCTTTATGGCATCGGGTATCGGTATAACGAAGAATAGGCGCGGCCGTTTTTAAGGGGTAAAAGGGTCTCGTGCGCGATACTGAACACGCCAATCAAGTGCGCGACGCAGATGTCGTGCTTGGGGATGACTGGGTTATCCCCCAGGACCCCGAGGCTGCGGAGCTGAGTGCCAAACGCTCGCGCCGCAACCTTTTTACTTTGCGCCATTCGCCCTTGGCGCGTCGGATCATCACGTTCAATCTGATCGCTTTGGTCATTCTGGTTGCAGGACTTCTGTATCTGGACGATTCCCGCAAACAAAGGGTGCAGCAGACGGCCCTCAATCTGGTCGGTGACGCGCAGCTTGTCAGCAACGTTTTCGAAACCCAATTGCGCCAGCCCGTGCCGGGCGGTGCCGCAGTGCTGGATGTACGCGATACGCTGGCTGGACTGAGCCTTCCCGAAGGCGGCGAGGTATTTGTCTATGACGGATCAGGTACGCTGATCGGCTGGACACGCGGCGCATCGGCCAGCGCGGAACTTCCCAATCTCCTACGCCAAAACGCAGACAGTTCGACCGGTAGCACGCTGATCAGTGACGCGCTGAATGCGGTCTGGACCGGTATTTCTTCAGTGTTCAGCGGCACAGCCGAGGTCGATCCGCCCACCCTGGCGCAGCGGGTTCAAGAGATGATCCCGCAAGCGCTTGATGGCGGGATGCAGGTTCAGGCGGTTAAGGACGCTATGGGCCAGACCGTGATCGTTGCTGTGGCTCCGATCTTGCTCGACAATGCGCCGGTGGGTGCTGTCGCGATGGCTGGTCCGGCGGGTGAAGTCGATGCGTTGGCCCGCAAAGAGCAGGAGCGCATTCTGCAGATGTTCGTCGTTGCCCTTCTGGTTTCCATCGGTCTGAGCCTTGTTCTGGCGTCGACCATCGCCAACCCTCTGGCCGATCTGGCCTCAGCTGCCGAAATGGGCAAGGACCGCGGCGCCGGGGTCAATCCCGGCCGCATTCGCATCCCCGACCTCAGTGCCCGACCGGACGAGATCGGCCGCCTCAGCCAGGCTTTGCGGGGAATGGTGAACGCTCTCTATAACCGCATCGACGCCAATGAACAGTTCGCCGCAGATGTGGCGCATGAGATCAAGAACCCTCTGGCCAGCCTGCAATCTGCTGTCGGTACCATGCGCATGGTAAAGCGCGACGATCAGCGGGAAAAGCTGCTTGGTGTGATCGAACATGACGTCCGGCGGCTTGATCGGCTGGTCAGCGATATCTCGAATGCCTCACGTCTGGATGCGGAGCTTGTCAAAGAGGAAGAGCAACCCTTCGATCTGCTGAATCTGCTGAACAATATTGGTCAGTACCTGGGGGAAGAGGCCCGATCCAAAGGCGTTGATTACATCACCGATCTGCCATCTGACCCAATCGTGGTCAACGGGCTTGAGGCGCGTCTGGCGCAAGTGTTCGTCAATCTGATCACCAACGCGATCTCTTTCTGCGAAGACAAGGATGCGATCCGCGTCTGGGTGCGCCGCCGCGACAATCGTGTGCTTATTGTGGTCGAAGATACAGGCCCCGGTATCCCGGATCAGGCGCTGACCAAAATATTCAAGCGCTTCTATTCTGAACGCCCCGAGGAGCATTTCGGCAATAACTCGGGTCTTGGTCTGGCGATCTCGAAACAAATCGTCGAGGCCCACGGCGGTGTGATCTGGGCCGAGAACATCCGCCCGACCGAAGCGGACATCACCTCGGAGCCGCTGGGCGCGCGGTTTGTGGTCGGGTTGCCAGTCTAGGTTATGGGCGGGGCGCTTTTCTCGGACATTGCAGAAAAGGACAAGGCGACTGTCCACGCATCCTGCGTGGCAGTATGTGATGCGGGCCTGCTGATCGCCGGGGCCTCCGGAGCCGGAAAATCTGCGCTGGCGCTTCAGATGATGGCGCTGGGTGCGCAGCTGGTGGCAGACGACAGGGTCGAGCTTGCCACCCATGACGCACAGGTCTTCGCGACACCGGCCCTACATCTGCAGGGTCTGATCGAAGCACGGGGTATCGGCCTCTTGCAAGCCGAGGCGGCCGGGGCCGTGAGACTGTCCTATGTGGTGGATCTGGATCATGCCGAACCCTCTCGCCTGCCGGAACCCGTGAATGTGAGAATGCTGGGGCAAACTGTTCCCTTGCTTCGCGCCGCCAACGTGCCCAACTTACCCGCAGCACTGCTGCAACTTCTGAAACTGGGACGCGTGAGCCCCGAATGGCCGAACACATGACTGCGCAACGTCGCACCGTATTGGTAACCGGGCCTTCGGGCGCGGGCCGGTCCACCGCGATCCACGTTCTCGAAGATCTTGGGTTCGAGGCCATCGACAACCTGCCAATGGGTCTGCTGTCGCGGCTTATGGACAGCTCTGCACCGGGCAGCCCGATGGCATTGGGAATCGATGCGCGCAACCGCGATTTCTCGACCATCGGGTTCATCGAATTGGCGGCGAAACTGGGACGGATGGAGCAGGTTGATCTGACAGTCCTATATCTGGACTGCAGTGATGAAGTCTTGCTGCGCCGGTTCTCTGAAACCCGCCGCCGCCATCCGGTTGCCGCCGACGCAAGCCCGGAAACAGGCGTCACGCAGGAAAAAGAGCTGTTGGCACCGATCCGGGAAATCGCTGACACGCTGATCGACACCACCGCGCTGAACGTTCACCAGTTGCGCGAAGAGGTCGAGCGCTGGTTCGCCCCCGAAGGTGGGCGGCATTTGGCCGTGTCTATCGAGTCGTTCTCGTATAAACGCGGCCTGCCGCGAGGTTTGGACATGGTGTTTGACTGCCGGTTTCTGGCCAACCCCTACTGGCGGCCCGAATTGCGCGCTGCAGACGGTCGAAACGCTGACGTTGCGGCCTATGTACAGTCAGATATGAACTATCGCGCCTTCTTTGATCGGGTCGTGGACCTGCTGGTTGAACTGCTTCCGGCCTTTCAGGCCGAAGGCAAGGCACATCTGTCCGTCGCCTTCGGCTGCACCGGAGGCCAGCATCGGTCGGTCGCTGTGTCCGAAGCGGTTGCGAAGGCCCTTGCGGAGGCGGGCCAGCAGGTGTCAATTAGGCACCGCGAAATGGAACGTCGTTCGTTGAATGTGAGGCCGGGTTGATCGGGATCGTAATTGTTGCACATGGCGGGTTGGCACAGGAATATCTGGCCGCCACGCAGCATGTGGTTGGAACACAGCCCGGGCTGATCGCCATCCCGATCGAGGCCGATCACGACCGTGAAGCAAAGCAGAATGAAATCTGCAGCGCCGCAGACGAGGTTGATCAGGGTGATGGCGTGGTCGTCGTGACCGACCTGTTTGGCGGGAGCCCGTCGAATCTCAGTCTGCGGGCCTGCGCGCCGCAGGATCGGCGAATCCTTTATGGGGCCAACCTGCCTATGCTGATCAAACTGGCCAAAAGTCGCCACCTGCCACTGGCCGAGGCCGTCCGTTTGGCGCTGGAAGCTGGACGAAAATACATCAATGCGCAAAATGTGACGCTGGATTGATACCGGATAGATTCATATGACTACCAAGAGTTTGAAAATCATAAATGAAAAGGGCCTGCACGCCCGCGCCTCGGCCAAGCTGGTCGAGGTGGTCGAAGGCTTCGACGCCCGGGCCGAAGTATCGCGCGACGGACTTTCTGCCTCGGGTGATAGCATCATGGGTCTTTTGATGTTGGCAGCGTCGCGCGGAACCACTATTGACGTCGAGACGTCCGGCCCGGATGCTGAGGCGTTGGCAGAAGCGTTGGAGACTTTGGTGAACGACAAGTTCGGTGAAGGGTTCTGACGACCGCGACACCAAGGACAGAAAGACCAGGCAATTGGCGGAAACCACGCACGATACCAAGACCGGTCCGGTGGTGGATCACGACACCGATCACGGCGAGATCTATGATCGCAGGACACTGACCTACGCCAACTCGTTCGACGATGCCTGGACCTCGACCGCGATCCGCGCCATCGAATGGTGCACCGGCAAGCTGACCATCCTGCGCATGGTCAACAAGTTCGAGAAGCAGAACGAACATTATCGCGGCCAGAAATTCTGGGGCGGTGCGCTCAAGACCATGGGCATCGACCTGACAACCCCGGCCGAGCAGATCGCGCGTATTCCAAAAGACGGCCCGGTGGTCGTGGTTGCCAACCATCCACATGGCATGGTCGATGGCATGATCTTCGCCGAGCTTATCGGCCGGGTCCGCAGCGACTATCGCATTCTGACCCGCTCGGTCCTGACCGGCCTGGATGAGGCCGCGACCTCGTTCATGATCCCCGTGCCCTTCCCGCATGACCCAGAAGCGCAAGCCAAAATGCTGGAAATGCGCAGCAAAGCGATGAAACATCTCGCCGATGGCGGCGTCGTGGCCCTGTTCCCTTCGGGCGTGGTGATGTCCTCGGACAGTTGGTTCGGCCCGGCAATCGAGCGGGAATGGAACGTCTTCACCGCCAAGATGATCCGTCGCTCGGGTGCCAAAGTCGTGCCGATCTTCTTCCCGGGCCGCAATTCGCGCTGGTACCAGATCGCCAACCAGATTTCGCCAATACTGCGTCAGGGTCTGCTGCTGCACGAAATCGTCCGCTCCTGCAACAAACCACAATCTCCGGTAATCGGAGACCCGATATCGGACGAGGATATGGCGCTGCTGGAACGCGACCCCCGCGGGTTCATGGCTTGGCTCCGCGACCACACCATGGCCCTGGGCAAAACCTGATCCAGATCTTCATCTGGCCATAAATATCCCGGGAGTGAATTGAGCCAAAGGCTCAAGAGAGGGCTGGCCCTCTCAATTTCCTAACGTGTCGGCACCGGAACCTCGCCCCGATAATCGTAAAACCCGCGCTCGGTCTTACGCCCCAGCCATCCGGCCTCGACATATTTCGTCAACAGGGGGCAGGGGCGGTACTTGGTATCTGCCAAACCGTCATGCAGCACGTTCATGATCGCCAGACACGTATCCAGGCCGATGAAGTCCGCCAGTTCCAGCGGCCCCATGGGATGATTAGCCCCCAGCTTCATCGACTGGTCGATCGATTGCACATTCCCGACGCCTTCATAAAGCGTATAAACCGCCTCATTGATCATCGGCATCAGAATGCGGTTGACGATAAAGGCCGGGAAATCTTCCGCACTGGCCGCCGTCTTGCCCAAGCGATCCACAACCGCCTTGCAGGCGTTGAACGTCGCTTCGTCGGTGGCGATGCCACGGATCAGTTCTACCAGTTGCATCACCGGCACCGGGTTCATGAAGTGGAACCCCATGAACCGCTCGGGCCGGTCGGTGCGGCTGGCCAGACGGGTGATCGAAATCGACGAGGTGTTCGAGGTCAGAATCGTGTGTGGCTGCAGATGCGGTAGAAGGTCTTCGAAAATCGCCTGCTTGACAGTTTCCCGCTCGGTCGCGGCCTCGATCACCAGATCTGTCTGACCAATGTCCGGCAGGTTCAGTGTCGTCGTGATCCGCCCCAGCGCGGCCTGCAATGCCGCATCGGAAATCTTCCCGCGCGAAGCCTGCCGGGCAAGATTGGCCTCAATCGTTGCCATCGCGCCATCCAGTGCCTCCTGGCTGACGTCATTGAGCAGGACATCATAGTCCGCCAAGGCCATGACATGAGCGATCCCGTTGCCCATCTGTCCGGCGCCGATCACTCCGACTGATTTTACATCCATGTTCTGGTGCCTTTGCTCGCAGGTTATGGGCGACATTATCGGCAGTTGCGGGTGGGCGGCAAGGGGATCGGACCGGTCAAATTCGCTTCAAATGCGCGCATTAGGGTTTTCTCAAGACCTGCGGCACCAAGATGGCAGCGGGTGAAAATTTGGGTGAGTGTGATGAGCTATCAATCGAGCAGCGGGGGTGATGCCGCTGAATTGACGTGCAGCTATGGTGCGTCGAAACTGCGTTTCCGGGGGCCAGAGCGGGCGTTGACCCGGCCTTACATTGCCTGCGTCGGGGGCGCTGAGACCTTTGGCCGATTCGTCGAACGTCCTTTTCCCGCGATCCTGCAGGGGCGGATTGGCCGTCGATGCATCAACTTTGGCGACCTCTTTTGTGGGGCAGAGGCGTTGGTGCAGGACGAAGGCCTGATCGACCTTGTCAACAGGGCTGCGCTCTGCGTTTTGCAATTGCCGGATCTGGGTGGGCAGTCCAACCGCTTCTATCGCGTCCACCCCCGCCGCAATGACCGTTTCGTGGCCCCGACGCCCGAGCTGACAGCGCTCTATGACGACGAGGACTTCACTGATATCCACTTCGTCGGCCATCTTCTGGCGCGTCTGCAGGCGCATTCGGATGGTCGTTTTGATGAAATCCGGCGCGCGTTGCAGCAAAGCTGGATCGAGCATCTTCAGACAGTTCTATCGCGGATAACATGCCCCGTGGTGGTTCTGGCGCTTGATCTGGACGCCCGATTGACCATTGAGCCATTCATGCTCAGCGCGCTGAAACCCTTTTGCGCTAAGATTGTCCCCCTGCAGGCGCACGTTTCGGGCATGTCTGATGATCTGGAGGATGTGCTGTTTGGGACGCTGCAACAGCCCATGGCCGAGCATATGATTGGTCCCGCCACACACCGCCGGATTGCGGAAGTTTTGTCCGGCACAATTCAGGATCTTGACCTGTAATGGAAAAGGCCCGCCAATGGCGGGCCTTGCAAGATTTTTCGGCGAAAAATCTCGACCTGGGATCAGCCGAGTTTCTCGGTCAATTCCGGCACGGCCTGGAACAGGTCAGCGACCAGACCGAAATCAGCGACCTGGAAGATCGGCGCTTCTTCGTCTTTGTTGATTGCCACGATGACCTTCGAGTCTTTCATACCCGCGAGGTGCTGGATCGCGCCCGAGATGCCGACAGCGACATACAGGTCCGGCGCAACAACCTTACCGGTCTGACCCACCTGCCAGTCGTTCGGGGCATAGCCCGAGTCAACGGCGGCACGAGACGCGCCAACGGCGGCGCCCAGCTTGTCGGCGAGGGTTTCGATCAGCTTGAAGTCTTCTTCCGAACCGACACCACGGCCGCCCGAAACAACAACGCCAGCCGAGGTCAGCTCGGGACGATCGCTTTCGGCCACCTTGTCCTCGACCCATTCCGACAGGCCTTCGGACCCCGGAACTGAGATGGTTTCGACCGGGGCCGAGCCGCCTTCGCCCGCTGCATCGAAGCTGGCGGTCCGCAGGGTGACAACCTTCTTGGCGTCATTCGATTTCACGGTCTGGATCGCGTTGCCCGCATAGATCGGACGCTCGAAGGTCGAACCGTCAACCACGCCGGACGCATCCGAGATCACCATGACGTCCAGCAGCGCGGCCACGCGCGGCATGACGTTCTTGGCGTCGGTGGTGGCGGGGGCAACGATATGCTCGTACCCGTCAGCCAGCGACACGATCAGGGCCGCTGTCGATTCCGCCAGACGATGACCCAGCGAGGCATCCTCAGCCACCAGAACCTTGGACACACCGTCGATCTTGGCGGCGGCCTCACCGGCAGCAGCGGCCGAGCCACCCGCAGCCAGAACGGTCACGTCGCCCAGAGCTTTTGCAGCGTTGACAGCCTTGGCGGTAGCGTCCAGCGACAGCTCGCCATTGTTGACTTCAGCCAGAAGAAGAACAGCCATTACACAGCCCCCGCTTCTTTGAGTTTCCCGACCAGCTCGTCGACCGAGCCTACGACGATACCGGCAGCGCGCGCGGGCGGCTCGTCGGTTTTGACGATTTCCAGACGCGGGGTGACGTCGACGCCATAATCGGCGGCGGTTTTCTCATCCAGCGGCTTTTTCTTCGCCTTCATGATGTTGGGCAGCGACGCATAGCGCGGCTCGTTCAGGCGCAGGTCAACAGTCACGATGGTTGGCATCTTGACGTTGATGGTCTGCAGACCGCCGTCAACCTCACGGGTGATCTTGGCGGTGTCGCCTTCGATGTCCAGCTCGGACGCGAAGGTGCCTTGCGACCAGCCCAGCAGGGCCGACAGCATCTGGCCGGTGGCGTTCATATCGTTGTCGATCGCCTGTTTGCCCGCCAGAACGATGCCCGGCTGCTCTTCCTCGACCACTTTGGCCAGGATTTTGGCAACGGCCAGAGGCTCGATATCGGTGTGCACGTCGTCGGCTGCAACAACCAGAATGGCGCGATCTGCACCCATGGCCAGCGCAGTGCGCAGCGTTTCCTGCGACTGCTTCACGCCGATGGAAACAGCAACGACTTCGTCGGCTTTGCCTGCTTCTTTCAGGCGGATCGCCTCTTCAACCGCAATCTCGTCGAACGGGTTCATCGACATTTTTACATTGGCGAGATCAACACCGCTGCCGTCCGCTTTGACGCGAACTTTCACGTTGTAGTCGATCACGCGCTTGACAGGCACAAGTACCTTCATTTTTGCGTAAGCTCCTTACAAAAACGGCAAGCCGCGAGGCGACTCCACCAATGCTCTCGCTGGCCTAGATAGCGAGTCGTGATGCCCGGCAACAGAGCAAAATCGTCACGTCATGGTTTCGGGACGTCGCGTTTTGTCATTTTTTCGACAGGAAACGAAATTTTATTTCCGCCGGGCGTGCAGATCAGCGGTTCGCGCCCGGAATCCACAGGACATCGTCACGCCCGTCGTTGTTGGCGCAGCGCGCGGCGACAAAGAACCAGTCGCTGAGACGATTGAGGTATTTCACCGCAACGTCGTTCACCGGCTCCATGTTGGTCAGTTCCACAGCCAGCCGCTCGGCCCGGCGCGAGACGGTACGGCACACGTGCAAATGCGCCGCCAGTCGAGAGCCTCCGGGCAGGATGAAACTGCGCAGCGGTTCCAGTGTTTCGTTCATGGCGTCGATCTCGGCCTCAAGTCGGTCAATCTGGGCAGGCACGATGCGCAAAGGGGTGTATTCCGCCTCGGCATCCTTATCCATGTCGGGGCGGCAGAAATCTGCGCCCAGATCGAACAGGTCATTCTGGATGCGCGAGAGGGCGGCTTCGACCTCACCCTCGGCCTCGGTACGCGCAACGCCGACGAACGAGTTCAGCTCGTCCACGGTGCCATAGGCTGCTACGCGACCCGAGTATTTGGCGACGCGTTCACCGTTGCCGAGCGCGGTTTTGCCATCATCGCCGGTGCGCGTGTAAATCTTGTTGAGAACGACCATCTGTTAAACTCCCTGTCCGCGCAGATAGACGTAGAGCACGATCAGCAGTACGGCAATAAACTGAAACAGGATGCGCAGGCGCATCATCTTGTTGCTTCTCATCGCGGCGTCTTTTCCGGGTTTTCCGAAATTGGCAATGCCCATTACCAGCACAGCGACGACCGCCGCCATGGCCAGAAGCAATACGACCATCAACAGGTCCATAACGTCACCGTCCGTCTTTTGTTTCGTTGCGCCTGATGTAGCCCTAAACCAAGCAAAAGCGAACGGGTAATTTCGCCTCAGATATCCGACAGGATGCGGTCGATGGCGCGGGTCGGAAGAATGCGGCGCAGATAACCGGCGATATAGGTCGGGGTCGTGACATAGTACCGGGCGCGGGGCCGGCGGGATTCGACCGCATGGGCCAGCTTTGCGGTCACAGCCGAGGCGGGGAGTTCGTACTTGTCGGGGCCAGAGGATTCGTACAAGCGCTTCAGCAGCGCGCTTTCATACCGCTGACGCAGGGCCGAGTTTTGCCAATCCACAAAGCGTTCGAAAACAGGGATGGAGTTTTCGCGGATTTTCGAGGTGATCGGGCCGGGTTCGATCAGAATGACCTTGATATTGGTGTCTCGCAGTTCCAGCCGTAGCGTATCAGACAGCCCCTCGATTGCGTATTTGGTGGCCACATAGGCACCGCGCCATGGAAACGCGACCAGCCCCAGAACCGAAGAATTCTGCACGATCCGCCCGTGCCCTTGTGCCCGCATCACCGGAATCACCTGACGGGTCAGTTCGTGCCAGCCAAAGACATTGGTTTCAAAGATAAGCCGCAAGCCGTCGGTGGGAACATCCTCGACCGCGCCGGGCAGGCCGTGGGCACCGTTGTTGAATAGGGCGTCCAGTGTGCCGCCCGTTGCTGCAAGCACCTGTTGCAGGCCTGATGTGATGCTGTCTGCATCGGTGTAGTCGATCAGCGGGCTGTCAAACCCCTGCGCGCGCAATCGATCACAGTCGCGCTGCTGACGGCAGGACGCAAAGACACTCCAACCGCGCGCCCGCATTCCATGCGCCGCGTCCAGACCGATGCCGGATGAGCAGCCTGTGATCAGAATCGATTTCTGCATATCGTCCCCACCTGTGTGCCTCGCCCATAGCTATGGCGTGGTTCTGGTCAGGACAATGACACAGTTGCGTCAGTTTGTTGGCTTTCGAACCAGCGATGAGGCGATCCAGCCCACTCTCTGTTCAGGGAAAAGGCGAAGGCGTAGCCAGCCCGTGCCGGACTCGCCCAGAACCTCGACCCGCTGCCCGATCACCGCCTTGGCAATGATGGGATAGATCGTGCCGGGACCATCGCGCATGTTCACGCGGGTGCCGGCAATCTCGCGGACGTCCTTTTCCGGCTCGATCACCTGCTGCACGGGCGTGGCGTCATCCTGAACATCGGGCGCCACCTGGCTGAGCCCGGCAAGTCCTTCCTCGAGTGAGGCCAGCGTAAAACTTGCGCCTTGATCGTCGAAGGCGGTCGGCTGCGACAGCGTATCAGCCGCAGCCTGCGTCAAGACAACCACCGCTTCATTCTCTTCGGTTTGGGGTTCCGGCTGAACGCGCGCCTGCACCGGGCGCGCGGCGACATTGGTTACAAGCTCTTGGGCCTGCGAGCTCTGAATCGGATCAGGTTTTGCGGCAACGCGTATGGGTTGCTCTGCGCGGGTGCCGCGTGGTTCGAAATCCGGCCCCCCGCTCATGACATAAAAGCTCCAGCCGAGCATGGCAAAAGTGATGATAATAACGCGCGTCATGGCGCACCCCCTGGCAATCGTAACAACAATAAAAGGCAGCAGACTTAATAATTGAGAGCTTATCATAATTCCGGGCCCGAGTCGAAAACATGGGGGAAAACCGGTACTTGCCTCCCCCTGTTGCAAAAAGCCCGACTTGTCCCCAGCAAAATATGCGCCGATTGCTTTACCCGCGCGCGGTTGCGTTGTACCACATCATGTATGAACGACACGATCGACGACCCCAACATGGAGGCCCCCGAGAACGGGGGCGAGGTAGCCGAACCGCTGCGCCGCGCGATTGGTGAGCGCTATCTAACCTATGCGCTGTCCACCATCATGCACCGCGCTTTGCCCGATGCGCGCGATGGGTTGAAGCCGGTTCACCGGCGAATCCTCTATGCGATGCGCGAGTTGCGACTGAGTGCGACAGGGGGATTCCGTAAGTCGGCGAAAATCTCGGGTGACGTGATGGGCAACTATCACCCGCATGGTGATGCCGCGATTTACGACGCGATGGCGCGTCTGGCGCAGGACTTCAACGTGCGCTATCCGCTGGTCGACGGGCAGGGGAATTTCGGCAATATCGACGGCGACAACCCGGCGGCCTCGCGATACACCGAGGCGCGGATGACCATCGTGGCCGAGGCGCTGCTTGAGGGTCTGAACGAAGACGCCGTCGATTTCCGCGACAATTATGATGGCACGCTGACCGAGCCGGTCGTGCTGCCTGCGCAATTCCCGAACCTGTTGGCCAATGGGGCCAGTGGTATCGCTGTGGGGATGGCGACCAACATTCCGCCGCATAATATCTCAGAGCTTTGCGATGCCTGTCTGCATCTGATCAAAACGCCCGACGCGCGCGACGACACGCTGTTAAACTATGTGCCCGGCCCGGACTTCCCGACCGGCGGCGTGATCGTCGAGCCGCCCGAGAACATCGCGCAGGCCTATCGCACCGGGCGGGGGTCCTTCCGCCTGCGCTGCAAATTCGAGGTTGAGGATCTGGGCCGTGGCCAATGGCAGATCGTGGTCACCGAGATCCCCTATCAGGTTCAGAAATCCAAGCTGATCGAAAAGATCGCGGAACTGATCCAGACCAAGAAAATCCCGATCCTAGCGGATGTGCGCGACGAATCCGCTGACGACATCCGCCTGATCCTCGAACCGCGCTCCAAGAATGTGGACCCCGAGGTGCTGATGGGCATGCTCTATCGCAACTCGGACCTTGAGGTGCGGTTCAGCCTGAACATGAACGTGCTGATCGATGGTGTAACGCCGAAAGTGTGTTCGATGAAGGAAGTGCTGCGCGCCTTTCTCGATCACCGGCAAGAGGTTCTGATCCGCCGCTCGCGTCACCGTCTGGGCAAGATCGACCACCGGCTTGAGGTGTTGGAGGGATTTATTGTCGCCTTCCTCAACCTCGACCGCGTGATCGACATCATCCGCTATGACGACGACCCCAAAGCCGCGCTGATGCGCGAGGATTGGGGCATCGATCACGTCCGCGCGACCAGCGAGGCCGACTACGTCTCGCCCAAGCCGGGTGAGGGCGAACTGTCCGAGGTTCAGGTCGATGCTATCCTCAACATGCGCCTGCGCAGTTTGCGCCGTCTGGAAGAGATGGAGCTGGTACGCGAGCGCGACGCGTTGATGGAGGAGCGCGCCAACCTCGAAGACCTGCTGGCTGACCCGGCCTTGCAATGGGCCAAGATTGCCGAGCAGTTGAGAGAGACCAAAAAGACCTTCGGCAAAGATTATGAAGGCGGCGCGCGCCGGACGCGGTTTGCTGAGGCCGGGCAGGTCGAGGAAGTCCCGCTTGAGGCGATGATCGACAAGGAACCGATCACGGTGGTCTGTTCTAAGATGGGCTGGATTCGCGCCATGACGGGCCATATCGACCTGAAGCGTGAGCTGAAGTTCAAGGACGGCGACGGCCCGCGCTTTATCTTCCATGCGGAAACCACAGATCGGTTGCTGGTCTTTGCCTCGAACGGGCGCTTCTACACGGTCAGCGCCACCAATCTACCCGGCGGGCGTGGGATGGGCGAACCGCTGCGCCTGATGGTCGACTTGCCGAATGAGGCGCAGATCATCGACATCCTGATCCACAAGCCGGGGCGCAAGCTGCTTGTCGCCTCGGACGCGGGCAACGGTTTCATGGTGCCCGAGGATGACGTGCTGGCCCAGACTCGTAACGGCAAGCAGGTGCTGAACGTTAAGGGCGACGAGACGGCGATGATCTGTAAACCCGTCGAGGGTGACCACGTGGCTGTCGTTTCGCAGAACGGAAAGTTCCTCGTCTTCCCGACCGAAGAGTTGCCCGAGATGACCCGAGGCAAAGGCGTGCGCTTACAGAAATACAATATGGCACGCGGGCGTCAGGGCACGCTGGAACTGGATGGCGGCCTGTCCGACATCACTACCTTCAACTGGGAAGAGGGCCTGAAATGGTCTATGGGCGGCGACAAAACCCGGCATGAGGCGGATATGTCCCAATGGCTGGCCAAACGCGCAGGCGTTGGCAAAAAGGCCCCCTATGGCTTCCCGCGCGACTATAAGTTCTCGTGATCAAGCGGCCGGTTTGGTGAAAATCTGCCGATACCGCTTGGCACACCCCATATCGGTGCGCTACATCCAAAGAAAACAGGCCTATCGAGAACAAGAGACATGCTGCGCATTCTGACATTGATCACCGGGTTGGCCCTTTTGGGCGCATGTAGCCAGACGCAAGTATACGAAGAACCCGAGTCGCTGGGTGAATTCAAGCTACGCGTGAATTATGCCTTCGCCGATAAGGCGGTACAGGGGCCGGTCTCGCGGGATGCTACTCCGGACGAATGGACCGAAGCGATCCAGAACGCGGTGGATATCCGGCTTGGTCGCTATGAAGGTACGCAGGAATATGACATCGGCATCAGTCTGGAAGGCTATATGCTGGCCCCTCCGGGTATTCCGGTGATTTACAATCCCAAAAGCACTGCGATTGTTCTGGTCAATGTCTATGACGTCGAAAAGAAAGAGTTCCTGGCCAAGGGCAAGCAGTTCCAGGTGCTGGAAGACACCACCGGAGAAAGTGCGCTGGCCGGATCGGGAAATGCACGGACCAAAGAAGAGCAGATGAGCGGTTTGGCCCTGAAGGTTGCCGACCGGGTCGAGGAATGGCTTGCCGAAGAACATCAGGATGATGGCTGGTTCGACAAGCGTCCCAGCCTGATCCAGCCGCTTGAGACCAACGAGGTCACGCAAAATCCGACCTAAGGTCGTATTTCCCGCAGGATGTGCTTGATTTTCCCCTTTGAACCAAATATCTCGCGCGCGCAGATGTAACCACGGGACCAAGGGTCCCCCAAATCGCAAAAGGGCGCCTGAGGAATGGCAAAGGAAAAGTTTGAGCGTACAAAACCGCACGTCAACATCGGCACGATTGGCCACGTTGACCATGGTAAGACCACGCTGACCGCAGCAATCACCAAGTATTTCGGTGACTTCAAAGCGTATGACCAGATCGACGGTGCGCCGGAAGAGAAAGCGCGCGGCATCACCATCTCGACCGCCCACGTGGAATACGAGACCGACAACCGCCACTACGCGCACGTCGACTGCCCCGGCCACGCCGACTACGTCAAGAACATGATCACCGGTGCCGCTCAGATGGACGGCGCGATCCTGGTTGTGAACGCCGCAGACGGCCCGATGCCGCAGACCCGCGAGCACATCCTGCTGGGCCGCCAGGTTG
>NZ_JBQFOQ010000009.1:0-211818 GCF_056533645.1 Ruegeria sp. G10 | reverse complement strand
TCCCCCCTTCAAGTGCCAAAAAATATCCCGGGGAGCGCGAGGGGCACCCCCCCTTGCACCCAAACCTATCCGCCCGCCCCCCAGCGCTGCTCCAATGCCTCCAACGCCGCGATCCGCTCATCCGTCTTGGGATGGCTCATCAACCAAGCCGGAACCACCCCGGCGCGCTGCTCCGTCAATTCTTCCAGCTTATGAAACAGCGATTTCTGAGGCCCGATCCCGATCCCGGCCTTGGTCAGCAACGCGGCGGCATATTCATCCGCCTCATATTCATCCCCCCGCGACAGGCGCGAGGCCAGAAGATGGGTCAGCATGTTTGCGATCCACGCGCCGATGAAGGGAATGAACCGGTTCAGCAACATCATCAGCGCGGCCCGCATCGCGTTCTGGCCGGAAAAATCGATCATCCGTCGCCGTGCATGCCCCAAAGCGACATGACCCAATTCATGCGCAATCACGCTGGCCATTTCCTCGGCCGAGACCTCTCCGTTGCGGAATTTGCGATAGAACCCGCGGGTTATGAAAATCCGCCCATCCGGAGCGGCCAGCCCGTTCACCGGATCGATCTCGTAGATGTAGACCGGCACCCGATCAATCTCCAACGCGGCTGCCAATCGGTCTGTCATGCGCTTGAGCGCGGGATCGGCCAGTTCCGTCGATTTGGCATCCAGTTCACGATGGGTGCGCCAGACGGAAATCCGGTACATCACGACAGCATAGGCGATGGCCAACAGGATCGGGGTCAGACGAAGCATGCTTTAGATATGGGCGGCCTGCCCTACAGAGGCAAGCCGCTATCGCCGACTTATACCCGATCAGAGGGTGTTGGGAAGGCCAACACTAACGGCCAGGCGACGGCAGTTGAAGGTTCGAGTGAAACTCTGAGAGAGACTGCTTGGTCAAAACCGCTCCCTTTGAAGCCTCAAAAAACGCATGTTCGGCTTCTTTCTCTGCAACTAAGGTGTCTGTTCTCAAATCCCGCACATCCGCCCGCAGATCGTCACGCGCCTCCTCATAAGTCTCCGCATCGCGCAGTTCGCGCTCAAGCGCGCTGAGGTCGTCATCGTAATTCGGGTCTGTGGGATCGAGCGCGGCAATATCATCGGTGATGTCTACGCTGCTACGGCCATCATAGCTCTCATTCAGATCACGCAGGTCCCGGCGTGCCTCATATAGGTCTCCGCGCAGGTCATAATAGGTTTCCGCCGCAGCCCGATAGGTCGCGATCTTGCCGACATTGCTGTTAGGTGAGGCGTTGCGGAACGCCGGGGCCGCGGCCTTGGACGCATTCAGATTGCGCAGCTTGTCCGAGCCATAGGGGTCGGTGATCGCCGCTACAAGCGGATCGCGGTAATAGCGGTAGCGGTCCTGCTTTCGGTCGGAATACCGATCGCCATAGCGCAGCCGGTAATCGGTTTCTTTGTAGTTCTTCTTGTCGTCCGAATAGTCGTAGGCACCGGGCTCGTACGGCACAGGCTGGATGGTCGCCCCGTCCTTGTGCCGATAGCCCGGCTGCGGCAGATCGAGATATCCATGGAGCTCTCCCAGAGTGCCCTTGGTCAACGTCCGTCCCTTCGACGCGTCAAAGAATGCGGTCTCTGCATCCTGCAAAGCATCACGGGTTTCGTATCTCAAATCCCGCACATCCGCCCGCAGATCGTCACGCGCCTCCTCATAAGTCTCTGCATCGCGCAGTTCGCGCTCAAGCGCACTGAGGTCGTCATCGTAATTCGGGTCTGTGGGATCGAGCGCGGCAATATCATCGGTGATGTCTACGCTGCTGCGGCCATCATAGCTCTCATTCAGATCACGCAGCTCCCGGCGTGCCTCATATAGGTCTCCGCGCAGGTCATAATAGGTTTCCGCCGCAGCCTGATAGGTCGCGATCTTGCCGACATTGCTGTTGGGTGAGGCGTTGCGGAACGCCGGTGCCGCCGCCTTGGACGCATTCAGATTGCGCAACTTGTCCGAGCCATAGGGGGCGGTGATCGCCGCAACAAGCGGATCGCGGTACCGACGTTTGTCAGATTTCTTACCATTATGGGGTTTATACTCATAATCCTTGCGGGCAACCGGACGTGGAGAGTACTCGACCGGAGCAACGGACGCCTTGCGGTGCGTTTTCTTTGTATACTTCGCACCTGATGTGGATTTTGCTCGCACGCGTTTGCCAAAGAGTTGCTCGACATCGCGTTTGAATTCACGCCCAAACCCGGCGAGTGTGGTTCTTTGAACCTTGCCGTTCTGGCCTTTGTTTTTGGCCGATCGCTGAGGCTTGGCTTTCTGCTTCTTATGCTTCTTGCTAAAGCCAAGTGCTTTGTTCGAGCCTGCGGTTCCTGATTTGGCCTTACCAGTATCTTTCCCCGCGCTTTTGTCGCCCTGACCTTTGCCGGATTTTCCCTTGTCGCCGCCTTTATTGCCTTTTCCCGAGTTACCCTTGCCGCCGCGTCCCTTGCCGTTCCCGTTGCTTTTGTCGCTCTTCGCATAGGCAGCGTCTGGTGCCAGTGCGATAGTTGCGACAGCGCCAGATGCAAGAACCAACACGGTAATGGTCAATACGGATGTCAGAATCTTCAGCAGTTTAGAATTGGTCATTTCAGCCCCCCAGCCTCAACCATTTTCGTTTATATCACGAATTCGCGAGGGGCAGAGAGTTTTCAATGATTGTCTCTGATGCGAGCAATGTAGGGGGTGAATCGCCGACATATTGATCGATTGTTTCCAGTATCGGACCAATTCGGTGTCCAGAACGGCTTAACGCGTCAGTTCTCGCATGCCTTGTTCCAGTCCGGCCAGCGTCATGGGCACCATGCGATCCTCAAAAATCTCGCGGATCATGCCTATGGAATGCGTATATTCCCAATACTTCTCGGGGACCGGATTGATCCACAGGTTCGAGGTCCACTGTTCGCGCGCCCGCTGCAGCCAGACCTGACCGGCCTCCTGGTTCCAGTGCTCGTTCGCACCGCCGGGATAGGCGATCTCGTAGGGGCTCATAGAAGCGTCGCCAACGAAGATGCACTTGTAGTCCGGGCCGTAGGTGCGCAGAACCTCGTGGGTCGGCGTCTGCTGGTCCCAGCGACGGCGGTTGTCGCGCCAGACACCTTCATAGAGGCAATTGTGGAAGTAGTAATATTCCAGATGCTTGAACTCGCTTCGTGCGGCCGAGAACAACTCCTCGACCACTTTGATATGCGGGTCCATTGATCCGCCCACGTCCAGAAACAGCAGAACCTTGACCGCGTTGTGACGCTCGGGGCGTGTTTTGACGTCCAGATAGCCATGCTCGGCGGTGGCGCGGATGGTGCCGTCCAGATCCAGTTCTTCGGCAGCACCCTCGCGGGCCCAGCGGCGCAGGCGTTTCAGGGCGACCTTGATGTTGCGGGTGCCCAGTTCCACGGTGTCATCCAGATTGCGAAACTCGCGCTTGTCCCAGACCTTCACAGCGCGCTGGTGGCGGCTTTCCTTCTGGCCAATGCGCACGCCTTCGGGGTTATAGCCGTAGGCCCCGAACGGGCTGGTCCCGGCGGTGCCGATCCACTTGTTGCCACCCTGATGGCGACCCTGTTGATCCTTGAGGCGTTCGCGCAGCGTCTCCATCAGCTTGTCAAAGCCACCCAACGCCTCGATCTCGGCCTTTTCTTCGGCGCTGAGGTGCTTTTCGGCCATCTTCTCAAGCCAGTCTGCCGGGATATCCACCGCCTCCAGCACCTGATCAAAGCTGATCTCGTTCAGCCCCTCGAAGCTGGCGGCAAAGGCGCGGTCGAACTTGTCGATATTGCGTTCGTCCTTCACCATCGAGACGCGGGCGAGGTAGTAGAACGCCTCGACATCGTAGGTCGCCAGACCCTTTTTCATACCCTCCAGAAAGGTCAGGTATTCGCGCAGGGATACGGGAATGCCAGCTTTGCGGAGGTTTTCGAAGAAGGGCAAGAACATGGGATCAGATCATTCGAACAAGGACCAGCGAGATGATCAGGCCCA
The DNA here is from genome assembly GCF_056533645.1 of Ruegeria sp. G10. NCBI lineage: Bacteria > Pseudomonadati > Pseudomonadota > Alphaproteobacteria > Rhodobacterales > Roseobacteraceae > Ruegeria > Ruegeria sp. G10. The sequence goes on along the minus strand of NZ_JBQFOQ010000009.1, from coordinate 207,834 downwards.
GAAGGGCGAAGGCAATGCCGTAACCGGCGGCGTACTGCGCCATATCCGCGCCGCTGCCATTGCGTTTGCGCGCGGTACGAACGCCCAGAAGAGCACCCAGAATCGCCATGCCCAGAACCACTACCATCCGCTGTTACCCGCCCGTGTTTGAAGTGGGCGCCTGTGCAAGACCCTCAGACACCGAGCGCACCACCAATTCCGAGCCGAAGCCGTAGCGCGCCCACCCGATGCTGTCCAGCCTGACGGTGCGTGCCTGATCAATCTGCCCGGATTGCCGCAATGCTTCGGATTTCAGCAGCAGAAGGGTGGCCAGAAGGGCGGCGTTCTCGGCCTGTGTCATGACCTTGATGGCCTCATTCAATTCGGGCAGCGCATCTGCGCCGCGTCCCCGCGCCAGCGCAAACGCCGAGGTCTGCGCCGTGACATGAGCGCGTTGCACCTCTGTCCCCGGTGTCGCGTCGAGGTATCTCAGCGCCAGCGCATATTGCTGTTGTGCCGCTTCTGGATCGTCGAATTGTCCCATCCGACCCAGCAGATAGTGCGGATAGGCGCGGCGGTGGTCGGTCCAGCCCTGCTGCGCGCCAATGCGCGCGGCCTCTTGCGCGGCCCGCACCCGCTTGACCGACCCCGAGCCGGACCCCAAAGCCCGCTGCACCGCATTGATCCATGCGCGGGGTGTTTCGGACACCGGTTGCGGGGCGATCCGGTCACCGCGTGGATTCAGACGGCTAAGTACGCTCGGCAGCACGGCGGCCACCTGTTCGCGCGTCATCCCGCTTTGCAGTTCTGGCGCATAGGCGGTGCGCAGGATCAGCATGTCAAAGCCGGTTAGCACCGTGTGGAAATTGTCGTCGTTGAACACGGAATCCGGCAGACGATAAAGATCGTTCAAGGGGCCAAGCGCCTGTGCCAGTTCTTCATGCAGACAGTCGCGTACCTCTTGCGGGCTGGCGTCGTAGGGGATGAAAATGCCGATCCGCTCGCGGCTGCGCAGCTGCGTCCAGTTGCTTTTGGCCTTGCGGCGGTCCTGGCGGTATTCCTCAAGACTGGAAGAGTTGGGGACAACGAAACAAGCCGCCTGTGGCAGGATGCGGTGGATCTGTCGCTGGCTGACGGCTTCGATGGTGATATTCGCCTCACCCTCAGAGATCTGACGGATGTCGATCCGGGCCTCGCGCTGCAAACGGCTGAGCAGACGGCTAAGGTCGGTTTGCATCGACGGTGCAGGGGTGCCGGTCAGGCGCACTGTGACCGGGCCTTCGAACCGGGTGAACACAGGCAACTCGGCACCGCTTTCCAGCGCGAAATGCAGCGACAGGAAATCCGCCGCGATGTTGGCGTTGGAACGGGCCGGGGCACTGGGCCGGGCGGTGCCGAAACTTTTCGACGGTGGCAGCGCGTCTTCGATCACCTTGATGCGCGTCGGCAGCTCGGTTCGGTCGACCGATGTGCAGGCAGACAGTGTCGCCAGCAAGAGGGCTGCACCCAGACGCATCATGGGCGCTGATACTTCAGAAACGGCGTTAACTTGCCGATGCGGTCATAAAGCTGGCGCGCGGTGTGATTGAACTCCTGCGTTAGCCAGTAGACGGCGGGGGCGTCTTGCCGGTCCGCCTCGTCATAAACGGCCTGAATCAGCGCGCGTCCCACACCGGTGCCGCGCGCCTGCGGGCGGGCGTAGAGGTCTTGCAGATAGCAGACGCGTTCCACCTTCCACGCATGGCGGTGAAACAGGTAGTGGGTCAGTCCAACAAGGGCACCATCCTGTTCGGCCACAAAGCAGGAAAAGTCTTGCGGATCATCACCTAAGAGGCGCGCGAATGTGCTGTCATAGACCTCGTTCGCGACTTCGGATTCATAGAATGCCAAATAGTCGCGCCACATCTCGGCCCACGCCGCCCGGTCATCGGGGCGCAAAGGGCGGATGGTGAGGTCGGTCGGCATGTTCGGGTTTCCTGCTCTGCGGGGCCCGTTTCAGCGTCGGGCTTTTGTGGCTGCAATGCTGACATCCGGCCCCGCAGAAGGCAAGCCGTGATCGCCGGATGTTCAGGGGATCAGCGTTTGCTGCGTGCCATAAAGGCAAGCCGTTCGAACAGATGCACGTCCTGTTCGTTCTTCAGCAGCGCACCGTGCAGCTTGGGCAGGGCATTGGCCCCGTCGCGTTTGAGGTCCTCGGACGTCAGGTCCTCGGCCAGCAGCAGCTTGAGCCAGTCCAGCACTTCCGAGGTGGATGGCTTTTTCTTCAGCCCCTGCGTCTCGCGGATTTCATAGAACTGGGTCAGCGCGGTGGTCAGCAGCGCATCCTTGATGCCGGGATGGTGCACTTCGACGATGCGGCGCATGGTGGCTTCGTCCGGAAAGCGGATGTAGTGGAAGAAACAGCGGCGCAGGAAAGCGTCGGGCAGTTCCTTTTCATTGTTTGAGGTGATGATGACGATAGGGCGGTGCTTGGCCCTGATCGTCTCGCCGGTCTCGTAAACGTGGAACTCCATCTTATCGAGTTCCTGCAGCAGATCGTTGGGAAACTCGATATCGGCCTTGTCGATCTCGTCAATCAGCAGAACAACCTTTTCGTCGGCTTCAAACGCCTGCCACAGCTTGCCCTTGCGGATGTAGTTGGACACGTCATGGACACGCTCGTCCCCCAGCTGGCTGTCGCGCAGGCGGCTGACCGCATCATATTCGTACAGACCCTGTTGCGCGCGGGTCGTGGATTTCACGTTCCACTCGATCATTGTCAGCCCCAGCGCGCCTGCCACCTGCTTGGCCAGTTCGGTCTTGCCGGTGCCGGGCTCGCCCTTGACCAGCAGCGGGCGTTCCAGCGTCACAGCAGCGTTCACGGCAATGGTCAGATCGTCGGTGGCGACATATTCAGCGGTGCCTTGGAAGCGTGCGGTCATGGAACCCTCATGTGCGTTGGTCGGTTGCAACCCGGGGTTACAGAGAGGCAGCATTTTTGACAAGCCGGATCGCTGCGTCGTGACGCCCGCGCTTTGCTGTGACCGAGGGCCTTGTGGCGTGATTCGTTGACGTCAGACTATGCCATGGGTTGCAGTGTGCCCGAAAATTGCCCGCTTAATTCCACAAAGAAAAAAGGTTTTGCTGTTATTGGTCTCATGTTTAGACATAGCCAGAGCAGCAGCGCCGGGGCGGGACAAGTTTGCATAGTGACATTCCCCGCGCGGTCGGATACACGCTCGACAGAAGGGGGTGCCGAATGTCTGGTGACACACATGCAACCGACGTTTCAGCCCATACTGAGGGAGCAGAAATGAAGCAGGAAGTTTTTCTGCCGGAGGATTACCGCCCGGCCGAAGATGAGCCGTTCATGAATGATCGTCAGCTTGAGTATTTTCGTCGCAAGCTGCTGGATTGGAAAAACGAACTTTTGGCAGGCAGCCGCGATACGATCGAAGGGCTGCAGGATAATACCCGCAACATTCCGGACGTTGCCGACCGCGCAAGCGAGGAAACGGACCGCGCGCTGGAACTGCGCACCCGCGATCGTCAGCGCAAGCTGGTGGCCAAGATCGACTCGGCCCTGCGCCGGATCGACGAAGGGGAATATGGGTATTGCGAAAAGACCGGCGATCCGATCTCGTTGAAACGTCTGGATGCGCGTCCGATCGCAACCATGACGCTGGAAGCGCAAGAGCGTCATGAGCGGCGCGAAAAGGTCCACCGCGACGATTGATCGCTGGACATCGACAGAAACATCAAACGCCGGGGTCTTCCACTCCGGCGTTTTTGCGTTATGGCGGTGGCATGAACATCAAGGGTTTGAAATTCTGCATCATCGGTGGTGGCATCGGCGGGTTGTCTGCCGCGCTTGCGCTGCGCCAGCGCGGAGCGCAGGTGACTGTGCTGGAACAGGCCCCCGAACTGTCCGAGGTCGGGGCCGGCCTTCAGATCAGCGCCAACGGCATGGTGGTTCTGCGCGCGCTGGGCGTGGTCGGTGAGGTGCCTGAGGGCGGTCAGCGCTCGGCCGGGACCGTATTGCGGGACTATCGCAAAGGGCGTGTGATCAGCCGGGTTGCCGGGCCTGAGGCGGGGACTACCTATTATTATCACCGGGCCGATTTGCTGGATCTGCTGCATCGCGCTGCTGAGCAGGCAGGGGTGAACATCCGCTTGGGTGCGCGCGTTGCAGAGGTCCGCAAACATCCCGGAGAGGCTGAGGTTGTTCTGGACTCAGGCGAACGGTTACGCGCCGAATGCGCAATCGCCGCTGATGGCGGTCGCAGCGCAATCCGCCCGCTGCTGAACGGTCCTGAAGCTCCGGAATTCACCCATCAGATCGCATGGCGCGCGACGGTTCCATGGTCAGATCGCTCGGACACACCGCGTGCCTCGCTGACGATGGGGCCGGGGCGCCACGTGGTCAGCTATCCGCTGCGCGAGCGAAGCCTGATGAACATCGTCGCCGTCGAGGAACGCTCGGACTGGCGCGAGGAGGGCTGGCGACGTCAAGGCGACCCCGACGATCTGCGCGCCCGCTTTGCAGATTTCGGAGGCCCGGTTGGCGATCTTCTCGGCCGCGTTGAGCGGGTCCATATTTGGGCGCTGTTCCTGCGTCCGGTGGCCGAATGCTGGCAGAACGGCCGTCTCGCCCTGTTGGGTGACGCGGCGCACCCAACGCTGCCGTTCATGGCGCAAGGCGCGTGTCTGGCGCTGGAAGACGCATGGGGTCTGATCCGCGCTTTCGAGGATCAGTCAGGTGTGAAACAAGCCCTTTCGGCATATGAGGCCAAGCGTCGTCCACGGGCCGAACAGGTGGTGGCTGCCGCAAATTCGAATGCACGGAATTTCCATCTGCGCGGCCCAATGCGTCTGGCGGCCCAAGCGGCCCTGACCGTGATCGGGCCGCGATTGTCGCGCAAATACGACTGGATTTACAGCTACGACGCGACCACGTGACCGATCAGAGATCCAGGTCCACCCAGACCGGCACATGATCCGAGGGTTTCTCCTGCCCGCGCACCTCTGCATCAATCCGACAATCCCTCATCAGATCTGCGGCTTGCGGCGTCAGCAGGAAGTGGTCGATCCGAATGCCGTCATTACGGTTCCAGGCTCCGGCCTGATAGTCCCAGAAAGAATAGTGACCTGGGCCTTGTGTGCGGGCGCGAAATGCCTCGGTGAAGCCAAGATTCAGGATTTTCCGAAATGCTGCGCGACTTTCTGGGCGAAACAAAGCATCCTCGCGCCACGCCTCGGGCCGTTTGGCATCCTCGGCCTGCGGGATAATGTTGTAGTCACCCGCCATCAGCGCAGGTTCTTCCGAAGCCAAGAGCTCGCGCGCGCGGTCATACAGGCGCTCCATCCAAGAAAGCTTATAGTCGTATTTCGGTCCCGGTACCGGGTTTCCGTTCGGCAGATAAAGGCCACATATCCTGAGCGCCTGCTTGCCGACCACAGTCGCCTCGATCCAGCGCGCCTGCTCGTCCTCATCATCGCCGGGCAGCCCGCGCGTCACATCTTCCAGAGGCAGTTTTGACAGGATCGCCACACCATTGAAGCTCTTCTGCCCGTGTGTTTCGACGTTGTAACCGCGTTCTTCGAATATCTCGTGCGGGAAGTTGTCGTCCACCGATTTGATTTCCTGCAGCAGCACGACATCGGGATGCGCATCATCGAGCCAACGTGGCAGAGCCTCGGCCCGCGCTTTGATGCCGTTTATGTTGAACGTGGCGATTTTCATGCGCGATCCTCCGAGAGCCTTATGGCAACCTATCGCGCAGAACCGTGCCGACGGCAAGTCGAGAGGCTGGAAGCGAGGGGCCAGCCCCTCGCGCTCCCCGGGATATTTTTGGCCAGATGAAGCAACGGATTCTTAATAAATTTCCCCGATTGTGTTCGAGCGGTACAGGCGGGGACGCCGATGACCGCGCCAGGTGAAGTTCTCTGGCCTTCGGGTCAGAGAGCGGATCCCTCTTCATCTGGCTGAAAATATCCTGGGGGTGTGGGGGCAAAGCCCCCACGTGCATTCACATCGAAAACGATGTGCCACAGCCGCAGGATGAGGTGGCGTTCGGGTTTTCGATCACAAACCGAGCTCCGATCAGTTCCTGCGTGAAATCGATTACCGCATTTTCCAGAAACGGCAACGAGATTGCGTCGACGATCACCTTTTCGCCTTTGCCCTCAAGGATCAGGTCGTCCTCTTTTGGCGTATCCAATGCGATTTCGTATTGAAAACCAGAGCATCCGCCACCTTCCACGGCAACACGCAGGGCCTGACCTTGATCCGAAGCGCCGATTTCAGCCAAACGGTCGAAGGCGCGATCTGTGACGGTTGGGGGCAGATTCATGCCGGTCTCCAAAGGTTTATTTCCTCAGCGCAGTGCAATATATGCAACCTTAAGACAGGCGACAAGGACAAGACATTGGAGCGAGCGGGTTTTGCCTCGGATCCGGGCCGCGCAAGGGGGCGGCTGGTGCCCGAGGAAGAGAGCAGTTTCCGGTCATGCTTTCAGCGCGACCGCGACAGGATCATCCATGCAAGCGCGTTTCGGCGGCTCAAGCACAAAACGCAGGTGTTTGTTGAGCATGAGGGTGACAGCTATCGCACGCGACTGACCCATTCCATCGAAGTGGCGCAGGTGGCACGGACGATCGCGGGTGCGCTGGGTCTGAACGCAGAGCTGACCGAGGCGGTGGCGTTGGCGCATGATCTGGGGCACACACCCTTCGGGCATACCGGCGAAGATGCGCTGCATGCCCTGATGGAGCCTTATGGCGGTTTCGACCATAATGCGCAGGCCATACGCATCGTGACCAAGCTGGAACGTCATTATGCCGAGTTCGATGGCTGCAACCTGACCTGGGAATGTCTGGAAGGCATCGCCAAGCACAATGGCCCCGTGGTCGGGGCATTGCCCTGGGCGTTGGCCGAGTGCAATCAGAGCTTTGATCTGGAGCTTCATACCCATGCCAGCGCCGAGGCACAGGTGGCCGCGCTGTCGGACGATATCGCTTACAATAACCATGACCTGTTCGACGGCTTGCGCGCAGGGTTGTTCAGCGACGCGGACATTCAGCAATTGCCGATCATTGATGCCTGTTTTGCCGCAGTGGACGCGAAGTATCCGGGGCTCGACCCGTATCGCAGGCGGCATGAGGCACTGCGGCGCGTCTTTGGTGTTATGGTCTCGGACGTGATTGACACGTCCCGCGACCTGATCGCCGCCTCAGGCGCGCGTTCGGTCGAGGATATAAGGCATCTGGGCTATCCGGTCATACAGTTCTCGGGCGGGCTTTGGGCGCAGCTCAAGGAAATCCGTGCTTTTCTGTTCTCACGTATGTATCGCGCACCCAGCGTGATGCAGGTGCGTGCCAAGGTCAGCAAGGTGGTCGAGGACCTGTTCCCGATTTACATGGGTGATCCCAAGCAAATGCCCGGTCACTGGCATGACGACATCGAAGCCGCCAGAGATGAGACAGCGCTGGCCAGGATCGTGTCAGACTATATCGCGGGCATGACCGACAGGTTTGCACTGCAGGATCATGCCCGGCTTACCGGGGATCACTCGATCGCGATATAGGCGATGGCCCAGACTTGTTGGCCAGCCTGTGTCTGAGCGAGATCCGCGTCCGCGGTGGGGGGAAAAACGATCATCGTAGGGCCATAGCCACCGATGCCCATCGGCGCACCATCCGCGTGGGTGGCGACGATGGGTTGGTGGGTCTCGATGCTCTGCCACGGGATCTCGGCCTGATAGCCGTCCAGCGCCATGGGCAGGGCCGATTTGCCTTCGGCCCCGGCCATGGCCATCACCGCAGACAGCAACGGGCCCGAGAAAGCATAGTCGCGTTGCTTGTCGGGTGGGCCGTATGGAATGGTGATCTCGATCTGTGGGAGCCCGTCGAGCATGGCAGCGTCAAAGCCTGCCGCACCGTCATGCGTGACTTCGAGATAGCCCAGCAACCCGCCATCATCCGCGCCGCGCGCGGGCAGGTTGGTTTCACCGACAGCACCGCCCAGCGTCAGGATGACATGGCCTTCGGGGGCGGGCATTTCGGCCCAGGCGGGCAGGGCGGTGCTGAGAAGCAGGGCAAGGGGCAGGGCGCGGCGCATGGCGGTCTCCGGTTGGTGCGGTTTGGCCCGAGACTATCCGGACTGCGCGCCAAACCAAGCGCAAATATTAGGCGTCCATTGACCTTGGCGCTTTGCGTGGTAAACCCCGCGGCAAGCAAAAGGACATTCGAAATGAACCTGTTTTCCGAGATCCGCGGTCTGGTGCTGGACGCGCTGGCGCAGATGCAATCCGAAGGCGCGCTGCCCGAAGGATTGAGTTTTGACAACGTGGCGGTTGAGCCGCCGCGCGATGCCGCGCATGGCGACATGGCGACCAATGCGGCGATGGTGCTGGCGAAGCCGGCGAAGATGAAGCCGCGCGACATCGCGGACGCGCTGGCCGGGAAACTGGCGGCGGATGAGCGTATCACCAGCGCCGAGGTCGCCGGGCCGGGATTCCTGAACCTGCGTCTTGCGCCGTCTGTCTGGCAGGGTGTTCTGGCAGCGGTGCTGGAGAAGGGCACCGACTATGGCCGCTCGACCATGGGTCATGGGCAGAAGGTCAACGTGGAATATGTCTCGGCCAACCCGACCGGCCCTCTGCATGTGGGCCATACGCGGGGCGCGGTGTTTGGGGACGCTCTGGCGAGTTTGCTGGCCTATTCCGGCCATGACGTGACGCGCGAATACTACATCAACGACGGTGGCGCACAGGTGGATGTGCTGGCGCGGTCCGCTTATGAGCGGTATCGCGAGGCCAACGGGCTGAGCCCAGAGATTGCCGAAGGTCTCTATCCCGGCGACTACCTGATCCCGATCGGCGAGGCGCTGAAAGAGAAATACGGCGACAGCCTGATCGACAAACCCGAAAGCGAATGGCTGGAAGACCTCCGCAACTTCGCCACCGACGCGATGATGGACCTGATCCGCGCCGACCTGAAGGCGCTGGGCGTCGAGATGGATGTGTTCTTCTCGGAAAAATCGCTCTATGGCACGGGCCGGATTGAGGCTGCGCTGCAGTCGCTGACCGACAAGGGCCTGATCTATGAAGGCGTGCTGGAGCCGCCCAAAGGCAAGAAGCCCGAGGATTGGGAGCCGCGCGAGCAGACCCTTTTCAAATCGACCGAGCATGGAGATGACGTCGATCGCCCGGTCAAGAAATCGGATGGCGCCTGGACCTATTTCGCCCCGGATATCGCCTATCACTATGACAAGGTGAGCCGTGGCTTTGATGCGCTGATCGACGTGTTTGGCGCGGACCATGGCGGCTATGTCAAACGGATGAAAGCCGCCGTTTCGGCGCTGTCGGATGGCAAGGTGTCGCTGGATATCAAGCTGACCCAGTTGGTGAAGCTGTGGAAGAACGGCGAGCCGTTCAAGATGTCCAAACGGGCCGGCAACTTTGTCACCCTGCGCGATGTGGTTGATCAGGTTGGCCCTGATGTGACCCGCTTCGTCATGCTGACGCGCAAGAACGACGCGCCGCTGGATTTCGATTTCGACAAGGTGCTTGAACAAAGCCGCGAGAACCCCGTGTTCTACGTCCAATACGCCCATGCCCGCGTCATGAGTGTGCTGCGCCGCGCGGCCGAGGCTGGGATCGCCGCCGACGACGCAGCGCTTGGCAAGGCTGATCTGAGCAAGAACGACCATGCCTCAGAGCTGACCGTGGCCAAGAAACTGGCCGAATGGCCACGTCTGGTTGAGATCGCGGCCCGCACCAACGAACCGCACCGCGTTGCCTTTTATCTCTATGAATTGGCAGGGGATTTCCATGCGCTGTGGAACAAGGGCAACGACGAAACCCAGTTGCGTTTCATCCAGGATGGCGATGTTGCCACAAGCCAATCGAAAATCGCATTGGCCCGCGCTGTTTCTGTTGTGATTTCAGCGGGCTTGGGTATTCTTGGCGTTACTCCGGCGCAGGAGATGCGGTAAGAAATATCGCCCGAACCGCCGGTCCGAGGTAGGCAAGAAATGACCCGCGCGCCAATTTTTAAGGCGCGAAACGGGCGGTGAGGCGAATATGGCACGTTACGATTACTCGGGGCAGGCAAGTCCCGAGCAGATGCATTATCCGAATCATGCGCAGGATGCGTATGACTACCCTGATGACAGCGATTACTATGAACAGCCGCCGCGCGCGGGTGGTGGGCTGGGCCGTGCTCTCAACGTTCTTGGGGCCGTTGCCTCTTTGGCGCTGGTCGCGGGCGTCGGCATCTGGGGCTATAAGCTGGTGATGCGGGATGTCAGTGGTGTTCCGGTTGTGCGTGCCGCCGAAGGACCGATGCGGATTCAGCCCGAGAATCCGGGTGGAACGCCTGCGGATCATCAGGGTCTTGCAGTTAACGCGGTGGCGGCGGTTGGCACAGCGGCCCCCCCGGCGGATCGCCTCATTCTTGCACCGCGCCCGGTATCGCTGACCGATGAAGATACGCCGATGGCTGCGCTTGAGCCAAGCAATGCGGTGCAGGTGACCCAAGCGCCCGCTACCGATCAGGCCATTGTAACCGCTCTGGCCGAGGGGCTTGCCGCCGAGAACGCCCCGGAGCAAGGGCAGGAAGAGGGTATTCAGCTTGCGGCGCTGGTCACACCGGAAGAAGAGCCTGCGATTGATCCTGCTGACTATGCGGCTCAGCAACCTGACCCAAAAATAGCGGCATTGCCCGGCGTGCGCCGGTCGCTGCGTCCAAATGTGCGCCCGGCGCGTGCGACGCCCAGTTCGATCTCGTCAAGCAGCGCGACTGAGGCGGCCATCAACGCTGCCGTGAAGGCTGCCGTTGGTCTGGATGTGGATCCAAATGCGCTGCCCAAAGGGACGCGGCTGGCGCAGCTGGGGGCCTATGAAAGCTCTGACGTGGCCCAAGCGGAATGGGCGCGCCTGAATGGCCGATTTGGTGAGTATATGAATGGAAAACAGCGTGTTATCCAGAAAACCTCAAGCGGAGGCCGGACCTTTTATCGCCTGCGTGTTATGGGGTTTGATGATCTGAGCGACTCGCGCCAGTTCTGTGCTGCGCTGGTGGCCCAGGGCGCTGACTGTATCCCGGTCGCCGTCCGGTGAGCTTTGGCGCGGTCATCACAGATGCCGAAGGGCTGCGCCTGACGCCAGATGAGAAAGCCCTGTTCAAAGAGATGAACCCGTTCGGGTTCATTTTGTTTGCCCGCAACATCGAAACCGCCGATCAGACCCGCGCCCTGTGCGAGGATTTTCGCGAGGCTGTGGGGCGTAGGTGCCTGATCACTGTCGATCAGGAAGGGGGCCGGGTACAGCGTCTGCGAGCGCCTTTGGCCCGCGAGTGGATGCCGCCGCTGGATCATGTCGCCCGCGCCGGGGATCAGGCGGAACGAGCGATGTATCTACGCTATCGCCTGATCGCGCATGAATTGCTGGGGTTGGGGATCGACAGCAACTGTGCTCCCATGGTCGATCTGGCCCGCGACGATACCCATGCGTTTCTGAAGAACCGCTGCTATGGATCTGATCCGAAACAGGTTTCCGCGATTGGACGCGCCGTTGCGCAAGGTCATCTTGACGGAGGCCTGCTGCCGGTTGTCAAACACATGCCCGGCCACGGCCTGTCGACACTCGACAGTCATCACGACCTGCCGCGTGTGGATTTGCCGTTGGAAACGCTGGACGAGGCGGATTTTGCCCCGTTTCGTGCGCTGAATGATCTGCCGATGGGGATGACGGCGCATCTGGTCTACGATCAGATTGACCGGCAACCCGCAACGATTTCGACCGCGATGATGGCGCTGATCCGCGAGCGTATTGGCTTTGATGGGTTGATCATGACCGACGATATCTCGATGAAGGCGCTCAGCGGGACGCCTGCCGACCTAACCCGTCAGGCGTTGGCTGCCGGCTGTGACGTGGTTTTGCACTGCAATGGCACCTTCGCGGACCGCGCTCGGGTGCTGGATGCCGCCGGTCAGATGTCTGATGCGGCACAAGCCCGCGCAGATCGCGCGCTGGCGATGCGTCAGCCACCGCAGGAACTTGACATCCAGGCCGCCGAGGCGGAACTATCTGCCCTAATGGGCGGGCAGGTATATGCAGGATAACCTTTTCAGCGAAGATCCGGTCTCGGTCGCGGATCGGCTTGCCGCCGAGGCGTTGATCGTCGATGTGGACGGGTTCGAAGGCCCGCTGGACGTGCTGCTGACCCTGTCGCGGACGCAGAAGGTAGACCTGCGCAAGATCTCGGTGCTGGCGCTGGCGCAGCAATACCTGACCTTTGTCGAAAAGGCGCGGCAACTACGGATTGAGCTGGCCGCCGACTATCTGGTCATGGCGGCGTGGCTGGCCTTTCTCAAGTCCCGCCTGTTGCTGCCGCCCGACCCCGATGACGAAGGCCCCTCGGGCGAGGAACTGGCGGCGCATCTCGCGTTCCAGCTGGAACGCCTGCAGGCCATGCGCGATGCCGCTGCACGACTGATGGCACGCGATCAGCTGGGTCGTGATTTCTTCAAACGCGGGCAGGGCGAAGATGTCACCCGCATCCGCACCGTGACCTATTCCGCGACCCTGCTGGACCTGATGCAGGGCTATGCGCGCATCCGCACGCGCGACGAATTCCGCCCCTTTGTGATGGACCGCGACGCCGTTTTCACGATGGAACAGGCGCTGGAGCGAATGCGGCCTTTGATCGGGTTTGCCGGCGCTTGGACGGATATGGAAACCTATCTGCCCGACGGCTGGGACGCCGATCCGGTGCGGCGCAGGTCCGCCACGGCGGCGACCTTTGCGGCCTCGCTGGAACTGGTGAAAGAAGGACATATGGAGATCAAGCAGAGCGAGACCTTTGCCCCGATCCATCTGCGCAAGAGGACCGAAACCCGTGACTGACGCCCCCGAAGAAACCGGCACCCTGTTCGAAGCGCCTCCATTGGCCGAGCAAGAGCGTATGGTCGAAGCGGTCCTCTTCGCCAGCGCAGAGCCAGTGACGATCGCCGATCTTGAGGCGCGGATGCCGCATGGTAGCACGGCTGCGCAAGCTGTTGAATCGCTTCAGAAACGATACGAAGGACGCGGTGTGCGTGTGGTGCGCGTGGGCGAGGCCTGGGCGATCCGCACGGCTCCTGATCTGGGCTTTCTGATGCAGAAGGAAACCGTCGAGACCCGCAAGCTGAGCCGGGCCGCGATCGAGACGCTCGCCATCGTCGCCTATCATCAGCCCTGCACCCGAGCCGAGATTGAGGAAATTCGCGGCGTGTCCGTCTCACGCGGGACCATCGACCAGTTGCTTGAGATGGAGTGGATCCGGCTGGGCCGCCGTCGCATGACGCCGGGCCGTCCGGTGACTTTCGTCGTCACGCCTGAGTTTCTGGATCATTTCGGGTTGGAAAACGCCCGCGACCTGCCGGGTTTGAAAGAGTTGCGTGCGGCCGGGCTGTTGGAAAATAGGCCTCCGCCCGGAGCGGTGCCGCTGGGGGAAGGGCAAGAGGACACCGAGGATGATGATCAGACAGAGCTGTTCGAGGAAGAGTGATCGAACGGCCCTTTTGTTAACGCTTAAAGACGCTATTTTGAGGTCTGCAGTATGGAGTCTAAGGAATGAACGTAAACCGTATCATTGATATGATCGTCCGGCAGGTCATGCGCCGTATCGTCAATCACGGCGTGAACAAAGGCTTTGACGCGGCCGGTCAGTTGGGGCGCAAAGCCAGCGGTGGCCGTGCTGCAAAAGCGTCATCGCAGATGGCGCACGATCGGGATCGCGACCGGAAATAGGATATCCGGCGAATCCGCCAGATCAGCCTATCGCCTTGAAATGCTTCGAAAGTTTCAGGCCCTGACCCTGATAGTTCGAGGCAATGCCAGCGCCATATAGCTGCGTTGGCATCTCGGCCATTTTTTCATAGACCAAGCGCCCGACGACCTGTCCGTGCTCTAGCACGAAGGGCGCTTCGTGACAGCGTACTTCCAGCACGCCGCGTGAACCGGCTCCACCGGCCTCGGCATGACCGAAGCCGGGGTCAAAGAAACCAGCATAGTGCACCCGGAACTCGCCTACCATAGCCAGATAGGGGGCCATTTCGGCGGCATACATAGGCGGGATGTGGACCGCTTCGCGGCTGACGAGAATGTAAAACGCGCCGGGATCCAGAATGATGCGTCCGTCCTTCGTGTGCACCTCTTCCCAGTATTCCTGCGGATCGTATTCCCCGATCCGGTCCAGATCGATCACGCCGGTGTGGGGCTTGGCGCGATAGCCGACCAGATCGGTGTCCGGCAGTTGCAGGTCAACCGAAAAGCCCAACCCGTCCTGAATGACGGCCGGCCCGTCTACCAAAGGTGTCTGGCCATGCAGCGCGGTCAGTTCTGTGTCACTCAGCACCGCCTGACCCTTGCGGAAACGGATCTGGTTCAGGCGCATCCCCGGACGCACCAGAACCGAAAACGACCGCGGGCAAATCTCAGCGTAAAGCGGGCCGGTATAGCCTGCGGGGACGCGGTCGAACTCGGTCCCGCCATCGGTGATGGTGCGGGTCAGCAGGTCCAGCCGCCCGGTCGAGCTTTTGGCATTGGCCACCGCGCTCACGTCATCGGGCAGGGCCAGTGATTCCATCAGCGGCACCAGATAGACGCAGCCTTTTTCCAGAACCGCGCCGTCGGTGATGTCGATGCGGTGCATCTCAAACTCGGCCAGACGGTCGGAAACCGAGCGCCCTTCACCCGCCAGAAACGAGGCGCGCACGCGATAAGCCACTGTTCCCAAACGCAGATCAAGACTGGCCGGTTGCACCTGAGCGGGGATCACATCCGGGCTGGCGGTGATCTCGCCACGCGCAATCATCGCCTCAAGCTGCTGGTTTGGGCAAACACCTGTCATCTCGATCCCCTCTGCTGCCAGAGCGGGATCTGGCCTATGTGCCATAAACGTCGGTGTGATTTGGTCGGGCTAGCAGGACTCGAACCTGCGACCTTCCGTCCCCCAGACGGACGCGCTACCAGGCTGCGCCATAGCCCGACGTTGAGGTGTTCATAAAGACTTTCCCGGCAGGGGCAAGAGGAAATCATCGCCTTTTTTGCTATCCTGCCGCGTGGTGTTCGACCCGGTCCAGCCACCGGCGCAAGTCCTTGGCGATGGGTGCGATCTGATGCAGCAGGGCATCGTCATACTCGTCCCGATTCCAGGCCAGAGAGGCGATTCCCCCCATCAACGGGGCCGCATCAACCTCATCCAGTTGCCGCGGCGGTTCCGGGGAAGTTGCAACAGGGGACTGGACGGGCTCGCCCAGATCCATGTTGATCTGATCCGCGGGCTCTGCCGGCTTGGCGGTGAAGGGGACAACGGTGCTGTCGGCGACAGTCTCGGGCGTGTCGTCGTCCAGCGCAGGGGACAGCGACGCCACATGCGCCACGCCTTGCTCGCGCAGGATGCGCTGAACACCTTTGATGGTGATCCCGTCTTCGTGCAGCAATTTCTTGATGCCGCCCAGCAGGCGCATGTCGTTGGGGCGGTAATACCGCCGCCCTCCGGCCCGTTTGACGGGCTTCACCTGCGTGAACTTGCTTTCCCAGAATCGCAGCACATGAGCCTGCACTCCGAGCCAATCCGCAACTTCACTGATGGTGCGAAATGCGTCGGGGGACTTACTCATAACACGGACGTCCTGAACTTACTTGCGGTTCCCGGCTGCGACGCGATCCTTCATCAGGTGCGACGGGCGGAAGGTCAGCACGCGGCGCGGCTGAATCGGTACTTCTTCGCCGGTTTTGGGGTTGCGACCGATACGGGCGGTTTTGTCCCGAACGCTGAAGGTCCCGAAAGACGAAATCTTGACCTGCTCGCCACGCACCAGCGCGTCGGACATATGGTTCAATACGCTTTCGACCAATTGCGCGCTTTCATTGCGTGACAGGCCAACCTCGCGGAAGACAGCCTCGCTCAGATCCATTCGGGTCAGTGTTTTGTCGCCCATGCTTTTTCCCCTGTTGATGGGCAAGCATATGGCGATGCAAAATTCGCTGTCAATATCAATGAATTGCGGGCGGCTTTGTAAGCCGGATTGTGCCGGTTACCAGCGTAGGGCAACCGCGCCCCAGGCCAGACCTCCGCCGATTGCCTCGGTCACGATCAGGTCGCCTTGCTTGATCTGCCCGCGCTCTTTGCCAACGGACAGGGCCAGTGGGATCGACGCAGCCGAAGTGTTGCCGTGGTCCTGAACGGTGACGACGACGTTGTCCATCGGCAGGCCCATCTTCTTGGCGGTGCCCTGAATGATGCGGATATTAGCCTGATGCGGCACGATCCAGTCGACATCATCGCAGGTCAGCCCGGCGCGTTCCAGCGCGACCTCGGCGGTGCGGGCCAGCTTCTCGACCGCGTGGCGGAAGACCTGATTGCCCTGCATCCGCAGGTGCCCGGTGGATTGGGTCGAAACCCCGCCATCCACATAGAGCAGATCCTTGTAGCGCCCGTCCGAGTTCAGATCGGTCGCCAGAATGCCGCGATCGTCGGGCGTGCCTTTGCCGTCCTGTTCTTCCAACACTAACGCGCCCGCGCCATCGCCAAACAGCACACAGGTTGACCGGTCGGTCCAGTCCATGATTCGCGAGAATGTCTCGGCCCCGATCACCAGCACGCGCTTGGCCTGACCTGACAGGATTAGCGCGTTGGCGTTGCTGAGCGCAAAGACGAACCCGGCGCAGACGGCCTGCACATCGAAGGCAAAGCCTTTCGTCATGCCCAGTCGGGCCTGCACCATGGTTGCGGCAGAGGGGAAGGTCAGGTCGGCGGTCGAGGTCGCCAGCACGATGGCGTCGATATCATCAGCGGTCAGCCCGGCGTCGGCCAATGCGGCTTCGGCTGCCTTGGTGGCCAGATCGGATGTGGTTTCATCCTCAGCGGCGAAGTGGCGACGCTCGATTCCGGATCGGCTGCGAATCCACTCGTCCGTGGTATCCAGCGTTTTTTCGAATTCCGCGTTCGGCACAACGCGTTCCGGTAAATAATGCCCGACACCTACAACAACTGAACGGCCTGCCATACTGGGGTACTGCCTTTTTTGTTATTATTCCGATTGAGACACGGAATGGGCCGCATCTTGTGCAAGCGCGGCTGTTGATGCAACCCGTGCTGCCAATTTTTCCGAGAAACCGGATTCGGCCAGCGTAAAGGCCAGTTTGACCGCTGCCGAAACGCCGGTCGCGTCGGCGCCGCCATGGGATTTGACCACGGTGCCGTTGAGACCCAGAAAGACGCCGCCGTTGACCTGACGCGGATCGATCCGTTTCTTCAGACGGTTCAGCGATGTGATCGCAAGGACCGAGGCCAGACGCGAGAGCGGAGAATACTTGAATGCCTGGCGCAGAAGGTCTCCGATCAGGTTGGCGGTGCCTTCGCCGGTTTTGATCGCGACATTGCCGGTGAAACCGTCCGTGACGATCACATCGGCCTTATCGCCGGGAATGTCGCTGCCTTCGACAAAGCCCACAAATTCGAAATTCGCCTGATCGGCGAAGTCCGAGATCATGGCATGGGCCTCTTTCAACTCGGCCCGGCCTTTGTGTTCCTCGGTGCCGACATTCAGCAACCCGATGCGCGGACGGCCAAGCGCCATACCGTTGCGCGCATAAGAGGCCCCCATCAGCGCGTATTGCAGCAGGTCCTTGGCGTCGGCGCGCACGTCTGCACCCACGTCCAGCATTACGTTGAACCCCTGCGGATTGCGCGAGGGCCACAGGATCGCAATTGCAGGGCGGTTGACGCCGGGCAGCTTGCGCAGCCGCAGCATCGACATCGCCATCAACGCGCCCGTATTGCCGCACGACACCGCGCCGTGGGCTTCACCCGCGCGTACCGCTTCCAGCGCCGACCACATCGAGGTGTTCTTGCCGCTGCGCACCACCTGGCTGGGTTTGTCATCCATCGTGACCACGTCGGGGCAATCACGAAAAACGACGCGCCCGTCAAGGACACGCCGTTTGGCAACCAGCTTGCGCAATTCCTGTTCCTGACCGTGCAGGATGAACCCGATATTGGGGTTCTTGTCCGCAGATTTGGCAATGCCCGCCACAACGACGGCAGGGCCCGAATCTCCGCCCATAGCGTCAACCGAGATGGTGATCCGTCCGGTCTGCGTGGGCTGATCCGTCATGCCTTGGCCTGCGTCCAATCAGGCTTAGGCCGCGTCTTCGTCCAGGTCGATTTCGTCGGCCTGAGCGACGACTTCACGGTCATCATAGTGGCCGCAGGACGCGCAGACGTGGTGCGGGCGCTTCAGCTCACCGCAGTTTGCGCATTCGTTCGGGTTTGCAGCAACCAGAGCGTCATGTGCGCGGCGATTGTTGCGGCGCGACTTGGAAACTTTGTTCTGTTGGACGGCCATGGTCTCAACCTTTGTCTGATATGGGCCAGCAGATTCGCCGCCAGCCGGGTTACGTTCTTCGTTTTCTCGTGGTTTGACGCGCGTTTAAGGGGCTTGCCCCGCAATGTCCAACCCAAAATCCAATGAGCGCGCGAAAATACTGCGATTCTCGGCATGTTCAAGCGGTTTTTCTGGCCGCCTGCTATGACAGGAAATCAGCCCCCTGTCACTCGTCTTTTTTCAGCGCATCGCGCAGTCCGGCCAGACCGGCGAAGGGCTTCACATCCTCGTCCGTCAGGGCCTGTTTGCCCGGCTCGGTATAGTCCGCCTGACCCAGTTCGGCCCCGTCCTTGCGGGGGTATTGGGGCAGGGCCAGCGACAGCGCCTCGGCCATGATCTGCGCGGGGTCGATCTCGGCGCCCAAAGGCTCGGTCTCGTCGCCTTCGGGGATTTCGAACTCGGGTTCGTCCGGGTCGGTCCAGTCGGCGAGAAACACACGGGTCACAGGGGTGTCGATGCGTGTGGTGACCGGTTCCAGCGTGACAACGCAGGGTTGGATCACCGTCGCGCCCAGTTTGGCGTCCAGCACCCAGTCACGTTTGCCTTGTGCCCGCAACGCCCCCACAAAGCTCAGTTTGCGCAGGCCGAGCAGGCCAAGTTCCAGTTTGATCGCCTCGAGCGCCTCGCCGGTCGGGCGCAGTTCAAAGGGCGTCGGCGCGTTTTGCGGCAGGTCGGCGACGCGCAAAGATGTCGGGTTGCTCATTCGTGAGTCTTTCCTGTGTTGAACCGGGGCTGCGGTTTGATGTAATCGGATAGGGTCCGCAACGGACCAACGCAAGAGGGTGCGCATGTTGAAGGGTGTGAACAGGTTGAAACCAGCGTCGAAAACGCTTGTCTTTGTGGCCTGTCTGGCAGTCGCAGGCGCATGTTCGCCGATCTTCAAGAATCACGGCTATGTGCCGCCGCCAGAGGATCTGGCCAAGATCACGGTCGGTGTCGACACCCGCGAAACCGTCGAAGAGACCATCGGAGCACCCAGTTCTGCCGGTGTGGTCCGGGATTCAGGCTATTACTATGTCGCCTCGCGCATCCGCACCTCTGGCCCCAGACGGCCCGAGGTCGTCTCACGCGAATTGGTGGCCATCAGTTTTGATCAGCGAGGGGTCGTGCGCAATATCGAACGGTTCGGGCTGGAAGACGGATATGTCGTCGTGCTGGATCGTCGCGTGACGGATTCGAACGTCGAAGACAAAGGGTTCCTGCGCCAGCTGCTTGGAAACATTGGCAACTTCAACCCGGCAAACCTGCCGGGACTTGGCGGCTAAATCGTTCGGCGCGCTTGCATTGGTCACGCCTCAGTTACACGTATTGTGTTAGAGGCAACGCGAACGTGAACCCATCAGCAAGCGCGGGGGCGGCGATGACAGATTTACTGAACAAAGGCCGCTATCGCGCCCGGCTGGCCGCGAGCGAACAGGATGTGGCGTCCGCACAGGCGCTGCGGACGCTGTCCTTTGGCACGAACCAGCCGGATCGCGATGCCCATGACGTGCACTGCGCGCATGTGCTGGTCGAAGATATTCAGGCGGCGGGTCGGTTGGTTTGCTGCTTTCGGATGCTGACAATGCAGGATGGTGCCGAGATCGGGCGTAGCTATTCAGCGCAGTTCTACGATCTTTCGTCATTGCAGGGCTTTCCGGGCCGCATGGTCGAGATGGGCCGCTTCTGCGTCCATCCCGAGTTGAGCGATCCGGATATTCTGCGCGTCGCATGGGGTGCGATGACGGCCTATGTGGACCAGAACGAGATCGAGATGTTGTTTGGCTGTTCGTCCTTCGCAGGGACCGAGACGGATGAGTATCTGGATGCCTTTGCCGTTCTCAAGCACCGCCATCTGGCCCCCAAACGCTGGTTGCCGCGGGTGAAGGCGCCGGATGTGTTCCGTTTTGCGGCACGGCTGCGCCGTCGCCCGGACGTGAAAAAAGCGATGCTGCGGATGCCGCCGCTGCTGCGAACCTATCTGTTGATGGGTGGCTGGGTCAGCGATCATGCGGTTGTGGATCGGCATATGAACACGCTGCATGTGTTTACCGGGCTTGAGATCGGGGCGATTCCCGCCGAACGCAAACGTCTGTTGCGGGCGGTGGCCGGATGATTTGAGTATTTATGAAAAGGTGAAGCAGGGGCGTTGACGCCTTGTGTCCACCGGTTTAGCTGGCGGGCATGGCGAGAATTCCTTTGTTGCAGATGTCCGGCATTTCCCTGACCTTCGGGGGCGATCCGGTGTTTTCCGATCTTGATCTGGTGGTTCAACCCGGCGACCGCGTGGCGCTGGTGGGGCGGAACGGATCGGGCAAGTCGACCCTGATGAAAGTGATGGCTGGTCTGGTCGAGGCCGATCAGGGGGATATCGTGATCCCGCCTGGAAAATCAGTCGGTTACATGGAGCAGGACCCGGGAATGGAGGGGTTCGCGACGCTGGGTGACTATGCCTCAAGCGGATTGGATCCGGGGGAACTGTATAAGGTCGAGCGCGCCGGCGAGGGGTTGAAATTCGACCCCGAACGCGCGGTCGAAACCGCCTCGGGCGGCGAGCGACGGCGCGCGGCGTTGGCCAAACTGATGGCCGAAGCACCGGATCTGATGCTGTTGGATGAACCGACCAACCACCTGGATATCGAAGCGATTGCGTGGTTGGAGCGCGAGTTGGGCGCGACGCGGGCGGCTTATGTTCTGATTTCGCACGACCGGGCTTTTTTGCGCGCGCTGACGCGGGCGACCTTGTGGATCGATCGCGGCACCGTGCGGCGGCAGGAGCAGGGGTTCGAGGCCTTTGAGGGTTGGCGCGACAAGGTCTGGGAGGACGAAGATCAGCAACGCCACAAGCTGAACCGTCTGATCAAGTCCGAGGCGCGGTGGGCCGTCGAAGGCATCAGTGCGCGGCGCAAGCGCAATCAGGGCCGGGTGCGCGCCCTGCAGGCGCTGAGGGCCGAGAAGGCGGCACAGATCAAACGTCAGGGTTCGGCTGCTATGACGTTGGAGTCCGGACCAAAATCTGGACGTAAGGTGATTGAGGCCAAGGGTGTGACCAAGGCGTTTGACGCGCAGCAGATCGTCAGGAATTTCGATCTGCTGGTTCAGCGCGGGGATCGTGTGGCCTTTGTCGGGCCTAACGGGGTGGGCAAAACCACGTTGCTGAAAATGCTGCTGGGTCAGGTGGAGCCGGATGAGGGCAGCGTCTCGCTGGGCACCAACCTTGAAATTGCGGTGTTCGATCAGGCGCGCGCGCAGTTGGACCCGGAAATGACGTTGTGGGACAGCCTGACAGGCGATCCCGAAATGCGGGTTTCGGGCAAGGCCGATCAGGTGATGGTCGGCGGTCAGCCCAAGCATGTAGTGGGGTATCTCAAGGAGTTTCTGTTCGACGATGCGCAAGCAAGGGCGGCTGTTAAGTCCTTGTCTGGTGGGGAAAAAGCGCGATTGCTGTTGGCGAAGCTGATGGCGAAGTCATCGAACCTGTTGGTGCTGGACGAACCGACAAACGATCTGGATGTCGAAACGCTGGACCTGCTGCAGGAATTGCTGGACGACTATGACGGGACCGTTCTGCTTGTCAGCCATGACAGGGATTTTTTGGACCGTGTGGCCACGACGACCATCGCGATGGAGGGCAACGGGCGCGCCACCGTTTATGCCGGAGGCTGGTCCGATTATGTCGCCCAGCGTGGCGATGTTTCTGAGAAAAAAGAAGATAAAACAAAGCTTTCAAAGCCGAAGGTGAAGCAAGAGACGAAGCCCAAAACGGGGCTGTCATTCTCGGAAAAACACCGGCTTGAGAAACTGCCAGCCGAGATTGCGCGGCTTGAGGCCGAGATTGCCAAGCTGGAAGACCTAATGTCCGATCCCCAGCTCTTCACGCGCGAACCGATTAAGTTCCAGAAGGCCACTGAAGCTTTGGTTGAGCGGCAGGAAAAACTGTCGGCGGCGGAGGAGGAATGGCTGATGCTGGAAGAGAAAGCCGAAGCAGAATAACGCGATGTATAAGGCTTTTGCGCTGAAATGACCTCAAACCGGTCTTAACGCGGTTCGATCGAACGGGCTGGATTGCCAACGACCAGTTCACCGGGGGGCACTGGTTTCGTCACAACGCTACCTGCACCTATGATTGCGCGGTCGCCGATGGAAACACCCGGCAGGACGATGGCGCCACCTCCGATCCAGACGTTTTCGCCTATGCTCACCGGGCGGGCGATTTCGAGGCCTTGGGCGCGCTGCGTCGGGTCCTTGGCGTGCTCGGCGCAGTAGATTTGCACGTTGGGGCCCAGCATCGTACCGCTCCCGATCCATACCGGGGCACTGTCCAAAATGGTGCAGCCTGCGTTGAGGTAGACCCGGTCGCCCAATGAGAGATTAATGCCATAGGCGCAGTGAAACGGGGCTTCGATGAAACAGTCTTGCCCGAGCGCGGCGAACAGTGTGGCCAATTCGGGCGCAACGCCGCCGCGTTCATCCGGGGGACAGGTGTTATGGGCATGAACAGCGCGGCGCGCGGTTTGGCGCATGCGTTCCAGTTCCGGGTCAAGGCAGGTGTACCACGCCCCATCCGCCATTTTCTGTCGTTCGCTCATGCCTGCAGAATTAGCGCATCCGCAGGGCGCCGTCGATGCGGATGACCTCTCCGTTCAGATAGCCCATCTCGACGATGAACCCGGCCAGCCGTCCGTATTCGCGCGGGTCACCCAGACGGGGTGGGTTGGGGACGTCAGCGGCCAGTTGCGCCCGTACCTCGTCCGGCAGGCCGGCCAGCATCGGGGTCATGAAGATGCCCGGGGCGATGGTCATCACGCGGATGCCCGTCGATGCCAGGTCGCGAGCCATCGGTAGCGTCATTCCAACAACACCGCCTTTCGAGGCCGCATAAGCCGCCTGGCCTTTTTGCCCATCGAAGGCCGCAATGGATGCGGTATTGATGATCACACCCCGCGCGCCATCGGGTTCGGGATCGTTCTTGGCCATCTCAGCGGCGGCAAGGCGTGCGACGTTGAAACTGCCAACCAGATTAATGTCGATGGTACGTTGAAAAGCGTCGAGGGGGTGCGGGCCGTCACGGCCAACTGTCTTGGCTCCTATGGCGATACCGGCGCAGTTCACGGCGGCGGTGATTTTGCCCATCGACTGGACAGCCTGCTGGATGGCTGCCGCAACAGACGCCTCGTCTGTGACATCGGTTTGCACGAAATGCCCGCCGATTTCGGCTGCGATTTGCGGGCCGCGCACGGTATCGCGGTCGAAGATCGTCACCCGCGCACCTTGTTCGGCGAAATGTCGGGCGGTGGCCTCGCCCAGACCCGATGCGCCGCCGGTGATCACGGCGGCGGTGGTGGATAGCTGCATCGTCGGTACCTCCCGGGTATATGAACAGATGTTCAATAACCGGATCGAACGGCGGATGTCTACTGTTTTAAGCCTGCGAAAAGGCTCGGACTGAGAGTTCACGCATGGGTCTCTGTTTCGTGAATGAACAGTTTACCCAAGCACCGTGTTTGACATTCAGGAGGTACCGATATGGTTTTGTTAACGAATGTGAAGCACGCACTGGGTGCGATGGTGGCGGCTCCGGTTTTGGGGGTTATGATGAGTGGCAGCGCGATGGCCGCGCCAGAGATTTGCGACGGACGAACGGCGCGGGATCTGGCAAATGCCGGGAACTACGCGGGGCTTTGCGACTGTGCGCAGGTGACACCGAGTTTTCTCAAGCGTCTTCAACGGCGGTCGGATTTTGAAACGGTTCTGGGCTTCGCAGGGGCACAGTGTCCGGGTTTGGCCGGGCTGCTGACGGATTTGCCGACTGCGAGCATTGTGCGGGCCACGCCTGCACGCGGTGAGGACCGGAACTCTGACGGGAATGGCGGCGCTGGCGGCGGCGGTGGCGCTGGTGCTGGTGGCGGCGGTGGTGCTGGTGGCGGCGGTGGTGCTGGCGGTGGCGGCGGTGCTGGTGGCGGCGGTGGTGCCGGTGGCGGCGGTGATGCTGGCGGCGGCGGCGGTGCTGGCGGCGGCGGTGGAGCTGGTGGCGGCGGCGGTGCTGGCGGCGGCGGTGGTGCTGGTGGCGGCGGTGATGCTGGCGGCGGTGGTGACAACGCCAAGGGGAACGGCAATGACAGGGCCGAGGCTGCCCGTTCCCGGGCTGACGCGGCGCGGTCAAAAGCCAGCGCCAAAGCCGAGGCTGCGCGCGCCCGGGCGGATGCCGCAAGATCGGGTGGTAAGTCCAAAGGCAAAAGCAAAGGCGGCAAAGGCAAGGGTAAGAGCAAGTAAATGCGCTGATCCGGCCATGATGCCTTGGCAGAATTGGAAACGGCCACCGATCACGGTGGCCGTTTCCAATTCTGCGGTCTGGGTTTAGCCCAGCTGTACCAGCGCGTGCCGCTTCTTGCCGGCGCTCAGCTTAATCGGTGAGGACAGTGCGCCCGCGTCGATCATCAGGCCGGCATCGGTCAGGGGGGCGTCGTCCAGCTTGGCTCCGTTCTCGGCGATCAGGCGTTTGGCCTCTTTGCCCGATTTGGCGAGGCCGGATTTGACGATGATCTGCACAATCGAGGCGGGCAGGTCTTTGGCATTCAGCGTCAAGGTCGGGAGGTCCTCGCCCACGCCGCCTTTTTCGAACACCTCGCGGGCGGTGGCCTCAGCCGTGGCTGCGGCCTCGGTCCCGTGCAGCAGGGTGGTAACTTCATTGGCGAGGCGAATTTTGGCCTCGTTGATCTCGGACCCTTGCAGCGCGGCCAGACGGTCGCACTCGTCGACGGGAAGCTCGGTGAAGATTTTCAGGAACCGGCCTACGTCCGCATCGGTGGTGTTGCGCCAGAACTGCCAGAACTCATAGGCACTCAGCATATCGCCGTTCAGCCAGACGGCTCCGCCTTGGGATTTGCCCATCTTGCGGCCATCGCTGGTGGTCAGCAGTGGCGTGGTCAGGCCATAGATTTCCTGATCCAGCACGCGGCGGGTCAGGTCGATGCCGTTGACGATATTGCCCCACTGATCCGAGCCGCCCATCTGCAGAACGCAGCTATAGCGGCGGTTCAGTTCCAGGAAATCATAGGCCTGCAGGATCATGTAGTTGAATTCGAGGAAGCTGAGCGATTGCTCGCGGTCCAGCCGGGATTTCACTGACTCGAAGGACAGCATCCGGTTGACCGAGAAATGCCGCCCGATATCGCGCAGGAAATCGAGGTAGTTCAGGCTGTCGAGCCATTCGGCATTGTTCAGCATCAGCGCGCCGATGTCGCTGTCATCGTAGGACAGGTATTTGGCGAACACCTGCTTCATGCCCGCGATATTGGCGCCGATCTGTTCGGGGCCCAGCAGGGGGCGCTCGTCCGAGCGGAACGAGGGGTCGCCCACCTTGGTCGTGCCGCCACCCATCAGGGTGATCGGTTTATGGCCGGTTTTTTGCAGCCAGCGCAGCACCATGATGTTCATCAGGTGCCCCACATGAAGCGACTGCGCGGTGGCGTCATAACCGATATAGGCCGTCTGCACCCCGCTGATCAGCGCCTCATCAAGGCCCTGATAATCGGTGCAGTCGGCGAGAAAGCCGCGCTCGATCATCGTGGCGATGAAATCCGATTTGGGGTGGTAGGTCATAGCGTGCCCTTTGGGTTGATATTGCGGGGCACTGTATAGGCGGCGGGATGGGTGAGGGAAAGATGCGTTTTTCAGCCGCTGTCAGGGCTTTTTCTGTGCGGTCGTCGCGGGCAGGCCCATGGCATAGGCCATGGCTGCCAGGTTGAGCGCCGCGAGCGCAAAGATCGGCGTTATCGGATCGTGCAGATGCGCCACCGCGCCGAGGATGGCGGCAAAGACGATCCCCACCAGCCCGGCACTGACATCGCCGAGGGCGACGAGGTAGGGGCGCTCTTTTTCATCCGTCATCTCAATGACGTAGAGGTAGCGGCCATAGATCACTCCGTTACCGCCCAGCGATAGAAGACCGATCACCAATGCATAAAGCTGGACGTTCTGGGCATAGCCCATCAGCGTGAAGGCCAGCGCCATCAGCGCCGAGGCGGCCGAGATCAGGCAGCCCATCCACATCACCGGTTTGACCGAGATGCGGCTGCTGAGCCAGCCCCAGACCAGCGATCCGATCACCATTCCGGCGCTGGCGGCGATGACGAAATAGCTGAGCGAGTGTTTGGTGCCCACGTGATAGGTTGCTGCGTGGATGGTGTAGAACGGCATCGCCAGTTCGACCGAGATGAAGATCAGCCGCGCCAGCAGGAACTTGCGATACCACGGGTAGGCCATGCCGGTTTTGAACCCGGTGGCCAGTTCCGCCAGCGGTTTTGGCTTGGCGGTGGGTTTGGGGGCAGGTCGGTCGTCTTCGAAGATGCGCACCCCGGCAAAGCTGATCCCGGCGGCGAACATGGCGAAGACGCCGCACCACATCACGACGATATGGCGCTGCATGGGCTGGTCCGAGACCAGAAGGTCCTTGGTCAGCCACACCACCGCGATAGCCAGCGCGCCCGAGATCGTGGCCTGCGCAAATACCATGCGGTTGCGTTTGTGGTCGGGAATCGAAACGCCATAAATCTGGCTGGTGCCGAGGCTGGTGATGCCCTGACACAGGCCCATCACAATCGCCGTGGTCAGAAACAGCAGCACCACCAACAGTTGCGGAAGTCCGGTCGCGAACAGCGCCACGACGGACAGGATCAGCGCGGTCAGCAGGTTGGGGATATAGACCGCCAGCTTGGCGCGGGTGACGCGGTTGACGAAGGGTGAGACGAAGATCTCCGCGATCAGCCGCGCTGCGGTGACGAAGGGCAGCAGCAGGCTGGCGACGAATGTGGGGGCCCCCAGCGCCAGATAGAGGAAGGGCAGGACAAGGCGGGGATTGACCAGTTGCCCTCCGATCGTGGAGAGCGCGCCGGACCAGAAGATCAGCTGATAGTTGCGGTTTTCCACCGGGGCTGTGGTGTTCTTTTCCATGTCTCGGCGCTGTGTTCTGTCAGATGCATCAGGGGTTTCTTGCGTCATATTACATAAGTTCAGAAATTGGCTTGCGAAAATCTTGCCTATGGGCGTGCCTTTGCAGAGTCTGTGACCGAAAAATACCGGCTTTGCGGTGAATGCGTCTTGTCAGGGACTGGGGTCTGGGGGCAGTTTGAAACTTGTGCAGCGTCTGGTTGAGTGGCCTTTGCGGGCCGTCGCGGATGGACGCGCGGGATTGAGCAGGAGAGAGGCGTGAGCCGGAGCAACGGAAAAACCGGGCCAATCCGGGCGCTGGGGGCGATGTCGGGGACCTCGCTGGATGGTGTGGATGCTGCTGTGGTCGAAACCGACGGGCAGCGGATTTTTGGCTTTGGCGAGAGCCGCTATCGCGCCTATTCCGAGGCCGAGCGCGCGGTTCTGCGGGCGGCGTTGGGCCAGTGGCACGGGGCCGAGGTTGAGGCGGCAGGCGAACTGGTGACGCTGGCCCATGCCGAGGCTTTGGCCGAGTTTGAAGAGGTCGACATGATCGGCTTTCATGGCCAGACCTTGGCGCATGAGCCGCGCGGACGCGGGACGTTGCAGGTGGGCGATGGGATCGGCCTGTCGCAGGCTTTGGGGCTGCCAGTGGTCTGGGATTTCCGCAGCGATGATGTAGCCTTGGGCGGAGAGGGGGCGCCGCTTGCGCCGTTCTTTCACTTCGCTTGCGCCAAGTGGATTGGCGCGGATGCGCCGTTGTGTTTTCTGAATTTGGGTGGGGTTGGCAATCTGACCTATGTGGACCCGTCGTTTGAGGGGCCGGAAGCGTCTGGGGCGTTGCTGGCGTTTGACACCGGGCCCGCGAATGCGCCGGTGGATGATCTGATGCAGGCGCGGCTGGGTCTGCCGATGGACCGGGATGGGGCGCTGGCGCGCGGCGGGACGGTCGAAACCGGCGCGCTGGAGCTGTTTCTGGCCGAGCCGTTTTTCAACCGAATGCCGCCGAAGTCTTTGGACCGAAATGACTTTGCCGAGATGATCGGGTTGGTGCAGGAACTGAGCGATGCGGATGCGGTGGCGACCCTGACGGGCATGTGTGCGGCGGGTGTGGTGCAGGGGATGGAGCATTGCCCCAAGCCGCCAGCGCGGTTGCTTGTCACGGGCGGAGGACGGCGTAATCCGGTCTTGATGGAGATGCTGCGTGCTGCCTTGGACTGCCCGGTGGAGCCTGTCGAGTCTGTGGGTCTGGATGGTGACATGCTGGAGGCGCAGGCCTTTGCCTATCTCGCCGTGCGGGTGGCGCGGGGGATGCCGACCTCTTGCCCCGGAACAACCGGGGTTGGTGCGCTTGTCGGGGGCGGGGTTGTGTCGTCTCCGGCGCGGGAGGTTGTGGCGCGCGGGTAGGGGGCTCTGCCCCCGTCGCTGCGCGACTCCCCCGGGATATTTTTGGCCAGATGAAGAGTGGATCTAATCTCTCAGTGTTCGGGCGTAGTCGGTCGCGAACTCGGTATAGCTGTTTGACACGGATTTCAGGTGGGCTTGAGTCCATTGGTGGAAGACTGGCAGCTGGTGGAACGGCACGTTTGGAAAGGCGTGGTGTTCTGCGTGATAGGGCATGTTCCAGGCGATGAACCGGATCAAACGGTTGGTGAAGGTGGTGCGGGAGTTTTCCAGCATATTCGCCACAGGCGGGCAGAGGCCGTGCTCGGCCAGGAGATAGAGGCGCAGGACGGGTTGACCGATCAGTGCCGGCAGAAGCCAGAGCCAGAAGAGGATCGGCGTGAAGAACAGGCTGAGTGCGCAGAGGGCGTAAAGAGCGATGAGCAGGCGGGCCTCGGTTCCGATCGCGCGGTGTTGGCGGGATGGCAGGTAGGCGGCATCGATCCGCCCGGTGGCGTTCTGGAACAGGACCCGCGCCATGGCGATCCAGTAGGGGCCGCCGCTGAGGTAGAGCATCAGGCTGGGCCAATTGTCAGGGCGGGGTTTGCCCGCCAGTTCCGGGTCTCTTTCCGGGTGGTTGGTCCATTTGTGGTGGGCCATGTGGAAGTAGCGGAACCATGTAAACGGCAGAGCGATGGGGATCGAGGCCATGTGCCCGACGGTCTCGTTGATCCAGCACGTGCGGAATGGTGTTTTATGGGTGCACTCGTGGCTGAGGGTGAAGAGGAAGACCAGCAGGATGCCTTGTGTGACCAGCAGAACTGGCCACAGCGGGATTTGCAGCAGAATGCCTGACGACGTGAGGCAAAGCGCAGCGAGGTAGAGCGCAAGATGCGTCAGTCCGGCGCGGTTGGACCGTTGTTGGAGCTGGGATTTTGTCTGTGCAGGCAAGGTGGCTATGAGGCTGCGGTGGTCCATCTGGTCAGCTTCTGGGGATGTCGAAATCTGCGGCAGCAAGGGTGAAGCCGCTGAATTCGAAACCCGGCGAGACAGCGCAGCTGACCAGTGTGTAATCCCCGGTGGTGCGGGCGGCCTGCCAGTGATCTTCGGGCACGATCACCTGCGGTGCGCCATGGGTCAGGTCCGGGCTCAGCAGGTGATCGCTTGCCGGTCCGTGATCGGTCGCACTCAGCGACAGGATGAGCGGAGCACCGGCGTGGTAGAGCCAGATCTCGGTCGCATCGACACGGTGCCAGTGGCTGCTTTCGCCCTTGGCCAGCAAGAAATAGATGCAGGTGCCGGTGGCGCGGCCTGCGTTATCGGCGCGCCAGGTTTCGCGGAACCAGCCGCCTTCGGGGTGGCGTTGCAGGTTCAGGTGGTCGATGATCTCTTGCGCGGTCATGGCGGTCCCTTTGGGGTTTGCGGTGATTATGCACGCACGGGCGCGATCCGCTATGGCAATTGCGCCTCAAGGTCATATGTTTGCCGCATGACACTGACGATCCCCTTCGACAACAGCTATGCCCGGTTGCCCGACACCTTCTTTGCGCGACAGGCGCCGGTTCCGGTGCGTGCGCCGCGTCTGGTTGCCTTCAACGCGGATCTGGCGCGGTTGCTCAGGATCACTCCGGGCGAGGTTGAAGAGATGGCAGAGACCTTTGCGGGCAACGCGGTGCCCGAGGGGGCGCAGCCGTTGGCGCAGCTGTATTCCGGGCATCAGTTTGGGACCTACAATCCTCAGTTGGGTGATGGCCGGGCCGTGCTTTTGGGCGAAACCGTAGGTGAGGATGGTGTTCGCCGTGACATTCAGTTGAAAGGCTCGGGGCCGACGCCGTTTTCGCGGCGGGGCGACGGCCGGGCCTGGTTGGGCCCGGTGTTGCGGGAATATATCGTGTCCGAGGCGATGCACGCGCTGGGTATTCCGACCACGCGGGCGCTTGCCGCGGTCGAGACCGGAGAGCGTGTGTTGCGCGAGGGGCCGATGCCCGGTGCCGTGCTGACGCGCGTGGCACAGAGCCACCTGCGGGTTGGCTCGTTTCAGGTTTTTGCAGCACGCGGGCAATTAGACAACCTCAAGCGGTTAACGGATTATGCGATCCAGCGGCATTATCCCGATGCCGAGGGACCTATGGGGCTGTTGCGCGCCGTGCGCGATGCGCAGGCCCGACTGATTGCGCAATGGATGAGCGTGGGGTTCATTCACGGGGTGATGAATACCGACAATTGCTCAATCGCGGGGGAGACGATTGATTATGGGCCTTGTGCGTTCATGGACAGTTACCACCCCAATACGGTCTACAGTTCGATTGATCGGATGGGGCGCTACGCCTATTCCAACCAACCCGACATTGCGGTGTGGAATCTGGCGCAGCTGGCGACTGCGCTGATCCAGCAATATGAGGACAAAGAAGCAGCCGTTGAAGAGGCCACCGAGATTGTGCACGCCATGCCGGATCTGATGCAGGCAGAGTGGCTGCGGCGATTCCGGGCCAAGATCGGATTGGTGCAGGCAGAGGATGGAGATCTTGAGATGATCTCGGACCTGTTGACGCGGATGGCGCAAAACGCTGCTGACTTTACCAACACCTTCCGGGCGCTGGGCGATCAGGGCGCGCGCGATCAGTTCACTGATCCGGCGGCGTATGATCAATGGGCCGAAGGCTGGCGGGCGCGGGTGCAGCGCGAAAGGGATCCGGCGCAGGTGATGGCGGCGGCCAACCCGGCGTTTATTCCGCGAAATCATCGAGTTGAGCAGATGATCGAAGCGGCGGTGCGGGGGGATTACACGCTATTCCAGCGCCTGAACGTCGTGCTGTCCCGGCCTTTTGAGGATCAGCCGGATGCCGTCGATTTGATGCGACCTCCGGCTGAAAGCGAAGTTGTTCAGGCGACATTCTGCGGGACGTGATCCTGTCCGGTCGGGCTGTCAAGACAGCCTAAGCCGGCCGAGCCGGCGGCGCGCTGTCCGCGCCAATACAGCGAACCCTACCGATAGCAAGTTGTCTGGCCGCGGCCTTGTTCTAGCGGTGCGAATGTGGCGATGCTGGTTCGACCGTCCGAAAGCTCTCCTTGCGCTTCGATGGGGACGAGGAAATACCCTTTCTGAATTCTCTCGGTCCGGTATGTGCCCGTCACCATGTTCGAGCAGACGAAATCACCCGATATGCGTCGCGATGGTCCTGCCGAAAACTCGCCAGAGCAGACAAAATCATCCGCTTGCAGGCAGAACTCGCCTCGGGTCGAGCTTCTGCTGAACCAAGCGATGCCTTCGAACGGTGTGCCGTCTGAAAGCTTTCCGGAGATATTGTTGTAATGGCCCGAGTAGGGGACTGTTACTATTCTTCTGTCGCTCTGATCTGGGGTGTCGCATGCTGCGATCATCAGCGTACCCGCGCACAGGGCCGCAAGGGTGCGATAAATCTTCTTCATCAATAAGTTCCGGAATTGGTCGCTTTTTGGTCAAGCTGTTTCAATGGGTCGTGACTGGAGGCTAGGTGAGTTGCATTCGACGGCCAAGTCAAAACCGATAGTTGTGCGCGCCGTGTGCTAATTCGGTCACCAGCGCATTTTCTTGTATGACAGCTTTGCCCCGGTTGTGTAGGTTCGGGTCGTGATGAACATGCCCAGTACCCTGCGCCTTGCCAGCTATAACATCCAGAAATGCGTGGGGCTTGATTTCCGTCGGCAACCGCAGCGGATCATGCAGGTCATCGACAGTATGCAAGCCGATATCGTTGTGCTGCAGGAGGCGGACAAACGTCTGCCGCCGCGACCTGCCGCGCTGCCGCATTTCATGCTGGATGAGGCCGGTTGGCAAATCGTCGATCTGGGCGGGGCGGGCAGTTTGGGCTGGCACGGCAACGCCGTGATTTGGCGCGGCGATCATATCTCGGTCCGGCAGACGGGGCATCACGATTTGCCCGGGTTTGAACCTCGGGGGGCTGTGCGAGTCGAGTTTGATACTCAGATCGGCCCGTTGCGCGTGCTGGGGATGCATCTGGGGCTGCTGTCTGCGTCGCGTCGTCAGCAGATCACGCATATCCGGCGCTGTGATTCTGATCTGGACCAGATGCCCACTGTCTGGGCCGGGGATTTTAATGAATGGTCGCGCCAGCCGGTGCTGGATCATCTGGCCCCCGACATGCGGTTCCTGCCACCTGTGCCAAGCTTTCCTGCTGCTCAGCCCCTTGGTGCTTTGGACAGAATCGCGCTGGGGCAAGGGCTTGAGGCGACGTTGCATGGGGTGCATGACACGCGACCTGCGCATATCGCCTCGGATCATCTGCCGGTCTGGGCAGACCTGCGCCGTGCGGCCTGAGGCAAAATCGTCGGTGGCGCCGCGCGCGCAGACATATTAAGACGGAAATCCGAAGAGTTCCGGGGGTCACCATGTCCGACACCATTATCGCCCGTTGCGAGGCCAAGGGCCTGCGGATGACCGGTCAACGCCGGATCATCGCTCAGGTCTTGCAGCAAAGCGCCGATCACCCGGATGTGGAAGAACTCTATGCCCGTGCCTCGGCCGAGGATTCCGGTATTTCGATTGCCACGGTCTATCGCACAGTGAAGCTGTTCGAAGAGGCGGGTATTCTGGAGCGCTTGGAATTCGGCGATGGCCGGGCCCGCTACGAGGATGCCGAGCGCGATCACCATGATCATCTGATCGACATGCAGTCGGGCGAGGTCATCGAGTTTGTCGATCCCGAGATTGAGGCGTTGCAGGAAAAGATTGCCGCCAAACTCGGCTACAGGCTGAAAGGCCACCGGCTTGAGCTGTACGGCGTACCGCTCGACAAGGACTGACCTATCACGAAACGCGATCGCTGCGCGCACGGGAATTCATCAAAGAGGTCGCAATAAGACTTGCGGCGTCGCGCCTGTTACGGCTTTGCTGGTTGCAGGCCAGCCGGAATGCGGCCCAACCCAACGGAAGCACCGATGAATAATGTAAACGGCATCCTGCTGCTTGTCGGATCGATGGCGGCTTTTGCGATTGAGGATATGTTCATCAAGCACTTGTCGGCCACAGTGCCGACGGGGCAGATTCTGATTGCGCTGGGCATTGTCTGCGGCCTCGCCTTTGCTCTTTTGTCCGTGGTGACGCGCAAACGCATCTTTGAACCTGCCGCCTGGGGGCCCTTACCGCTGGCACGCGCCGCGTCCGAGGGGTTGGGGGCCGTATTGTTCGTGACCGCGCTGTCTTTGATTGACCTGTCCACTGTGGCTGCGGTGTTTCAGGCACTGCCGCTGGCTGTGACCATGGGAGCTGCATTGTTTCTGGGTGAAAACGTGGGCTGGCGTCGCTGGAGCGCGATTGGCGTTGGTTTTTTGGGTGTGCTGATGATCATCCGACCGGGCCTTGAGGGTTTTCAGCCTGAAACCCTGCTTGTCGTCGCCACGGTCTTTCTGATTGCCGCGCGCGACCTGATCACGCGCAAACTGGATGCGCGCGTGGCCTCCAGCGTGGTTGCGATGCAGGCTTACATCGCCGCGATCCTCGCCGGAGCCATTCTGATGATTTCCACCGGCCAGCCGTTGACTCCGGTGCAGGGCACCCAGGTCGGGCCCTATCTGGCCGCAGTGGTTTTCAGCATGCTGGGATATTATGGCATCGTCGCGGCGATGCGCGTGGGCGAGGCATCTGCCATGATGCCGTTTCGTTACACGCGTCTGGTGTTTTCTATGATTGCGGGCATGCTGATGTTCAATGAACGCCCAGATCTGATGACGTTGGCAGGGGCAACACTGATCATTGGATCTGGGCTGTATACCTTTGTCCGCGAGCGCCGGTTGGTGCGGCAGATGGCCGTCGCCTGATCCTTGCGCGTAAAAACTGTGGGAAGATTGGGGTCAAACGCGCAAGTTACCCATGTTAGCGATAACGGACCTGGTTTACTTTTTGCTGGTTGCTGCTATGACGCGATCAACTGAATGCAGCCACAGGGACGGGCCTCATGAGCACGATCATCGACATCCACGCACGCGAAATTCTGGACAGCCGGGGGAACCCGACGGTCGAGGTGGACGTGATTCTGGAAGACGGCACCATGGGCCACGCCGCCGTGCCTTCGGGTGCGTCGACCGGTGCCTACGAGGCGGTAGAAAAGCGCGACGGCGATAAATCCCGCTATATGGGCAAAGGCGTGCTGGAGGCAGTCGCCGCCGTCAACGGAGAGATCGCCGAGGAACTGGTGGGCTTCGACGCGACCGAGCAGGTGGCGATTGATCAGGCGATGATCGAACTGGACGGGACCGAGAACAAGGGCCGTCTGGGCGCAAACGCGATTCTGGGTGTCTCGCTGGCCACCGCGAAGGCGGCGGCGGATTTCACCACGCAACCTTTGTATCGCTATGTCGGCGGCACTTCTGCCCGTGTGCTGCCTGTTCCGATGATGAACATCATCAATGGCGGCGAACACGCCGACAACCCGATCGACATTCAGGAATTCATGATCATGCCGACCTCGGCCAGCAACATCCGCGAAGCGGTGCGCATGGGGTCCGAGGTGTTTCACACGCTGAAGAAAGAGCTGTCGGCGGCGGGTCTGGCCACCGGCGTGGGCGATGAGGGCGGTTTTGCACCTAATATCGCCAGCACTCGCGAGGCGCTGGATTTCATCCTCAAGTCCATCGAAAAGGCGGGTTACAAACCGGGCGAGGAAATCCACCTCGCCCTGGATTGCGCGGCGACCGAGTATTACAAAGATGGCAAATACGTCTTCGCGGGCGAGGGCACGACCCTGACCTCAGAGGAAAATGCGGCCTATCTGGCGGCATTGGTTGCAGATTACCCGATCATCTCGATCGAAGACGGCATGTCCGAGGATGACTGGGACGGCTGGAAAGCGCTGACCGATCTACTGGGCGACAAGGTGCAACTGGTGGGCGACGATCTGTTCGTGACCAACCCCGCGCGTCTGGCCGAGGGGATCGAGCGCGGCTGCGCGAACTCGATGCTGGTCAAGGTGAACCAGATCGGGTCGCTGACCGAAACCCTGCGCGCCGTCGATATGGCGCATCGGGCGCGCTATACCAACGTGATGTCCCACCGCTCGGGCGAGACCGAGGACGCCACGATTGCCGATCTGGCGGTGGCGACGAACTGTGGTCAGATCAAAACCGGCTCGCTGGCGCGCTCGGACCGGTTGGCCAAATACAATCAGCTGATCCGCATCGAGGAATCGCTCGGCGAGGTCGCAGAATACGCGGGCGCATCGATCCTGAAGCGCTGAACACCGCTCTTGGTTCAGGACTGATATGGCCCCGGCTTAACAGCCGGGGCTATTTTTTTGCTTTGTCCTGGCCTCGAACGGACTAAGCTGGCTGGAACGGGGCACGGTGTGGCGCAGGGGAAGGGAAGCATCATGGTTAAAGTCAAACTCGTCACTAGCGCTGCTGTGCTGTTCATATTGCCCCAGGTCGCATTAGCGGATCATCCGCCGTCCGCTGTCTGTCAGAAGATGATCGAAACCGATCCAACAGGGCAGATCACGATGGAAGAATGCCTGTGCACCTATAACGTCGCGGACACGGTTCTGGATGACGATATCAAGGCGCTGCTGTTCCAATCCTGGTACACGGGCGAGAATGTGACGGATCAGTTGAAGGCGTTACCGGAGCCCAAACGCGTGCAGAGGCAGTTCAAGACGATGGAGCGGACCTTCAAAAAGAACTGCCTTTGAGTTGCGCGAAAAGACGACATGAAAATCGTTATGTGTGAACTTGTTCCTATTGCCGTAACGTAAACCCCCTTAATCTGCCTGCATTGCAGAAAGGGGGACATCATGTCTGCTTCGAAAGTTTTTCTTGTTGTTTCAGTGCTTTGCACCACTGTTCTGGCCGCGTGCTCGGAACCTGGGACCTATCCGATCTCTGGTATGGAGGTCTCGCAAAACGATCCGGTGAAGGACATGCCTCATCCGGGCGTCATTTTCCGGGGCGAGTCGCGTTAAAGCGCTTTGCTCATCAGCATATAACGGTCGCGCGGTCTGAAGCCTGAGCGCAGATAGAGTTTCTGCGCGGTCTCGTTGCTGCGGTCGACTTCCAGATGCAGGGCAGTCAGCCCGGCCTCGGCCAGCGCCTTTGGCAGGTCCTGCAGCACTTCGGATGCGATGCCGCGGCCCCGGACTGCGGGGCGGATGTAGATTTCGTCGACGAACGCGTCCATGCCGCCGAACTCGACTGACCAGCCGAATGTGAGGATGACATAACCCAGCGGCGCGCGGCCCGGCCCAATCAGATACACGCACCCATGCGGTATGCCGTCCAGCAATGGGGTGAGCGCGTTGCGGCGTTTCTCGTCATCCTGAGCGATGCCGGATTCGGAATGAAACGCCGCAACCAGCGCCATCAGGCGGTCCAGATCGTCCGGGCGCGCAAGGCGAAGAGCGGCGGTCATAGGCGGGCCAGCCTTTCTGTCAGCAGGTCGAAGAAACCCTGAGCGTCGACGTCGCCCATGAACATGGCATTTGGTGCGCGGTCCGTGACCCGCCACCAGTCGGCGACGGTCATGCCCAGCGTCAGTTCGGACTGGGTTTCGATCTCGACATTGATGTGACGGCCCGAGAACAGGTCCGGCTGGATCAGATAGGCGGTGACGCAGGGATCGTGCAAGGGAGCCCCTTCAGAGCCGTATTTCTCTTTGTCGAAGCGTTCGAAAAAATCGGTCATCTCGGCGACGGCGTGTCCGACCTTACTGTCCAGTGCCCGGAAGGCATCGTTGCGATGGGGCGTGACCAGCGCGTCATGGGTGACGTCCAGCGGCATCACCACGATAGGAGCACCGGATTTAAACACGATTTCAGCGGCTTCGGGGTCGACGTAAATGTTGAATTCCGCCGCCGGGGTAATGTTGCCGACCTCGAAATACGCCCCGCCCATCAGCACGATTTCCTGCACTCGGTCAATGATATCGGGCGCCTTTTGGAATGCTGTGGCGATGTTGGTCAGTGGCCCAAGCGGGCAGAGGGTCACGGTGCCGGGCTCATGTGCGCGCAGCGTGTCGATGATGAAATCGACCGCGTGCCCCATGGCCAATTCCATCTGCGGATCGGGCAGAACGGGACCGTCGAGCCCGGTTTTGCCGTGCACATGCTCGGCCGTGACAAGGGGACGGTTCAGGGGCCGGTCGCATCCGGCATAGACTGGGATATCTGTATGCCCGGCCAGTTCGCAGACGATGCGGGCGTTTTTGGCCGTCAGCTCCAGCGGTACGTTCCCAGCGACGGCGGTGATGCCCAAAACCTCGATCTCTTCGGGGCTGGCAAGGGCCAGCAGAATAGCGACGGCGTCGTCCTGACCGGGGTCGGTGTCGATGATGATCTTGCGGGGCATTGGGGGTCTCCCGGAGGGGGTGTGAGGGCCGGACACTCGCAAGTGTCACGCGAATTGTCTAGTTGAATTACACGTCAGCGGAGGCGTCCACCGGCGGGAGTTTGCCATTGGCGCGGTGCTCCTCAAGTTTCACCTCATCCCAAAGTGCATCCATCTCGGCCAGATCGCTTTGGCTGGGCGTTTTGCCGCGTTCTGCCAGCCGGGCTTCGACCTTCTCAAAGCGGCGGGTGAACTTGGCGTTGGTGCGGCGCAGGGCGGCCTCGGGTTCGATCCCCAGATGGCGGCCGAGGTTGACCATCACAAACAGCAGATCGCCGAATTCGTCCTCAAGCGCGTCGGCATCCTTCGCGTTTCGCGCCTCTTCCAGTTCAGCGGCTTCTTCGGTGATCTTGGCCAGCACATGGCTGGCGTCGGGCCAGTCGAACCCCACCCGGGCGGCGCGTTTCTGCAGCTTGTGGGCGCGCAGCAGGGCGGGCAGGTTGGCGGCCACGCCGTCCAGCGCGCCTTTCTGTTCCTTGCCCGCGCGTTCAGCCGCTTTGATGGTTTCCCAATCGCGGGTTTGCTGGTCGGCGGACTTGTCGCGGGATTCATCGCCGAACACATGCGGATGGCGGGCGACCATCTTGTCAGACATGGTGCGAACCACGTCCTGAAAAGTGAAATGCCCAGCTTCTTCAGCCATTTGCGCGTGGAAGACCGATTGGAACAGCAGGTCGCCGAGTTCGCCTTTCAACTCGTCATAG
This sequence comes from Ruegeria sp. G10, assembly GCF_056533645.1. NCBI lineage: Bacteria > Pseudomonadati > Pseudomonadota > Alphaproteobacteria > Rhodobacterales > Roseobacteraceae > Ruegeria > Ruegeria sp. G10. The sequence continues at coordinate 169,071 of NZ_JBQFOQ010000009.1, read as the reverse complement.
GCCTGCCGTTCGATGGCGTCGGCGACTTCGTAGGCTTCCTCGATCGTATAGGGGGCGATGGTGGCGAAATCCTGTTCGATGTCCCACGGGCAGCCGGTTTGCGGGTCGCGCAGGCGGCGCATGATTTCCAGCAGACGTTCAATACCCGCGTCAGTGTCGTGGATCAGAGGATTTTCGGCCATTGCGAACCCTTTCGTTCCGGTGTCAGATGCATCCATCCCGCAGTCCCGATCAGGAGTCCACCCCAGATGCCCGTCGTCAACCGAATTGCCGATTACGCTGCCGATATGGCCGCATGGCGCCAGCACCTGCATACGATCCCCGAGCTGGAGTTCGAATGCTACGAGACCGCCGCTTTTGTTGCCGAGCGGCTACGCGAGTTCGGGGTGGATGAGCTGCACGAGGGTATCGCCAAGACGGGCATGGTGGCGATCATCAACGGGCAGGCGGACGGCCCAACCATCGGCCTGCGCGCGGATATGGACGCGCTGCCGATCACCGAGGAGACGGGGGTGTCTTATGCCTCGACCAAACCCGGCAAGATGCACGCCTGCGGCCATGACGGCCATACCACGATGCTGCTGGGGGCCGCGCGCTATCTGGCCGAGACACGGAATTTCGCGGGCCGCGTGGCACTGATCTTTCAGCCTGCCGAGGAAGAGGGCGGCGGCGCGGGTATCATGGTCGAAGAGGGCATCATGGAGCGGTTCGATATCTCTCAGGTCTATGGCATCCACAATGACCCCGGGAACCCCGAGGGCGCGTTTTACACAACGCCCGGGCCGATCATGGCTGCGGTGGATACGTTCGAGATTCATATTCAGGGGGTCGGCGGCCATGGGGCCATGCCGCATCAGACCAAGGACCCGGTGATGGCGGCCTGCGGGATTGCGCAGGCGATCCAGACGATTGTCAGTCGCAATCACTATGCGGTCGAGGACCTGGTGGTCTCGGTCACGCAGATCCACGCCGGGACGGTGAACAACGTGATCCCGGATACCGCTTTTCTGAACGGCACGGTGCGCACGTTTGACCCGTCGGTACAGAAGATGGTGATGGAGCGAATGGAGCAGATCGTGGCGGGGCAGGCGGCTTCCTACGGGGTTGAGGCGCGGCTGGACTATCAGGTGGGCTATCCGGCGACGATCAACGACGCCGAGAAGGCGGCGTTCGCGGCAGACGTCGCGCGCGAGGTGTCCGGCACAGAGCGTGTGGTTGATGATATGGGCCGCGATATGGGGGCCGAAGATTTCTCGTACATGCTGCAGGCCCGCCCCGGCGCGTATCTGTTCATGGGGCAGGGTGAGGGCGCGGGGCTGCACCATCCGAAATACAACTTCAATGACGATGTCGCGCCGGTTGGCGCCTCCTTCTTTGCGCGGATCGTCGAAAAGGCGCAGCCCCTGGGCTGATAAGGAAAAGACATGGCACTGGAAGATTCAAAGAACTACGTCGACGAGGCGTTCACCAACCCCGAGTTGAAGGGTGTCTCGTATGAAAACACCTTTGGCGGCGCAATGTCGTTCCTGCGGCGCCTTTATACCAAGGACTTGACGGGCGCAGATATCGCGGTAACCGGTATTCCGTTCGATCAGGCGGTGACCAACCGCCCTGGCACCCGGCTTGGCCCCCGCGCGATCCGCGAGGCAAGCGCGTTGCAATCGCCCGATGAACCCTACGGTTGGCCGTTCAAGGCGCTGAACGAGCTGGCAGTGGTCGATTATGGCGATCTGGCCTATGACTACGCCAATATCCCGGCCTTTCCCGACACGTTGACTGATCACATCCGTACCATTCTGAAGGCCAATGTCGCCTCGGTCGCGCTGGGAGGGGATCACTATATCAGCTTCCCGATCCTCAAGGCTTATGCCGAGAAATACGGGCCGATGTCGTTGCTGCAATTCGATGCGCATACGGATACGTGGGCCGATGACGATATGTCCCGCGTGGATCATGGGACGATGTTCTACAAGGCGGTGAAATCGGGGATCGTGGACCCGAAACGATCCGTGCAGGTCGGGATACGCACCACCAACGAAGATACGCTGGGCGTCAACATCATCGACGCACGTGAGGTGTATGAATCCGGCCCTGCCGCCGTGGCCCAGAAGATCAAGGGCATCCTCGGCGACAGCCCTGTGTACCTGAGCTTTGACATTGATGGTCTGGACCCTGCCTTTGCCCCCGGTACTGGCACGCCAGTCTGGGGTGGGCTGAGCTCCATTCAGGCGCAGATCATCCTGCGCGACATTGCCGGGATCAACATCAAGGGCGGTGACGTGGTGGAGGTGTCTCCGCCTTATGACACTTCGGGCGCGACGGCGATCGCGGGGGCCCATGTGGCGACGCAGATCATTTGCCTGTTGGGTTGGAACAAGCTGGTGAGGCCTTAACCTTTGGTTAGGCATAACTCCGGTATGTGCTGGGTGGAGGACCGGATCGGAGTGAGCATATGACCGAATTCAACCAACCCATCGGCGGCAACGATCTGGCGCGGTTTTCAGGGCCGAATACGTTCATGCGTCTGCCGCAGGCCTCCTCGCTACACGGTCTGGATGTGGCGGTGTTGGGCATTCCGATGGATATCGGGACCTCATGGCGGTCGGGCACGCGGTTCGGGCCCAAGCAAATCCGCAGCGAAAGCGCGATGATCCGGCCTTATAACATGGCGAATGGTGCGGCTCCGTTCGACAATCTGCAGATCGCCGATATCGGGGATCTGGCGATCAACACGTTCTCACTGGGCGACAGTCTGAAGATCATCAAGGACAGCTATGATGGCATTCTGGCGCAGGGCGTGATCCCGGTGGCGATGGGTGGGGACCATTCAATTACCCTGCCGATCCTGCGAGCCATCGCCGCCAAACACGGGCCGGTGGCTTTGGTGCATGTGGATGCACATGCGGACGTGAATGACGAGATGTTCGGCGAGAAGGAAACCCACGGCACCGTCGTCCGTCGCGCCTACGAAGAGGGGCTGATCGTCCCTGACAAGACCTTCCAGATCGGTATCCGCGGCTCGGGCTATGCCACCAGCGACTTTACCGAGGCGCAGGGCTGGGGGTTTCAGCAATTTCCGGCTTGGGCGTTATGGCAGCAGAACCTGACCGAAATCGGAACACGTATTCGCAAGATGGTGGACGATCACCCGGTCTATATCACCTATGACATCGACAGCCTTGATCCGGCCTATGCGCCGGGAACCGGAACGCCCGAGATTGCAGGCCTGACCACCCCACAGGCACTGCAACTGATCCACGCACTTCAGGGTCTGAAAGTAGTGGGCTGCGATCTGGTCGAGGTCTCTCCACCCTATGATCCGTCGGGCAATACAGCGTTGACCGCTGCAAATCTGTTGTTCGAGATGCTATGCATCCTACCCGGCGTGACGTCGCGATAGGGGTGCAGGGCGACAATCGAAGCGGGTAGGTTGGGCTAAGAGGGGTTGAATAGGCTGATGAAGATGATGCTTTGGCTGGTGATCGCGGTGGGCGTTGCGATGGGGGCGTATATCCGTCTGGCCCCGTCAGACCCTGCCCATTGGCATATTGCGCCCGAGGGCGCGGACCGTGATCTGAATGGCGGTGTCGTTCGGGTCGTCGAGACCGGTCCGGACGGGTTGGTGCGTCTGGATGCCATTGCCCGCGCGACCCCGCGCACCCGAGTTCTGGCCGGTGCGGTCGATGAAGGGATGATCACCTATATCACCCGCACCAAGGTGTTCGGATTTCCCGACTACACCACCGTTCAACAGGATGGCGACACGTTGCGGATCTATGCGCGCCTAAGATTTGGCCGGAAGGATTTCGGCGTCAATCGGGACCGGGTCACCGCTTGGCTTGCTCTGCTGCAGTCCTGAGGACAGGCACCCCTCCTGCACCTCGCGCCACATGGGGACGTTCAGCGACATCTGGCATTGAGCGGTGAACATGCGACCGTCGACCTGCAGGCAGATCAACTCTCCCAACTCGATGCGTGACCCTGATGTGTCGGTGCAATAGCAGTCGCGGACTTTACCATCCGGGCCGACGTAATCCGCCAGCGCCGGTGTAGAACAGAGGGTGAGGACCAGGATTAGACGTTTCATACGCCAAACCTAGCACAAGGCAGGGCCTTGACCAACGCCCCCGGATGAGAGACACCGCGCGGATGATCCCCGAAGAACGCCTTGAACAGATCACACAGCGATTCCAGTACCTCGAAGCGGCCATGGCCGATGGGGCTTCGGGCGGGGATATTGCGGCTTTGGCCAAGGAATACTCTGACCTCAAACCCGTGGTCGATCAGATCATGGGCTGGCGTCAATTGGTGGCCGATCTCGCCGAGGCCAAGGCGATGCTGTCCGATCCGGACATGAAAGAGCTGGCCGAAGAGGAAATCCCCGACTTGCAGGCCCGCATCCCCGAGGCCGAACACGCCCTGCAACTGGCGCTGTTGCCCAAGGATGCTGCGGATGCGCGCCCGGCGATGCTGGAAATCCGGCCCGGTACAGGTGGCGATGAGGCCGCGCTGTTCGCCGGAGATCTGCTGCGGATGTATCAGCGATACGCTGAGGCGCGGGGCTGGCGGTTTGAGATCATCGAGGAGCAGGCATCCGACCTGGGCGGGGTCAAAGAGGTCGTGGCCCATATCAAGGGTGACAACGTTTTTGCACGGATGAAATACGAGTCAGGTGTCCACAGGGTGCAGCGGGTGCCTGAGACCGAAAGCGGCGGGCGGATTCATACTTCGGCGGCGACGGTGGCGGTGCTGCCCGAGGCCGAAGATGTGGATATCCAGATCGACGCCAATGACATTCGCATCGATACGATGCGCAGCTCGGGCGCGGGCGGGCAGCATGTGAACACCACGGATTCGGCGGTGCGCATCACGCACCTGCCCAGCGGGATCGTGGTGACCAGTTCCGAGAAATCCCAGCACCGCAACCGCGAGATCGCGATGCAGGTGCTGAAGACCCGTCTGTACGATCTGGAACGCCAGCGGATCGACAGTGAACGGTCGGCGGACCGGGCCAGTCAGGTGGGCTCGGGCGACCGGTCGGAACGGATCAGGACTTATAATTTCCCTCAGGGGCGCATGACGGATCACCGGATCAACCTGACGCTGTATAAGCTGGATCAGGTGATGCAGGGCGATCTGGACGAGGTGATCGACGCGCTGACCGCCGATGATCAGGCGCGGCTGCTGGCGGAGATGGCGCAATGATCGCGGCACTGACAGCAGCACAGGCCATGGTCGCAGCCACCGCCCGACTGCGGGCGGCAGGTGTACCTGACCCGGCACGGGATGCGCGGGTTTTACTGGCTCATGCGGCGCGAATCGAAGCCAGCCGGGTCACGCTGATTGCGCCCGAAGAACTGCCCGTTGATATCGCGGAACGTTATGATCAGCTGATCTCGCTGCGTGCCATTCGGGTGCCGGTGTCGCATCTGCTGGGCGAGCGTGAATTCTATGGTCGCCGGTTCCGCGTCAGTCGCGACGTGCTGGACCCGCGCCCTGAGACCGAAGCTTTGATAGAGGCCGCGCTGAGCGAGCCATTCGACCATGTGCTGGATCTGGGCGTTGGCTCGGGCTGCATCCTGATCACGCTGCTGGCTGAGCGTGCCAGCGCCTCGGGACTTGGGGTGGATTTGAGTGAATCTGCCTGCCTGCAGGCCAGCGCTAACGCGGTGCAGCATCAAGTGCAGGCGCGCGCCGAGATTCTCCAATCAGATTGGTTTGAGAACATTGATGGTAAATTTGATCTGATTGTTTCCAATCCGCCCTATATCTCGGCCGAAGAGATGCAGGATTTGTCGCCCGAAGTGCGCGAGCACGAGCCGCGCATGGCCCTGACTGATGAAGGTGATGGGCTGGGTGCGTATCGCAGGATCGCCGCTGCGGCTCCGGATTTCCTTATGCCGGGCGGGCGGTTGCTGGTCGAAATCGGGCCAACGCAGGGGGCGTATGTTGCTGCTTTGTTTGATGCGGCAGGATTGGTAGAGACACGGTTGATCCCGGATCTGGATGGGCGGGACCGCGTTGTGGGCGCCAGAATGCCGCAGTAAAAGCCTGCCTGAGGCTGAAATGCGCCGATTGATGTAAAAAAGCTGCGAAATATCAGACAAAGCTCTTGTCTGGACGCGCAGGACGTGTTTACTCAAGACTAGTCTGCGAGGTTGACGCTGTTTCAGCGCACCCCTGACGCCAAGCCCAAAAAGTCGATGACGCGTAACGGCACAAAGCCACTGAGCAGCGTTAGATACGGGTTGATCGACAGTGAATTGATAAGGCTGACGTAAAGTAAGATGAGATCTTCCAAATCCCGTTCGCGGGCCAAGAACAACCGCAATCGTCCTTCTGGCGGCAACGTCGTTAACCGAGTTTTTGACAGCTCGGGTCCCGAGGGCAAGGTGCGTGGCACGCCGCAGCAGATCATTGATAAGTATAACCAGTTGGCGCGCGATGCTCAGCTGTCGAATGACCGCGTGGCTGCCGAGAACTTTCAGCAGCATGCCGAGCATTATCTGCGTTTGCTGGGTGAAGCTCAGCGCGAGATGGAGGCCCGCCGCGAGGAGCAGGAGCGCCAGAACCGCGAACGCCAGGCTGAACGCGACCGTGAGCGCGCCGAGCGTCAGGAACGCGAAGCGGCCCGTCAGGCTGACCCGGCCGAGGCCCCGCAGCCTGATGTAATGGATTTTGGCGCGCCGGAGGCCACCCCCGAAAGCGGGTTGGTCGAAACGCCCGAGAACAAAGGCGCAGAGGCGCCTGAGAAGAAGGAAAAGCCCGCACGCAAGCCCCGTGCGCGCAAGCCGAAACCCGCGCCAGTGGAAGAGGCCGCGCCCAAGACGGACGGCGATGCACCCGAAGCGGCTGAGTAAGCCCAGACATAGAAGATGCAAAGCCCCGAGGTTTCGACCCGGGGCTTTTTTCTTATCAGGATTTTTGAACCGCGCGTGCCAGTGCGCAGAACGCCTCGAGCGGAACTTGTTCGGCGCGTTCGGTGGGCTGGATGCCAGCCGATAGAAGGCGATCCTCGATATCTGGCGCAACGCCCCTCAGCGACGCGCGCAGCATCTTGCGGCGCTGGTTGAAGGCGGCGGCAACCACACGGGACAGCGTTGCGGCATCGGCTGCATAGCGCGGTTCGGGCAGGGCAGTCAGGTGGACGACGGCGCTCGAGACTTTGGGCGGTGGTGTGAAGGCCCCGGGGGGCAGGGACATGGCGATGCGCGCCTCGGCCCGCCATTGGGCGAGGATGGCGAGGCGGCCATAGGCCTTGCTGCCGGGCTGGGCCACGATACGTTCGGCCACTTCGCGTTGGAACATAAGCGTCAGGCTTTGCCAGAAGGGCGGCCATTCCGGTGGGGTAAGCCAACGCACCAGAAGCTCGGTCCCGACATTGTAGGGCAGGTTGGCGGCCACACGGATGGGCGGGGTCAGATGCGCCAGCGGATCAATTTCCAGCGCATCGCCGTTGATGACCTCAAGCTGACCAGGATAGGCGGCAGCGATATCGTTCAGGGCAGCAATACAGCGGGTGTCCTTTTCCACCGCCACCACCTTGCGAGCGCCTTCGGACAAGAGCCCTCGGGTCAGACCACCCGGGCCGGGGCCGATTTCCAGGACGTCGCATTGGCTGAGGTCTCCGGCCTGGCGCGCGATTTTGGCGGTCAGGTTGAGGTCCAGCAGAAAGTTCTGGCCCAGCGATTTGCGGGCCGAGAGCTGATGGGTGGCGATGACTTCGCGCAGCGGGGGAAGGGTGTCGATGGCGCTCATGTCTTACCGTTGCGCGGGGTGGTGGCGGAGGGCCAGATTTTTTTGCCTCCGGCGGGGATATTTTTGGCCAGATGAAGCATTAGCGAGATCGGGCCATCGTCTGTGCGAGCCGTAGCGCCTCGATCAGGCTTGTGGGAGTGGAGATGCCCTTGCCTGCGATGTCCAGCGCGGTGCCGTGATCCGGCGAGGTTCGGATGAAGGGCAAGCCCAGCGTCACGTTCACGCCTTTGTCGAAATCCAGCGTCTTGATCGGGATCAGCGCCTGATCATGATACATACAAACGGCGGCATCATAGCGCGCGCGCGCTGCGGCGTGAAACAGGGTATCGGCTGGGTGTGGACCGGTGATCGTCACCCAATCGGTACTGAGATCGTTCAGAAGGGGGGCGATCCAGTCGATCTCTTCCATGCCCATTTTGCCGCCTTCACCAGCGTGCGGGTTCAGGCCAGCGACGGCGATTTTTGGGAGGGTGATGCCAAATTGGGTGCGCAGGCTGTTGCCTGTGATTTGTATTGTCTCGCGCAGCAGGTCGGGCGTCAGCGCAGCGGGGACATCCGACAGGGGCATATGGATCGTGGCGGGAACGACGCGCAGCTGCGCGCTGGCCAGCATCATGACAGCGCGTTTGCTGCCGGCGCGTGCCGCAAGAAACTCGGTATGACCGGGATAGGCAAAACCTGCCCCGTCGATCAAAGCCTTTTTGTTGATCGGAGCGGTGCAAAGCGCTGAGGCATGGCCAGTCCGGATCAAATCCAGGCCACGATCAATCGCTGCGATTACAGAGGACGCGTTCGCAGGATCGGGATGGCCGGGCCGGTTTGGCGCGGGAAAGTCCAGTTGCAATACCGGCAGAGCCGAAGCGCTGATGCCATGCGCCTGAGCAGTGTCGCTGATCTGCCGGACCGGCGTACCTGCGGGCAGGTGCCGTGCATCACCAATATAGATGAAAGGACAATCGCCGCGCAGCGAATCCCAGGCTTTGGCGGCAATCTCGGGGCCGATACCGGCGGGTTCCCCGCAGCTGAGCGCGATGGGGGGCGTCATTGTTCGATAATGACGGCGTCTGCCCGGAGTTGTTCAAGAAGGCTGTCGGCGAAGGCCTGAAGGCGTTGCTGGGTCAAGGCGTTGGCCACGTCGGTGCGGGTGGTCTGCTCACCCAGATCGCGGGTGCGGCTGCACAGCATCAGGAACACCAGCGTCTGACCGTTGTTGCGGGTCAGCGTGGTCGACACTTCGTTCGCGTCGAGTTTTGCCAGCTCCAGCGCGATATCACGCGGGATCTCGGAAGGGCTGGCGGTGACGCGGTCCAGCACCTCGGCGGGCTGATCCTTGGCAAGCCCATAAAGGTCGTCGCAGGTGTCGATTTCTTCCCGTAAACGCGCCGCGTTGGCCAGTGTATCGGCGCTGCGGCCGCCTGCCAGAAAATAGGTGGCATAGTCGATCTCGGAATAGCTTGGTGCACCTGTGGCGACTTCGCGGATACCGCGCATCTGGAACAACGCAATTGCGTTGTTGAGTGACAGCGGCTGGGTGACGTCGCCATTTCTGAGGCTCAGGATCACCGGTTGCAACGCTGGTGGTAAATCGTTGAGGGTCAACCAATCGAGTTGTCCACCGTTTTCGCGCGTGACCGCTGCAGAATATTGCGTGGCAGCGGCAGAAAAGCTTTCCTGATCCGAGAGATTGGCGATTTCATCCGCCAGAGCTTCGGCCTGCGCCACCGTTTGGGGGGTTACCGGGATGATGATCTCGGATAGCAGCACCTGCAGACCGCCGCCGCCGCCCTGACCAAGGGCACGATCAATCTCGTCGTCGGACGGGCGGGCCTGTGACAGAAAACGCGCGCTGACGAAGTCGCGCCATGACAGTTGATCGGCGATAAAATCACGCACGGTTTCGCGCGACACGCCGGCCTCGCCGAGCAGTCGCAGGAAATCATCGCTGCTGAGGTTGCCGCGGGCGGCGAAGTCGTCAATGCCGGCCTGGATGTCTTCTGGTGCGACTTGAATTCCTGCATCCCGCATCGCCTGTTTACGCAGGCGATCTTCGATTAGCGCCTCGCGTACTTCGGCTTCAGAGCTGTTTGGTGCACCCAGAAGCTCAAGAAACTGCTGGCGCTGCTGTAGCTCGTACCATGTCACGATGTCCTGGTTCACCCGGATCGCGGGCGAGAACAGGCTTTGACTGAAGGCCTGTGGCGCAGTCAGACCGAACACGGCAACAGCGAAGAGCGCGGCGCGCCAGCCCGAACGGAGGATTGTGGTGAAACCTGAGATCAGCTGCATCTTTTCCTGAACTTCTTCCCATCGCCTTCGACAGAGTAGCCTGTCAGGGCTACCGTAAAGCCGAATTCGGTCGAAGGCTCAATACTTGATGTCGAGGTAAAGCGTCTGTTGACGGTCATATTAACCTGCACACATTCGTTACTGTAGGTCAGCCCGAAACCCAGCCGGAGCGGTTCGGATTCTGCGAAATCGTATCGCGCGCTTGCGCGTGTCAGCCAGTTTTGGTCGATCCGATAGCGCCCCGCAACCCTCAGTTCAGAGATTTCATCATTGTTGAGTTCGGCCGGATCGGGTTCAAGCCAGACATATCCTGCGCTCAGCAATGTATCATCCTGCGCCCACGCGGCGCGCAGCTCGGCCTTGGTGAAGCTGAAATCGCTGTTAAAAAGCCCGCGCGCCGCAAGCGTCAGGCCCTTTCCATTGTCGAGTTGACCGGCCAGCAGAAGGTCAGACTTTGTACCCTGCAGCCCCGAGGTCAAAGTGAAATCTTCGTCGGCGTCGGCGCGAAAGACCTGCCCGACGGTTGCCAGGGCCTTCCATCCACCTGTCGCGAACCGCGCCCAGTTTACGCCGACAACGGCCGCTACCCCGTCTTCGCGCCGATCTTCCGCCGGAAAACGCGACAGGGACAGCAAGTTACCTTGGTCGAATTCCTGAAAGGTGCTTTCGTCATTGGGCACATCGGTGTCCGAGACATGGGTCCAGCCCACCTGCGCAATCGGTTCCAGAAACTGGGTTGCTCCGGTTTGTTCCTGGCGCAGCATGGGATAGCGCAGGGTGAATGCCGCGCGCGGGGTGGCGCGGGTTACGTCGTTGGGGAAGCTGCTGTCATTGCGGATGTTGAACGCATCCACAGCCGCGCCCAGCCGGGCCTCTGCGCGCACGCCCGTCGTAAAGGTCCAACTGCGTAACCATTCGGCATCGAGCGTTGCGCGGGCCACGTCGCGTCCGATGATATCCGCATCGCTGGTCCGGGTATGCGTGTGACCGATTATGCCCAGTGCGATCTCGCCGCCGATGGCCCGTGGGAAAAAACGCTTGTTGTAGTTGATGTCAAAAACGCGTGACGGAATTTCGTCCTGTTCTTCACTGTCGCGCAGCGTTTCATAGTGGATGAAGCTGGTTCTGAAGGCGGTATCCCGCTTGATCCGCTCTAACGCGATTTCGCTGCGCAGACGGTCGAAATCGGGCAGGCCGTAATCGGCTAGATAGGCATCATCCGAGGTGGTCTTGATGTCGAATGTCAGGCGGTAGTCGTTGCGCAGATTGAACCCGCCATCCGCGAAGAAGTAACCGCGATCCTGATCGGGTTGAATGTCGTCGCGGGTATACGCGCCACGCAGTCGGATCCGGCCGTTCTTGAACGCTTGCCGATAGCGCAGGTCAAGCGTGCGGGTTTTGGGCGATATGTACGGCGTGACGGTAAGGTCCCGATGATCACCAAGCTTGAAGAAATAAGGGACCTGCAGCCCGGTGCCCAACTGCGATGTGGTGCGAATGGATGGAACCAGAAAGCCTGTGGCGCGGTCGAGCGTTGGATCGGGCAGTCGAAGATAGGGGAAGTAGAATACTGGGACATCCAGCAACCGAAACTGTGCGCCCTCGAAGTACAGTTGGCGCTCAAGCTGATCATGGGTCACCTTGCGGGCGCGAATTTGCCAAAGCGGTGGCTTGCCGTTGGCACAGACGTGACACGAGGTTGCGGCCACCTTGCTGAACTGGGTGTAACGTCCTCCGGCGCGGGCGGCCTCGACCGAGGCGATTTGCACCTGCTGGTCAAACACCATCCGCGCACCGGTCAGCAAGCCATTCTGGATACCGCTATCCAGTTGTGCGGAATCGGCCAGCAGGGTGGACTGCCCGCCCTGATCGATACGGATTGGTCCGGTCAGCGTCAGCTCACCGGTTTCGCGGTCATATATCACGCTCTGCGCAGTCAGCTTCACATCGCCCTGAAACGCCTCGACATTGCCTTCGGCGATGAGTTTCCGGTCAGGGGTAATAAAGATCTTGTCAGCCACCAGCAGCGCAGGTTGGTTTTGTTCGACAGTGCTGCTCGCCGGGGGCGTGTCGCTGGATTGCGCACTGGTGGCAACAGGTAGCGTCAGGATCAGGACACTCGACAGCAAAGCAGGAAGAACAACGCGCATCATCCGTCCTCCGCATGCAGTAGCAGCCCGAGAGATAACAATATGCCCGCGAACGGAGGTGCCCAGGCGGCGACAAGGATTGGCAATTGCCCGTTCTCGCCGAGAATCTGCGCGAAGTTGCGGATGAAATAGATTCCAAAGCCCAAAAGCACGGCTGTCAGCACTGCAACACCCGTGCCGCCGAAGCGCACATGGCGCATCGTGAATGCCGCGCCGATCAGCACCATCGAGACCAGAAACAGAGGGCGGGCCAACTGCACCTGCAGCCAGACCTCGTATTGCTTGGTGGAAAATCCGGCCTCGCGCAGGTCTCGAATCAACTGTGGCAGGTCATAGACCGATACGGAATCCTGTTGTCCCAGCGTGTCCAGAATGCGGTCGCGGGTCAGCGTGGTGGGCAGGTTCAGAAGATCATGACTGACAGCGTTGGTTTCGGGGTTCAGATCGTCTTCGAGCGTCCAGATTTTTGCGTCATGCAGCACCCAGTGCCCGTTGTTCAGCTCTGCCTGACGGGCGGCAATCTGCTCGGTTGGCTTGCCGTCCCCCGAAAACGTCGTGATTGTCACGTCGCGCAGCGCCAGCCTGTCGCCATTCACGGTGCCAAGCGCATGGATCACCGACTGGCCGTTGGCCGAACCCTGACGCAGCCACAGCCCGTCACGGCTGATCGAAAGGGCAGAGCTGCCATCGTTGCGAAAGTCGTCTGACAGGCGTTGGTAGGCCTCGGACGTGGCGGCGGCGATCGGGTTCAGCAACGCAACGGCCAGCGTCCCGATGCCCAGCGCCAGCAGGACGGGTGCCAGCAGCGCCCGGATGCCCGAGCGCCCGATGGCGCGGGTCACGACCAGTTCCGAACTGCGCGCCAGGCCGACGAACAGGGCAATCGTTGCGAGGATCATCAGCAGGGGCAGCATTTCGCTGATGGCGGTCGGCGTATTCAGCAAGGTCAGCCGCAACAGTTGAGCGAACGAAAGGCCAACCCCGTCGAAACGGCGGACCTGCTCGATCAGGTCGATGAGGATCATCAGGGTCAAAAAGATTCCGCCGATGACCAGAAAGCTCTGGATAAAGCGGCGGGCAAAGTAACGGTCGAGAATCATGCAGGCATCTCTGCCCGATCACGGTGCAGGGGAATCGCAGTCGAGCATGTGATTGTGCGCGACGGCCTGTGCCTGCCGATTGGTGTCACGTTCTCTCCCCCGAGCCTGCCGTTCTTTTCGCGCGACCATAATGCAAATGCAGGCCGGGGAAAACTGCTATCTGGTCAACTGCGACCGCGCGGGCTAGGTCTGGGGCAACGTATATTTCAGGAGAATGATATGAGCAGTCTGGTGCCGGTCCGTTTTACCCCCGTTGATCTGGATGCGATGGCCACGGCCAAGGGGCGCGTGGCGATCATCATCCCAGACGATGGCAAGATGAGCCCCGCCGCACGCCGGGCCAACCGCCTGACCAAAGGTGCCGTAGCGCGGCTGGTGGACAGTGAGCGGTTTGGCAAGGCCAAATCCGGCGATGTGATCTCGTTGGCGTGGCCCGCAGGGATGGAGGCCGACACGCTGGACGTGCTTGTCCTGCCGCGCCGCCCCGACCATGACGAGGCGCGCAAAGCCGGGGCCAAGTTGATGAAACTGGCAGGCAACAAATCCGTTCTGGTGGTGGCCGCCAATCAGGTGCGCATCGAGGATTTGGTGATGGGTATGGTGCTACGCGCCTATGATTTTGACGCACACAAGACCAAGGAACCGAGCCCCGCCGGAGAGATCGTGATCGCCCATGGCAAACCCGACGAGGCCGAGGCCGCCTTTGCACCGCTTTATGCCGTGGCAGATGGCGTGCGCATGACACGCGATCTGACCAATGAGCCTGCGAATGTGCTGACCACCACCGAATTCGCAGATCGTCTGGCCGAGATGGAATCGCTGGGCCTGAAGGTCGAGGTGCTGGAAGAGGACAAACTGGCCGAGCTTGGAATGCGCACACTGCTGAGTGTCGGGCAAGGGTCGGTCAGCCCGTCCAAAGTTGTGGTGATGCAGTGGAATGGCGGCGACGCCGATGACTCTCCGCTTGCGCTGGTTGGTAAGGGCGTTGTCTTCGATACCGGCGGGATTTCGTTGAAGCCTGCGGGCGGCATGGAAGACATGACCATGGATATGGGCGGCGCAGGCGTTGTCGCGGGCACGATGCGGGCACTGGCCAAGCGCAAGGCCAAGGCCAACGTCGTGGGTCTGGTGGGGCTGGTCGAGAACATGCCCTCGGGCAATGCCACGCGTCCGGGCGATGTGGTGAAGTCGATGAAGGGCGATACGGTCGAGATCATCAACACCGATGCCGAGGGCCGTTTGGTTCTGTGTGACGTGATGTGGTACGCGCAGGATCGGTTCAAACCGGTGGGCATGATTGATCTGGCCACTCTGACCGGCGCGATCATCATCGGGCTGGGGCATGAGAATGCTGGGGTATTCTCGAACAATGACACGTTCTGCGATGCGTTCCTGAAATCGGCCAAGGCCGAGGATGAGGGCGCGTGGCGGATGCCTTTGGGTGCGAAGTATGACGAGCTGCTGAAATCGCGCATTGCCGATATGAAGAATGTCGGCGGTCGCGCGGCGGGTTCGATCACCGCAGCCCAGTTCCTGCAGCGCTTTGTCAAGGAAGAGACGCCTTGGATTCACCTCGATATCGCGGGTGTCGCCTCGGTCTCGTCCGAGACGTCTTATGCCCCCAAGGGGGCCACAGGCTGGGGCGTGCGCGCGCTGAGCCGGTTCGTACAGGACAATTTCGAGACGGCGGAAGACTAACCCGTGGGAGCCGTCTATTTCTATCACCTGACCCGTCAGCCGCTAGAGCACACCTTGCCGGTGCTGCTGGACAAGGCGCGGCAGGCCGGGTGGCGGATTGCCGTGCGGGGTGTTGATCCCGCGCGGATGGACTGGCTGGATGAAAAGCTGTGGCTGGGACCGGAAGAGGGGTTCCTGCCACATGGCCGCGCCGGTGGGCCGCACGATGCCGCGCAGCCCATTTTGCTGACCACCGGGCCGGAGGCCGCCAATGATGCGGTTTGCGTGATGGCCGTGGATGGCGCAACGGTCGAGGCCGAAGAGGTCACGGCGCTGGAGCGGGTGTGTATCCTGTTCGACGGGAATGATCCGGACGCCGTTCAGCAGGCGCGTGGGCAGTGGAAGGCGCTGACCGGCGCGGGGTGTTCGGCGCAATATTGGTCAGAAGAATCAGGGCGTTGGGAAAAGAAGGCCGAGGCTTGATCGGCCGTATTTATTCAGGAGATTTCAGATGAAGATGAAGCCTTTGGGCCGCACGGAAATTATGGTGTCCGATCTGTGTCTGGGCACGATGACCTTTGGCACGCAGACCTCGGAAGGCGATGCGCATCGCCAGATGGACATGGCGCTCTCGGCTGGGATCAATTTTGTGGACGCCGCAGAAATGTATCCCGTCAATCCGATCTCGGCCGAAACCGTTGGCCGGACCGAAGAGATTCTGGGTAATTGGAATGCCGCCAACCGGGCGCGACGGGGGGACTATGTGCTGGCCACCAAACACTCGGGTGCGGGGTTCATGCATGCGCGCCGGGGCGCTCCGATCTCAAAAGAGACTATCCCCGAAGCGATCGAAGGTTCGCTGCGCCGGTTGCAGACCGATTGCATCGATTTGTACCAGTTTCACTGGCCCAATCGCGGCAGCTATATGTTCCGGCAGAACTGGGATTTTGCGCCCTCGGGTGAGAATCGTGACGCGGTCATAGCCGAGATGGAAGACTGCCTCGTGGCGCTGCAGGCGCAGGTGGACAAGGGCAATATCCGCGCTTTTGGTCTGTCTAATGAAAGTGCATGGGGCACGGCGCAATGGCTGCGGGCCTCGGACGCGGTCGGAGGCCCTCGGGTTGCGTCGATCCAGAACGAATACTCGCTGCTGTGCCGGTTGTTCGACACCGATCTGGCCGAGCTGTGCATGTTTGAAGATGTTGGACTGCTGGCGTTTTCGCCGCTGGCAGCGGGTTTTCTAACCGGAAAGTATCAGGACGCAGCGGTGCCGGACGGGTCGCGGATGTCTCTGGTTCCGGAAATGGGTGGGCGCAAGTCGGATCGGGTGTTCGATGCGGTCGCGGCGTATCTTGAAATTGCGGCGCGGCATGGGCTGGATCCGGTGCACATGGCGCTGGCGTGGTGTCAGAGCCGGGCGTTCATGGGGTCGGTGATTTTTGGTGCAACGACGCTGGCGCAGTTGGAGCATGTGCTGGCGGGCAAGGATCTGGTTTTGCCGTCTGAGGTGATGGATGAGATCAGCGCGGCGCATCGGGCGTTTCCGATGCCTTACTGAGGGGGCTCTGCCCCCGCTGCCCTTCGGGCGACTCCCCCGGGATATTTTTAGCCAGATGAAGGGGGATCCCGTTAGTGATGGGTGGGTTGCGTGCGGTCTTGTCTGAGGTCGCGGGCCGAGAGGCCGTGGGCGGTTCGGAAGGCACGGGCGAAGCTGGATTGCGAGGTGAAGCCGGTGGCCAGCGCCACGTCCATCAGCGAGAGATTGGTGTCGGTGACCAGACGGCGGGCCTCGGCCAGTCTGAGTTGCAGGTAGTGGTCCTGTGGCGTGGTGTTCAGGCGCAGGCGGAATTGTTGCTGCAGGGTGCGCGGGCTGGTGCCGAGGGTGTTGGCGATGTCGGCGAGCGGAAGCGGGTCGTCGAGCGATGCCTCCATCAGCGCGTTCGCCTTGGCCGTCAGTGCGGTATGACGATGTGGGGCGCCAGTGCGGCTTTGAGGTTTTGAGGGTTCTGACTGGCCCTCGTAGAGAAACAAGCCCGATACGCGGGCAGCGAAGCTTGCCCCGTGGCGTGCGGCGATGATGTGGAGCATCATGTCCACAGCCGGGACGGCTCCGCCAGAGGTGAGGCGGTTTTCGGAGACGGTGAAGCGGTCGGGGCGGACGTCGACGGCAGGAAAGCGCGCGGCGAAGTTTTCGAGGTCTTCCCAGTGGGTGGTTGCGGCATGGCCGTCCAGCAGGCCGGCCTCGGCCAGCAGCCAGGGGCCTCCGTCGATGCCGGCCATGGTGGCTCCGGTTGCAGCGATGCGGCGCAGACCCGCGAGCAGGCTCGGTGTGGCGTGGCGGGCGAGCTGGAAGCCCGCGACGACGATCATCAGGTCGCAGCTTTGCAGGCGGGCCAGCGGGATGCCCGGAACTGTCAGGGCGCTGGTCAGCAATGCCGGTTCGGCGGTGGCGGTCACGTAATCCCAGTCAAAGGCCGGGCGGTCGGCCAGCCGGTTGGCGGCGCGCATCGGATCGACGGCGGCCGCGAAGCTGAGCGTGTTGCATTCGTCCAGCACCAGCACGGCCGTTTTCAGCGCGCGATGTTCGGGCTGCAGGATGTTTTTTGCGGATTTCATCAAGTTCGATTCGCATTTTGGCAAGTGTTTCTCCAAGGCTGCGCCAGAGTTGGAAGCAACGCAAATCGATAACCGGGGAGAAGTCTGGGGAAAACCCATGGCACAAGCCGGTATAAGTTGGGGAAAACGCCATGCCTTTGGAAATGAACCGCGAAGTCTTCATTACCTGTGCCGTGACCGGATCGGGTGGGACGCAAGATCGTAGCCCGCATGTGCCACGCTCGCCTGCTCAGATTGCTGAAAGCGCGATTGCTGCTGCGAAGGCGGGTGCTGCTGTCGTGCATTGCCATGTGCGTGATCCGGAGAGCGGTGCGCCCTCGCGCGACTTGGGCCTGTATCGCGAGGTGACAGAGCGGATTCGTGAGGCGGATGTGGATGTCGTCCTGAACCTCACGGCGGGTATGGGCGGTGACATCGTATTTGGGGGTGTCGAAAATCCGTTTCCGGTCAACGAAGCCGGAACGGACATGATCGGAGCGTCCGAGCGGGTGGCACATATTGCTGAGTGTTTGCCCGAGATTTGTACGCTGGATTGCGGCACCATGAACTTTGCCGAAGCCGACTATGTGATGACAAACACTCCAGGTGCGCTGCGGGCGATGGGGCAGATGATGACCGATCTGGGGGTGAAGCCCGAGATCGAGGCGTTTGATACCGGTCATCTTTGGTTTGCCAAGCAATTGGTGAAGGAAGGGGTGCTGGAAGCGGACGCTCTGGTCCAGCTTTGCATGGGGGTGCCGTGGGGTGCGCCGGACGATCTGAACACGTTCATGGCGATGGTAAACAATGTGCCTGATGACTGGACGTTCAGTGCTTTTGCCTTGGGACGGCATCAGATGGCCTATGTCGCGGCGGCGGTGCTGGCTGGAGGCAATGTGCGGGTCGGGCTGGAGGATAACCTGTGGCTGGACAAGGGAGTATTGGCCGAGAACTGGCAACTGGTTGAGCGCGCAGGGAGCATCATTGAGAATATAGGCGCGCGGGTGATCGGGCCGGAAGCGGTGCGCGAGAAGTTGGGGCTGACAAAGCGCGCGCCTTTGGCGAAGTGAGGGTTGGGTTGGATTGGGGGCCAGCCCCCAAACCCCCGGGATATTTTTGGCCAGATGAAGTTTGGGGCGTGATGAGATGAAAACAGCAGCGATCATCGGTGGCGGGGTTATTGGCGGCGGATGGGCTGCTCGGTTTTTGCTGAACGGGTGGGATGTGCGGGTGTTCGATCCGGACCCCGAAGCCGAGCGCAAGATCGGTGAGGTTCTGAACAATGCGCGGCGGTCGTTGCCGGGCCTGAGCGATGTGCCTTTGCCGCCCGAAGGGGCGTTGAGTTTTCATGATGACATTGGCGAGGCCGTGCTGGGCGCCGCTTGGATTCAAGAAAGCGTGCCGGAGCGGTTGGATCTGAAGCTGAAGGTTTACAAGAGCTTGCAGGCGGCCTGTGATCCGGAGGCGATTATCGGGTCTTCGACCAGCGGGTTCAAGCCGTCGGAGTTGCAGGAGGGCGCGCTGCGGCCCGAGCAGATCGTAGTGACCCATCCCTTCAACCCGGTCTATCTGTTGCCATTGGTTGAATTGGTGCCGACCGACAAGAACGCGCCCGAGCTGGTGGCGCGCGCGCAGGAGGTGTTGAAATCGGTCGGGTTTTTCCCGCTGCATGTCAAAAAAGAGATCGACGCCCATATCGCCGACCGCTTTCTTGAGGCCGTCTGGCGCGAGGCCTTGTGGCTGGTCAAGGACGGCATCGCCACCACGGAGGAGGTGGATGAGGCCATTCGGATGGGCTTTGGCATCCGCTGGGCGCAGATGGGTCTGTTCGAGACATATCGTGTCGCCGGCGGCGAGGCCGGGATGCGCCACTTTATGGCGCAGTTCGGGCCTGCGCTGAAATGGCCGTGGACCAAGTTGATGGATGTGCCGGACTTTACTGACGAACTGGTCGATATGATTGCAGATCAGTCGGATGCGCAGTCGGGGATGCATTCGATCCGCGAGCTGGAGCGTATTCGGGATAACAACCTTGTCGGTATGATGCGGGCGCTCAAGGCGCAGAATTATGGGGCGGGGGCGGTGCTGAACCAGCATGATGCAGCGTTGAAACCCGGCGCTTTGCCGACACTGGATCAGGCGGATCTGAGCCAGCCGATTCTGACCCTGGCCCGTGCGGTGCCGCTGGATTGGACCGATTACAATGGTCACATGAACGAGGCGAAGTACCTTGAAGCCTTCGCCGCCGCCACGGACCGGTTCATGGAGATCATTGGATGTGACATGGACTATATCGCCACGGGCGGCAGCTATTTCACAGCCGAGAACCATATCAGATACATACATGAGACCCACGCGGGTGCGCGGATCGAGTGCCGGACGCAGATGCTGCTGGGGCAGGGCAAGAAGCTGCATGTCTTTCACAGTATGTATGAGGGCGACACGTTGCTGGCCACCGGCGAGAGCTTTTTGCTGCATGTCAGCCTTGAAACCCGTCGCCCCAGCGCTCCATCGCCCGAGATCGAGGCCGCGATGGCTCGCATCACGCAGGCGCAAGCCGGGTTGCCTTATCCCGAAGGCGCAGGGGCTGCGATCCGCAAGCCAGTATGAGCGGTCGGGTTTTGATCACTGCCGGGGCCTCGGGCGTTGGGCGCGCGATGGCCGAGGCGTTTGATGCTGTCGGTGCTCAGGTCTGGGTGGCAGATTTGGATGCTGGGGCGCTGGCGGATTGTCCGGCAGCTTGGAAGCGCAGCCAGCTTGATGTGTCGGATGAAACGGCCGTTGCGGATCTGTTCACCGATCTTGAGACCGAATGGGATGGGCTGGATGTCCTCTGCGCCAATGCAGGCATCGCTGGCCCGACGGCGGCGGTTGAGGATGTGGCGATTGCCGATTGGCGCGCTTGCCTGTCCGTGAACCTCGAAGGCGCATTTTTGTGCTGCAAATACGCAGCACCAATCATGAAACGGCAACGCAGCGGCGCTGTGCTGATCACCTCATCCACGGCGGGTCAGTATGGCTATCCCAACCGTGCGCCCTATGCGGCGGCGAAATGGGGTATGGTCGGCCTTGGCAAAACGCTGGCGATGGAGCTTGGGCCGCATGGCGTGCGTTGCAACGTCATCTGCCCCGGCGCGGTTGAAGGCCCCCGGATGGAAGGCGTGCTGCAGCGTGAAGCCGCAGCCAAGGGCATGACCCGCGATCAGGTCTATCAAGGTTATGCTGCTGGCACCTCCATGGGACGCTTTGTCGAGGCGCAGGATATTGCCAATATGGCGGTGTTTCTGGCCTCGGACGCGGCACGGCTTGTGTCGGGGCAGGTGATCGCGGTGGATGGCCATACCGTGAACCCCGACCCCAAGCTGTAGCTTAGCCCTGATTGGGCCCGCGAATCTGTCGGATCGCGCCTCGGACGGCTTGCCAATCCCGGGCCTCCTGTGTGTTCCCGGCAGCCTCGCATTCGCGCATTTTCTGAGCGGCCTCAGCCTCGGCCCGATCCCCGTGGGCCGTGTAAAGCGCGCGTGCGTACTGAGCGGTTTTGAGTGGGTCCATTCCTGTCTTCCTCCATCTTTGATCGAGGTTCGCGCGGATCGATCATACTACAGGTTGCGGCTCAGGTCATGTCCTGCCGGAGGCGCTGCAGATGGGCGGGGAAATCGCGCGCGGTCATGTCGGCCTCGCGCACCAGCCTGTCAAAGTGCCGGGTGAAAACCTCGATCCGGTCGCGGTCACGGAACGCCATGTAGTGGCTGCCCGCGTAGAAGACACAGAGAAGTGGGCCGAAGATCGTCACCGGGGCGCAATAAAGCCGTTTGGCATCAAAGAGATAGATGCGTAACCGAGGATAGAGCTGTTCGCAAAGCGCCAGCAGGTGATCGATCTGATCCTGCCGAACCTGCAGTGGCAGACCCTCGTAGTATCCGGTGGCATGGGCAAAGCTGTGAAGCTCGTACAGCGGCATCGCGATCTCATAGTCTGATTGCGCGCTGCGCATCCACGACAGCCGGTCCTCGGACGCGCCAATGGCCTGATCAGCCGTGCGACCCAGATGCGGGGCATACTCCCATTCCAGAACAGCGCGGGTTTTCAGCATGTCGGGCAGGGTGGCGGGCACATAGCGGATCTTGTAGCCCGCAGCCTCTTGGTGCCACTCGAAGATGCGCTCATCGACCAGCGCGCGGGCGGCCTCGGTCAGGGTCAGAGAACTGGCCAGCAACTCGGCCGCGCTTTCGGGGCGATCCGATAGCCCCAGCAGCCAATCGACCGAGACGCCAAGCGCCGAGGCGCAGCTGCCGACCACATGCGCGTTGGGCAAGCGCGCGCCTGCACCTGTCAGCAGTTGCGAAATGGTCGAGCGGTCGACGCCAATGTCGCGCGACAAGGCGCTTTGGCTGATACCGCGGTCTTGCATCGCGCGCGAAAGGCGCTGGCGGAATTGCGCCGCACGGTCTCGTTTGTCCATCTTTTCTATCATATGGTGATAAATATCACATCTGATGAATATTGTTAATCATATTCAGAATTCCCGGCCAGTGGCCTGATCTGTAACGCTGATATCATAAAAACAAGAATGGGGTCCGGAATGGAGACGCGACGAAGATCGGTCGTGAAGGCTGTGCTGTGGAATGTGATGGGGCGGGCGGTGATGACGCTGGTCGGATTGATCGCCACCGGCTCGGCCGCTTTTGGTGGGGCGCTGGCGTTGGTCAATACGGCGATCGGTCTGACACTGTATGTGATTTACGAGCGGATCTGGGCCGGGATTGCATGGGGTCGCCATGGCTGAGTCCACAACGCCGGAATCCCCGGAATGGATCACATTTGGCCTGATCGTTGGCTGTTACTTTGCTTGGTTGGGTGTCGTGTTCTGGCTAGCGAGCGTCAGCCTTTGGCTGGCGGTCCCTGCCATGGGCCTTGTCGCGGCGTTGCATTCGTCGCTGACGCATGAGGCGCTGCATGGGCATCCGTTTCGGTACAAATGGTTGAACGAGGCGCTGATGGCATTGCCTTTGACGCTGTTTATCCCGTTCAACCGGTTCCGCGACCTTCATCTGGCCCATCACTGCGATGCCAATCTGACCGATCCCTATGATGATCCCGAAACCAACTATCTTGATCCGCAGGTCTGGGCGGGTCTGGCGGGCTGGCAGCGGCGTTTGTATCAGGTCAACAACACGCTGCTGGGGCGTATGGTGCTGGGACCCGCCATCGGTCAGATCGCCTTTTTGCGGGATGAATGGCGCGGTGCGCTACGTGGGGATCGGGCGATTCTGCTGGCTTGGGCGCTGCATCTGCCCGGGGTGGTGATTGTGCTGTGGATCGTCGCGCTGTCGCAGATGCCGATCTGGGCGTTTGTTCTGTCGGCTTATGTCGGCTTGGGTCTGGTCAAGATCCGCACCTTTCTGGAACACCGCGCGCATGAGAAATCCCGCGCCCGTACCGTCATCGTTGAAGATCGCGGACCTCTGGCTTTTCTGTTTTTGAACAACAACCTGCATGTCGTTCATCACATGAATCCTGCCGCCCCGTGGTATCGTTTGCCCGCGCTCTATCGCGCGGGAAAAGACCGCTATCAAGCGTGCAACGAGGCGTATGTCTACCGCTCATACGCACAAGTCTTCCGGTCCTATTTCTGGCGGGCAAAGGACCCGGTGGCGCATCCGCTCTGGCCAAAGCCCTGATTTCGCGACAGAAGGGAGGCCATGACCCTGTGGATTCCCGTCACTATCGCCGCCGCCACGTTCCAGACAGTGCGGTTCATGCTGCAAAAATCGCTCAGCAGCGTGAAGCTGTCCGCCGCCGGCGCGACTTTTGCGCGCTTTGCCTATTCCCTGCCGCTGGCCTTGCTGGGGCTGTTCATTGCGCTGCAGGCGACCGGGTATGAACTGCCATCGCTGACGGCCCGTTTCTGGGTGTTTGCGGTCATCGGCGGCACCTCGCAGATTCTGGCTACGATCTGTGTCGTGGCTTTGTTCAAGCAGCGCAACTTTGCAGTCGGGATTACCTTTAAGAAAACCGAAGTTATTCAAACCGCTATCGTGGGATTCCTCATCCTCGGGGACCGGGTTTCAGTCGGAGCGCTGGGGGCGATTCTGCTGGGTCTGATGGCGGTTCTGCTGCTGTCGAAGACACCCGGTGGTGATGGTGCCTGGTGGCGGAACCTGACCAACAAGGCCTCGCGCCTTGGGCTGGGGTCGGGAGTTCTGTTTGCGTTTTCGTCGGTGACCTATCGCGGCGCGTCGCTGGAGCTTGGCGATATTGATGCGTGGTTCCGGGCACTGGTGACACTAGCCGCGGTGGTAACGTTCCAGTTTCTCAGCATGGGGCTTTGGCTGCTCTGGCGCGACCGGGCCGAATTGCGCGCGGTGTGGGAGACGCGGCGTACAGGGGTTTTCGTGGGCTTAACCAGCCTTGGCGGATCGTTCTGTTGGTTCCTCGCCTTCACGCTGCAAAACGCGGCCTATGTTAAGGCGCTGGGGCAGGTCGAGTTGATCTTCAGCCTGCTCGCCTCGATCCTGTTTTTCCGCGAAAAGATCACCCGGCGAGAGATCGCAGGGATTGGCCTGCTGGGTTTGTCGATATTGGCTCTGGTACTGGCGATTTAGGTCGCGTCGGCGTCCGCCAGCTCTGAGGTGCCCGCACGTCGTTCTTCAAAGCTGAGCGCGATGAAGCTGGGCAGATGATCGCCCATACCGACCACCGCTGGGCCACCATCGTCGCGACGATTGCGCCCGCGGCCCTTGGGCTCACGCTCTTTCCGGCTTTCGCTTTTCTTGGCTTCGGCAGGTTTGGCTTTTTTCTCGGGCTTGGGCTGCTCTGCCTTTGGCTCGTCCTTGACCGGGTTGTCGACGCGCGGAATTTCCTTCTGGATCAGCTTCTCGATCGCATCCAGGGCCTTTTCATCGCGGCCCGAGCAGATGGTGAATGCCTTGCCTTCGCGCCCGGCGCGCCCGGTGCGTCCGATGCGGTGCACGTAATCCTCGGCATGGCCGGGGACGTCGAAGTTGAACACATGGCTGACCGAGGGGATATCCAGACCCCGCGCCGCCACGTCCGAAGCAACCAGCAACCGCAACGATCCATCGCGGAACCCGTCCAGCGTCTTCATGCGTTGCGACTGGTCCAGATCGCCATGGATAGCGGCGGCGTTATAGCCGTACTTCTTCAGCGACTTGGCGCAGATATCTACATCCGTCTTGCGGTTGCAGAAAATGATGGCGTTGGTGCACTTCTCACCTTCGGCGTCGATCAGCGCGCGCAGAACCTTGCGCTTGGCGCTGGCTTCGCGGTCGCGGCGGCCGCCTTTGAACATGACCACACCCTGTTCAATCGTCTCAGACGCGGTGGCCTGACGGGCAACCTCGATCCGGGCGGGGGCGGACAGGAAGGTGTCAGTGATCCGTTCGATCTCGGATGCCATGGTGGCCGAGAAGAACAGCGTCTGGCGCGTGAATGGCGTCAGCGAAAAGATGCGTTCGATATCGGGAATGAAGCCCATATCCAGCATCCGGTCGGCTTCGTCCACGACCATGATCTGCACACCGGTCAGCAGCAACTTGCCGCGTTCGAAATGGTCCAGCAGACGGCCCGGCGTCGCAATCAGCACATCGACGCCCCGGTCGATCAGCGCTTCTTGCTCTTTGAAGCTGACACCGCCGATCAAAAGCGCCTTGGTCAGTTTCAGGTGCTTCGAATAGGTGTCGAAGTTTTCGGCCACCTGCGCCGCCAGTTCCCGCGTCGGGCACAGCACCAGCGAGCGCGGCATGCGCGCACGGGCGCGACCGCGCGCCAGCAGCGTGATCATCGGCAGGGTAAAGCTGGCGGTCTTGCCAGTACCGGTCTGGGCGATGCCCAGAACATCCTTACCTTCAAGCGCAGGTGGTATCGCGCCTTCCTGGATCGGAGTGGGGGTTTCGTATCCGGCTTCCTCAATGGCTTTGAGGACCTTCGGGTTCAGGTTCAGTTCGTTAAACTTTGTCATGTATGTCCGGTTCATGCGGACACGTATACCTGGCCCGCGCGTCAGAAAAATGCCGGGCCCGGATGGCCACGCGCCTCATGCGCGTTTCGGCTGAGGCGGGGCATAACAAAAACGTGGGGCAGGGTCAAATGAAGAGGCGTTCACCTGTTGCATCTCAGCGCGATGCGCGAATTTATGCAACAATTCAGATGGTTCCGGGGAAGTGTTTCGCCACTTTCTGGTCCAGATTCAATGGCCTGTGCCGCAGCAGATCGTGATCTTCGAGCCGCATGCGCACATCGGGGTCGGTTGCGCTCATTTCGTCATAGAATGCGCGCAGCCCGTCGGGGCCTTCCTCTGCCTCAATCCAGCTGAGCAACTCGTGCATGTTCAGCCCGCCCCGGTCGCGCGACACGTTGGGTGACATGCCCGCCTGATATGAGCCGCGCGCCATTCGGAACCTCAGATGTGATTGCCAATGATCCCAGCTTGGGGCGTGGCGATGACATAGTTCGATCTGCGGCAGTTCCGTCTTCACCGGAAGGATCTTCTTGTTCTGAAACAGGTTGTGGATGCGATAGTTGAGATGCTCCAACCCGGTGCGCACGAATAGCTTGCCCTGTACGTGGCTGAGAAATCCACCCAGAACAAAGCCGCCATAGTTGGGATAGAGCGTCTCGACCAAAGCCTCGCGATGCGGGCTTTTCGGGATATGTGCTTTGTAAAGATCCTCGCCCCCGGCAATTGCTTCGATCGGGCGCATGCGCACTGCAGGGGTGTCGGTCGGTATCGATTGCAACAGGTCGGCAACAGGGGCAGCGGGCCACAGAAACTCGTCCACATCGATATGCGCCAGCCAGTCAAGATGTGTGTTGCGATAAACAAATGTCGCATGGACCGTCTGGCGCAGTTGGTGCTTCTCCGGGCGGTTGCGTTTGCGCTTTTGCCAGAACGCGTCATCGCAGACACGCACACGCACTCTGGGATGCTGCCGCAGTGCGCGAAAGGCTTGGCGGTTCGGCTCGTCCAGATAGACATACATATGGTCCGCGCCCAGATCGAGGTGATGGGCGACGAACCGCAGGATATCCTCGGCCGGGCCGCGCGCCATCGAGACGGTTCCCCAGGTTGGACGGTCCTGCGTCATATCTGGCCCATCATCCGTCCGTCAGGTCATCATTTCTTTGGTCGCGGTCAGATTCAGCGCCGGGTAGTCACGTACAACGCGGTCGATGTCCCATTGCAGCCGGGTCAGATAAACGATGTCGCCGTCGTGGTCATGGGCAATGTGCTGCTTGTTGGCGTTGACGAATTTCTCGACCTCGGCCTTTTCACCGCTGACCCAGCGGGCGCTGGTGAATTGCGAGGCCTCAAAGCGCACGGGCAGCCCGTATTCCATCTCGATCCGGCTGGCGAGTACTTCGAATTGCAGCGCACCCACGACGCCGACGATAAAGCCCGATCCGATGGAGGGTTTGAACACCTTGGCCGCGCCTTCCTCGGCAAACTGCATCAGGGCCTTTTCCAGATGCTTGGCCTTCATCGGATCGCCCGCGCGGACGCCTTGCAGCAGTTCCGGCGCAAAGGATGGAATGCCCTTGACCCGGATCGCTTCGCCTTCGGTCAGCGTGTCACCGATGCGCAACTGACCGTGGTTCGGGATGCCGATGATGTCGCCCGCCCAGGCTTCCTCGGCGAGTTCCCGGTCGGATGCCAGAAACAGCACCGGGTTCGAGATCGCCATCGGCTTCTTGGTGCGCACATGGGTCAGCTTCATGCCGCGCTTGAAATGGCCCGAGGCCATACGAACAAATGCCACCCGGTCACGGTGCTTGGGGTCCATATTGGCCTGCACCTTGAAGACAAAACCGGCGACCTTTTTTTCGTCCGGGGAGATCTGCCGTGGCTCAGCCGATTGGATCTGCGGCTGCGGGCCATAGGCGCCGATGCCTTCCATCAACTCCTTGACGCCGAACGAGTTGATCGCCGAGCCAAACCAGATCGGAGTCATATGCCCTTCCAGAACTGCTTGCGGATCGAGAGTAGGCAGCAATTCGCGCGCCATCTCGACCTCTTCCAGCAGTTTCTCCAGCAGGTGTTCGGGCACGTGTTCGGCCAACTTCGGATCGTCCAGGCCATTGATTTCGATGCTTTCGGCCACCTTGTTGCGGTCCGCTCGGTCCATTAGCTCAAGCCGGTCGCGCAGCATGTCATAGCAGCCGATGAAATCGCGCCCCACGCCAATCGGCCATGCGGCGGGCGTGACATCGATGGCCAGCATTTCCTGAATTTCGTCGATGATCTCGAACGTATCGCGGCTTTCGCGGTCCATCTTGTTGCAGAAGGTCAATATCGGCAGATCGCGCAGGCGGCAGACCTCGAACAGTTTCTGCGTCTGGCTTTCCACACCTTTCGCGCCGTCGATCACCATCACGGCGGCATCCACCGCAGTCAGCGTGCGATAGGTATCCTCGGAGAAATCCGAGTGACCGGGCGTGTCCACCAGATTGAACCGGAAATCGCCATAGTCGAACGACATCGCCGAGGCGGAGACCGAGATGCCGCGGTCCTTCTCCATCTGCATGAAGTCCGACCGCGTGCGCCGCGCCTCGCCTTTGGCGCGCACCTGACCGGCCATCTGGATCGCACCGCCATACAGCAGGAACTTTTCCGTCAGCGTCGTCTTGCCCGCATCCGGGTGCGAGATGATGGCGAATGTCCGGCGCCGGGCGATCTCGGGCGGCAGGGTGGGTTGGTTCGAGGTATCAAGCATATTCGCGCGTATAGGCGGGGAAACCTGCCGAGGCAAGACAAAGGGGTGGTTCGAATCATGTCACTATGGCAATAAGAACATATAGTGAACAAATAATGGAGTGGACCGATGAATTTGAAAGAGATTGCAGAAGAACTGGTCGCAGGTTGTCGGGAAGACCGGGCCAAGGAAAATCTTGAAAAGCTCTATGCCGAAGATGCTGTCTCGGTCGAGGCGATGGCGATGGAAGGCATGGGCCGCGAAACCCATGGTCGCGATGCGATCAGGGGCAAGCATGAGTGGTGGGAGGGCGCGCATGAGGTTTCGGGCGCATCCGTCAGCGATCCGTTTCCGCATGGTGAAGACCGCTTTGCCGTGATTTTCGAGGTGCAGGGTAAGGTGAAGGACAGCGGCGAAAGCTTTGATATGCGCGAGGTCGCCGTCTACCATGTCGCGGATGGCAAGATCGTCAGGGAAGAGTTCTTCTACTAAAACGCTCTTCTGGCCTTCCTCGTCTGGCCGGTGCTAGACATGCGGATAACAACAGATGGGGAGGATCGGATGGATCTGGGTATCAAAGGTAAACGCGCGCTGGTCTGTGCCAGCAGCAAGGGTTTGGGTCTCGGTTGTGCCGAGGCCTTGGCGGCGGCAGGCGTCAATCTTGTGATGAACGCGCGCGGGGCCGAGGCGTTGGAGGCCGAGGCTGCGCGCCTGCGCTCGGACCATGGCGTTGATGTGCAGACGGTGGCCTGCGACGTGACCTCGGCTGACGGTCAGGCGCAGGTGATAAGTGCCGCGCAGGGCGTTGATATCCTTGTGACAAACGCAGGTGGGCCACCTCCGGGCATGTGGTCGGACTGGGAGCGCGAGGATTTCATCAAGGCGCTGGATGCCAACATGCTGACGCCGATTGCGTTCATGAAGGCGCTGCTACCGGGGATGATGGACAAGGGTTGGGGTCGGGTGGTGAACATCACCTCGCAATCCGTGCGCGCGCCGATTGCGGTGCTGGGTTTGTCGAATGCAGCGCGGACCGGGCTGACCGGGTATGTGGCCGGAACCTCCCGGCAGGTCGCGCCGCATGGGGTGACGATCAACAACCTGTTGCCGGGCATTCATGCAACCGACCGGGCCGATGCGCTGGATGGTACGGTTTCGCTGCAGAAAAACATCTCGATTGAGGATGCGCGCGCAGAACGGGCCGCAACAATTCCAGTACGCCGTTATGGCACACGGCAGGAATTCGGAGCGGCCTGCGCGTTCCTCTGCTCGCAACATGCGGGCTTTATCGTTGGGCAGAACATCCTGCTGGATGGCGGCGCGACCAATCTGACGATGTAGCCATGGCGCAGGGCTTTTCGCTTAAGGATCAACTGTTCAACGCCGAAAAGGTAAGCTACCTCAGTGGCTTGTTTTCTGATGCTGAACCGGCATTTGATGGCGCAGCCTTCGAGGCACAGGTCATGTCGCGCCTGCTGGACCTGGAACTGAAAGAGCGAATGGCCTGGATCGCGGAATGCCTGCAAGAGGCTTTTCCGGGCGATCTACCAGCGGTTGCTCCGGTCATTCTGCAGGCATTGCCGCTGCCGCTTGATCCCGGCAAAAGCGATGATGATTTCGGCGATTTTATCTTTGCGCCCTTGGGTGATTGGGTCGTCTCGGTCGGATTGGATCACCCGGACCTGGCCTTGGATGTGCTTGAGGAACTGACCCAGCGGTTCTCGATGGAATGGGCGATCCGTCCGTTTCTGAACAGCCATCCCGATCTGGTCATGACGCGGATGGGGCGATGGTGCGACCATCCCAGCTATCACGTGCGCCGATTGGTCAGCGAGGGCACCCGGCCAAGGCTGCCATGGGGGCAGGCAGTCGGGCTGGGCCTGTCCGACCCGTTACCGCTGCTGGATCGGTTGCATGGGGACAAGACGCGCTATGTCACGCGATCAGTGGCCAATCATTTGAATGACATCACCAAGAAGGAACCAGAACTGGTGCTGGGCCGATTGCAGAGCTGGCGAGAGGCTGGACAGCAAGGGGGGGATGAACTCGATTGGATGACCTCTCATGCCCTGCGCGGGTTGGTCAAAGCGGGCCATCCAGGGGCGATGAAAGCGCTAGGATACGACCCGGATGCCGAAATCTCGGTTGAGATCACGGTGAATGCAGAGGCACAGATTGGTGGGGCTTTGGATTTTGACGTGACCCTTTGTGGGAATGCAGGACAGCCCGTTCTGGTGGATTATATCATTCATTTTCAGCGCCCTGGGGGCAAAATCTCACCCAAAGTACATAAGCTGAAACAAGCGGTGCTTGCCGATGGCACGCTGTCTCTGTCGAAGCGGCACAAGCTCAAGGGCAATGCCACGACCTTCAAGCTGGTGCCGGGACCGCACCGGCTGGAGGTTCAGGTGAACGGGCGCGTCCGCAACAGCACAGAATTCGACCTTTTGGCCTGATCCCGGTCACGGTTTCGTCAGATCGCGCGGCTTCGGATTGCGGCGCGCAGGCGGCTGCACTAGCTGCGTTGCAACCACTCACGAAAGGGAATGCGGCGATGAAGCATGAGGCTGTGCAGAATTACTATGGCGAGGTGCTGCAGGGCAGCGCGGATTTGCAGACGAATGCCTGCTGTACGCCTGACGACATGCCGGATCACCTCAAGGCAATTCTGTCGCAAATTCATGATGATGTGCTGACACGTTACTATGGTTGCGGTCTCATCGCACCGCTGGATCTTGAGGGGATGTCGATCCTCGATCTGGGCTGTGGCGCAGGGCGGGATGTGTATGCGCTGTCCGCGATGGTGGGTGAAACGGGCCGCGTCGTGGGCGTGGACATGACGCCCGAGCAGTTGGACGTCGCCCGTGCGCATCAGGACTATCACGCGAAGGCCTTTGGTCACGCGGTCAGCAATGTGGAATTTCACCACGGCTATATCGAAAAGCTGGACGAACTGGACCTTGAGCCCGGCAGCTTTGACATCATCGTTTCGAACTGCGTTATCAATCTGGCGACCGACAAGGCTGCTGTGTTGCGCGGCGCGCATCGGCTGCTGAAAGAGGGTGGCGAGATGTATTTCTCGGACGTCTATGCGGATCGCCGGGTGCCGAAGGCGATGGCCGAGGATGAGGTTCTGTATGGCGAATGCCTGTCAGGGGCGCTGTATTGGAACGATTTCCTGTCGCTGTCGCGCGCTGCCGGGTTTCACGATCCGCGTCGAGTCACGCACCGCCCGTTGACGATCGAGAATCCAGTTCTGGAACAAAGGGTTGCGCCGCTAAGTTTCATCTCTGCCACCTACCGTTTGTTCAAACTGCCCGCGCTTGAACCTGCCTGTGAAGATTACGGTCAGGCCGTCGTCTACAAGGGTACGATCCCTCATGCGCCGCATGAATTCGCTCTGGATGATCACCATGCAATCGAGACCGGCAAGGTTTTCCCGGTCTGCGGCAACACATGGATGATGCTGCAGGACACCCGCTTTGCCCGGCATTTCGAGTTCATCGGCGATTTCTCGACCCATTATGGCATCTTCGAGGGCTGCGGCGGCGACAGCCCGTTTGTGGTTGAGGGCGACACAGCGTCCTCGGGGTGCTGCTGATCCCTTGCACCTGAGAGGCGGGGTTGCTATCCCCGCCCAAGCCCGATGGATTTGATCGGGAAAGGCTACGGGGTCCATCGGTGAACGTGAATACAGCTCCTCCGCGACTGGAAATCCGCAATATGGTGGCGCGCTTTGGCGGGCGCACGGTGGTGGATGACGTCTCGTTGACGGTGCAGGCGGGGCAGGTGACCTGTTTGCTGGGGCCGTCGGGTTGCGGCAAGTCGACCACGTTGCGGATGATTGCGGGGGTCGAGATGCAGACCTCGGGCGAGATCTATGTCGATGGCAAGCTGATCTGCGACACGGTGTTTCGGGTCCCGCCAGAACGGCGCGAGATTGGCCTGATGTTTCAGGACTTTGCGCTGTTTCCACATCTGAGCGTTGCGGACAATGTGGGCTTTGGCCTGAAGGGCAGCCGGGACGAAAAACGCATCCGGGTCGAGGAACTGCTGACCAAGGTCGATCTGATGCGGTTTATCGACGGCTTCCCACACCAGCTTTCGGGGGGCGAACAACAGCGGGTCGCGCTGGCCCGCGCGCTGGCTCCGCGCCCCCGGATCATGCTGATGGACGAGCCGTTCTCGGGCCTCGACAACCGCCTGCGCGACGGTATCCGGGATGAGACGCTGGCGATCCTGAAGGAAGAGGATGCCGCCGTTCTGCTGGTCACGCATGAGCCGGAAGAGGCGATGCGCATGGCCGATGAAATCGCGCTGATGCGGCGCGGCAAGATCGTACAGCAGGGGGCCCCTTACAACGTCTATACCCGCCCAGCGGATAAAGCGGCGGTTGCATTTTTTAGTGATATCAATGTCCTAAAAGCGCAAGTTAATGGAGCCTTGGCGCATACGCCCTTTGGGCGTTTTCTGGCGCCCGGCGTGCCGGATGGCACGGATGTCGAGATTGTGTTCCGGCCTCAGCATGTAAAGCTGGACTTCGACCGAAATGGCAAAGGCCCGATGCCAACGCCCACGGATGGCGTAGCCGCGCGCGGCGTGGTCGAACGCGCGCGCTTTCTGGGCAACGAAAGCCTGATCGAGTTCCGCATGGACTATGACGGCTCGATCCTGAAAGCGACGGTGCCCAATGTCTTTGTGCCCAAAGAGGGCCGTGTGATGTGGCTGACCATTCGCCGCGACCGGTGCTTTGTGTTTCCGGCCTGAGGCCGCGATGTCACGATTTCCGGCCAACTGGTGCGGGAATGCCGCAGATTGCGCGTGCACGTCGCTTGCCGCAGCGCGGGGGCGGGTCTATCAAGGGCGAAACGCGGGGGTGGAGCGGGCATGCGTATTCTTCTGACCAATGATGACGGTATCAACGCGCCGGGGCTGATCGTGCTTGAGGCGATCGCAAAGGAACTGGCTGGCCCGGACGGAGAGGTCTGGATCGTCGCCCCCGCCTTTGAACAATCGGGTGTGGGGCATTGCATCAGCTATACGCACCCCATGATGGTCGCAAAGCTGGGCGAGCGCAGGTTCGCGGCCGAGGGCTCTCCGGCGGACTGTGTGTTGGCGGGGTTGCATGATGTGATGAAGGACGCACCGCCGGATCTGGTCTTGTCTGGGGTGAACCGGGGCAACAACTCGGCGGAGAATGCGTTGTATTCCGGTACGTTGGGCGGCGCTATGGAGGCCGCTCTGCAAGGCGTGCCGTCGATTGCCCTGTCGCAGTTCTTCGGTCCACGCAATCTTGGGCTGGATGATCCGTTCGAGGCCGCCGCGCGGCATGGCGCGGCACTTGTGCGCCGGATTTTGGATGCGATGCCTGAGACACAAGGCGACTACCGGCTGTTCTACAACGTGAATTTTCCACCCGTGCCAGCGGATGAGGTTCTGGGTACGAGGGTTGCGCCGCAGGGGTTCCGCCGCGACACGCATTTTTCGGTCGAACCGCACAGCTCGCCCTCGGGCCGTCGGTTCCTGTGGATCAAGGGCGGGTATCAGCACAATCCGACCGCGCCGGGGACCGATGCGGCGGTGAATCTGGAAGGTTACGTTTCGGTCACGCCGATGCGGGCTGATCTGACGGCGCATGATGCGCTGGAGGCGTTGAAGACAATCGAATGACCGGACCAAGCGCAGAAACCACGATGCAGTTCTTGTTCGCCCTGCGTTCGCGCGGGGTGACAGATGCGCGCGTGTTGGCTGCGATGGAGCAGGTCGACCGGGGCCGGTTCGTCAAAGGCCTGTTCGCGGAACGGGCTTATGAGGATACACCGCTGCCGATTGCCTGCGGGCAGACGATCAGCCAACCTTCGGTGGTGGGGCTGATGACGCAGGCGCTGAAGGTGCGGCCCCGGGACACGGTGCTGGAGGTGGGGACGGGCTCGGGCTATCAGGCGGCGATCCTGTCGAAACTAGCGCGGCGGGTTTACACGGTCGAGCGGCACAAGCGGCTGGTGCGTGAAACCGGGCAGTTGTTTCGCGAACTGGGACTAACCAATGTCACCGCGATGCTGTCGGATGGCTCGTTTGGCCTGTCCGAACAGGCTCCGTTTGATCGTATCATTGTGACCGCAGCCGCCGAGGACCCGCCCGGGCCGCTCTTGGCGCAGTTGAAAATCGGCGGTATTATGGTGTTGCCGGTTGGACAATCGGATGCGGTTCAGACCTTGATCCGGGTGACCCGCACCGAAACCGGTCTGGACTATGACGAGCTGTTGCCCGTTCGTTTCGTGCCCTTGCTGGAGGGGCTGG
This sequence comes from Ruegeria sp. G10, assembly GCF_056533645.1. Lineage (NCBI taxonomy): Bacteria > Pseudomonadati > Pseudomonadota > Alphaproteobacteria > Rhodobacterales > Roseobacteraceae > Ruegeria > Ruegeria sp. G10. Next base: position 134,493 of record NZ_JBQFOQ010000009.1, on the reverse strand, counting down.
GAAAAGACGGCGTTTAAAGTTATATTCAATGATGCCGGAGCCCCGGAGAACAGGGGCAGGTGTTGAGGGCGATAAAATGAGAGCAGTTTCAAAATCAGCAACGCGCCGCTGTGCAATGGGCGTGGCAGCTCTGGCCATTTTGGCCGGATGCGAAGGACCTTTCGACTATGATCTGCGCGGCAATGTCGGTGGGTTCTCGACAACGGATGCCGCATTGGCGGCGACGACAAGTCGCCCGACGCCGGATGCCCGGGGTGTGATTACGTATCCCAACTATCAGGTCGCGGTCGCACGCCGTGGCGATACGGTGGGCAATGTTGCGAACCGCATTGGCATGCCGGTCGCAGAGTTGGCACGCTTTAACGGGCTTCAGCCCAATGACTCGCTGCGTGAGGGAGAGGTCCTGGCGCTGCCGCGATCCGTTGGTGGGGGCAGCGCGGTCGATATCGCGAGTATCGCAGGCACCGCGATTGACGAGGCACCGGATACCGGTTCTGTTCAGACCACGGCATTGGCACCCGCACAGCCTGCGCCGGCTGCAGCGCCCGTCGGGCCCGAGCCGATCCGCCACAAGGTCAAGCGGGGTGAAACGGCATATACCATTGCGCGCCTCTATCAGGTTTCGGTGGAGTCCTTGGCCGAGTGGAACGGGCTGGGCCCCGACTTTATGGTGCGTGAGGACCAGTATCTGCTGATACCGGTCAAAAACCAGTCTGCGCCGCGCGCCGCTGCGCCAGCCGCGACCGCGACGGCGGTGGCGCAACCGGGTGAAGGCTCTGCAACGCCGACGCCGCCCAGCGCAACGCAGCCATTGCCGGATGAGGACGTCGCACCGGCCACGCCCGCGCCAGATGTGACTGCCGAGGCACCGACAAATACGGGGTCGTCCGCCTTGGCGCTGCCGGTGAGCGGTACGATCATCCGCGGCTATGACAAAGGCAAGAATGAAGGCATCGACATCGCTGCGGCGCCCGGCAGTGCGGTGAGTGCAGCCGAAGCGGGAACGGTGGCCGCGATTACGGCTGACGCAGATCAGGTGCCGATCATCGTGGTCAAGCACAACAATGACTTGCTGACCGTTTACGCAAATGTGGACAATATCAGCGTCAAAAAGGGCGACCGCGTGCAACGGGGTCAGAAGATTGCCGCGCTGCGCGGGGGCGACAATGCCTATGTGCATTTTGAGGTGCGTCAGGGATTCGAGTCGGTGGATCCCGAGCCCTATCTGAGGTGATCTGAATGGCCCGTTCCGGGCCATGCCTCCGGCGGGGATATTTATGGCCAGATGAAGTGTGGATCACCCGTTCGGGTCGTAGTCGCTGAGACGTTTGCCGGGTTCGTCTGTGAAGAGTTCCGGTAAGGGCACAATGGATTCGATCAGATCGATGCGGAAGACGCGGAAGCCCGTGCGCAGTTCGCACCATGCGGTCAGCGTCCAGACGCGGCCCCAGTATTCCATGTGCAGCGGGCGGATCGTGCGTTCGGTCAGCGTGCCGTCGATGCGGCGATAGCTGAGGTGCAGTTTCTGGCGCGATTTGATGGCGGCACGGATCGGGGCCATATGGGCCAGACCGCGTGCGGCATCGGCAAAGGGATAGACGGCGAATTTCCAGCTGTCGGCCTCGGCGATGACCTGCGTGGGCAGAACGGCGTCGATCTTTTCGGCAAGGGAATTGGCGGCAGATTTGAGGTCGGGGTCAGCGGCCTCGGCGACGATGGCCATGCCGAGGTTCAGAGCCTCAAGTTCGGCGGGGGTCAGGTTCAGCGGGGGCAGGGTGATCTGATCGCGCACCATATAGCCCACGCCGCGTTCCCCTTCGACCGGTACGCCTGAGGCGACCAGCGTATCCATGTCGCGATAGATCGTGCGAACCGACACTTCGAGCCGGTCCGCGATATCCTGCGCGCGGTGCAGTTTGCCGTCACGCAGGATCTGGATGATATCGAACAGGCGGTCAGTGCGGCGCATGACACGCTGTCTGATCCGCGTTTAGGCGGTCATGTTCCATAGCACGGTCTCGTGGCGCATCCGCGCGCTGTCGGGGTTGATTGCGGCCATCAGGGCGGGCGCGAAATCCTGCTGCATGAAGGCGGCGGCGGCTTCTTCGGCGGATTTCATATCGGTCCAGACGACATAATCTGTCCAGCGGCCATCCGCGCCCTGGCTCAATTGACGATGGGCAAAGCCTGGCGCGGAGCGGACGAAGGCTTCGGTCTTTTGACTAAGCATCACGAATTCTTCGGGCTGCACGCCATCTGCAAGGGTGAAGGTGACGATTTCTGCGACATGGGTCATGTGGGTCTCCGTTGACCTGGGTTTCGATATCGTCCTTCTAGGCTCTTCCAACTGACATAAACCTGTCAGTTGGAAAACGCCAGCCCGCAAAAACTGCGCGATCTGTTCAATTTCGCGCGCGGATTTGATCTGTTTCACTTTTGCTGGCGGCGATCCGGGCGTAGACACTGGGCCAGATCATATTCCCGGCGTGCGCGCCGACGTAGTAAGGAGACAAGACATGCTCAACAATATCGGCCTTCCCGGCCTGCTGCTGATCGCCGTTGTGGTTCTGGTACTGTTTGGCCGCGGCAAGATCAGTTCGCTGATGGGCGAAGTGGGCAAGGGCATCACTGCGTTCAAAAAAGGCGTCAAGGATGGCTCGGAAGAGATCGAGCAGGACGCGTCCGAGCTGGCCAAAGACGTCACGCCTGAGACCGACAAAGACAAGGTCTGAGCCTAGATGTTTGATCTGGGCTGGACCGAGCTTTTGGTCATCGGCATCGTCGCGCTGATTGTGGTGGGGCCGAAGGACCTGCCTGTGCTGTTCCGCAATGTCGGGCGGTTTGTCGGCAAGGCGCGCGGCATGGCGCGCGAGTTCAGCACCGCGATGAACGAGGCAGCGGATGAGGCCGGCGTCAACGAGATCAAGAAGGGTCTGAATGCGGCGACCAACCCGGTCAGTACCGCGATGGACGGGATCAACGAGGCTGCGCGCGACGTCGCCAAATCCATTGATCCGACCAAGTTCGATCCTGACAGCGAGACCGGCAAACTGGCCGCCGAGCGGGCCGAGCAGGCGAAGAAGATTCAGGCCACCACTGCGCGCGCCGCGGCTGAACGCAAGGCGAAAGAGGCTGCCGATGCGCTCGCCAAGGCGGAAGAGGCCGAAGCGGCACTGAAGACTGAAAGCAAGACATGACCAAGACCGACGAGATCGAGGACAGCTCGGCCCCGCTGATCGAGCATCTGGCCGAGTTGCGCACGCGGCTGATCCACTGTGTTGTGGCGTTTCTGATCGGGATGATCATCTGCTTCACGGTGGCGACGCCGCTGTTCAACTTCCTGACCCAACCGCTGTGCGAGGTTCTGACCGAGCGGGGGCAGGATTGCGGGCTGATCTTCATTTCGCCGCAGGAAGGGTTCTTTGTGGCCATCAAGGTTTCGCTTCTGGGCGGGTTCATTCTGGCGTTCCCCTATATTGGGATGCAGATGTGGCGGTTCGTGGCGCCGGGGCTCTACAAGTCCGAGAAAAACGCGTTTCTGCCATTCATGCTGGCCTCGCCCTTCATGTTCCTGCTGGGGGCAAGCTTTGCGTTCTATGTGGTTACGCCGCTGGCCTATGACTTCTTCCTGGGGTTCCAACAGTTCGGGGCCGAGGGCGAAGCCGTCGCCGATGGCACCAATGCCGCGCCGCTGAGCGTGGTGTTCCAGGGCTCGGCGCAGGAATATTTGAATCTGACGATCAAGTTCATCGTCGCCTTTGGCCTGTGTTTTCAACTGCCGGTCTTGCTGACCCTAATGGGCAAGGCGGGTCTGGTCAGCGCCGAAGGTCTGGGCGCGATGCGCAAATATGCGGTGGTCGGCATTCTGGTGCTGGCGGCGATCGTGACGCCGCCGGATGTGATCACTCAGATCATCCTCTTCGTGGTGGTTTATGGCCTTTATGAAGTGTCGATCTTCCTTGTTGCCCGCGTTGAGAAGAAGCGCGAAGAGCAACTGCGCGCCGATGGTTACTATGATGATGAAGAGGCCGAGGCCGATGCGGACATGATGCAGGACTACGAAGAGACCAAGTAATCCGCCCCGGGCTTTGAAAAGGCGCGCCTATCACCCGCGCGCCTTTTTCATGTTCCGCCCTTGTTGCAGCGCGCCGAACATGGTTGAACTTCGCCGAAACACTCGCGGAGGCCCCAATGGACGACCAAGCCCTGAACCGTATCGCCGACGCGCTGGAGCGCATGGCCCCCGCGCCACTGGCCGCCCCCGATTTCAGCGCGGCCCCGGCCTTCGTCTGGCATGTGGAACCCGATAGGCTGGAACCGGTGACGCAGGTCAATCGCGTCGATCTGGATTTGCTCGTCGGCATCAACCGCTCCCGCGATACGCTGCTGGATAACACGCGCCGTTTCGCTGCCGGATACAAGGCCAACAACGCGCTGCTGTGGGGCGCGCGTGGGATGGGGAAATCCAGCCTCGTCAAAGCGGTGCATGGCACGCTGCAGACCGACCACCCGGACCTGAAACTAGTCGAGCTTCAGCGTGAGGATATGGGTTCGGTCGCGCGCCTGCTGAACCACCTGCGCGCCGCGCCGCACCGGTTCATCCTGTTCTGCGATGACCTGTCGTTCAGCCACGATGACCAACACTACAAATCGCTCAAGGCGGTGCTGGATGGCGGCATCGAAGGCCGCCCTGAAAACGTGGTGTTCTATGCCACCTCGAACCGCCGCCATCTGATGCCGCGAGACATGATCGAAAACGAACGCTCCAGCGCCATCAACCCGTCCGAGGCGGTCGAGGAGAAAGTCTCGCTCTCAGACCGGTTCGGCCTGTGGCTGGGCTTCCACCCCTGCGATCAGGACGAATACCTCGCCATGATCGACCGCTACTGTACCGCCCACGGTGTGAAAGTCGACGCAGAAACCCTGCGCGCCGAGGCCATCGAATGGCAGGCCACCCGTGGCGCCCGCTCGGGCCGCGTCGCATGGCAATTCTTCGTCGACCTCGCCGGACGCAACGGCGTCCATATCGCATAGTCCGCCCGCTTCATCTGGCCAAAAATATCCCCGCCGGAGGCATGGCCCGGACGGGCCATTCCCTAAAGCTGGGCCAGCAACCGCGCTGCCTCATCGGCAGTGCGCGTCAACGCTTCCCGATCCTCACCCGGATGGAAACGCGCGCGTACGGCTGTCGGCATCGGTGCAGGCTCAACAATCGATACGCGCGGACCCGTGCGTGCGGTCTCGGCAGCCCAGCTGCGCGCCAGTGCCATCTGCGCTGCTTTGGTTGCACCATAGATGCCATAGAACTTCTCACCCGCTTTGGGGTCATCAAAGAATACAGCGTGGCCAGCCTCGCCCAGCAGTGGGGTGACATATGGGATCAGCACGGATGTCGCCGTGGCATTGATGTTGACCGCCTTGGCCCATTCCTTCGGATCAACAAAATGCGCAGGCGTCAGGGCCGAGGTGTGGATTGCAGTGTGAAGCCACAGATCAACCTTGCCCCAGCGGTCATGAATCCCACGGCACAGCGTCGCCATCGCGTTTGGGTCGCTGATATCCATCGGTGCCAAAGTGGCCGAGCCGCCCTTGGCCTGAATGCGGTCGTCCAGTTCTTCCAGTCCGCCCTGGGTGCGGGCAACAGCGACAATATGATATTCGGGCGACAGAGCTTCGGCCAATGCCGCGCCCAACCCGCGTGAGGCCCCGGTAACAAGGGCGATTTTGGTCTGATCGGTCATGGGTGGGGTTTGAACCCGCGCGCGCAGGGCGTCAAGTCAGGATCAGCTACCCGGAATGTCGATCCTGCGGTTCTGGCCGCTTTGTCGCAGCACGACACCCTCTTCGTCGATTGCGATGATCTTACCCGACCCCAAGCGGCTGCCGGGTTTCACCTTTTTTACCCGCCCGGACGACAGGCGGACCAAAGCCTCCGGCTCTGCTTTGGGTCCAAAAATACCCAGAACCGACACCGAATTTTTCCTGAGAGCGTCCGCTTGGGTAGCGGCGCTTTTGACTGTTGAATTTGGCATGATCTGTGGCCAGGCTGCTCACCCGGGCCCCGTTTTATGAGTGGTTTCGGGCGACCGGCTACCATATGCCCAACCGGACTTGAAGCGGTCCGAGGGGCAAAGCGATGGGTGCCAGATCACCTCGTGCAAACCTCTGTCCGACCAAAGAAAAAGGTCGGCGGATTTTTACCGATCCCACGACCTGTGCGCTGGTGTTGCAGAGGCGGCTGACGCTGCGATTCGCCCCGGGGCCGGACGTCAGCCCGAGGCCAGCTTCGCCGCGTTCCATGAACTGCCGACGACCTGCATATCCTCGCGCTTTTTGCTCACCCGGCTGCTGCTTTCAAGGCTGGCCAGATAGTCCTCATCCACGCCAGTGACGTAGTTGCCGTCAAAGCAGGAACAGTCAAAGGATTCGATGTCAGGGTTACCTTCTTTCGCGGCCCAGATCAGATCATCAAGGTTCTGGTAGAACAGTGCATCCGCGCCCAATTCCTGACGGATGTCCTCGATCTCTTTGCCATTGGCGATCAATTCATGCCGTGTGGGCATATCGATGCCATAGACATTCGGATACTTCACCGGCGGTGAGGCGCTGGCGATATAGACCTTCTTTGCGCCAGCCTCGCGGCACATCTGAACGATCTTCTTGATGGTGTTGCCGCGCACGATGGAATCGTCGATCAGCAGCACGTTATGCCCATCGAATTCCAGCGGTACGGCGTTCAGTTTGCGGCGCACCGATTTCTGGCGCTCGGCCTGACCGGGCATGATGAAGGTGCGCCCGACATAGCGGTTTTTCACCAGACCTTCGCGATAGGGGATGCCGGTGATCTTGGCAGCTTCAAGCGCGACGGGGCGGGCGCTGTCGGGGACGGGGATGATGCGGTCAATCTCAAGCCCTGAGTCCTGGATCTGTTTCGCCAGCGTCTGCCCCATACGCATCTGGGTCTTGTAGACCGAGACCCCATCCAGCAGGGAATCCGGGCGGGCCAGATAAACATACTCGAAAATGCAGGGCGTCAGTTGGCCTTCGACGGCCTGAAACTCGTGCATATTGCCATCGAGATCGATCAGGATCGCCTCACCCGGGTTCAGGTCACGCAGCTTGTCGAACCCATTGATGCCAAAGGCCACATCCTCGGACGCAAAGGCATAATCATCACCGTGACCCGATGCTTCGCGCTTGGCGACGGACAGCGGACGAATGCCGTAAGGGTCGCGGAAGGCCAACATTCCGACACCTGCGACCAGACAGATCACCGAATAGGCGCCCTGAACCCGCTCCATCGTCATTTTGACACCGGCAAACAGGTTGCGGATCGGGTCGGCATTGCCGTTCACCTTGATCGCATCAGCCACCTTGTCGGCCAGCACATTCAGCAGAACCTCGGAATCCGAGGTTGTGCGCAGGTGCCGGCTGTATTTCGCAGTGACCTTTTCGCGCTGTTCTTCGGTGTTGGTGATGTTGCCGTTGTGAACCAGATAGATGCCATAGGGCGCGTTGACGAAGAAAGGCTGCGCCTCGGTCGCGCTGAGCGAGCCTGCGGTGGGATAGCGCACATGGCCCATGCCGACTTTGCCCAACAGGGTCTCGGCATCGCTGGCGTTGAACACGTCTTTGACGAGGCCGTTGGCCTTTTTCTCGCGAAAGAACTCGCCGTTATATGTCACAATGCCCGAGGCATCCTGACCCCGGTGCTGCAGCATCAGCAAGCCGTCATAGATTTCCGCAAAGACATCATGTGTCCGGCTTGCGATCCCCAAAATCCCACACATACACGGGCTCCGTTTGCTATGACTTGGTCTGGCTGGTGAATTGACCGGATGCTCTGCGGCGGGGTATCTGAATGGGCAGTCGCGCACCGCGCTGGCGGCAGGCAGGCACAAGCGCGATTGCAGCAAGCGCAAGAGAAAACAGATACAGCAAGCTTGGCAGCTCCGATTCCATGTCGGTACGGCCCCGACATACTGCCTAAAGATGCGCGTGTCATCAAAGGATCACATTTGCGAATTGCCGCAGGCGAGATTTGTGCATTCCATGAGTTTAAGATGACAAATGGACAGACCTATGCTGTCATGCCTGCAAATGTCATGCGGACCTATCGGGTGGGACAATCGCCATGTGGCAACACAAGCAAAACGCACCGAAGGAAAAACCGCTCAAGCGGCGATGCCATCGATGCCGCGGGGCAGGGCGCGCGCCTTGCGAGATTTGCAAGGGCAGCGGTGAAGTCATCAAAAGCCGCGATCAGTTTGGCAAGCCGATCTCAAGCCGTTGTGATGGCTGTGTCGGGCTGAAAACAATCCGCTGCAATATTTGTGGCGGTGAAGGATTTGTCTGATCCGACGTGAAAAAGCCCGGACAAAGCCGGGCTTGGATCTGAATATCTGATCGGGTTCAGCCTTCCTGAGTGCTGTCCGCCGTGCAGCTTGCAACCAGCTGTTCGTATTGGGCGGTAACCCAGCCCAGCGCGGCCTCGGGGTTTTGTTCTTCGATCTTGCCGCTGAACTGTTCGAACACCTTGGCCGAGCGGCTTTCGTCCACCATTGTATAAGACTGGCCGGTCATCACGGTGTCGTAGACAAAGAACGCGATCGCAACCAGCAGGATGCCGCGCGCGATGCCAAAGAAGAACCCCAGCGCCTGATCCAGTCCGCCAATAGCCGAGCGTTGGACCAGCGAGGAGAACAGCGGCGTGAAGATGCTGACCACGATCAGCGCGATGGCAAACACCGCAGCAAACCCGGTGATGACCGAAAGCTCGCAGCTGTCGCGCAGGAACTCTCCGACGACCGGCACCTCTTTGACCAGAGGCACCGCTTGGGGTGCGAAGATGAATGCCAGAACGGCGGCGGCGACCCAGCCTGCGATGGCCAGAACCTCGCGCATGAAGCCGCGCGAATAGGCCAGAAGGCCTGACAGCACGATGATCAGGGCCACAACCCCGTCAATAATTGTAAAACCTTCCATGGCCCTCGCCTGTTCTTTTTACTGCCCCTCGGGGCGCGACCTTAACCTGCTCCGAAGGTTTCGCCAACAAACCCAACCAAATCAGAGGGTCGGGTGAGTGTCAGACCTGCCACAGTGCCGGTTTTGCCACCCGCCGGAGCAATTGCCGCGGTGAAACCAAGTTTTTGCGCTTCTTTCAACCTGTTTTCGGTCTGCGGGGCGGGCCTAAGTGCCCCGGAAAGCGAGATTTCTCCGAAAACCACGGTATCTGCAGGTAGGGCCGTGTCCTCGCGGGCGCTTAATAAAGCGGCAGCAACGGCAAGGTCAGCGGCGGGTTCGGTCACTTTCAGGCCACCGGCCACGTTCAGATAGACGTCAAGGCCCGCGAAAGGGATGCCGCAGCGGGCCTCAAGTACCGCGAGGATCATCGCGAGGCGTCCGCTGTCCCAGCCGACGACCGTGCGGCGTGGCTGAGAATGGGGTGAGGGGGCGACGAGGGCCTGCAATTCGACCAATACCGGGCGGGTGCCTTCGATACCTGCAAACACGGCTGAGCCGGGGCTGGGCGTGCCGCGCTCGGACAGGAACAGGGCCGATGGGTTGGTGACCTGCGCCAGTCCCTTGCCGGTCATTTCGAACACGCCGATCTCGTCAGCGGGACCAAAGCGGTTCTTGACGGCCCGCAGGATGCGGAACTGGTGGCCGCGTTCGCCTTCGAAATACAGCACCGTGTCGACCATGTGTTCCACGACGCGCGGCCCTGCGATCTGGCCTTCCTTGGTGACGTGGCCAACCATGATGATCGAAACGCCGTGTCGTTTCGCAAACGTGGTCAATTCGTGCGCTGCGGCCCGGACTTGTGACACCGAGCCCGGCGCGCTGTCCACATTGTCGGCCCACATGGTCTGGATCGAGTCGATGATGGCGAGGCCGGGCTTTTCGGCCTCAAGCGTCGTCAGGATGTCGCGCAGGTTGGTTTCAGCGGCCAGTTGGACCGGAGAGTTCTCGAGGCCCAAACGACGCGCACGCATCCGAACCTGTGCGCTGGCTTCTTCGCCCGAGACGTAGATGGTCTTGATGCCATTGCGGGCAAAACGGGCGGCGGCCTGCAGCAGAAGGGTGGATTTGCCGATGCCGGGGTCTCCGCCGACCAGCAGAGCCGAGGCCGGGACGAGGCCGCCACCGAGGACGCGGTCGAGTTCCTCGACGCCGCAAAGTGTGCGGGGTGGCGGTGTTTCTTCGGTCGAGAGATCGGTGAGAGCGATGGACTGGCCACGTTTGCCACCGAGGGATTTTTTCGCAGGGCCAGCCGAGAGAGGCGTTTCCTGAACAATGGTGTTCCATTCACCGCAGCCATCGCAGCGGCCGGACCATCTGGTGTGTGAGGCACCGCAGGCGGAGCAGGAGAAAGTTTGTGTCTTTGCCATGGCGCCCTTCGTGCCCGAGGCGGGGCGGTTCTTCAAGCCCTTGCGGGCTTTCCTCACCGCCGGGGGCGGGCCGCGTCGTCAGGCCCTGCGGGCCATCCTCCGCGGCGGGCGCTTTGAGCGCCTATTCCGCCGCGCGAGGGGGTGTCATTGCCACGACGCTTGCGGGTGTTTTGTCGTCGGTCGAGGATTGCAGCTGCACCGCAAGCTCGGGCAGCAGATCGAACAGCTCATCCCGCAGACGGGCGAGTTGCGATTTGGCGATTGATTCCTCGATCTCGATATCTCGGGTCCATTGGCGCAGCTCGTGCTGGATGATCTGGGCCTCTTCGATACGCTGCTGGAACTGCTCGACCTCTTGCTGGCGCTGCTGCAGGAAGGTGCGGGCGCGGTCCACCTTTTCGTCGCCATAGGTATCGGCAAGCTCCTGACTGATCTGGCTCATCTGCGCGGCTAGTTCCAGCACCTGAGGTTCCAGCCCCTGCAGATCGGGGTGGTCGCGCAGAAAAGCCATGCGTTCCTTGACCGCGTCGAATTCGGAGGACAGCGCGAAGGCCCCGCTGCGGTCGGCGGCATGGGCCAACTGATAGGCCCCGGCCACGTCCTGCATGTTCAACGAGAAGTTCCGGTGCGTCCGCTCCAGCGCCATCATGCGGGCGCTGGAGGGCAGATAGAAGGCCAGCATCAGGATCAGTGCGGTCAGGCCGATCTGGATATAGATACCCGCATCGATCACGCCCGTTTCGCCAAACCCGGCCTGCATGGAAAGCCAGGGAATGGTGCCAGACGCGGATAAAGCGGTGGCTGTGACCGCGCCAAGGGCGGCGGCGCAGATCAGGAAAAAGGTGAATTTCAGGAATGCATTCTGGAATTGCAATGTCGCTGCGTGGAGGGCGGCCATGGTCGTCGAACTCCTTCTTCTACCGATATGAAACCGGGCCGAAGCGGAGGAATATCAAACACGATCTGGCCCGCTGCGGACCGGTGAACTACAAACACGTTGCTGCTCGAAATATCTAAATGATACTTGGAAATGCGTTTTCAATCAATTAGCTCTGAGGTTTTCGTGAACCGAATGTCATCTCTGTAATATGACCCAGGGTCAACGAGGCGAGGATGCAGCCTGTGAAAAGATAGAGGCCCCAGGCGGTTTCGATGGTGGCGTAAGAGATGCCTTTGGCCAGAGTGATATACAGCGCAATGAGGAAGATATCGGCCATCGCCAGCTTGCCGAGGATGTTGAGCGCGGGTTGGACGCGTGGATCCAGCAGGTCCCATTGGATCAGCGCGGTGCCGATGGTTTTGATGTAAGGCGCGAACAGGGCGAAGACGGTGACGACCAGTGCGAGGAAGATGTCGGATTTCCACAAGGATTGGAGCCCGGTGATGACGCTGATTTCGCTGAGGCCGAAGATTGGGAGGAGGCCTGCACGCATCAGCGGGGCGAACCACGCGATCGGGTAGAGGATCAGGAGGGAGAGGGTGGCGAGGCGGAGGGTCATAGACAATCCCTGACAAGGCAATTGATATCTATGAGGTGGCCAGATCGCGCGCAAGTTTTTCGTTGTAGCCGCCCAAGCTAGCGCTATGGTTGCAAGCTGTTGTCAACGTCTTTGAGGTGTAATGCCTGAACCTGTCATAAAAGTTTTGAGTGGTCCTTCTGCATTGAGCAAAGGTATGTCGGACGCCCTGACAGGCGGCGCAAGCGCCGTGTTGTCGGCCGGAAGTGCGGCTGCAGATCGGTTGCCATTCGACCGAGAACAACTCTTTGGTGTGCTGCATTTTCGGCTCTATGAAGCCGATGAGGCGCGGAAGAGGGGGCGTTGGTTCGGAGGTCGGCTCTACAACAGATTTTCCGGGGAGGATCCGGCGTATATTCCGGTTTCCGGCATCCATCTTCGACAGACTCTTGAAGTCGTGCGCACTCAGACGCCTGATTTCGTTGTCAACGCAGGAAAATATCTGCTGCGTTATGACTATGCCAAGCGGGCGTATGAGCAGATAAAGCGCGATCGTGAGGCGGAGAAAGCTTAGCGCACCGCCTCAATCGGCCCTTCAGCGCTCCCACTGATAAACTGCTCCACATAAGGATCACCCGAGGCATCCATCTGACCGACCGGGCCAGTCCACTGGATCACGCCTCCGTGCAGCATAGCCACGTTATCGGCGATTGCGCGGACCGAGCTCATGTCGTGGGTGATGGTCATCGCGGTGGCGCCCATCTCGGTCACGATCTCGCGGATCAGGTCGTTGATGACGCCGGACATGATCGGGTCCAACCCTGTGGTGGGCTCGTCGAAAAAGATGATCTCGGGCTCGGCGGCAATGGCACGGGCGAGGCCCACGCGTTTTTGCATGCCGCCCGACAGCTCGGCCGGGAAGCGGTCGGCGACGTTGGATTTCAGGCCCACACGGCGCAGTTTCTCGATGGCGATTTCGCGGGCTTCCTCGGTGGGGCGTTTCAATGAGCCGCGCAGCAGGCGGAAGGCGACGTTTTGCCAGACGGGCAGCGAGTCAAACAGGGCCGCGCCCTGAAACAGCATCCCGAAGCGCGCCAGAAACGCATCGCGGTCGCCTTTGGTGGCGTCTTTATCGTCGACATAGATCATGCCGCTGTCGGGTTTGATCAGGCCGAGGATACATTTCAGCGCCACGGACTTACCCGTGCCCGAGCCTCCGATGATGACCATCGAGGTGCCCTTGGGAATCTCAAGGTTCATGCCTTGCAGGACGCGGTTGTCGTCAAAGGCTTTATGTACGTTCTCCATCCGGATCATAGCGAGAAGAACACCCCTGTGAGTACGAAGTTGGCGGCGAGGATCAACACGGCGGCGGCCTCGACCGAGCCTTTGGTGGCCCGGCCCACACCCTGCGCACCGCGACCCGAGGACATGCCGTAATAACAGCCCATGATGGCGGCGATGACGCCGAAGGCCGCGCCTTTGACCAGTGACGAGACGATGTCGCGCGCCTCAAGGAAATCGACGGTGTTTTTCAGATAGGCGGCTGGGTTGAAGCCCAAATTTTGCGTGGCGACGGTATAGCCGCCTGCGATGCCGATGATATCTCCGATCGCGACCAGCGCCGGAACCGTGATCAGCGCCGCCAGAACGCGCGGGGCGGTGAGGTATTTCATCGGGTGCGTGGACAGGGTGACCAGGGCGTCGATCTGCTCGGTCACTTTCATGGTCGCGATCTCGGCGGCGATCGAGGAGGTCACGCGGGCGGCGATCATCAGGCCAACCAGCACCGGGCCAAGCTCTCGCACCATGCCGATGGCGACGATTTGGGGCACGACGGCCTCGGCGTTGAAACGTGCACCGCCGGCATAGATCTGCAGCGCCAGCGCGCCGCCGGTGAAGATGGCGGTCAGGCCGACCACGGGCAGGGACAGCCAGCCGATATTCAGCAGGGCGATGCCGAATTCACGCGGATAGAACGGAGGCCGGAAAATATGCGAAATCGCGTCTAACGCGAACAGCGCGACGCGGCCAAACGCGGCCAGCATGGTCAGGATGGCGCGTCCCAGCTCCCCCAGCAATGAGATGGGGTTCATTCCACGTAGCCTCGGGAATAGCGGCTGCCGAGCGAGGTCAGAATCTCATAGCCGATGGTGCCGGCAGCTTCGGCCAGATCATCGACGGTTTGGTGCCCGTTCAGGATACGCAGGCGGTCAGGTTTGTACGGCAAGTCGGTAACATCCACGGTGATCAGGTCCATCGAGATACGTCCTACCACCGGGCAGGGCTGATCACCAGCGAATGTATCGATGCCGCCGCCGATGGCACGATGCAGCCCATCGGCATAGCCTGCGGCTACCGTCGCGATCTTGGACGGGCGGCGTGCGGTCCAGCTGTTGCCATAGCCTACGGTTTCGCCGACCGTGACATCGCGCACCTGAATCACCGGCAGATCGACCGTGACCACGGGCTTGGCCCCGGTGAATGGCATCCCGCCATAGAGACCGATGCCCGGACGGCAGAAATCGAAATGGAATTCCGGCCCCAGCAGGGTGCCTCCGGTCGCGGCCAGTGAACGCGGCACCTCGACCCCGTCTGTCATCTGCTTGAAGGTCTCAAGCTGCTGACGGTTCATCGGGTGTTCGGGCTCGTCGGAGCAGGCCAGATGAGACATCACGACCAGCGGATCACGCTCCAGCGCTTTGTGCTTCAGCTCGGCCCAATCCGCAGGCTCCAGACCAAGGCGGTTCATGCCGCTGTCCAGCTGGATGCCGAAGGGATGGTTGGGCAGCGCCTCTAGATGGCGCTTGAATTGTTCGGGCGAGTTGATCAGCGGCGTCAGGTTGTGATCGCGCAGCAGGTCGCTGTCGCCCTCCATATGGCCCGAGAACACGGCAACCAGCGCCTCGGGTCCCACCGCCTCGCGCACGATGGCGCCTTCTTCGGCGGCGGCGACGAAGAATTTGCGCACGCCTTCTTCGGCCAACGCCCAGGCAACCGGCTCGGCACCCAAACCGTAGGCGTCAGCTTTGACAACTGCGCCGGTTTCGACATTCGTCTTTGCATCCAGTGCGCGCCAGTTATGGGCAAGCGCGTGAAGATTGATCGTTAAACGTGCGGTACTCATGATCCCGTTCAAGACATTGCCCGATCCGAGGTCAAGAGGGAATGCGGATTTCCATCACGGTTTAATGTCTCGAACTGAGAGCGCGATGCCGCAGGGCCAATAAATCCAAGGATTTGGCTGACTTGGGGTGCGTTCTGGCCCGATTCGCAATTGTATTCACATCAGTGTCAAATAGACGCTGCAGCGCGCTATCGTTCATGTTCCGCGTGCAGGCTACGGGCGTTGATTTGGTGGTTGCGTTTCGGCTTGGGCCGGGGGCACTCTGCCACTGCAACGGCAAAGGGTTTCAAAGATGGCGATCCGGTTCATATCAGGTCACGACGGGCGCGAGGCCGAGATCGAGGCGCTTTTTATCGACGTCTTCACCGCCTCGGAAGGGGCGGACGAGGGCAGACTGATCGGCTCATTGGTGCGCGGGCTGATGGAAACCACGCCGGACGAGGATTTGTTTGTGTTCTCCGCCGTGGAAGATGGCGCGTTGCTGGGGTGCATCTTCCTGTCGCGCCTGCGGTTTGATCAGGATGAGCGGCAGGTGTTCGTCCTGTCGCCGGTCGCTGTTAGCACTGGCCGTCAGAGAAGCGGCGTCGGGCAGGCGCTGATCCATCATGGTCTGGATCAACTGCGTGCGGCGGGCGTTGATTTTGTCGTCACTTATGGCGACCCGGCCTATTACGGTAAGACCGGGTTCCAGCCGATCACCGAGGCGTTTGCGCGGGCTCCGCTTAAGCTGAGCCATCCGCATGGCTGGATCGGGCAGCCTTTGTCGGCCCGGGGTGACGCGCCGTTGCAAGGCGCGTCGCGCTGTGTCGACGCGTTGAACCAGCCTGCGCTATGGTAGCGGTCAGTAGCCTTCGATCTGGCCGTCCTGCTGCCACGGCTTGACGAGGTTGCCAAAGCGGGTGAACTGCGCCTCGAACGAAAGCTCGACCGTGCCGATGGGGCCGTGGCGCTGCTTGCCGACGATAACCTCGGCCTTGCCATGCAGGCGTTCCATGGCCTGCTTCCACTCTTCCATCTTTTCCAGCTCGTGATCGCCGGGCTTTTCGCGCTCTTTGTAGTATTCCTCGCGGAACACGAACATAACCACGTCGGCATCCTGTTCGATCGAGCCCGATTCCCGCAGATCAGACAGTTGTGGGCGCTTGTCGTCGCGGTTTTCCACCTGACGCGACAGCTGGGACAGAGCGATGACCGGGATGTTGAGTTCCTTGGCGATGGCCTTCATGCCCATCGAAATCTCGGCGATTTCATTGACGCGGTTTTCGGCCATACCGCGGCAGAGCTGCAGATAGTCGATCACCAGCAGGTCCAGCCCATGGGTCCGCTTGAGCCGCCGCGCACGGGCGGCGAGCTGTGAGATCGGCAGGGCTGGCGTGTCGTCAATGAAAAGCGGGCAGGCCTCCAGCTCTTTCGCGGCATCCACGAAACGGCGGAACTCAGCCTCAGTCATGTCGCCTTGGCGGATTTTATGCGACGAAATCTCGGAGGCTTCGGCCAGAACCCGGCCGGCCAACTGCTCGGCGCTCATTTCCAGCGAGAAGAAGCCGACAACGCCGCCGTCGATCGCACCCTCCGAGCCATCGGGCTTGGTGCCGCGCTTATAGGCTTTGGCCACGTTGAAGGCCACGTTGGTCGCAAGCGAGGTTTTTCCCATCGACGGACGGCCAGCCAAGATGATCAGGTCGGACGGATGCAGACCCCCAAGCTGTTTGTCCAGGTCGGCCAGACCGGTGGAAATCCCCGCCATGCCGCCACCGCGCTGGTAGGCCTCGTTGGTGACGTTGACGGCTTCTGTGACCGCCTTCAGGAAGGATTGGAAACCCTGTTCGGTCTGGCCCTGCTCGGAAAGCTGATAGAGCTGTTGCTCGGCCTCGACGATTTGTTCTTTTGGTTCGCTGGACACATCAACCCGCGCGGCCTTGTCCGAGATGTCGCGACCCAGCCGGATCAGCTCGCGCCGGATGGCGAGGTCATAGATCATCTGGGCGTAGTCATGCACCGCGAAGGCACTGATCGAAGCGCCAGCGAGTTTGACAAGATAGGCGGGTCCGCCCAACTCCTTCAGGCCCTCGTCATCTGCCATGAAGGATTTCAGCGTCACGGGCGAGGCCAGCGCATTCTTCGCGATGCGCGTGGCCGCGACCTCGTAGATACGCGAGTGAACCGGGTCGTAAAAATGTTCGGCCCCGATAATTGAAGCTACCCGGTCGTAGAGGTCGTTATTCGTCAGGATCGCGCCCAGAAGCTGCTGCTCGGCCTCGATAGAGTGCGGCATGGTTTCCGGATTCTGAATCTGTGCCGCTGCCTGCTCTATACTGCTGATCTCGTTCATTGTGTCCCCGCTGCCCGTTCCGAGGTTCTACACGCGAATTGTCCCGGCAAGCTATCTGGAAATACCTGTGGCTAACTCGTGGTAAAGCCTTGGGATAACTTTCCTGACAGTTTGGATACCTGCGTATGCTCAGCTTATTATGTATGAACTGAGGGAAAAGTCACCAGATATCGTAGGCAGAACGCCGATTCTTCTGGTGTTATCCCCAATCTGTCCACAAGAGTTTTATGTGGTTTTATGTGCGTCCTGCCAACCGCGCGGGTCGTTCAAGAACAGCTCCACCGCCTCAAGTGTCTCTTGATCAAAGGCTTTCTGAGCCTTGGCCTCCGCCAGAACATCCCACCACGTGCAGAGCGAATGAAGCCTTACACCGTGATCTCCGAGCGTCTTCTCAGTCTCGGGGAAAATGCCATAGTAGAAGATCACCGCTGTATGCCCACAGGTCGCGCCGGTTTCGCGGATTGCATCCACGAAGGACAGTTTGCTTCCGCCATCGGTGGTCAGATCCTCGACCAGCAGCACCCGTTCGCCTTCGCTCATCGCGCCTTCAATGCGGGCGTTGCGACCGTAGCCTTTGGGTTTCTTGCGCACATAGGTCATCGGCAGCGCCATGCGTTCCGCGACCATTGCGGCGAAGGGGATGCCAGCCGTCTCGCCGCCTGCGATGTTGTCGAACGCCTCGAACCCGGCATCGCGCATCACGGTGACGGTCAGAAAGTCCATCAGGGTCGAGCGAATGCGCGGGTATGAGATCAGCTTGCGACAGTCGATATAGGTCGGGCTGGGCAGGCCTGAGGCCAGCGTGAACGGTTCGCGCGCGTTGAAGTGGACGGCCTTGATCTCCAGCAGCATGCGCGCGGTCAGGCGGGCGATTTCGGTGCTGTCAGGGAAGGAACTGGGGATCATGGCGCAAACCTCTGGGCTGAAGGGACGTTGCGGGCTGATAGCCCGACCCTTGGACCAGAGTCGAGGGGCCAAACGAGAAAAGCAGCTTCGTAACCAGTGCGTTTGCGCCCGAGCGCAAAGCGGGATGCAGTAGAAGGCGATGATGCGGTTCTAGGTGTGCTTCACCAGCACGCGACAGATTTGGCCCTTCTGTTCGGACGTGTCCCTTATCGGTCGCTCGCTGAGCAGCCGTTCAGCAACATTACCAAGGCGTGATCGCGCGCGGCTTTTCGGACATTGTCGCGCCCCAGCGCGCCGAATTCGATCGTTTCGACGCGTGTGGGCTGGTCCAACGCGGAGAGGCCGAAGCAAACGCGACCTTCCGGTTTGTACTCAGACCCGCCGGGTCCCGCTATGCCCGTGACAGACACCGCCAGCTGCGCCTGCGAGTTGCGCAGCGCGCCTTCTGCCATCTCTTTGGCGACCTCCTCTGAAACAGCGCCATGTGTCGCAAGGGTTTCGGCGCGCACGCCCAGCATCTGTTGTTTGGCGGTGTTGGTATAGGTGACAAAGCCACGCTCGACGACGGCAGAACTGCCCGGAATGTCCGTCAGCGCGGCGGCAACCATGCCACCGGTGCAGCTTTCAGCCGTGGCGATCATCACACCCTTCGCTTTGGCGCGGTCCAGCAGATCTACGACGTTCATAAGCCCATGACCCCGTGCGCGATGCCCGCAAGTACCAAAACCCCAACCGCGGCGAAGAGACCGGCGATCACATCGTCCAGCATAACGCCCATCGGGTCCCCGCGTCGGTCAGCCCATCCGACGGGACCGGGTTTGGTGATGTCGAACAAGCGAAACAGCAAGAAGCCTGCGACCCATCCGGGCCAAAGCGCACTGATGTCGATGCCATGCGCCCATGAGGGGTAGGATATCGCCCAGAGGGCGATGAACTGGCCTGCGGCCTCGTCGATGACGATCTCGGACGGGTCGTGATCGTCTTGCCCCGCCGTCATCACGCGCGTGGCCCAGAGGCCCCCGAAAAAGGCCGCGAGGGTTCCGACGACCAGCAATGGGAAACCGCCCAGCGTATGCAGCACCCAGGCCAGCGGCAAAGCGGCCAGCGACCCCCAGGTTCCGGGGGCAGGGCGCAGATATCCGACGCCGCAGACAGTCCCGATCAGGCGCGCGGCAGTCATGATGCCACCAGACAGGCGGTGGCAACCGCAGCGATCCCTTCACTGCGGCCCGTGAACCCCAGCCTTTCCGAAGTCGTGGCCTTGACCGAGACCTGATCGGCATTCAGACCCATGATCCGTGCCATCTCGGCCTGCATCGCCACTGAATGCGGACCAATTTTGGGGAACTCGCACACCAGCGTGCAATCCACGTTCGAGATCGCATAGCCCAGCTGCCCGGCAAGCTCGACCGCGTGGCGCAGGAATATCTCGCTGGCGGCCCCTTTCCATTGTGGGTCAGATGGTGGGAAGTGCTGCCCGATATCGCCCCGGGCCAGCGCGCCATAGATTGCGTCCGTGACCGCATGCATTCCCACATCGGCGTCGGAATGTCCCTGCAATCCGCGATCATGCGGTATTTTCACACCGCACAGGATGACGTGATCTCCGTCGCCAAAACGGTGCACGTCATAACCGTTGCCCAGCCTCACATTCATATCGATACCCATTATGCGCCGCGCCCGGTCAAAATCCTCGGGCCGGGTGATTTTGATGTTATCCGCATCGCCCGGAGTGATCGCTACTTCTATTCCGGCAACACGCGCTACCTCAACGTCGTCTGCTGCGCCGCCGCCGTGGGCCTCATGGGCGGCGGCGATCGCGGAATAATGAAACCCCTGAGGGGTCTGCGCAGCATAGAGGCCGGTGCGATCCTGTGTTCCGGTCACCACAGATCCGTCCCCGGCCCAGAGCGCATCGGTGATCGCCAATCCCGGAGCTGCCGCGGGATGCGTATCCAGCGCGGCCAGAACATCGTTGATGACTTTGGCGCTGACACAGGGGCGTGCAACGTCGTGAATCAGAACTTTTTCAACGTCGTACGCCTTCAACGCCAGCAGGCCGTTGCGAACGGATGCGGCCCGGTCCGCACCGCCCGGCGCGAGAATAAGGTCGGTGTCCTTGAACGCTTCCCAGACCGTCGTGTCCTCGTTGGCGAGGACCAAGACGATGTGATCCACCAGGCCAACGAAGCGCTCAATGGTCCAGTCGGCGACGCGCCGTCCGCCGAGAGTGCGCCACTGTTTTGGTACTCCGCCGCCGGCGCGCTGGCCGCGACCGGCGGCGACGATTATGGCGGCTGTGGTCATTCGCAAGCTCTCCTGATTTGGGCATTGTTTAGGGGGCGGTGAATGCAGAGGCAATCACCTGCGTCATTTTGATTAAAAATTAAGCATATGATGATTTTGCGGGCTTGAACGGCGCCGTTTTGTTGTTCATATGCTGCGATTTCGATATCAAATGCGCAACTGCTTAAGGATTAGGCACATTGACCCTGCGTCTCGCTGAAAAGGATCTGTCCCCTCCGGTGCTGTTGGCGCCAATGGCCGGAATCACCGACCGGCCATTCCGTGATCTGGTGATGCGCTTTGGCGCGGGATTGGTGGTCAGCGAAATGGTCGCCAGTCAGGAAATGGTGCAGGCGAAACCGGGCGTACGCGAACGGGCCGAGTTGTCGGCGGATGTCGAAAATACAGCCGTGCAGCTGGCGGGGCGCGAGGCGCACTGGATGGCCGAAGCCGCCCGGCAGGTCGCGGATCGCGGTGCGCGGGTGATCGATATCAACATGGGGTGTCCTGCCAAGAAGGTTACCAATGGCTATTCCGGATCGGCGTTATTGAAGACGCCAGATCATGCTTTGACGCTGATTGAGGCCGTGGTGAATGCGGTGGAGGTGCCGGTGACGCTGAAGACCCGTTTGGGTTGGGATGACAGCCTGCTGAACGCGCCCGATGTGGCGCGCCGTGCTCAGGATGCCGGTATCCGGATGGTCACGATCCACGGGCGCACGCGCTGCCAGTTCTACAAGGGCTTTGCCGATTGGCCTGCGATCCGGGCGGTGAAAGAGGCGGTCTCGATCCCGGTCATCGCCAATGGGGATATCATCGATACGCAGGCCGCGCAGGTGGCGCTCAAGCAGTCGGGCGCAGATGGGGTGATGGTGGGCCGTGGTGCACAGGGCAAACCGTGGCTATTGGCGCAGATATCGCATGACCTTTTCGGGGCCACAGCGCCGGTCGTTCCGGTTGGCGATGATCTGACCGAGATGGTGCGCGGCCACTATCAGGCGATGCTGTCGTTCTATGGCGTTGATCTGGGCATGCGCGTCGCGCGTAAACACTTGGGCTGGTACATGGATGAGGCCGCAACACCTGCCAATCTGCGCCGTGCGGTTCTGACCTCGCGCGATACGGATGAGGTGTTACGCCTTCTGGGCGACGCGCTGAACGAACAGGCGGAGGCGGCAGCATGAATTCCGATCAGAGCATCTGGGCATCGCTGCCGGTTCCGGCGTTCATCATCGATTCCGAGGATCGGATATCGGATGTGAATTCCTCGGGCGAGGGGTTCCTGAACGCCTCACGCAAGGCGGTGGTGGGGCACCCGGTCTGGGACCAGCTGGCCGTCGACGCGCCCTTGGAAGAAGCCTTCCTCAGGGCCCGGCAGCAGGGTACCCCCTTGTTCGTGAACGATGTGGATGTGGGCTCGGGCAATCGCGCGCCGTTGCAGTGTGCGCTGCAGATCGCGCCGTTGATGGGATTTCCCGGTTCAATGATCATGATCATCTCACCCCGTGAGCTGGCCGGACGGATGACGCGTGGTAACACCGTGAAATCCGCGGCTCAGTCGGCGATCGGCATGGCCGAGATGCTGGCGCATGAGATCAAGAACCCCTTGGCGGGGATCACCGGCGCTGCGCAGCTGCTGAGCATGAATATCTCGCAGCAAGACCTTGAATTGACAGATCTTATCGTCGAAGAAAGCCGCCGAATCGTGAAGCTGCTGGAACAGGTCGAACAGTTTGGAAACCTGTCCGAACCCGCGTTCAAGCCGGTCAATATCCATGACGTTCTGGACCGCGCCCGCCGCTCGGCGCTGCTGGGCTTTGGCGCGCATATGACCATTGTCGAGGATTATGACCCGTCGCTGCCGCTGGCCTATGGCGACCCGGATCAGTTTCTGCAGGTGGTGCTGAACTTGCTCAAGAACGCCTCGGAAGCGGCTGAGGAAAAAGGCACAATCCGACTGCGTACCTATTTCGAACACTCGTTCCGGCTGCGGCGCAGTGACGGGTCTGGGCATTCGCTGCCCTTGCAGATCGAGATCATTGATGACGGGCCGGGGCTGCCTGAAAATATTCGAAGCGATATTTTCGACCCCTTCGTCTCGGGCAAGGAAAACGGCACGGGTCTGGGGCTGGCGCTGGTCAGCAAGATCGTGTCCGACCACGACGGCTGGATTTCGGCGGATTCGGTGCCCGGGCGCACCGTCTTCCGCCTGTCCCTGCGGCGCGCGCCGCCGGACGCATATGATAAGGAGAGCATCTGATGGATGGCACAGTTCTGGTTGCCGATGACGACCGCACGATCCGCACGGTTCTGACACAGGCGTTGACGCGGGCAGGGTGCAAGGTCCACGCCACATCCTCGCTGACGACGTTGATGCGTTGGGTGGCCGAGGGCAAAGGCGATGTGGTGATCTCGGATGTGGTGATGCCGGACGGGAACGGGCTTGAAATGCTGCCCAAGATCGCACAGGACCGGCCCGGTTTGCCGGTCATCGTGATCTCGGCCCAGAACACCATCATGACCGCCATTCAGGCGGCCGAGGCGGATGCCTATGACTACCTGCCCAAGCCTTTCGATCTGCCCGATCTGATGAAGCGCACGGCGCGCGCGCTGGACCAGAAACAGCGTACGCAAACCGAACCGGTTGCGGTCAGCGAAGAGCGACCTGATGAACTGCCCTTGGTCGGGCGTACCCCGGTGATGCAGGCGCTCTATCGTCTGGTGGCGCGGGTGATGAACACCGATCTTTCGGTGATGATCTCGGGCGAAAGCGGTACTGGTAAGTCTCTGATTGCGCGCGCTATTCACGATTTCTCGGACCGCCGGACATTGCCGTTTGTGACTGCAACCGCAGCTGATCTGAGCGATCTGGAAGGCCCGGCGCGGGTGATGGCGCGGGTGCGCGGCGGGACGTTGTTGATCGACGAAATCGCCGATATCGATGATGAGATTCAGGCGCGCATCGTGCGGATGATGGACACGCCGGGCGATCACGTGCCGCGTTTCATGGCCACCAGCCAGTCTGACCTGACCGACGCGATGGAGAGCGGCCGCGTGCGTCAGGACCTCTATTACCGGCTTTGCGGCGCGACGATCCATGTTCCGGCCCTGCGCGAGCGCGTTGACGATATCACCTTGCTGACTGATCACTTTCTGGCGCGGGAAGAGCGCGACAGCGGCGCGCAGCGCCGTCTGAGCCCCGAGGCCGTCGAGCTGGTGCGGCGCTATTCCTGGCCCGGCAATGTTCGCCAGCTTGAGAACGCGATCCGTCGCCTCAGCCTGACCAGCCGTGCCGATGAAATCTCGCGCACCGAGGTCGAGATGGTGCTGGGCAGCCAGCCCGAGGCCGAACCGGTTCTGGGCGATGGCGAGCGCGAGAAGCTTTCATCCTCGGTGGCTCGCCACCTGCGGCGCTACTTCGATCTGCACGGGAATATCCTGCCGCCTCCGGGTCTGTATCAACGCATTCTGCGTGAGGTTGAGGCCCCTTTGATCGAAATTGCGCTGGATGCGACCGGGGGCAATCAGGCAAAATGTGCTGATCTTCTGGGGATTAACCGGAATACGCTGCGGAAAAAGATCACCGACCTCGATATTCAGGTGACACGTC
Organism: Ruegeria sp. G10; assembly: GCF_056533645.1. NCBI lineage: Bacteria > Pseudomonadati > Pseudomonadota > Alphaproteobacteria > Rhodobacterales > Roseobacteraceae > Ruegeria > Ruegeria sp. G10. The sequence continues at coordinate 110,384 of NZ_JBQFOQ010000009.1, read as the reverse complement.
GCCGCAAACTGATGTAATATCGCCACACAAACCGTGGCATTCGGGTTCGCCCCCGACAACGACCACGACATATGGCGGTCAGTCGCGCATGCGGCACATCAGTAAGAGGGCAGACGGTGGCAACCCGGGCACAGAACGGGCCGATCCTATCGATCAACCGGTGGCGCAAGTCCCGGAAGATGCGCAATTTCAGCACATTGGGACTGGTTATGCTGGGGCCGGTTCTGGCGCTGGCGACCTATCTGGTCATCGGTCCTTTCGATCTTGGTGCAGCCGCGCCGACGCTGCGGCTGATTCTGCTGGCCGATCTGGTCTATGTGCTGGTCGTGGCCGCGCTTGTTCTGGGGCAGCTCTTCAGTCTGATCGCGGCGCGGCGGGCGAAATCCGCGGGCTCTCGGCTTCACCTGCGCCTGATCGGCGCGTTTACGCTTTTGGCACTGGTGCCCACGGTCACGGTGGCGATTTTCGCCGGGCTGACTGTGAATATCGGGCTTGAGGGCTGGTTTTCGGATCGGGTGCGACAGGTTGTAGGCTCATCGCTCAGCGCAGCTGAGGCCTATGAGCAGGAACACCGCCAGGGTCTGACGCAGGATGCCGTAGTACTGGCGCGGTTCCTGGATAACGCCAGGGCGGTGAACTACTACATTTCGGACGCGGAACTGCGCGAGGTGCTGGCACAGGGGCAGGCGCAGATTCAGCGCGGTCTGCGTGAAGCCTATGTCATCGATGGAAGTGGCGAGATCCGCTCGCGCGGGGATCGGTCCTATCTGTTCGACTACGAAGCCCCGACGCAGGAAGAGATCATCGAGGCCAATGATCAGGGCATGGTGATTATCGCCGATTGGGCCAATAGCGAATTCCGCGCGCTTGTGCCGCTGAAGGCTTATCTGGACCGCTACCTCTATGTCAGTCGCGAGGTCGATGGCGAACTGCTGACGCTGTTGGATGAAACCAAGGAAACGGCGCAGTTCTATCGCCAACTCGAAAGTGAACGGGGTCGCGTACTGTTCGAATTTGGCCTGCTATATCTGGGCTTTGCGGTGATCCTCATTCTTGCGGCTATGTCGCTTGGCATGTGGTTTGCCGAACGTCTGTCGCGCCCCGTGGGACGGCTGACAACGGCGGCGCAGCGCGTGGGGGCAGGGGACCTGAGTGTACAGGTGTATGAAGAGGCCAGCGATGACGAGATCGCGATGCTGGGTCGGTACTTCAACCAGATGACCCGCCAGTTGAAGGGCCAGCGCGATACTCTGCTTGAAAACACACGTCATATCGAACGCCGTCGGAGACTGTTTGACTCGGTGCTGAGTTCGGTGACCTCGGGCGTGGTGGGGGTTGACCCCGACGGCTGCGTGACCTTCGTCAACCGCTCGGGCGAACGCCTGCTGGACTGGTCGGGCGGGGAACAGCATCTTGCCATAGGCATCGCCGTGCCCGAATTCCTGCCGCTGTTTGACGAACTGAAGACCACCGGTCAGGAGGCGGTGCAGGGCGAAGTAAAGGTGACCCGCAAAGGTCAGCTGGAAAACCTGCTGGTGCGCATGGCGACGCGGCGCGGTGAAGACGGCGGTCTGGAAGGTTATGTGGTGGCGTTTGACGACGTGACCGATCTGGTCAGTGCGCAGCGCATGGCGGCGTGGGGCGATGTGGCGCGCCGTATTGCGCATGAGATCAAGAACCCGCTGACGCCGATCGGGCTGAGCGCCGAGCGGATCAAGCGTAAATTCTCGCGCAAGCTGGATGAGGACGATTGCGACAGCCTTGAATCCATGACCGACGTGATCGTACGACAGACGAATGATCTGCGGCGCATCGTTGACGAGTTCTCGAAATTCGCGCGGATGCCCGAGCCGGATCGGCATGAGGAAAATGTTGTGACACTGGTGCGCGAGGCGGTATTGCTGCAGCAGGCCGGTCAGCCGGAGGTGCAGATTGACGCGGATTTGCCGGACGACGCTATTCTTGCAGATGTGGACGCGACCATGCTGAGTCAGGCGTTGACGAACCTGATCAAGAATGCAGGCGAAGCTATTGATACATTGAAGGAAAAGGGCGCGCCGGAGAACCTGAAGCCGCAGATCAAAGTGGCGGTCTCGCGCGACGATGCGGGAACGCAGATCACGATTGCTGACAACGGCATCGGCCTGCCCGAAGACCGGGCGCGGCTGTTTGAACCATACGTAACCACCCGCGACGAGGGCACGGGCCTTGGCCTGCCCATCGTCAAGAAAATCATCGAGGAACACGGCGGAGCGCTGACATTAGAAGATGCGCCCGTCTTTGACGGACAGGACCATTTCGGCGCAATGGCTGTCATTCGTCTTCCCGGGGCCTCAGGCGGCCCGTCAGACGCGTCGGAAAAGCAGGCGATTAAAACAAACAAACTGAAAGCAGGCCAAAGATGAGCGACATTCTGATCGTAGATGACGAACGCGATATTCGCGAATTGGTGTCCGATATTCTCGAGGACGAAGGCTATTCCACCCGGTTGGCGGGAAACTCGGACGATTGCATGGCGGCGATCAATGCCGAGCCACCGGGGCTTTTGATTCTGGATATCTGGCTGAAAGACAGCCGCATGGACGGGATCGACATCCTGAAGGCGGTAAAACGCGACAACCCTGACGTGCCGGTGGTGATCATTTCGGGCCACGGCAATATCGAGATTGCCGTGGCGGCCATCAAACAGGGCGCTTACGATTTTATCGAAAAGCCCTTCAATATCGACCAGTTGATGGTCGTGATCCGCCGCGCGATGGAAACCTCGCGCCTGCGCCGCGAGAATGCCTCGCTGAAACGCAAAGAGGTGAGCTGTTCGGACATGATCGGCAAATCGGCCTCGTTCCGCGCAATGCAGGGGCAGTTGGACAAGGTTACCAAATCGAACGGCCGCGTGATGCTGAGTGGTCCGGCGGGGTCGGGCAAAGAAATTGCGGCGCGCTATATTCACGCCCATTCCAACCGCGCCAACGCGCCCTTCGTCACTGTGAATTGCGCCGGGATCGAGCCTGAGCGGGTTGAAGAGGTCTTGTTTGGTCGTGAATCTGCCGAACGCGGGATCGAATCCGGCCTGCTGGAAGAAGCCCATGGCGGGGTGGTCTACTTTGATGAGGTCGCGGACATGCCGTTGGGCACCCAATCCAAGATTTTGAGGGTGCTGGTGGATCAGCAATTTCAGCGCGTGGGCGGCAGCGACAAGGTGCGGGTCGATCTGCGGGTGATTTCATCGACCAACCGTGATCTGGAAGATGAAATCGCAGCGGACCGGTTCCGCGAGGAACTCTATCATCGCCTGAATGTGGTGCCGATCGCTGTCCCGTCGCTGGAAGAACGGCGCGAGGATATCCCGGTTCTGGCGCAGCACTTCATCGAAATGTGCAATGAAACGCAGGGTTTGCCTGCACGTGAATTGTCTGACGAGGCGGTCGCTTTGCTGCAGACGATGACGTGGCCCGGCAATGTGCGCCAGCTCAAGAACCTGATCGAGCGTGTATTGATCCTTGGCGATGGCACCGGCCCGATCGAGGCCCGAGAGCTGCCGAATGAGGAAGAAAAGTCTGATGAATCCGGTCGTGTCGTGCTGTCCGGCGCGTTGGCGACGCTGCCGTTGCGCGAAGCTCGCGAGGCGTTTGAGCGAGAGTATCTGCTGACTCAGATCAATCGCTTTGGCGGCAATATCAGCCGCACGGCGAGCTTCGTCGGCATGGAACGCAGCGCGTTGCACCGCAAGCTGAAATCGTTGGGGGTTGTGACGTCGAACAAATCCGGCGCGCGTGTCGCTCAGATCGACGAGCCCGAACCGGCGGAGTGATTTCTGCGGCTCGGGGAAACATATGATCACCGGGCCGATGCAGACACTTGGACGAGACCCCTTCGGTTCAGACGCATTGGTACATGGCCGTATCCCGAGCGGTGCTGCGGGGAGAACTGTTTTGGGAGAGGTCGCATAATTTATGCGTTCCTGTGCATGACCTGTCAGGATAGACCTGTGGCATGACATCGTCTTTCCTCAGATTTGCGCAGGTCATGCTGATCTGGTTTGCCGGGCTTGGTGCTGCCACGCAGTTCGCCAAGATCGCTGTCCCGTTCGCTGATATCAGTGCGCTTTACCCAGAGCAGGCCGCCGTGATCGGCTGGCTTTTGTCGATCATAAGCCTGATGGGCGCTGTATTTGGGGCGACCTCTGGCGCGATCACGGCCCGGATCGGGCCCATGCGGTTGCTTTTGTCGGGGCTGGTTTTGGGCGGAGCGTTGTCTTTCATGCAGGCAAGCTTGCCGGGTTTCCACCTGATGTTGGCTAGTCGTGTTGTCGAAGGGTTCTCGCATCTGGCGATCGTGGTCGCAGCCCCCACGCTCATTGCACAGATCACGACAGGGCAGGCGCGAAATCTGGCAATGGTTTTGTGGAGCACTTTCTTCGGCGTCGCCTTTGCGTTGAATGCGTGGTTCGGCTTGCCAATTGTCGATCACTTCGGCCTGCCCGCCTATTTCGCGTTGCATGGCGGGCTGATGCTGTTGATCGCTGCGCTGATAGCGCTGAGCGGGATCAGAGTGGATATGGGAGCGGCGCGGCAGGACGAGCGCGGTTTGTCTGCGTTCGTCACAGCCCATCTCAGAACCTACCGTTCGCCCTTTGTGTCGGCACCAGCGATTGGATGGTTTTTTTATACGCTGACATTCGTCTCGTTGCTGGCGATCCTGCCCGGACGGTTGCCTGAGGCGCAGGGTGCGTCAGTTGCGGCGCTGATGCCTTTGGCCGGGATCACGCTGTCGTTGCTGCTGGTGCCGCTGCTTTTGAACAGGTTTGCGGCGATCACTGTGGTCAATCTTGGCTTTGGGCTTGGCGTCTTGGCTATCTGCGCCCTTTTTTCTGGTGCGCCATTGTCGGTCGTCTGTGTTGCCCTGTTCGCCGTTTTGGGCCTTGTACAAGGGGCCAGCTTTGCTGCTGTACCGGAACTCAATACAGCAGCCGACGCTCAGGCACTTAGCTATGGGGCGATGGCGCAGATGGGCAATGCCGGAAATCTGCTGGGCACGCCTGTCTTGCTGGCGATTCTGCTGGGTGTGAACGAGACTGCGATGTTCCTGACTGTCATCGGCTGCTACGCAATCGCCATCCTGATGCACCTTGTCCTTGGGCTGCGTCGAAGGGCAGCAGCCGGAATGGCCTAGCGGCTGGCTCTAGCCCGGCTGGCCGGGTGTTATGATCTGGAAAGAGCCATCGTCGAATTTGACGAAACAGGATTGGGTGCTCAGCGGTGGCAAAGTGGTTGTCCGCGCAGGTGTGACCCGTGATTTTACACCCTGTCCGCAGGGCGGCAGGCTAACCGGGCGATATCCTTTCGCGGCCATGCATTGTGCCTCGACCTTGCTGCGCAGGCCCTGGTTCACGTCGACGGAGTAGACCCGCCCCGGCTCCCACCAGCCCGGATTGCGGTAGCACCGCCCGTTGCGATCACAATAGGTGCGACCGGGCCAATAGGTTGGCGGCCTTTGCCGGATCTGATTGGCCACGGGCGCATCTTTCAGCGCCTGCACCTGACAGGCGGTGGTCTCGGTCTGCAGGCGCGCGACGCTCTCGCCTTCGCGATAGTACATCGACAGGGGGCCGCAGGCCGACAGGGTCAGCAGGCAGATCAGGACGGGCAGCACTGTTTTCATGCGCTTATTCTGGCGCAGCTTGCACGGTATGACAATTCAATTGACCGCTTTGGGGGCATCTGTCATTCAAAGATTTCAGGCAGAAGGGCCAGTAATATGAAGGTCATCATATGCGGTGCCGGTCAGGTCGGCTGGCAGATTGCGCGTCACCTTTCGGGCGAGCTGAACGACGTCACGGTCGTCGACAACAACCCCGATCTGGTGCGCCGGGCGACTGAAACACTGGACGTTCAGGGGATCGCAGGCTTTGCAAGCTATCCGGATGTGCTGGAACGGGCAGGGGCCCGCGACGCCGATATGATTATCGCCGCCACCCATTCGGACGAGGTGAACATGGTCACCTGTCAGATGGCGCATTCGGTCTTTTCGATCCAGCGCAAGATCGCGCGGTTGCGGTCGAAATCCTATCTTGAGGCGATCCATTCAGATCTCTACCGCCGCGATCACCTGCCCATCGACGTGGTGATCAGCCCAGAACGCGAGGTTGCCGCAGCCGCTATGCGTCGTCTCTCGGCTCCGTCGGCTTTTGACACCGAACTGTTCATGGACGGCAAAGCTCAATTGCTGGGCATTCGCGTGCATGAAGACTGCCCGATCGTCAACACGCCTCTGCGTCAGTTGACCGACCTGTTCTCGACCCTCAGCTCCATCGTTGTGGGTGTCCGGCGTGAGGGATCTCTGTTCGCCCCGGAACCGGACGACCAACTTTTTGTTGGCGACGAATGCTATGTCTTTACCAGCGTTAAGGACGTGGACCGCACGATGGAGGTCTTCGGCAAGGCGCAGCGGCAGCAGGACCGGGTGGTGATTGTGGGCGGCGGCAATGTCGGGTTGGAAGTGGCCCGCACGCTGGAGGAACGCGAAAGCCGGGTGCGCGCCAAGATCATCGAGCGTGATCGCAGATGCGCCGAAATTGCCGCCGAAGCACTGGAACGCACCATTGTTCTGAACGGAGACGGCCTGGATTCCGCGCTGCTCAGCGAGGCGGGGATCGAACGGGCTGATGCGATGCTGGCGGTCACGGATGATGATCGCACCAACATGCTGGCGGCTGTGCGCGCCAAGGGCGAAGGCTGCGCGCTGGCGATTGCGCTGATCAATGACCCCAGCATGGTGGCGCTGATGGGGTCGCTTGGGATTGATGCCTATATCAACCCGCGTGCCACCACCGTCAGCTCGATCCTGCGGCACATCCGGCATGGGCGTGTCCGTCAGGTCTATTCCATCGGCGATGCCGAGGCCGAGGTGATCGAGGCCGAGGTGCTGTCGACCTCGCCCATGGCCGGGCAAAAACTGCGTGATATCGATTTCCCCGAGGGTGTTCTGGTCGGAGCTGTCCGCAAGGGCGACGAGGTTCTGCGCCCTACCGGAAGCCTGCGTATCGATGAAAAGGATGTGGTTGCAATCTTCGCCATGGCCAAGGACGTCCCCGAGGTCGAACGGCTGATGCAGGTCTCGATCGATTTCTTCTGATGTTGCAGGCGCGCAGACAGCAACGGGTCGGAGTGCTGCGGCGTTTGCCGCTGGTGCTGATGATCTGGGGGATCGCCGCCCTTTCGACATGGATACCGGCGGTTTACGCGCTGACGCTTGATGATCATGCGACCTCACGATCGTTTTTTTATTCCGGTCTGCTGGGTATGTTTGCGGTTTCGATCATTGCTGTCGCGATGTCGAACAGAACCCCGCGCCGGGGGACTTTGGGCCAACTGGCAGCGCTGTTGGCGACTTTCACCATATTGCCGATTTTCTTGGCTATCCCGTTTCATGACGCGCTGGGCACAACCAGCTTTCTGAATGCCTATTTCGATATGGTCAGCGCCCTGACGACCACCGGCGCTGACCTGTTCCCCGACCCCGGACGCCTGTCTGCGCCGCTGCATCTGTGGCGGGCGCTGGTGGGCTGGATGGGTGGCCTGCTGATGTGGGTCGCGGCAGCGGCGATCCTTGCCCCGCTGTCTCTTGGCGGGTTCGAGGTGACCGCGCGCGGCCAGCCGGGGCGTCCGGTCTCGGGCGTGGCGCAAAGCGAAAAGATGGATCCGCGCGGGCACCTGATCCGGGTGACGCGCACGCTGGCCCCCGTCTATGCCGGGCTGACCGCAGTGATCTGGGTGCTGTTGCTGATAGCGGGCGAGCAGGGCCTGACCGCAGTGTGCCACGCCATGTCGGTGATGGCGACCTCTGGTATCTCGCCGGTTGGTGGCCTCGAAGGGTCGACGGCTGGCCTGACCGGCGAGGCGATCCTTTTCCTGTTCCTGTTCTTCGCCCTGTCGCGCCTGACCTTTTCGACCGACACGGCGACCTCGGGTTATGCACGGCTGGACAAAGACCCCGAGTTCCGCATCGGCATCTCCATCGTGCTGGTGGTGGCGCTGCTGCTCTTTCTGCGGTTCATGGCCGGGGTGGCCGAGCTGAGCATTGAGGTCGCCCCTGTGCAGGCGTTGCAGGTGATCTGGGGCATGATCTTTACTGCCATGTCCTTCCTGACCACTGCCGGGTTCGAAAGCGCCAACTGGAATGATGCACAGCAGCTCTCGGGTCTGGGGACGCCGGGGCTGATCCTGATGGGGTTGGCGCTGATTGGCGGCGGGGTGGCGACCACCGCAGGTGGCGTCAAGCTTCTGCGGGTCTTTGCGCTGTACCTCAACGGCAAGCGCGAGATCGACCGGCTGATCTATCCCTCATCGGTCAGCGGCGAGGGCGGGGGTAACCGTCGCATCCAAAGCGATGGCGCGTTTATCGCGTGGATCTTTTTGATGATGTTTGCTCTGACGTTGGCGGTGTTTGATCTGTTGCTGGCCGCGATGGGCGTTGGATTTGAACAGGCGATGGTGCTGAGCGTCGCCGCGCTTAGCACGACGGGGCCGTTGATCGAGCTGGCCACGGATGTGCCGATCCGACTTATTGATCTGTCGCAGGGGGCCAAGCTGACGCTTTGTGCAGCAATGGTGATCGGGCGGCTTGAAACACTGGCCATCGTTGCGCTGATCACACCGACGCTGTGGCGCGATTGACCTATCCTCACCGGTTGGCGTTACTGCCTGATTTTTCATCTGGAATATCTGTGCGCAGCACTCCATACTCCGCCGGAGGGAGCGCGTTGGTCCGCAGCGCGTAGCAAGAACAAAGACGAGATTATAATAATATGGCTTCGGACAGACAAAATCTGCAGGACGCGTTCCTGAACAATGTACGGAAAGCAAAGGTCCCGGTCACGATATTCCTGATCAACGGCGTGAAATTGCAGGGTGTGATCACCTGGTTCGATAATTTCTGCGTGCTGCTGCGCCGCGACGGACAGTCGCAGCTGGTCTATAAGCACGCGATTTCGACCATCATGCCGTCGCAGCCGATCAACCTGTATGAGGGCGAAGACGCCTCTTGATGGAACATGAGAGGGCGCGCACCCGGGCTTGGGTGCTGCATCCTGAAATCAAATCAGATGAACAGCGCCGCGTCCCTGAACCGGCGCTGGCCGAGGCGGTGGCGCTGGCCGCCGCGTTGCCCGATTTGGATGTCGTCGGGTCCGAGATCGTGCGCCTTCCACGCGCGCAGGCCGGGCTGCTATTCGGCAGCGGCAAGATCGAGGAACTCGCCGAACGCCTGCATGACAATGACGTCGAACTGGTCTTGATCGACGGGCCGGTGACTCCGGTGCAGCAGCGCAACTTGGAAAAGGCTTGGAAAGTCAAAATCCTCGACCGGACCGGCCTGATTCTGGAAATCTTCAGCGACCGCGCCCGCACTCGCGAAGGGGTGCTGCAGGTCGAGATGGCTGCGCTGAGCTATCAGCGCACGCGTCTGGTGCGCGCCTGGACCCACCTGGAACGTCAGCGGGGGGGCTTGGGCTTTGTCGGTGGTCCCGGTGAGACGCAGATCGAGGCCGACCGCCGCGCGATTGACGATCAGCTGGTGCGCCTGCGTCGTCAGTTGCAGAAGGTGATCAAGACCCGCACCCTGCACCGCGCAGCGCGCGCCAAGGTGCCGTATCCGATTGTCGCTTTGGTGGGCTACACCAACGCGGGCAAATCCACGCTGTTCAACAGCCTGACGGGTGCCGAGGTGATGGCCAAGGACATGCTGTTTGCCACGCTCGACCCGACCATGCGCCGGGTCGAACTGCCCGATGGCCCCGAGGTGATCCTGTCGGACACGGTGGGTTTCATCTCGAACCTGCCGACCGAACTGGTCGCCGCCTTCCGCGCCACGCTGGAAGAGGTGTTGGGCGCTGATCTGGTCGTCCATGTCCGCGACATCAGCCACGAAGAGACCGAGGCGCAGGCGCAGGATGTGGAAACGATTCTGACCTCTCTGGGGGTCGAGGATGACCGGCCCCGGCTGGAGGTCTGGAACAAGATCGACCTGCTGGAGGCGGATGACCGCGAAGCCACGCTGGCACGGGCTGAACGTGATCCGGCGATCTTTGCCATATCTGCCGTGACGGGCGAGGGTGTCACGCCTTTGCTATCCGAAATCGCCACGATCCTGCAGGGCGCGCGGCATGAAATGACCCTGAAGCTGGACTTTGCCGAGGGCGATAAGCGCGCATGGCTGTTTCGTCAGGACGTGGTGCGGGCGGAAGAACAGACTGATGATGGGTTCGAGATCACGGTGCTATGGACCGACAAACAAGCGGCACGCTTTGCGGCGCTTTAGCGGCCTTCGATCTGGCTTTGCCTCTCACCCGCGTCGAACCATTCCAATGAGCTTTGGATCTTGTGCTCGGGTGTCAGTTCCCATTGTTCCCACCCACGCGAGACAACGCGGTTGCCGGTTTTGCTGTGATGCCCTTCGAGCGTTCTGACGAATAGGGCGTGGGGACCGGCCCATCGCATCATGTCACAGCGCACCTCCAGATCGGGGAAATCGGCGTAAAGACCGCGCGCCATCTCGGCAATCGCATCGTGGCCTTGCAGGGGGGTGCCATGATTGATGATCATCTCGCCCTCAGACGCAAAGAAGCCGGCAACGGCTTGGGCGTCGCCCGAGCTCCACGCGATGGCGTAATCGCGCGCCAGATTGTTCAAGGTATCGCGAAGGCTGCCCATGCACTTCCCCCTTCGTGCCAATGCGACGACCCGTTGAATTTAGGCGAAAACCACTGGCGGCGTCCACGCGGGGCGTAAAAAGGCGCGGGGAATTGCCGATGGGTTCAGCGCGGGTTCAGCACCGTCACCCCAACCGCCGCCGCACGCGCCAGCCCTATATCAAGCGACATGGGGATGTATTCGCCGCGCCGCCACAGCTGCGCCTGATCGTCGTAATAGCGCGACAGGAAATGGCCCGATTGGCCTGTGGCGGTGATGAAGACCGAGCTGTCGGGGTCGGCGAAATCATAGACGCCGCGATAACCTGCGCCGTGCACGTTCTGGAACGGGTCCGGCCCTTCACCCGAGGTGCGCCCGCGCAGCAGGGTGTTGTCACCGCCGCTGGTGGACTGGCGTATGTTGACGAAGAAGCGCAGCACCGGAACCTCGCCCAAAACCGGGTGGTCATGGGTGGCCTGATGCGCATCGCCCCAGCGCAGGGATTGCAGCGCCGTGCCGTAGCGTTCGGATATCCAGATGATCGCGTCGTCCAGCGCCAGCCGCGCCATATCGGTACAGGTCTCGACCGGGGCGCTTTGGCGGACATCGCACCAGACCGAGGCGCCGTCGATATCGCGATACACGCGCTCGATGAACAGCGGCTCAACATGCTTGTACTCAGCCGCCAGCGGGCCAAGCTCGTCCGAGATCAGGCGGATTTGCAGCGCCCTCAGCCAGGCGGCGTAGATCAGCGGCTCGGGCAGATGCTCGTTCATCTCCCCGTTCCAGTTGGCCAGCAGGTCCAAAGCGATCTGACGCTGACGTTCGGGCGTACCTTCGGGCGCGGATTCGCCGGTGAACCACAGGTCAGCCCCGATCAGCGGCAGCAGCGAGCGGGCGGTGAAGCTGACGGTGTCCAGCTGTGCCTCGATAAAGCTGTCGCGCGTGTGCACCTCGCGCGATTGCATCAGACGTTCCCAGCGATTGACGCGTTGCGTGTCGCCCCACTCATACGAGACATGGCGCGGGAATGGGCGGTCGATAATCTTGTTGTTGGTGTTGCCCAGTACACCGCCCACCGGGGCCACAAATTCCGGGTTGTCGGCATAGGGCAGACGACCCTGCCAGCGGTTGCGGTCCAGCCAGCCGGGCGTGGGAATGCGGCCCCGGCTTTGGTTGTTCAGATCGCGCCGCGGCATCGCGCCGATCAGCTTCAGGCCGATCGTGTCCTTATCGACCAGCGAAAGGTTCTGGGAAGGTGCTATGAAATCCTCGGCCAGATCGATGGCTTCGCGCACCGTGTCGGCATTCATCAGGGCCAGAGAGGCGCTCATCGAGGTATCGCGGGGGCTCAGCGCGCTCCATGAAAGGGATGCGACATGACCCGGCGGCGTAATGGTTTCCAGATCGTAATGCGTACCCGGCAGAACGGGGCCGTTTTCCGTCCAGCGCAGGGTCAGGGTGATGGGCGCGGCGTCCTTGATCTCGATGATCGAGGGGCGGGTCTGAAAGCGTTTGTAACCGTCGGGTGTCAGGTATTCCTCGGGGTTGTCGGGGTTCAACTGTTCAATATGTACGTCCTGATCGTCCAGATAGGACGAGGTCAGACCCCATCCCAGACGCTCACTACGCCCGGCCGAGATCGCGGGAACGCCCGGAATGGTCGCGCCGATCACGCCCCCTTTGGCCAGTTCCAGCCGCGCCAGATACCAGATGCCGGGCGCAGTGAAGCCCAGGTGAGGGTCATTGGCCAACAGGGTGCCACCGCTGGCGGATCGCGACGGTGCGGCGGTCCAGGCGTTGGACGCGCCCGCAAGACCACGCTGCGGGAAGGGCGACAATGGCGTCTCTGGCATCGGTGTGCCTTGGGCATAGCGGGGCAGGTTGGGAAACAGCGCGGCATATTCTGGCAGCGCGGCGATGCCGGGGCCGGGGACGTCGGGCAGAATATCGGCAAGCCGCGCCGGGTCTTCCAGCATCAAGGACGTCCGCGCGCGCAGAACCTCGTCTTCGAGATGACCGGACAATTGCAGGCTCATCAGCTTGATGATGGCCACGCTGTCGCCCGGCTGCCATGGCGGTACGGGCGCGTTGAACAGAAACATTTCAGGCGCGCCGCGCCCCAGTGCCTGTTCGTTGATTTCGGTCAGCCGGGCGTTGATTCCGGCTGCATAGGCGCGCAAGGCGGTTTTTGTGTAATCGTCCTGCACCTCGACCGAGCGGTGGGCAAGGCCGTACAGATCCAGCCGCCGCAGCAGTTTGTCGATATGCACGGTGCGCTGGCCGAAGATCTCGGACAGACGACCTTGGGCGGTGCGCCGCAGGACGGTCATCTGCCACAACCTGTCTTGCGCGTGAGCATAGCCGAGGCCGAAGAACACATCCGGATCGGACTGGCCCAGAACATGAGGTACGTTTGCCGTGTCGCGCACGATCTCGACCGGGGCGTTTATGCCATCGACCGACAGGGTTTGGTTGTAGTCCGGCAGGGACTGGCTGGCCAGGAAGTAGATCAGCCCGACGGCGGCCACCGCAAGCAGGATCAGGCCTGTCGTAAGCCTCAGCAACCAGCGAAAAACCAGCCCCATCTGTCCCCCAAGATATCCGAGTGTTTGTTTGCCGTTAAGTTACTGGAAGCCCCAGCGGACGGAAAGAGGTATGGCACCGGAATTTGTGGAAATTCAGCAAAATACCAAGCCCCGCCACTAGATGTAGCGGGGACGTTGGAGAGGGGGGAGGGTGGTCTCGTCGCGCTTAGGGGATGATGCGCGTGTATTTGGTGCCTTCGACCGTTGCGCCGAATTTCAGGCCAGCCTGCCCGAAGACGGCTGCCAGTACCGGTTTACGCAGCTGGGTGGTGTCGGTGGACAGGGATTCTCCGGTCGCGTCGACCACATAGCCGATATCGGCCCCGGCGGTCCAACCGTTAGAGCGACGGAAATCGTTCAGCGCATCGTCGGTCATGAAGAACAGCACGTGCGCATATTGCTGCGCGCCGATCTGCAGGCCAGCGCTGCCCGAGATGGCCGAGTAATAGTCGACCGTCGCGCCCTGAATGCGCAGCGCGCCCTGACCATAAGCACCGCCAAAGATGAACCCGGCCTCGGTGATCAGCGGCATGACCAGCAAGCCGTTGGCCTTGTCAGCGATCTCACGTGTGTTGGGATATTTGTTGTACATCTCGGTCAGCGTCGCATCGACGCGCGCGTCGATGGTGGCCGCGTTCGAGTTGCCGACACCGTTGCCGCAGGCGGCAGTCAGGGTCAGTCCGGCCATGCCAAAGGCAAAGCCACGACGGCTTAGTCGGGGGGAGTTGGAACTGCTCATGTTTTTCTGTCTCTGTGTATGTGCCTGATATGTCGGGTGTTCCCGATCTTATGTGCAAGTTTACGCCGATTGCGCCCGCCTGTCACGGGAAAGCTGCGCTGCCATCGCAACAGATCGGCGAAAAATTGCGACAAACTGAGGCGTTAACCCTGCAGAATGCGCGCGGCCTCAGGTGCAAAGTAGGTCAGGATGCCATCACAGCCCGCGCGTTTGAAGGCCAGCAGGCTTTCCAGCATGACCTTTTCGCCATCAATCCAGCCGTTTTGCGCAGCCGCCTGGATCATCGCGTATTCGCCCGAGACCTGATAGGCATAGGTCGGCGCGCCGAAACTGTCTTTCACCCGGCGGCAGATATCCAGATAGGGCATTCCCGGCTTGATCATGACCATATCCGCGCCCTCGGTCAGATCACGCTCGATCAGGCGTAGGGCCTCGTTCGAATTGGCTGGGTCCATCTGATAGGTCTTTTTGTCCCCGGTCAGCGCGCCCGACGCGCCCACCGCATCGCGGAACGGGCCATAGAAGGCGCTGGCATATTTGGCGGCATAGCTCAGGATCATCACGTTGTGATGCCCCGCCGCCTCAAGTGCATTGCGCATCGCGCCGATACGGCCATCCATCATATCCGAGGGGCCGATGATGTCCGCCCCGGCCTCGGCCTGCGCCAGAGTCATCTTCACCAGCGCCTCGACCGTCTGGTCGTTCACAATCTCGCCATCCACAACATACCCGTCATGGCCGTTGATGTTGTACGGGTCCAGCGCCACATCGGTCATCACCGCGATATCCGGCGCGGCGGCTTTGATGGCACGGATGGCGCGATTTGACAGGTTGTCGGGGTTCCACGCCTCGGCACAATCCTCGGTCTTCAGGTTGGGATCGGTATAGGGGAAGATACAGATCGCCGGGATGCCAAGGGCTTGCGCCTCGACCGCTGCCTTGGCGATCAGATCGACCGAGCGGCGCACGACGCCAGGCATCGACGGCACGGGTTCTTCGATCCCCTCACCGTCGCGCACAAAAACGGGCCAGATGAAATCATCGACGGTCAGGGTGTTTTCGCGTACCAGCCCCCGGATTGCCGGTGATTGACGGGCTCTGCGAAAGCGGGTCAGGGGATAGGGGGCGATGGTCGGTTTCATGGCGCGCTCTCCTTGAACAATTGCGCATTGGGTGGCATGAATTGCACGTGGTCTCAAGGGTAACAATGGACGCGTCAGTGTGATGAGGGTCCCTGCGGACGGTGAATAAAGGGCTGACGCTTGGACATATACTCTTCGATTTTCGAACTCATCGACATGCGCAGCTTCTCGAATCTGTGGTATTGGATCGGGCTGGCGGTGTTGTGGTCCTCGGCCAGCCATTGGGTCATGGGGGTGCCTTACGATCTGGTGGTACGCGCGCGCCGCGTTGGGGGCCAGACCGAGCGCGACCTTCTGGACATTGTGCGGATCAATGGAAACCGGCTGCTGCATATCGTCGATGTGTCCGGGCTGGTCATTCTGGCGTTGTGCTGTTTCGTCTTTACCGGGCTGGCATTGCTTGGTTTTTTGTATGGCGTCGAGTTTGCGCAGGCCGTGTTCCTGCTGTTGTTTCCGCTGTGTTTCGTCATGCTGGTGAATATCGCGACGGCCCGGCGGCTGCGTCGGCAGGAACCGACGCTGGCTGTGGTGTCGAAGGCGCTGAACAGATGTCGGGTTTATACCCAGATCATCGGGATGATTTCGATCTTGATCACCTCCCTGTGGGGGATGTACCAGAACTTCTCGATCGGCCTCTTGGGCTGGTAAGCTCGGAAAGGCTAGGCGATGACGGCTCCGAACCACGTAACTGTTGGCGGCGCCCCCGAGGGGTTCGACGCGCAGCTTGTCCTGAATGAGATCGCGCGCTCGGGCGGCCCGGTGTGCCATGTCGCGCGGGACGACAAACGGATGGAGGCGATGCGCGCCGCGCTGACCTTCTTTGCCCCCGACATGCCGGTCTTCGTGTTTCCCGGCTGGGATTGTCTGCCCTACGACCGGGTGTCGCCCAATGCCGATATCTCGGCGGCGCGGGTGGCGACACTGGCGGCGCTGGTGCATCAGATGCCCGATCGGTTCGTTCTGCTGACCACGCTGAACGCCGCGACCCAACGTGTGCCCGCGCGCGAGGTGCTGCGCGAGGCGGCGTTTACCGCGCGCGTTAATCACCGCATCGATGAAGAGGCGTTGCGCAATTTCCTCGTCCGTATGGGGTTTATCCAAAGCCCCACAGTGATGGAGCCCGGAGACTATGCCATTCGCGGTGGTATCATCGACATTTTCCCTCCGGGCGATTCCGGCCCGGTACGTCTGGACCTGTTCGGAGACGTGCTGGACGGTGTGCGTCGGTTCGATCCGGTGTCACAGCGCACCACCGAAAAGCTTGACGTTGTGGAACTGGCTCCGGTCTCCGAGGTCATTCTGGACGAAGCGGCCATCACCCGGTTCCGCCAGAATTATCGTATCGAATTCGGCGCTGCAGGCACGGACGATCCCCTGTACGAGGCGGTCAGCGCAGGCCGCAAACATCAGGGCATTGAACATTGGCTGCCGTTTTTCCACGAAAAGTTGGAAACCCTGTTCGATTATCTGCCCGATGCGACGATCACCGTGGACGATCAGGTGACACCCGCGCGGTTGGCGCGGTGGGATACGATTGCCGATCAGTATGAGACGCGAAAGCTCGCGCTCGAAAACCGCTCGCGTATGGATACGGTCTATAAACCGACCCCACCCGGACTGCTGTATCTGGATGACGCCGCGTGGGAACAGGCGGTTGGCGATCGTCGGGTGCTGCAATTTAGTCCTCTGCCGCAGGCCAGCGGACCGGGTGTGATCGACGCTGGCGGACGGATCGGGCGCAACTTTGCACCCGAACGGCAGCAGGAAAGCATCAGCCTGTTCGGTGCTTTGGCGGCGCATATCACTGACAAGATGGCCAAAGGGCCGGTACTGATCGCGTCCTATTCCGAAGGCGCGCGTGAACGCCTGACCGGCCTGATCGAGGACGAAGGTTTGGCCGAGGCGATCCCTGTCACCGATGGCACCCGCGTCGGTAAACGGGGGCTGCATCTGGCTGTCTGGGCGTTGGAGCACGGCTTCGAAACGCCCGATCTGACGGTGATCTCAGAACAGGACGTGTTGGGCGACCGCCTGATCCGCCAGCCCAAGAAACGCCGCAAGGCCGAGAACTTCCTGACCGAGACCCAATCGCTGTCTCCGGGTGATCTGGTGGTGCATGTGGATCATGGGATCGGGCGGTATCAGGGGATGGAGGTCGTGACCGCCGCCGGGGCCGCGCATGAATGCCTGCTGTTGGAATATGCCGAACAGGCCAAGCTGTACCTGCCGGTCGAAAACATCGAACTGCTGTCTAAATACGGTCATGACGAAGGCTTGCTGGACCGTCTGGGCGGTGGCGCATGGCAGGCCAAGAAGGCCAAGCTGAAAGAGCGCATCCGCGAGATGGCGGACAAGTTGATCCGCATCGCCGCCGAACGCGCATTGCGGAAAGCCCCGGTCATGGACCCACCTCCACACGCGTGGGAAGAGTTCAGCGCGCGCTTCCCCTATCAGGAAACCGACGACCAGTTGCGGGCCATCTCGGAAGTCATGGAGGACATGCATTCGGGCGCGCCGATGGATCGTCTGATTTGCGGCGATGTGGGCTTTGGCAAGACCGAAGTCGCCATGCGCGCCGCCTTTGTCGCCGCCATGTCCGGCGTGCAGGTCGCGGTGATTGCACCGACCACGCTGCTGGCGCGCCAACATGCGGCCTCGTTCAAGGACCGGTTCCGGGGCTTTCCGCTGGAAGTGCGGCAACTGTCGCGCTTTGTCTCGGCGAAAGAGGCGCAGCAAACCCGTGACGGGCTGGCGCGCGGGACCGTGGACATCGTGATCGGAACCCATGCGCTTCTGGCCAAAGGGATTCGATTCCAAAATCTCGGCTTGCTGATCATCGACGAGGAACAGCACTTTGGCGTGGGTCACAAAGAACGGCTGAAACAACTGCGCTCGGACGTGCACGTCCTGACGCTGACCGCAACGCCGATCCCGCGTACGCTGCAACTGTCGCTGACCGGAGTGCGTGACCTGTCGATCATCGGCACGCCGCCCATCGACCGTTTGGCGATCCGCACCTATGTCAGCGAGTTCGACGCGGTTACCATTCGCGAGGCGCTGCTGCGCGAGCATTATCGCGGCGGGCAGAGTTTCTATGTTGTCCCGCGTATTTCGGACCTGCCCGAGATTGAGGAATTTCTGAAAGAGCAGCTGCCGGAACTGACCTATGTGGTCGCGCATGGACAAATGGCGGCGGGTGAGCTCGACGACCGGATGAACGCGTTCTACGACGGTAAATACGATGTGCTACTGGCGACGACAATTGTCGAAAGCGGGCTGGATATTCCGACGGCGAACACGATGGTTGTGCATCGGGCGGATATGTTAGGGCTGGCGCAGCTCTATCAAATCCGGGGTCGGGTGGGGCGGTCCAAGACCCGCGCTTACGCGTATCTCACCACCAAGCCCCGCGCGCGTCTGACCGCGACGGCCGAGAAACGCCTGCGGGTTCTGGGCTCGCTGGATACGCTTGGGGCTGGCTTTACGCTGGCGTCTCAGGACCTCGATATTCGCGGCGCGGGCAACCTGCTGGGCGAGGAGCAGTCGGGCCAGATGCGCGATGTGGGCTATGAGCTTTACCAGTCGATGCTGGAAGAGGCGATTGCCAAGATCAAAGCAGGCGAAATGGAGGGGCTGTCGGACGCCGACGACCAATGGGCGCCGCAGATCAATCTGGGCGTGCCGGTTCTGATCCCCGAGGAGTACGTGCCTGATCTGGATGTACGGTTGGGGCTCTATCGCCGCCTGTCGTCGCTGTCGACCAAGGTGGAATTGGAAGGCTTCGCCGCCGAGCTGATCGACCGTTTCGGCACCCTGCCGAAAGAGGTCAACACCCTGATGCTGGTCGTGCGCATCAAGGCGATGTGCAAACGGGCAGGTATCGCGAAGCTGGACGGAGGGCCGAAAGGCGCGACGATCCAGTTCCATAATGACAAATTCGCCTCGCCCCAGGGATTGGTCGAGTTCATCCAGAACCAGCGCGGGCTGGCCAAGGTCAAGGACAACAAGATCGTAGTCCGGCGCGACTGGAAGAAGGACAGCGACAAGATCAAAGGGGCCTTTGCCATCGCGCGCGATCTGGCGGAAAAGGTCGTGGCCGAGAAGAAAAAAGCGAAAACCTAGTCGCCAGTCACAAAGGTACAGAGCTGCCAGTCGCCCGCGTCGGATTTCACCAGCGCGGCGCGGTAGCCGACCATGGACGCAAGAAAGTTGCTGTGCATATAGCCCGAGGTTCCATCTGTCAGCCTGACATTCTGATAGGTCTCATCCGGTTGGTAGTCTGGCACGATCACGACCTCATGGCTGATCAGGCCCAGAATCGCGCCCCCGATCGACGGGCTTTGGCGCAGGGTGACATCTTCGTGGGTCACGAAATAGGCCGTAAACGGATCCAGCGAGGCAGGCAGGGTGATGCGCCAGTGACTTGGCATCCAGAACTCACCCAGATCGTCGAAGTAACCGGGTTGGGACAGGGTGTTCTGCAAATCCGTCCAAAAGGCGTTTCGTAGTTCGTCTGCCTCGTCGCGAAACTCTTCGGCGAGTGTCTCGGGCGGGACTGTCAGATTGATGCGAAACTCGTCCCGACCGCCAGCGCTGCCGTGGCTGAGATAGATGTCGTCGCAGGCGGCAGCAACAACGGCGTCTGTATCGCGGGCCGCGATCTTGGCCCGCAGGTCTTCGCGGAACGCGACCAGAGAGGGATCGCGATCTGCTTCGTCGACAGGCGCAAAGGTCTGACGCTGAGCAAAGGCCGGGTCGGCAATCAGCAGGCTTGCGATCAGAAGTGGTATCCTCATTCAGCGGCCCTCATCGCGGCTTGTGCGCAGAAACAGGAGGCGCCAACAGCACGGTCGGCACGGGCTAAGGCGAGATCAAGCCGCTGTTTGATTTGCAGGATTTCTACCGTTTCCCCGCGTGCTTTCAAGCAATCATGCAGGCCCTTCAGGCTCCAGACATTGTCCGGATGGATCGAGGCGCGGCTGAGCGTGCCGCCAAGCCCCAGATCCTCGCGATAGACCTGCTCGGCCTCGTCCGTGTGGCCTTGTTCGAATAGCAGCGCCCCGAGCGCGTGGCGGGTGGGCTGCATCCAGCCCCATGGTTCGTCGTAGGGCAGGGTGTCGTCCAACTCGACCGAGCGGCGCAGATGGGCATAGGCGATCTCATAGTTGCCTTTGCGGTACTCGATCTCACCGCGCAGCATTTCGGCGGCGATCTCCAGCAGGTCGATGACGCGGTTGTTGTGCAGGCGGCGGGTTTCGGGGACGCAGGTCTTGGCGGCGAGGAAGAGTTGTTCTTCGGCCTCGGCCTGTGCCACGTCGCCGGTGGCCGCATGCGCGATGGCGCGGGCGTAATGTGTGGTCGCGGTCAGCGTTCGGTATAGGTCGGGGTCTTCGGGCAGCTCCAGCGCCTTGGCCTCGTCCCAGCGACCAAAGCGTATCAGGATATGCGGACCCATGGACATATAGCTTTCGAAATAATCCGCCATGGGCGGGCTTTCGATCCGCAGCATATCTTCGGGCGTGGTATCCCAAAGCCCCTGATTGGCGCGCAGGGCCGGTTCCATCTGGCCAAGGAACAAAGCCCCGTAGATGGTGAAGTGGTAATTGTGCTGGCGATAGCCGGTGTAAATGTTGAACGCGCCCTCACGCTCGTAGTATTTCAGATCGGCGACCGAGGCCTGCGCGTTCCAGTGGACGACGTTCTGATAGTGGCCGCATAGCACGTCGATATGCGTGGGCATATGCACCAGATGCCCCGCATCGGGCACCAAAGTCCGTAGGATATCCCCGGCTTTCAGGGCTTTTTCCGGGGTGGGCGACATCTCCATCAGATGCACATAAAGGTGCAGCAGGCCGGGATGTGACATGGCGGCCGGGTCGTCGGCCATTGCCATCTCCAGCGCCTCTTGCGCCTCAAGCGTGGCCGCGCCTTCGGCGGGCTGGCCGGTTTTCAGGTCCCACATCTGCCACGGCGTCAGGTTCAGCAGTGCTTCCACATAGATCGTGCGCAGGTCCAGATCACCCGATTGTTCGGCAAAGGCCGCGCGCATGGCGTCGGCATAGTCATAGTCCCAGCGGTGCATGTCGCCGATCGGGTCCCGCTGCGGGTAGCGTGCGGGCAGGGCGCGGATCAGAGCCGCCTCGACTGGCGTGCATCCGTCCAGCAACGCCATCGCGCGCTGTGTCGCGTCATAAGCGGTCGCCAGCGCTTTGGTCTGGCCTTGCTCGTCGCGCAAATCCCACGGCAGGTTATAGTTCGGCCCCGCCGCATAGGCGACGCCCCAATGGGCCATGGCGCAGTCGGGGTCATGCTCGGCAGCTTTTTGAAAACAGACCACGGCCTCGTCATGGTTATAGCCATAGGTCCAGACCAGTCCGCGATTGAACCACAGCTGCGCCTCGGGCGATGCTGTAGTGACGGCGCAGGAATATGTGCCTAGGTCGTAATAGTCGCTCATGAAGCCCCCTCCCCAAGAATTGAGGGGAAGGTTAGCGCGATTCAGGCTCTCTGCACAGATCAGGCGGGCAGTCTGTTTTCGATCCGGGCCATATGCAGCATCAGACCGAAGCCGAGGATGCACATGATCAATATAGCGGTCGTCAGCGGAGTGATCGAGCCGTCGAACAAGAGGCCCACAGGCGCTGCAATAGCTGCCGCCAGAACCGTCGCAATCGAACCGATCACCGAGGCCGCCATGCCCGCGATATGGCCCATCGGCTCCATCGCGATTGCGTTCAGGTTGCCCATGGTCATGCCCGCCATGAAGAAGACGGTCGTTTGCCACGCAACGAACATTGCGAACGAAGCGTCAGGCGACAGCGGGGTCATGTTCAGGACAATGACGCAGCTTGTGATCAGGATTTGTCCACCCAAGGCCCATGTCACCATGCGACGCATACCCACGCGGACCACCAGCGCCGCATTCAGCAGACTGGCCGAGCCCGAGATCAGCGCAATGAATCCGAACCAGAACGGAAAGCTTTCGGCCCGGTCGTGGACGACATCGAAAATGGGTTGCACCATCGTCAGCATGGTGAACAGCAGCCCCATGCAAAGGGTTTGCACAAGGATCGACAGGCGCACGGTTGGATGAGTGATCATCTCTTGCACCGCGGCGATCATCAGCGGCAACCGGAAGGGGCGACGGTTCTCGGGGGCCAGGGATTCGGGCAGCCGGACGGACATCCAGAGCACGATAATCGACGCAAACAGGATGAACGATACGAAGATGCCGCGCCATCCGACCAGAGCAATAACGCCCGCACCCAGCAGCGGCGCAATCGCCGGGACCAGCGTAAAGATCATCATGGCGATCGAGATGATGCGCGCCATCTCGCGTCCCGCAAAGAGGTCCCGAATGATTGCCATCGCGACGACGCGTGGACCGGCGGCACCCAGCCCCTGTGCCACGCGCGCGGCCAGCACCAGCTCCAGCGAGGAACTGGCCCATGCGACGGCAGAGGCCAGAATATACAAGGCCACACCACCATAGATCACCGGCTTGCGCCCCACCGCGTCCGAGATCGGTCCGGTGAAAAACGTACCGATCCCCATGCCCAGCACGAAGGATGTCAGGATCAGCTGCGCCTTGTTGAGATCACCGGGGCTCAGCTCGGCTCCGATCTCGGGCAGGGCGGGCAGCATGGAATCGATTGAAAAGGCAATCGTGGCGAACATCATCGCGACCAGCGCAATGAACTCGCCCCGTGACATGCGGTTGGTCATGGGAAGCTCCTTCCCGGCAGCGCTATCACGGGGCCGGGTGTCGGACTAGATCAGAAATGCACAGAGGTCTGTGCTATTCTGCAGGGGAAGCCTCAAGTTGAGACATGATGTCCGCGATCACTTTTCCCCATAATTCAGGGGGTTGCGCGCCGGGAACGGCGTGCTGATTGGCGACGATGAAAGTGGGGACTGAGCTCACGCCCATCTGGCGCGAATGGGTATCGCGGGTGCGGATATCTTCGCGGTCGGCGTCGGATTTCAGCAGTTTCGCCACCACGGCGGCGTCCATACCGGCACTGTCGGCGATGTCGGCCAGAACCTCATGGTCGCCGATATCGCGCGCCTCGACGAAATAGGCGTTGAACAGCGCGTCGACCACGGCGTTCTGCTTGCCCTCGATCCCGGCCCAATGGATCAGGCGGTGGGCATCCAGCGTGTTGGGGGTGCGCTTCATCCCCTCGAAATCGATCTTCAGGCCTGCGTTTTCGGCATGCTCCACCACAGGCGCATAGGCGCGGACGGCACCGTCTTTGCCGCCGAATTTGCGCTCAAGGTATTCGCGCCGATCCATGCCTGCGTCGGGCATATCGGGGTTCAGCTGAAACGGGTGCCATTCGATCACGAACGGATGGTCGGGGACCTCGGCCAGCGCCTTGTCCAGATGGGTCTTGCCGATATAGCACCACGGGCAGATCGGATCGGACATGATGTCAAGCTTAACGGTCTGTGTCATTCGGACGTCGCCTTGAAATAGGCCGGCAGGGCGCGGCGCAGGAGTTTGCCGTTGCCTCCGGTGGGCAGGGCGGAGAGATAAACAAAGGCGCGCGGTTGCTTGTAGCGCGCCAGCTTGGTCTCGACATAGGTCCGCAGGTCCGCTTCGTCCAGCTTTTCCGGGCCGGTATAGAAGGCGGCGATCACGAATGTGTCCTCTTTGACCTCGACCGCAGCGGCACCCACCTGCGTGATGCCGGGATGGTGCGAGAGGGCGGATTCGACCTCGACCGGGGACACGCGATAGCCGCCTGCATTCATCATGTCATCGTCACGACCCAGATAGGTGATCTGGCCGTCAGCCGCCATCGCCCCCTGATCGCCGGTCAGGAACCAGTTGCCCTGCATTCGGGCCTTGGCCTCGTCTGGCGCGTTCAGATAGGTCAGCATCAGACCGGGGTCGTCGTGATGGATGGCGATGGTGCCTTCTTGCCCTTGTGGGACCGGGCCGTTGGGCCCAACGATCGCGATCCGACGCCCGGTTTGAGGCTGGCCTAACGCGTCACCACGCGCCGGATGGGTTGGGCTGGAAGAAATGAAGGTCGAGCATTCGGACATGCCATAGGCTTCGAACAGTTCGGTGCCGGTGGTTTGCACCCACAGTTCATGCAGATGGCGCGAGAGCTTCTCGCCCGCGCTGAGGCCATGGCGCAGGTTAGGCAGGCTGAGGCGTTCAGTGTTTTGCAACATTCGACGATAGACGCCGGGCGCGGCGGCAAAGATCGTGGCGTGATGCTGGTTCAGCAGCCCGGGCAGGGCGGCGATATCGGTGCCGGGTTCAGGGATCAGCGCCGTCGCACCCATGGTCCACGGGTCCATCAACCCGGTCCCCAGCGTATAGGTCCAGTTGAACGCGCCCGCATGGCACAACCGATCCGTTGGCGTCAGGCCGTACCAGCCGTCGACCATCATCTGTCGCGCCCAGATCGCCCGGTGCGCATGGGCCACGGCGCGGGGCTTGCCTGACGTGCCCGAGGTATAGACCACATAGGCCAGCCGGTCGGGGTCTCCCATGTCAAAACGGGCCGGGGGCAGGTGGCGCATCTCGGTCAGATCGAACAGGGTGATTTGACGGGGGTGCGGGGCGCAGGACACGCCCGGGTCGCGCAGGATAGCCGCCGGGTTGAGATCGCGCAGGATGCCCGCCGTCTCAGCCTCAGTCAGTTGCGAGGATGTGGGCACTGGCACCAGTCCCACGGCGATGGCTCCGAGATAGGCAATCGGGAAATCGACCGTATTGCCCAGCCGCATCAGCACGATGTCACCGGGCGTCAGACCTGCCTGCAGCAACCCGGTTCCGGTGCCAAGGATTGCTGCCTGTAGCTGGGCATAGGTCCAATCCTGCGCAGATTCCACACCAAGAACCGACAGCGCCGTCTTATCCGCACAATCATTGGCATGGCGCAGAACATGCGCGGCCAGATTGAACGGGCTGGGGCAGGGCGCAAAGGGCCCCTGATCAAAGATCGACAACATGGTCAAAGGGCTACCGCCGGGCGCGGCGCGTTGCAAGCCGGGCGGGCTGGCCCTATAGAAAGAGCCATGAGCACGAATGACCACAAATCCATCGTCCGCATCGCCCGTGACAATGGCAGCAATACCGAACTTGAGCCTGTTGATTTGGGTGCCCGCGTGCGCGAATTGCGCAAAGCGCGCAGCTGGACGTTGGAGCAGGCGGCCACCCAGGCGGGGCTGGCGCGTTCAACGCTCAGCAAGATTGAAAACGGACAGATGTCGCCGACCTATGACGCGCTGAAAAAGCTGGCGACGGGGTTGGAGATTTCCGTGCCGCAGCTGTTCACACCGCCGCAGCGCGATCAGGTGATCGGTCGTATGGCCGTTACAAAGATGGGTGAAGGGGCTGCGCATGCGACCACCACCTATGAGCATGAACTTTTGGCCGAAACGCTGACCAAAAAGCAGATGCTGCCCTATCGCGCCCGCGTGCGTGCGCGGTCGATGGAGGAATTCGACGGCTGGGTTCGCCATGATGGCGAGGAATTCCTCTATGTCCTGACCGGCGTGGTGCGCCTGTTCACCGAATTCTACGAACCTGTCGAGATGCGCCGGGGCGACAGCGCCTATTACGACGGCAGCATGGGCCACAACGTGATTTCAGTCAGCGATGAGGACGCAACAATCCTGTGGGTGACTTCACTTACCTAGGGCTTGGGTGGCTTCGCGGTTCAGCGCTTCTGTGAACAGGAAATCCTCAAGCTCTTCACGGGCTTCGTTGACCGTAAGGTGATGACGCTCGGCCAGGTAGGCCTCGAACTGTTTGCGATCTTCACCAACACGCGCCATATCCCGGTCGCGCAGGTTCGGAAACCTGCGTTTCGCGCGTGCATAAGACGCGCCCCAATCTTGCGTCAGATCAGCCCAGTTTAGCATCTGCGAGCCTTCCTTTGTTCGTGTTTCAGGACTGCTCTCCCCCAAGCCAGCGTACGGAGGTGGATCGGATGCTGCGGACATGACAAAATGTCGCAGGTCATTGTGAGGCCCATCGGGCACGAAAAAACCCGCTGCGGCTAAACCGCAACGGGCAGACGGACCTGCAGTTAAGTGAGTGGCGGCCGGTCCGTTATTCCTCTGGCTTGAACAGCCAGTTCAGTAAAAGATGCCCGATAAATACAGCTATTATCTGCATTAAGATAAACATCGGGATATGAGCAGGGTATATCCCGGCGAACGTATCCGTAAAGCCTCTTGCGATGCTCACCGCCGGATTCGCAAAACTTGTGGACGATGTGTACCAGTAGGCGCCGGTGATATAGAGACCTACAAGTGCTGGTACCGTGTCCGGTTTGTGCCGAATTCCGCCGAAAATCACGAACAGAAGGCCCAGCGTGGCGATGATTTCTGAAAACCACTGGTGCGACCCGGTGCGGTGCAGGGTTTCCGAGGTCTGAAGAATCGGCAGGTCGAACATATAGTGGCTGGCCCAGACGCCCGCGATCCCGCCTGCGATCTGGACCAGCATGTACGGTGCCACGGCGCGCCACGGGTGTTCCCCGCGCAGGGCAAAGGCCAACGTCACCGCCGGGTTGAAATGCGCGCCCGAAACGGGGCCTAGCGTGGTGATGATTGCATAGAGCATACAGCCCGTCGCAATCGCATTGGCCAGCAGCGCCAGCGCGATGTTATCGCCTGCCAACGTCTGCGCCATGATGCCTGAGCCGACGACGCCGATCAGCAGGAACGCGGTGCCGAGGAACTCGGCGAAATACTGGCGGGCGGTCATGTGATGTCTCCGATACTTCTGAGCTGAGCGGTCAGTGCGGTACTGTCCATGGTCTCGATGGGCAGGGCCAGCAGCGCCTCGGCGCGGCGGCCCAGAATGTCGTAGGCGGTGCGAAAGGCCGCGTCCCACTCGGGTTCGGCTGCCGCTGCGGGATCTTCGACGCCCCAATGGGCGCGGACCGGGGCACCGGGCCAGATGGGGCAGGTTTCTTCGGCCGCTGATCCGCAGACGGTGATCACCATGTCCATCTGTGGCGCGTCATCTGCCGCGAATTCGTCCCAGCTTTTTGAACGAGCATCACGCACATCATGGCCTTCGCTGCCCAGAAGGGTCAGGGATTGCGGGTGCACCTTGCCGGTCGGGTTCGATCCGGCGGAATAGGCGCGCACCCGTCCGTCACCGGTATGGTTGAAGATCGATTCCAGCAGAATCGACCGGGCAGAATTGCCCGTGCACAGAACCAGTATGTTCATGAAAGCTGTCCTTGAGTTGGTCGCGCGTCACTCGGCCATGCGGCCAATGTCGTCGACGTGATGTTGGAGTGAGATACGGTCGAGCGTTTCGAACGGCAGGCTCGCGAAGGCGGTGATGCGGTTGCGCAGCAGGCCATAGGCTTGCTGAAACGCCAGCTGTTTCTGCGCTTCGGTGCCTTCGGCCTTGACCGGGTCGGGCAGGCCCCAATGGGCGCTCATCGGCTGGCCGGGCCATGCGGGGCAGGCCTCATTTGCGGCGTGGTCGCAGACGGTGAAGACAAAATCCATCTTGGGCGCGCTGTCGGCGGCGAACTCCTCTACGGATTTCGAGCGCAGATCAGAGATGTCGTAGTCTTTCTGCTGCAACAATTCCAAGACGGTCGGGTTCGGCCCATCCGAGGGCGCGGTTCCCGCTGAAAAGGCGCGGATCATGCCGTTGCCTGCGTTGTTCAGAATGGCCTCGGCCATGATCGAACGGGCCGAGTTGCCGGTGCAGATGAAAAGGGCATTCATAACGCGGTCTGGATTGGCCATGAGAGGGTCCTCGGACGGTTGTAGGCACAGATCGGGGCGGTTCTGACAGCACTCTCCGAGCAGGCCATCGAACAACCCCCGGACGGCGGGCAGGTTGGCCGTATACTGCAGCGACGTGCCTGCGCGGGTCTGTTCGATCAGACCCGCAGCCTTAAGCGCGTTGAGATATGTTGAGGTTGTATTTGGCTTCAGTGCCAGCGCCTCGGCAATCTGTCCCGCTGGGACGGAATCCGGATAGCGGCGCATGAGCAGCCGAAACAGGTCCAGCCGTTTGGGATGCGCCAATGCGCCCAGTCTGTCATGAATCGCTATTTCCATATTTCATGAAATATGGAAATAGGCGGCGCACGTCAATCCTGATACCACCAGACCTGAGGCATATATTCCGGTCCATCGCCATAGATCGGCAGGGTTTCGGGCTGCTTTAGTTCCTTGGCATGGGCGATGCGTCCGATGTCAAAGCTCCAGATCGGGATGACATAGCGTCCGGCGGTCAAAACCCGATCCAGCGCGCGGGTGGCGGCGACGAAATCCTCGTGGCTTTCCGAGGCCAGCATCGCGTCGATCAAACCGTCGACCGCATGCGAGGCGACGCCCATCAGGTTGCGTGTGCCCGGCGTATCGGCAGCCTCGCTGCCCCAGTACAGTCGCTGCTCATTGCCCGGCGACAGAGACAGGGCGCGGCGGAAGATGGTCATGTCGAAATCCAACTCGGACGTGCGCCCGGTATATTGTGCGCTGTCGACCTGTTCGATTGTCACCGCGATCCCCAGACGCTCTAGCGCGCGCGAGTAGATTTCCATCGCCGTCATGTTGTCGGTATCGCCTTGTTGCAACAGGACGGTGATGGCGAAGGGCTCCCCCTTGTCATTGCGCAGGACGCCGTCCTGAATGGTCCAGCCGGCCTCGGCCAGAAGATTTGTGGCCTTTCGGATATTGGCGCGGTTGCGGGCCGACCCGTCCCCTGAGGGCGGGGTGTAACCTTCCAGCGTGCCTGGCGGCAGATCGGCCGCGTAAGGTTCCAGCAGTTCCGCAACCCGACCCGTGGCAGGCCCCGGCTGCATCGCCAGATCAGAGCCTGAGAAATACGAGGTGATCCGGGGCTGCGCGCCACCTGTGATGGTGTCGTTGATGAACTCGAAATTGAAGGCCAGTGTCAGCGCTTCGCGCACGCGCCAGTCATCGAAGGGAGCCTTGCGGGTGTTCATGACATAGCCGGTCATGCCCGAGGGCTTGCCGTGCGGGATCTCGGTCTTGACCACGTCGCCCCGCTGAACGGCGGGGAAGTTATACTGGGTGTCCCATTTGTCGGCGTTGAACTCGCGCACGGCGGTCAGTTCCCCGGCTTTGAACGCCTCGAACAAGACGGTCGCATCGCCGTAGAACTCGATCCGCATTTCATCGAGGTTCATGGTGCCCTTGCGAAACGGGATATCCGCCCCCCAATAGTCCGGGTTGCGGCGCAGGGTGACATAGCGCCCGGCCTCATAGTCATCGACGACATACGGCCCGCTGCCGATCGGAATGTCGTGCAGGGGGGCGCTGGCGAAATCCTTCCCCTCCCACTGGGCTTTCTGCAGGATCGGGCGCATCCCGGCGATCAAGGCCAGTTCGCGGTCAGGTTCGTTGAAGGTGATGCGCACGCTGCGCGGGCCGGTCTGTTCGATGCTGTCGATCTTGCCCCACAGCCCGCGATAGCGCAGGTGCCCCTCGGTGCCCAATGTCTCATATGACCAGATCACGTCATCGACGGTTACGGGCGTTCCATCCGAGAAAGTTGCGTTTTCACGGAGGGTAAATTCGACCCAGGACCGGTCATCTGCAGTCTTAACTGATTCGGCTAACAACCCGTAAAGAGTGAAAGGTTCGTCCCAAGACCGCCCCATCAGGCTTTCATGGGTCCAAAATCGCAACTGCCAAGGTGAGGTGCCTTTTTGCACAAACGGGTTCAGGCTGTTATAGCCGCCAGTGTTGCCGAACACGACTTTGCCGCCTTTGGGCGCGTCCGCGTTTGCATAGGGCAGCGACACAAAATCCGGTGGTAGGGCCGGGTCCCCATACATAGCTATGCCATGGGCCGATTCTGCCGAGGCCCATGAAGCGGCAAAAACGCAGGTGATTCCCGTGATCACAAAGCGAAGGGGACGGAGATAATCGGGGCTCATTTTGGAAACAATCCTGCTCTGGCCTTATTTTGTTTGGGATTCACCGTAGCCATGATTTTTCTTATTATCAAACTTTTAGCTTGGACGAAGGCGCGGAATTGCTTATAAAGGACGCACTGCTCGATAGGTTTCTTGCCTGTATGAAACCTGCCTCAATAACTTAACGCCCGCTTCGTGCGGGCGTTTTTTTATGCGCATTTTGTCCGGGTAACAGGCCCGCGCGCTTTCCCCGTTTTCTTTGCAGGTGCAGCATGGCACTGTGTTCGCGAGACGCATATCAGAGGGAGAGCGGTCATGAGTCTGTCGGGCAAAACGGCCATCATTACGGGATCGAATTCAGGCATCGGACTAGGCATCGCGCGCGAGCTGGCGAAGGCCGGGGCGGATGTGGTGCTGAACTCGTTCACGGACCGGGATGAGGATCACGCGCTGGCCGCCGAGATCGGGCAAGAGACCGGGACAAACGCGCGCTACATCAAAGCGGATATGTCCAAGGGCGATGAATGCCGTGCGCTCATCGAACAGGCGGGCGCCTGTGATATTCTGGTGAACAACGCTGGCATTCAGCATGTGTCGCCCATCGATCAGTTTCCGACTGAAAAATGGGATGCGATCATCGCGATCAACATGAACTCGGCCTTCCACACCACGGCTGCGGCGCTGCCGATGATGCGTAAGGCGGGTTGGGGGCGCGTGGTGAACATAGCCTCGGCCCATGGTCTGACTGCGTCGCCCTTCAAGGCGGCCTATATCGCGGCGAAGCATGGGGTGGTCGGGATGACCAAGACCGTTGCTCTGGAGACCGCGCAGGAGCCGATTACCTGCAATGCGATCTGTCCGGGATATGTGCTGACCCCGCTGGTTGAGGCGCAGATCCCCAACACCATGAAGGAATACAACATGAGCCGTGAGGATGTGGTCAAGAACGTCCTGCTGGAGCGTCAGCCATCGAAAGAGTTTGCGACGGTCGAGCAATTGGGCGGCACGACGATCTTTTTGTGCTCGGACGCGGCGGCGCAGATTACCGGGACGACCATTTCGGTCGATGGGGGCTGGACGGCGTTGTGAGAGATCATGGGGGCTCAGCCCCCATACCCCCGGGATATTTTTGGCCAGATGAAGAGGCGGAACCATGAAACGGATCAATCTGGCGTTACAGGGCGGCGGGGCGCATGGAGCGTTCACTTGGGGTGTGCTGGATCGGTTGCTGGAGGAAGAGGATATCGAGGTTGCGGCGATCACCGGGACCTCGGCCGGGGCACTGAATGGGGCGGCGTTCAAGTCAGGGATGGTACGGGCCGGGCGCGCGGGCGCGCGAGCGTCGCTTGACGGGTTGTGGAAGCGGATGGGGGCCGTTGGTGACATGCGGATTGCCCATTGGATGCGCGGCATCGAGCCTGCGCATGTGGCGCAGGCGTTGGAGTATTCGGTACCCTTTTCCATGGCCGAGACGTGGTCGCGCCTGGTGTCGCCCTACGCATACGGACCCTTTTATCGCAATCCGCTGGAGTCGGTGGTGGATCGGTTCAACTTTGATGAGATTTGCGCGGATGAGGGGCTGGAGCTGTTTGTCTGTGCCACCTGCGTGCGCAGCGGCAAGATCCGTGTGTTTACGCGGGAAGAGATTTCGACCGATGCGATTCTGGCCTCGGCCTGCTTGCCGAACCTGTTTCAGGCGGTCGAGATTTTTGACCCCAAGTCGGGGCGGACCGAAGCGTATTGGGATGGTGGATATACTGGCAATCCGGCTCTTTATCCGTTGTTTAATGCGGGGCTGCCCGATGATGTCGTGATCGTGAATATTAACCCGCTGGAGCGCGATGAGGTGCCGAAAACGCCGCAGCAAATTCAGAACCGGATCAACGAGATCAGCTTCAACTCGTCGCTGTTTCGCGAGCTGCGGGCAATCAATTTCGTTCAGCGTCTGCTGGCCGAGGGGAAGCTGAAAGCGGGGGAAATGAGCCGGGTTCTGGTTCACATGATCGCCGATGACGCGTTGATGAACGACCTGTCTGCTGCGACCAAGATTGTGCCTAATCCGGTTGTTCTGAATCGGCTGAAGCAGGCCGGGCGCGCTGCTGCTGATCAGTTTCTGAACGCCAACAAGGGCGATCTGGGGCAGCGCAGCACCGTCGATCTGCCCGCGATGTTTGGCTGATCACTCTGGCGGTTGGGTCGGGTCTTTTTCGTTGGGATAAACAAGCCCTGCCGAGATCACCAGTTTGGCTGCGTCTTCGATGGACATATCCAGCAGGATCACATCCTCGGCCGGAAAGAACAGCAGGAAGCCCGAGGTCGGGTTGGGGGTCGTGGGGACAAAAACGCTCAGCAACTCGCCGCCTGTTTCGGCGCGCTCTCGAACCTCGCCCCGCGCGGTGGTCGAGACAAAGCCGATCGCCCAGATGCCGCGGCGCGGATATTGGATCAGGCAGGCTTTTTCGAACGAGCGTTCGGTCTGGGCAAACACCGTTTCCGAGATTTGCTTGATGCCGGAATAGACCGAGCGAACAACGGGCATACGGTCGACGAGGCTTTCGGCGAAATGGATCAACGAGCGGCCAAGGATGCCTTTGGCGATCCAGCCGACGATGACCGTGAACAGCAGAAAGATGACCACGCCCACGCCGCGTAGGTTGATTCCGACATATTCAGATGGTTGGAACCGCTGCGGGATCAGCGGCAGGACCGCGCTGTCGATCCAGCCGACGACAGACCAGATCAGCCAGACCGTTAGCCAGACGGGCGCAATGACCACGATGCCCGTCAGAAAGGACGCGCGTAGCCGGGAAAACAGGCCCGGTCCGCGGTGAGGTTCTTCGTCAAACGGTGTGTTCATCGTGATCCTGAGTGGTTTCGCGGTTTAGGTAGGCCGTCCGGTGCTGTGGTGCAATAGCTTGATGTCACGGTGCCGCATTCGTCAACGCGCGTGCGATGACTGCCGCCAGACGCGCATTGTTGCGCACCAGCGCAATATTGGCGGTGAGGGATCGGCCCTGGGTCTGTTCGTAGATCCGTTGCAGCAGATAGGGCGTGACGCCTTTACCCGTGATCCGATGCGTCTCGGCATCGGCCTGTGCAGAGGCGATGATGGGGGCCAGTTCCTCGGCAGGAATCTGGTCGGCCTGCGGAATCGGGTTGGCGACCAGTTGTCCGCCCGGCAGGCCAAGCCCTCGGCGGGTGGCATGGGCTTTGGCGATATCGGCGGCGTCATCCATTCGCAGTGGTGCGGCGAGGGGGGACTTTGCCGACCAGAAGGCCGGGAACTCGTCTTGTCCGTGGGCGATGACCGGCACGCCCAGCGTTTCCAGAACCTCAAGCGTTTTGGCGAGGTCGAGGATGGCTTTCGCCCCTGCAGCGACCACGGTCACTGGGGTCTGGGCAAGCTCATGCAGATCGGCGGAGATGTCGAAAGAGGTTTCAGCGCCTTGATGTACGCCCCCGATGCCGCCGGTGGCGAAAACCTCGATACCTGCGTGATTTGCAGCGATCATCGTGGCGGCGACGGTGGTAGCCCCTGTGCCGCCAGTGGCAAGGCAGGCGGCCATGTCGGCGCGTGACAGCTTGGCGACGCCCTGCGCCTGACCCAGTGCTTTCAGTTGATCTGCCTCCAGACCGACATTCAGAACCCCGTCAATGACCGCGATGGTGGCCGGAACTGCGCCCGCATCGCGGATGTCCTGTTCAACCTGCGCCGCGACCTCGATGTTCTGCGGGTAGGGCATGCCGTGGGTGATAATGGTGCTTTCCAACGCAACGATGGGTTGGCCTGCGTCCTTGGCGGCGCGCACCTCGGCGGAAGAGTGGATAGTGATCACAGTGGGGTTTCTCCGGAAACGTAAGTGGCGGCGGCGTGCAGCGCGCGGCCGAGCGCCGCGTCGCTGTCGGCCCCATTCGCCTCGGCGGCGATATGGGCGGCCATGAAAGTGTCCCCCGCGCCGGTCACGCGGGTGACCAGAACGGACGGGGGTGTTTGGGTCAGGAGGCTGTCAGCATCCCCGACGGTGGCCGAGTTGCCGCCATCGGTGACCAGAACGCGCAGAGCGCCACGGTCCAGCAGGCCTTTGGCGGCGCTTTCGGAATCGGTGAACTCGCGCTGGCACAACAGTCCTGCTTCTTCGAGGTTCACATAGAGTGTTGCGCGGGCGTGTTTGAGGAAGGGCAGCAGGCGCTCCGCCTTGCCGGGCGAGGCCGGGGCGACACGCAGATCGGCTTTGGCAAAAGCAGGGCTTTGCGCGATCTCTTCCAGCAGGGTCAGCGTCAAGTTACCGTCCAGCGCGATGGGGCCTTCGAACGGCGTGTTCTCGTACCCCAGCGGCCCGTGCATGAGGGGACGCAGGATTTTGGCCCCCGCAGCCTCAAGCGAATGGGCATCGGCAATGGCTGCGATCAGGCCGTTGGCGCCTTCGACGGCCATGTAGCGGTCGGTCGGCAGGTCTTGCGAGCGATAGATGTGGTCGGTAACCATTCCCAATCGCGCGCAGGACTGGACCAGTTCATCGCCCTCGGGGTCGCGGCCAATCGCGGTCAGCAGCGTTGGCGTCATACCAAACCGCACGAGAGTCATGGCGATGTTCATAGCGACGCCGCCGGGCAGGCGCGTAATACGCCCCGGCACGTCAGAGCCCTGCCGCATCACGCTGGCTGACCGCCCGATCACGTCCCAAAGGACCGAGCCGATACACAGGATGGTGCTGTTGTTGTTCATGCCACGTGTCATGCCGCAGCCCCGGCGCGGGCGCAAGGGTTAACGCCCCTGCGCTCAGCCCATAGCGGCAATCAGAGAGTTCAGCGTGTCCAGAGGGTTATCCTGTGACCAGATTTCCTCGCCAATGCCGAAGAAATCGGTGCAGGGGGCGAGGTCTCGGATCAGGCCGGCCGTCAGTCCGCCTTCGGCCACGACGGGAACCTCGATCATCTCGGACCACCATTGGAACAGGTCCTTTTCGGCCTTCGTGCCATCACCCAGCGCTGCCGAGCCCACCGGTCCGAAGGCCACGTAATCCGCGCCGTTCTCGCCCGCCGTCATGCCGTCATGGCTGGACGTACCGCAAAAGCTGCCGACAATCGCATCCGCACCCAGTTCCTTGCGCGCGGCGCGCACCGAGCGCGCGGCGTCGTCCAGATGTACCCCGTCCAGCCCCAGACGCTGGGCCAGCAGAACGTGGTTCGAGATCACGATGGCCACGTCACGCGCATGGGCCACCTCGCGGCAGGCATCCGCGGCGCGCGAGATGGTATCCTCGTCACTGCCCGCCAGCGCCAGTCGGATACAGGCGATCTCGGCCCCATCCAGAACGCGGGCCAGGTCATCTGGGAAGGTGCTGAGCGCAATGGTCGGGGGCGTGATCAGGTAAATCTGCGGCTGCTCTTGGGTGTCCATGGCGCGTCCTTTGGGTGTTCCGTCTTGGGCGCGGTTTAGCGGATTGGGCGGGGGAAGCAAACTTTATTGCCTCTGGCAGAGGTATTTGAGATCAGAAGAAGGGGTTCGGGTTGCTCTGACCCCGCAGGCGGATTAGAGCGGGCGCAGTTTTTCGGAGTGTGCCATGCCCAGCCAGACATCTCAGCCTTCTTTCGTGCTCGTGCGCCCGCAGATGGGCGAGAATATCGGCGCTGCCGCGCGCGCGATGTGGAATTTCGGGCTGGACCGGATGCGGATCGTTGCCCCGCGGGACGGCTGGCCAAACCCCAAGGCCGTGGCGATGTCCAGCGGTGCGGGGCGGCTGCTGGATGAGGCGCAGTTGTTCGATGATCTCGCGGGTTCCTTGGCTGATAGCACGTTTGTCTTTGCCACCACCGCTCGGCAGCGGGGTTTGACCAAGCCAGTCTATAGCCCCGAGCGCGCCATGAAGATTGCAGCGGAAAAAGTCGCTGCGGGCGAGAAGGTGGCCGTGCTGTTCGGCCCCGAACGCGCGGGGCTTGAGAATGAGGATATTGCCAAGGCCAATGCGATCATCTCGGTGCCGGTGAACCCCGAATATGCCTCGCTGAATCTGGGGCAATGCGTGCTTCTGACCGCTTATGAGTGGATGCGCCAGACCGGTGATGTGGTGCATGAGGCCACCGATCTGGGCAAGGGCGACTGGGCCACGGGGATCGAGGTCGAAAAACTGGTCGAACATTATGAGGATCGGTTGGAGGAGGCGGGGTTCTTCTATCCGCCTGAAAAGGCCGAAGGCATGAAGGTGAACCTGCGCAATCTTTGGTCGCGGATGCGGATGACGCGCGCCGATGTGCAGATGCTGCACGGGATCATGCGGCAGATGGTCCGCTGGAAGGATAAGGGCTGAGGCTGGACCTTCGCCCCCCTTGGCCCTAGCTTGCGACGAAATTCAAAGGCATGAGGACAGCATGAGCGGCAAGCGCAGCATCTTCGAAGAGGTCTCGGACAGCGAAAAACAACAGGCCGCCCAACCCGGCATGATCGACCGGGGCCGGGGCGGAGCGCGCGCTGCGATCCGCATCTGGCTGATGATCCTGTTTGCGCTTGTGGTCGTGATGATCGCGGTGGGTGGCCTGACCCGTTTGACCGATAGCGGGCTGTCGATCACTGAATGGCGTCCGATCACCGGGGCGGTCCCGCCGATGAACGAAGCCGCTTGGCAGGCCGAGTTCGACAAGTACAAACAGATCGATCAGTGGCGCATCCAGAACCAGTGGATGGAACTGGATGATTTCAAATTCATCTATTGGTGGGAATGGGGCCACCGCCAACTGGGCCGCGTGATCGGCTTGGTTTGGGCGATTGGCTTCTTTGGCTTCCTGATCGCGCGCAAAATCCCGACGGGTTGGACCGGCAAACTGCTGATCCCCGGCGCCTTGGGCGGCGTTCAGGGCGCGGTCGGCTGGTGGATGGTCGCCTCGGGTGTGACGCAGGGCGAGGGGATGACTGCCGTGGCCAGCTATCGTCTTGCAACCCATCTCGGCTTGGCCTTCGTGATCCTTGGGTTCCTTGCTTGGTACATCTTTGAACTGGGCCGCGAGGAACGCGACCTGATGCAGGCCCGCCGAGCGAAAGAGGCAAAGCTGTTCTCGCTCTCGACCGGTCTGCTGCATTTCACCTTTTTACAAATACTCATTGGTGCGCTGGTCGCTGGGATCGACGCCGGGCGTTCATACACCGATTGGCCGCTGATCGGCGGTCAGCTTCTGCCACCGGATGCGACCATGCTGGAACCGATATGGCGCAACTTCTTCGAAAGCCCGGGTCTGGTGCAGTTCATTCACCGCTGCGCAGGCTATCTGCTGCTGATTTTCGCCGTCATCGTCTGGCGGCGCGGCAGCACCAGCGCGCATCCGCAGACGCGGTTCGCGTTCAACGCAGCGTTTGCGGCGCTATCGCTGCAGGTGGTGGTCGGCATTGTGACGGTCGTCTACGCGGCCCCCTGGCAGATCGCCATTTTCCACCAGTTCATGGCTGTGATCGTCTGGACACTCATCCTGCGCGCCCGCTTCCTGACCGCTTATCCCATCGCAACCTCTGTGCGCGGAGTCTGATCTTATGACTGCATTCAACGACCTGATGGCCTTTCAGCGCGAAACTTCGGCTTTAGGCCAGATCGCCGGGCGGCTGGGTTGGGATCAGGAAACGGTGATGCCGCGCGGGGCTGCCGCGCAGCGGGCCGAGGAAATGGCGGCAATCGAGGCCGTTCTGCACGCACGCCGATCCGATCCTCGGGTGGCCGAATGGCTGGATCAGGCTGCACCTCAGGACGAGGTCGGCAAGGCGCAACTGCGGGAAATTCGCCGCGCATATGACCGGGCCGTCAAGGTGCCCGCTGACCTTGCGACGGCGATTGCCCGGGTGACCTCGGCCGCCCAAGGCACATGGGCGCAGGCGCGCGCGGACGAGGATGTCTCGGCCTTCCTGCCTGTGCTGGAAGAGGTCGTCTCGCTGAAACGACAGGAAGGCGAGGCTCTGGCGCAGGGTGGCGACATCTACGATGCGATGGTCGAGGACTATGAGCCTTACACGACCGGCGCGCAGATTGCCGCGATCTTCGATGAAATGCGCCCGCGTTTGGTTGCGTTGCGTGCGGCTGTTCTGGACCGTCCAGAACCCGCGGCCTTACATGGCAGTTTCGATGAGCTCACCCAGATGCGCCTGTCACAAAAACTGGCGGTGGCCTTTGGCTATGACCTGAACAACGGGCGCGTGGACAAGGCCGTGCATCCGTTCAGCTCGGGTAGCGGTCTCGACGTCCGCATCACCACGCGCACCAGTGAGACCGACCCCTTCAACTGCTTCTACTCGACCATTCACGAGGTCGGCCATGCCGCTTATGAACAGGGCATCAACCGCGACTACCTTCTGACACCCCTTGGGCGCGGCGTGTCGATGGGTGTGCATGAAAGCCAAAGCCGGATCTACGAGAACCAGTTGGGCCGTTCGCGTGCATTCACGGGTTGGCTTTTCGAGCAGATGAAACAGGTGTTCGGTGACTTTGGCATCGCTGATGCAGAGGCATTCTATGCCACCGTCAATCGCGTCCATAACGGCTATATCCGTACCGAGGCGGATGAGGTGCAATACAACCTGCACATCATGCTACGCTTTGATCTGGAACGCGCGCTTATGGCAGGGGACCTGCGGGTCGGCGATCTCGAAGCGGCGTGGAATGACCGGTTCAAGGCCGATTTCGGCTATGCGGTCGACAAGCCTTCGAATGGATGCCTGCAGGACGTGCACTGGTCGGTGGGTCTGTTTGGCTACTTCCCGACCTATTCTTTGGGCAATGTTTATGCCGGATGTCTCTATCAGGCGTTGCAATCGGCAGTACCGGGGCTTGAGGGGCAATTGGCGCAAGGGAACACATCCGGTGCCACCACTTGGCTGCGCGAGACCGTTCAACAGCATGGCGGTCTTTACGCACCACGCGCAGTGATCCGACAGGCCAGCGGTGTTGA
This sequence comes from Ruegeria sp. G10, assembly GCF_056533645.1. Classification (NCBI taxonomy): domain Bacteria; kingdom Pseudomonadati; phylum Pseudomonadota; class Alphaproteobacteria; order Rhodobacterales; family Roseobacteraceae; genus Ruegeria; species Ruegeria sp. G10. The sequence continues at coordinate 71,414 of NZ_JBQFOQ010000009.1, read as the reverse complement.
GCCGGGCCCCGAGCCTCTGCTGGCGTATCTGGAACAGAAATTCGGGGCGCTTTACGACCTATAGGTGGTGGTCTCAACTTACTGTGTGAGCGCGTGTTATCTGATTGGGGCCTGCGTAAAGTAGGGTCTATAAACCCGCGCGGAGGGAAGCTTGTCCTTTGATCGCCACGTGAAATCCCGGCTTGCTGCTGCGCTGACCAGTCAGGCCGTGCAAAACGCGCGCAGGCAAACGCACGAGGTACGGCGCTGGCTGCGGCGCGCGGCGCATGTGGTGCACTATTTTCACGATGTCGGCGATCCCTATTGTCACTTGACCGCACAGGTTCTGGAACGGTTTCAGACACGGTATGACATCGTTCTGACGCCCCACCTGATCTCGGGACCACCGCGGGTTGCTGTGCCCGAAGCCGATGCGCATCGTCATAATTCTCTGATTGATGCAGGTCGGTTGGCCCGCAATCTGGGGTTGGAAGAACCTCAGACCCCGGACCAAGCATCCCGGACTCAAGCCGAGCGCCGTCTGGCCGCTTGTCTCGACGCCCCCGATTTTGCCCACCATCTGCATGAGATCAGTTCGGCCCTTTGGTCCGGCAATGTGTTGCCCGAGGGGCCAGCCAAGAACGCAACGTCGGCGTTGCAAGCCGGAGATCAGGCATTGGCTCGTCTTGGGCATTATCTGGGCGGAACATTCTATTATGGCGGAGAATGGTATTGGGGCGTTGATCGTCTTCACTACCTTGAGTATCGCCTGCAGCAAGCCGGGCTAGGGGCGCGAATGGGACCCATTGTGGCGCCACCAGAGCTTTCGACAGGTGACACTAACGCAGCGCAGATAGAACTTGAGGTCTTTTTCTCGTTCCGAAGCCCTTATTCTTACCTGGCTTTTGATCGTGTCCGTAGGCTGGCAGCCCACCATGACGCCCGTCTGATCCTGCGCCCAGTGCTACCGATGCTGATGCGCGGTTTGCCGGTTCCGAAGGTCAAATCGGGCTATATTCTGCATGATTGCGTGCGCGAGGCCCGGCGGTTGGGTCTTCCTTTTGGTCGGATTTGCGACCCGCTGGGGGCCGGGGTCGAACGCGGTTATGCGCTGTTCGACTACGCCGAGGATCAGGGTCGGATGGCGGACTTCTGTTCGGCGTTCTTGCGCTGCGTCTGGTCCGAGGGGGTGGACGCCGCAACTGATCAAGGTTTGGCCCGGATTGCGGAGCAGGCAGGCCTGGACTGGGACGTCGCGCAACACCAGCTGGTCGAGCAGGGCTGGCGCGACCGTGTCGCAAGCAACCAGACAAGGCTGCAGGGAATTGGTCTGTGGGGGGTGCCCAGCTTTCGTGTCGCGGGGCACAGTATCTGGGGACAGGACCGGTTGTGGCTGGTTGATGATCTGCTGCGTCGTCACAGCGACGCGGGGTAGGTCGCGTTATACCACTTGCACCAGCTCTATCCGTGTCGCGACTGCGGCGAAGAACAACACACTGCCGGCCAGAACAAACACATGCCAGATCGTGTTGTGGTAAGGCAGCCAATCCAGCAGATAGAATACAACGCCTGCAGTGTAGATCAGCCCTCCGGCGATCATCAGGGTTAGCGTAATGGGGGACAGCTCGGCCAGCATGGCCTGACCGGCCCAGACGGCGGCCCATCCCATAAGCAGGTATAGCGCAAGCCCGAACCAGCGAAAGCGGTTCGGATCGATCATCTTCAGAACCGAACCCAGCGTCGCCGACGACCACAGCCCCAGAAGCAGGCCCGGAGGTTGCGAGGCTGAAAGCAGCACGAAAGGTGTATAGGTCCCAGCGATCTTGACGTAGATGCCCGAATGATCGAGACGGCGCAGAAACTCGCCCCATTCATCATGTTCGATCATGTTGTAAAGTGCCGAGAACGTCAGCATCAGCACCAGTGTCACGCCATAGACCGATGCACCCAGGACAGCCGCGGGATCGGATCGGTAGAAGACTGTCATGATGATCAGCATCGGCACCGCGATCAGCGCCGAGGACACGCCGAGCACATGTATCACGCCGTCGCTTATGCGTTCAGCACGGCTATAGGCAGGGCGGATATGGGCAAAAGACCACATCCCAAAAAGCTATGCAGATGCAGGTTGCCGGGCAACCCCGCCATCTGGCGCCTTGGCGGGAACGTGACCTGAAACAGCAAAAACGCCCGCAAAACGGGCGCTTTGTTACACTTCTGTAGTGCTTTGTTATTCCTCGGCTTCTTCATCACCCTGATCGGCGATCCAGGCGACACTCACAACCTCTTCGCCCTTGCCGGTGTTGAAGACCCGTACGCCGCCCGCGCTGCGGGACCGGAATGAGATGCCCTCGACCGGAACGCGGATCGACTGACCTTTCGACGTCGCCAGCATGATCTGGTCGTCGATCTCGACCGGAAACGAGGCTACAAGCTCGCCGCCGCGCATCGCCTTATCCATCGCAGCGACGCCCATGCCGCCGCGCCCGCGAACCGGGTAGTCATGGCTGGAACTCAGCTTGCCCGCGCCACCTGATGTGATGGTCAGGATCAGGTTTTCGGCAGCCGACATCTCGGCATATCGTTCCTGCGTGATGGTGCCCGGCGTGGCTTCGTCCTCGTCTGTCTCGCCATCGTCGGCGATCCCGGCAACGGCACGGCGCATCTTGAGATAGGCGGCGCGCTCATCCGGGTCGGCCTCGAAGTGGCGGATCACAGACATCGAGACAACGCGGTCTCCGTTGGTCAGCTTGATGCCGCGCACACCGGTGGACTCGCGCGAATTGAACACCCGCACATCGGTGGTCCGGAAGCGGATCGCGCGACCCGAATTGGTCACCAGCATCACATCTTCGTCTTCCGAGCAGATGCGGGCGTTCACCAGTTCGATGCCCTCGGGCAGTTTCATGGCGATCTTGCCGTTGCGACGGACATTCGTGAAGTCCGACAGACGGTTACGGCGCACGTCGCCGGCGCTGGTGGCAAACACGATCTGCAAGTTCTCCCACTCTTCATCCGGCACATCGACAGGCATGATCGCCGCGATGGACACCCCGGTCGGGATCGGCAGGATGTTGACGATCGCCTTGCCTTTTCCGGTGCGGCTGGACTGCGGCAAGCGCCAGGTCTTGAGCTTGTAGACCATGCCTTCGGTGGTGAAGAACAGCAACTGCGTGTGGGTGTTGGCGACGAAGAGGTTGGTGACAACATCCTCTTCCTTGGTCTGCATGCCTGACAAGCCCTTGCCGCCACGTTTCTGCGCGCGGAAATCGGCCAGCGGAGTACGCTTGATGTAACCGCCCGAGGTGACGGTCACGACCATATCTTCACGCTCGATCAGGTCCTCATCTTCCATGTCACCGGACCAGTCGACGATCTCGGTGCGGCGCGGCACGGCGAATTGTTCGCGCACGTCGCGCAGTTCGTCGCCGATGATGCCCATGATGCGTTCGCGTGAAGACAGAATATCCAGATATTCCTTGATCTTGGCAGCCAGTTGCTCAAGCTCGTCCGTGACCTCTTTCACGCCCAGTTGAGTCAGGCGTTGTAGACGTAGTTCCAGGATTGCACGGGCCTGAACCTCGGTCAGGTTATAGGTGCCATCGTCGTTCATCTTGGACAGAGGATCGTCGATCAGACGCAGATAGCCCTCGATCTCGGCCGCAGGCCAACGGCGGGTCATCAGCTTTTCGCGCGCTTCGGCGGCGTCGGCGGATGACCGGATCGTTGCGACCACTTCGTCCACGTTCGAGACGGCCACGGCCAGACCACACAGGATGTGGCTACGCTCGCGCGCTTTGCGCAGGTCATAGGCGGTGCGGCGGGCGACCACGTCTTCGCGGAAATCGATGAACGAGGTCAGGAAGCGGCGCAAGGTCAGTTGCTCGGGCCGGCCACCGTTCAGGGCCAGCATGTTACAGCCGAACGAGGTTTGCATCGGCGAGAACCGATAAAGCTGGTTTAGCACCACCTCGGGCGTTGCATCGCGTTTCAGCTCGACCACCACGCGCACGCCGTTGCGGTCGGATTCGTCCTGAACATGGCTCACGCCTTCGATGCGCTTTTCACGCACCGCTTCGGCGATCTTTTCGATCATCGAGGCCTTGTTAACCTGGTAAGGGATCTCATCGACGATAATGGCATAGCGGTCACGGCGGATTTCTTCCACGCGGGTCTTGGCGCGGATGATGACGCTGCCACGACCTTCCAAGTAGGCTTTGCGGGCACCGGACCGGCCCAGCATGACGCCTCCGGTCGGGAAGTCGGGGCCGGGGACGTATTCGATCAGCTGCTCGGAGGTCAGGTCCGGATCGTCGATCAGGGCCAGAGTGGCGTCGACCACTTCGCCCAGATTGTGTGGCGGAATGTTGGTTGCCATACCGACGGCAATACCGCCAGCGCCATTGACCAGCATATTCGGGAAACGCGCGGGCAGGACAGTGGGTTCCCGATCCTTGCCGTCATAGTTGTCCTGAAAATCGACCGTCTCTTTTTCGATATCGGCCAGCAGGGCGGCGGCGGGTTTGTCCATCCGCACTTCGGTATAGCGCATGGCCGCCGGATTATCCCCGTCCATCGAGCCAAAGTTGCCCTGACCATCCAGCAGCGGCAGCGACATCGAGAAATCCTGCGCCATCCGCACTAGCGCGTCGTAGATCGCGCTGTCGCCGTGCGGGTGGTATTTACCCATCACATCACCCACTGGACGGGCCGACTTGCGATAGGCCTTGTCATGAGTGTTCCCGGATTCGTGCATGGCATAGAGAATCCGGCGGTGCACCGGTTTCAGGCCGTCGCGCAGATCGGGGATCGCACGGCTGACGATGACCGACATCGCATAGTCCAGATAGGACGTGCGCATCTCGGATTCGATCGAGACCGTCGGGCCGTCATAAACAGGGCGCTCAGGCGGGGTTTCATCCATGTTTTCTGGGGTTTCTGGCGTATCGCTCACGTAAACTGCCCGATCTTTGGCTTGGGTCTATATCTTGTGGATGCACCTTATCAGACCCGGCATATAAGGTGCAAGCAAGCTGATCATTTTGCAGAAAATACCACGGTAACACGGGGGTAACATATTGTTATCCAAGAATTAGCAAGTTTCCATGCTACTCTGAAGAGACCTTGCCACAAATCCGGAGGTCTGCATGGCGCAAAGTGAAACCGAATTGATGCTGAAAGGGTATGGGCTGACGACGGCGGAATTCTTCTATCACATGCCCGACTATATTCATGTCCTGAACACGTTTATCTGGCAGGATTACGATCTGGCACCGGATCATCCGAAACTGTTCGAATTCATCGACTTCTGGCAGCGCGAGATTGAAGGCCCGCTGCATTCGGTCAAGTTCACCCACCGCAAGATGATCGCGCCGGGGGAATGGCGCAACATGGTGGGAGAGTTCCGGGTGAACTAACCTAGGCCGAACAGCTAGCACCACCCAGCACGCAGAATTTGGCGCAATGAGGGTGATTCAGGTGCACGTCTGCCTCGGCCTCTTCCAGCGTCGCGCCCATTTCAAACTCGGGTGCGTAGGGCAGCAATGTACAGGCCAATACCGCGGGGCGCTTGGCGCCTTTGCGCTTCACCACCATTCGGGAACTGGCGCACATCACCGCGTCAGGCGATTTGTCCAGAATACCCCAGCAGGCGGTGGTGATTTCGGGCACTTCTACGGTCTCGTCCATTTCGGGAAACAACACGGTCTGACCGGGGTTTTGCGCGTCGATGTCGAAGCCATGCGCCGCAAAGAACGCAGCATAACCCGCACGGCTTTCGGCATCCGTGTCGCCCCAGACCGTGCGACCGGCGATCGCCATCCGAAAGCCGTTGTCGCGCAGCCATTCCATCCCCGTCACCGTCTTGGCAAAGCTACCCTCACCACGTTCCTCGTCATGCAATTCCGGACGATAATGGTCGACGGAAATCCGCAGGGTCAGTTTGTCACCGTGAAGGCGTTGCAAATCCAGCAATCCCTCGCGCATTTTGCGGCGCATCATGGGTTGCATGGCGTTGGTCAGGATCAACACCTCATAGCCACGTTCCAGCGCGGCGCGTGTCATGTCGATCATCTCTGGGTTCATGAACGGCTCGCCACCCGTAAAGCCGATCTCGCGGATGGGCCAGTTGCGTTGGTCGATCTGATCCAGAAAGTCGCGCACCTCGTCCGCCGTGATGTAGACCAACGCGTCATTGGTCGGATTGCTCGCGATATAGCAATTCACGCATTCGATGTTGCACAGAGTGCCGGTGTTGAACCACAACGTCTCAGGGTTGGTCAGCGAGACCGACGCCCGGGTCTGACCATCGGCTGTCACCAAACTGTCCTGAAACTTGCCGATATTGGCGACCTGAGGGGCGTTGTCTTTCATGCCGGTATCCGGTTTGTCTGCGATTTCTGACCTGACTTAACGGTTTGCAGGGCAAGAGTTAAGTGCGGTTGGCTGTCGCTGACAGAGTTTTGATGATCGAAGTTTTCCAGTGAATGATTGCGCTAACATTGGACATGACCCAAGCGGCAAGGTAAGGAAAAGCCATGGTTTCTCGTGTCATACCTGTTGACCCATTTGATCTGGTCATTTTCGGCGCAACCGGCGATCTGGCGCAGCGCAAGATCGTTCCGGCGCTGTTTCGCCGTTATTGTGCGCGCCAATGGCCGCAGGACACGCAGATCATTGGTGCCGCGCGCGGAGGGCTGGAGGCCGACGCGTTCCGGAAACTGGTGCGCGAATCGCTGTTGCGCCATGTGCCGGTTCAGGCGGCGGAGATTGAGATGCTGCAGGGGTTCCTTGAACGGCTTGACTATGTCTCGCTCGATGCACTGTCGGATGAGGGGTGGGCGCAACTGGGTGGAAAGCTGCATGCGGACCGGGTTCGGGCCTTTTATTTCTCGGTCGGGCCGGGTCTGTTTGGTCCGTTGGCCGAGCAGATCAAGGCGCATGACATGGCTACGGGTCAGACGCGGATCGTGGTCGAAAAGCCGTTTGGTCATGATCTGGGCAGCGCGCGGGCATTGAACGCCACGTTGGCGGCGCATTTCGACGAAAGCCAGATCTATCGGATCGACCACTATCTGGGCAAAGAAACGGTCCAGAACCTGATGGCCGTCCGGTTCGGCAACATGCTGTTCGAACCGCTCTGGAACAGCCAGTACGTGGACCATATCCAGATCACTGTGGCCGAAACCGTGGGCATTGACGGGCGCGAGGAATACTATGAGCGCGCCGGAGCCATGCGCGACATGATGCAGAACCATCTGATGCAGCTTTTGTGTCTGATCGCAATGGAACCCCCGGCGAAATTCGACCCCGATGCTGTGCGGGATGAAAAGCTAAAGGTGATCCGCGCGCTGGATTCGGTTGAGCCGCATCACATAGTGCGCGGCCAATTCTCGGGCGGGGACAGAGGCTATCGTGAGGTGGTCGGCAATCCGCGCTCGACGACGGAAAGCTATGTGGCGCTGCGTGCCCATATCAGCAATTGGCGATGGGCCGGTACTCCGTTCTATCTGCGCACGGGCAAGGAACTGGTGGCGCGGTCTTCGATCATCAACGTGATGTTCAAGGATGCGCCGCATTCGATCTTTGGCGAAGAGGCTGGGCGGCATGCGAATGCGCTGTCGATCCGGCTGCAGCCGAACGAAGGCATCACGCTGAAGGTGACGATCAAAGAGCCGGGCCAGGGCGGCATGCGGCTGGTCGATGTGCCTCTGGACATGAGCTTTGCCGAGGCGCTGGGGCCGGAAAGTCAGAACCCGCCCGATGCTTATGAACGGCTGGTCATGGATGTCATTCGCGGCAATCAGACCCTCTTCATGCGCGGCGACGAGGTCGAGGCCGCATGGGCATGGACCGACCCGATCATCGCTGGCTGGGAGGCACGGGGCGATGTGCCGAAACCTTACGAAAGTGGCAGCACCGGTCCGGGCGACGCCGAGTTGCTGATGAAACGGGATGGTCGCCGCTGGCAGGGGATAAACCCATGAATATCAAAGAATATGCCGACAGGGACATGCTGGCGATTGATGTCGCCAACAATTTGGCCGGAGATCTGGAAGCCGCGTTGCTGCACCATGACCTGGTTTCGCTTGCGGTGCCGGGTGGAACCACGCCGGGTCCCGTGTTTGACGTGCTCTGCGCGGCTGATTTGGCGTGGGATCGCGTGCGCGTCCTGCCCACCGATGAGCGCTGCGTGCCCAACAATCATGAACGTTCGAATGAACGTCTGATCCGCGAGAGGTTGCTGACCAGCCGCGCCTCGGTCGCCGAATATGTGCCGCTTTACGTTGATGGCCATGCGCCCGAAGACGTCCTGCCCGAGATCGAAACGCTGATTACTCCGGTGCTGCCGCTGTCGGTTCTGGTGCTGGGGATGGGGGAAGACATGCACACCGCCTCGCTGTTTCCGGGGATGGAGGGGCTGGCCGCCGCGCTCGACAGCCATGCGCCCACGCTGGCCGTCGCCCGCACCGATGTGCAGCCCGAACCGCGCATCACCCTGACCGCGCCAGTACTGGACGGGGCGCTGTCGAAACACTTGGTCATCTTTGGCACCGCCAAACGCGACGCGCTGGACCGCGCGATGTCATTGCCGCCCGAGGAGGCGCCGATCGCGGCCGTGCTGAGCGGTATGACAGTCCATTGGGCAGAGTAGATGTGATGCAACTCGATAGCCTCAGAACCCTTGCCACAATGACCCACGACCGCCGCATCGAGGATCTGTTCCAAGATGATCCGATGCGCGCGCAGAGCTTTTCGGCCTCGGCTGGTGATCTGCTGTTTGACTACTCGAAAACGCAGATTGCCGAGGATATCCGGTCGGGTCTGATTGATCTGTGCGATCAGGCGGGGCTGGCCGATCGGCGTGAGGCGATGTTCACCGGCCAGAAGATCAACGAGACCGAGGGCCGCGCGGTGCTGCACACGGCCCTGCGCAACCTCGATGGCGGACCTGTCGAGGTCGATGGGCAGGATGTGATGCCCGAGGTGCTGGCGACCCTGCAGCGGATGCGGGTCTTTGCCGAAGAAGTACGCGGCGGCGCGGTCAAGGGGGCAGGGGGCAGTTTCACCGATGTGGTGAATATCGGCATCGGCGGCTCCGATCTGGGGCCGGTCATGGCCACCCATGCGCTATCGACCTATCATGATGGGCCGCGGCTGCATTATGTGTCGAACGTGGATGGGGCGCATATTGCCGATACGCTGCGCCCGCTTGATCCGTCTCGCACGCTGGTCATTGTCGCGTCGAAAACCTTCACCACCATTGAGACCATGACAAACGCGCGCACCGCACGCGCATGGATGCAGGACGGTGGCGGAGATCCGGCACAGCAATTCGCAGCCGTCTCAAGCGCCGTCGACAAAACCGCCGCCTTCGGCATCCCCGAGGCGCGCGTCTTTGGGTTCGCCGATTGGGTGGGCGGGCGTTATTCCGTCTGGGGGCCGGTGGGCCTGCCGGTGATGATCGCCTTCGGCTCGAACGCATTTGATGCGTTTCTAAGGGGCGGGCAGGCGATGGATTTGCATTTCCGCTCGGCCGAGTGGGTCGAGAATATGCCGGTGATGCTGGCCCTTGTGGGGATCTGGCACCGTCAGGTTCTGGGACACGCCAGTCGCGCGGTGCTGCCATATGATCAACGCTTGCTGCGCCTTCCGGCCTATTTCCAGCAGCTTGAAATGGAATCGAATGGCAAATCGGTGGCCATGGATGGCAGCGATCTGACGATGCCTTCTGGCCCCGTGGTTTGGGGCGAACCGGGTACAAACGGGCAGCACGCGTTCTATCAACTGATCCATCAGGGCACCGATGTGATACCCTGCGAGTTCATGGTGGCCACCGAAGGGCACGAACCTGAACTGGCGCACCACCACCGGCTGCTGCTGGCAAACTGTCTGGCCCAGTCCGAGGCCCTGATGCGGGGACGTTCGCTGGACGAGGCCCGTTCGCGCATGGCCGACAAAGGCCTGACCGGCGATGAGTTGGAGCGTCAGGCGCGGCACCGGGTGTTCCCGGGCAATCGTCCTTCGACCACGTTGATCTATCCGCTGCTGACGCCCTTTGTTCTGGGCCAGATCATTGCGCTGTACGAGCATCGGGTGTTTGTCGAAGGCGTGCTGCTGGGCATCAACTCGTTCGACCAATGGGGCGTGGAGTTGGGCAAGGAACTGGCAACGTCTCTGGGGCCGATTGTGGACGGCGAGGCCGGCACCGAAGGCAAGGACGGATCGACCGCGGCGCTGGTCGCCTATGCCCTGCGCCATCGCGGTTGACGCGGCACCCGGTCGCACTCTCTTATTGTCAGACAATTAAAATCTTGGCAGGGTCAATGCCAAGACAAACGGCGCGGCACAGCGCTGATGATGGGAGGAATGTCCATGCTGGGACAGATGATGACGCAGCCCTTGCTGATTTCGTCGTTGATTGATCACGCCGAACGCTATCACGGCCAGACCGAGATCATCTCGGTGGAGACAGACGGAACCGTGACCGAGACCAACTGGGCCGGGATTGCGCGTAACGCTCGCCGGATGGCTTCGGCGCTGGTGAAGCTTGGGCTTGAGCCGCAGGATCGCGTCGGCACGCTGGCGTGGAACAACCGCCGCCATCTAGAGATCTACTATGCCGTATCGGGGGCAGGCTTTGTCTGCCACACGATCAACCCGCGCCTGTTTCCTGAGCAGCTGACCTATATCATCAACCATGCACAGGACCGGGTGCTGTTCTTTGATGCAACATTCCTGCCTTTGGTGGCTGCGCTGCACGAACACCTGACCGAGGTGCAGCATTTCGTACTGATGGGCGCGCGGGACGAGGCCGCGCTGTCTCAGGTGCCCGGGCTGGTTTTCTATGATGAGCTGATCGAGACCGGAGATCAGGACTATGCCTGGCCCAGCTTTGATGAAAACACGGCGTCCAGCCTGTGCTATACGTCGGGCACAACAGGGAATCCCAAGGGTGTTCTTTATTCCCACCGGTCCACTTTGCTGCACAGTTTTGCGTCGAATACCCGTGATGTGATCGGCTATTCCGCGATGGACGTGGTGATGCCTGTGGTGCCAATGTTCCACGTCAACGCGTGGGGGTCGCCCTATGCCAGCGCCATGTCCGGCTCGCGTATGGTTCTGCCGGGGCCGGATTTGCATGGGGAAGCACTGGTCAATCTGATCGACACCTACGGTGTAACGCTTGCGATGGGTGTGCCAACCATTTGGCAGGGCCTGCTGGCCCATGCTGCGAAATGTGGCACCAAGCTGGACAGCCTCGCGCGGACCGTGATCGGCGGTGCGGCCTGTCCGCCTTCGATGATCGAGACGTTTCGCGAGACCTATGGCGTAGATACCGTCCACGCCTGGGGGATGAGTGAGATGAGCCCGCTGGGCACCACAAACTACCCTATGGCCAAGCATCTCGATATGCCCCTCGAAGCGCAGCATAAACTGCGCGAGAATCAGGGGCGTCCGCCCTTTGGGGTCGAGTTGAAGATTGTTGATGATGACGGCAATGATCTGCCCCATGACGGAGAAACGCAAGGCGATCTGATGGTGCGCGGCCACTGGGTTCTGGACAGCTATTTCCACATGCAGGACGATGCGCTTTTGCAGGATGGATGGTTCGCGACCGGAGACGTGGCAACGCTGGACCCCGACGGCTACATGACCATCCGTGACCGGTCGAAGGACATCATCAAATCGGGCGGCGAGTGGATCAGCTCGGTGGAGTTAGAGAACATCGCTGTGGCGCATCCCCAACTGGCCACCGCTGCTGTTGTGGGTGTCCCGCATCCGAAATGGGACGAACGGCCTTTGCTGGTTGCCGTCAAGGCTGAAGGCGAAGAGCCGACCGAGCGGGATTTGCTTGCCTTTTTCGACGGCAAGATCGCCAAATGGCAGGTGCCTGATAAGGTTGTGTTCGTGGATGCGCTGCCACTGAACGCGACTGGCAAGGTCCTGAAACGCACTTTGCGTGCGGATTTCAGTGATGTCCTGATGAGTTAGGGAAAATGGCTCCGGCGGTAGGGATCGAACCTACGACCAATTGATTAACAGTCAACTGCTCTACCGCTGAGCTACGCCGGAACGGTTCGCGCCGTATAGCAACCCGTATCTGCAACGTCCAGAGGGTGGATTGAGTTTTTTCTACGAAAAAACACGCCCGTGATAGAGAGTGCGATTTGGGTATAAAATGTGGTGAATTTGGCTCCGGCGGTAGGGATCGAACCTACGACCAATTGATTAACAGTCAACTGCTCTACCGCTGAGCTACGCCGGAACTGAGGGGCGTATAACAACCCCGATTTTCGCCGTCCAGAGGGGAAGCGCACGGGCGGGCAAAATTTTTGTTCGCTCAATCGATGCGCCGAAAACGGGCTGTGGCTGACAGGGCATCGTCCGGCGCGATGCGGGATCTGCCGGTCAGATCGACCAGATGGGCAAAGACGTTGCGCTCGGCCGCAGGCAGCAGGGCTTTGGGGGTGTCGGTGTAGATGCGCTGCGCCAGCTCATGGGCGGTGGCAGGGCCTTGTGACAGGGCCTTGAGGATTTGCGCCTCGCGTCCCAGCCGGTGATTGATCAGCCAATCCAGACGCTCGGCGGGCTGGGTTATGGGGGCTCCGTGGCCCGGGTGAAACACCGACCAGTCGCGCGCACGCAGACGGTGGCAGGCGTCCATGAAATCCGTCAGGTCTCCGTCCGGAGGCGAGACCAGCGAACTGGCCCAGCCCATGACGTGATCAGCAGTGAAACAGGCATCGCCCCATGCCAGTGCGATGTGATTGCCCAGATGGCCGGGCGTGTGGATTACCTCAAGCTGCCAACGGTCGGTAGCGATTGTCTCACCATCTGCAAGTTCGATGTCCGGGCGGAAGTTGGCGTCGATTCCCTCGCCACCGCCCGCAAGGCCCTGTTGCGCCAGTTGGGTCATCACGGCGCTGCGCCCGGCCTGTGGTCCGCCGAACGCGAGGATCGAGGCGCCCGTGCGCGCCGACAGCGGCGCGGCCAGCGGAGAGTGGTCAAGGTGGGTGTGGGTCACAAAGATATGGCTGATGCGCTGCCCGGGCTGCAGCGCCGCCAGAATCGCGTCGAGATGCGCATCGCTCAGCGGGCCGGGGTCGATCACCGCAATGTCCCGGTCGCCCAAAAGATAGGTGTTGGTCCCGCGATAAGTCATCGGAGAGGGGTTCGGAGCTAGCACCCGGCGCAGGCACGGAGACAGCTCAGCAACCAAACCCGGGGTGGGGTTGAAATCGTCGGGGGCCTGCATCGTCACCTCTTCCTCTTGCCCGGGCAGCCCGCTAGGTTTAGCGCATGTCGACGCAATGGCTCAAACCCTATATGCCGCGCAGCCTGTATGCCCGCGCCGCGCTGATTCTGGTGCTGCCGGTGATTGTTGTCTTGTTGGTTGTTTCCATTGCCTTTCTGCAGAAACACCTCGAGGAAGTCACGGCCCAGATGACCCGCACAGCCGCGCGCGAGGTTATGTTGGTGCTGGATGTGATGCAGGGCGCAGAAACCCAGCAGCAGGCCTTGGCCGCGGTGCGCAAGGATTTGTCTGTTCTGGATATGCAGGCCCGGTTCCTGCCGCTGAATGTAGAGCCCGCGGATAGCGCGCGCCGTTGGTATGACTTCATCGCACCGCAGGTTGAAACCGAGATACGCATGCTCGTCCCCGAGACGTTGAATGTGGCATTGCCCGATGGACAAAACGTTCGCCTGTATCTCGCGACCGATCTTGGCACGCTCCAACTCAGCTTTGATCGACGGCGTCTTTCACCTGCGGCACCGCATCAGCTGATCGTGACGATGGTGTTCTTTGCGGGGCTGATGACCTCGATCTCGTTTCTTTACATGCGCAATCAACTTCGCCCGATCACACGGCTGGCCGACGCAGCGCAGGCCTTTGGGCGTGGGCGCGTCGTGCCCTATACGCCCGGCGGCGCGATTGAGGTGCGCGCGGCAGGCAGCGCCTTTGTCGACATGCGCGCCCGGATCGAGCGGCAGATTGAACAGCGTACTCTGATGCTGTCCGGGGTCAGTCATGATCTGCGCACGCCGCTGACCCGTCTGAAACTGGGCCTGTCGATGTTGCCCGAAGAAGATGCAGCCCCGTTGCTGCAGGATGTCAACGAGATGCAATCCCTGCTGGACGCGTTTCTTGAGTTCTCGCGCGGGGCGGCGGAAAGCACGCCTGAGTCGGTCGATCCGGTATCTTGGCTGGGCCAGATCGTTGATGATGCGCAGCGCGCGGGTCAACATGTCGAGCTGGGCGCGGTCGAAGGGCAGGGCAGTGCGATGCTGCGCCCCACGGCCATGCGCCGGGCGGTCGAGAATCTGATCGGGAACGCGATCCGCTATGGCGCGCGGGCCGAAGTCAGCCTGTCCATGACGCCAAAATCCTTGCGTATCCGCGTTGAGGATGACGGCCCCGGTATCCCGGTCGAACAGCGCACAGAAGCGGTGAAGCCCTTCACCCGGCTCGATCCTGCACGAAATCAGAATCAGGGCAGTGGCGTCGGGCTTGGCCTTGCCATCGTCGCCGACATCGCGCGCGTGCACGGAGGAATTTTGCGCTTGGGCAGCAGCGAGAAACTGGGCGGGCTGTGCGCCGATATTGTGATTGGGCGGTGATTTGGTAGGCCCGGCAGGACTTGAACCCGCAACCAAAGCGTTATGAGCGCTCTGCTCTAACCAATTGAGCTACAGGCCCGCCATGTCGCCTTGGGTATCACGATCAGTGCCCGCGTCAAGCCTGACCGTTGCAACATGGGCCACAATCGACTAACCCGCGCGCAAAGCACTCAAGAGGGACTGGCCATGACAGCGGGCAAGAACGGAATCACCTACGCCGATGCGGGTGTCGATATCGATGCGGGGAATGCTCTGGTCGACCGGATCAAGCCCGCCGCCAAGCGGACCAACCGCTCGGGCGTGATGAGCGGGCTGGGTGGATTTGGTGCGCTGTTCGACCTCAGGGCGGCTGGATATCAGGACCCGATCCTAGTTGGGGCCACCGATGGCGTGGGCACCAAGCTGCGGATTGCCATCGACACGGGTGTGGTGGATGGCGTGGGCATTGATCTGGTGGCGATGTGCGTCAACGACCTGATCTGTCAGGGTGCTGAGCCGCTATTCTTCCTTGATTATTTCGCCACCGGCAAGCTGGACACCGACACTGCCGCGCGGATCATCGAAGGTATTGCCGAGGGCTGCGTGCAGTCCGGCTGTGCCCTGATCGGTGGTGAAACCGCCGAGATGCCGGGGATGTATCCGGATGGCGATTTCGATCTGGCCGGGTTCTCGGTCGGCGCGATGGAACGCGGAACGGCGCTGCCCGAGGGTGTGCAGCAGGGCGACGTTTTACTGGGGATGGCCTCGAACGGGGTGCATTCCAACGGTTATTCTCTGGTGCGTAAGCTGGTCGAAATGTCCGGGCTTGGCTGGGATGCCGCGTCGCCGTTTGGTGGCGGTACGCTGGGCGAGGCGCTGCTGACGCCCACGCGGCTGTATGTTCAACCCGCGCTGAACGCGATCCGCGCAGGCGGCGTGCACGCGCTGGCCCATATTACCGGAGGCGGCCTGACCGAAAACCTACCGCGTGTGCTGCCCGAGGGGCTGGGGGCTGAGATCAATCTGGACGCATGGGATTTGCCGCCCGTTTTCAAATGGATGGCGGAAACCGGCGGGATCGCCGAGGCCGAGATGCTCAAGACCTTCAACTGCGGCATCGGCATGATCGTGGTCTGTGCGGCAGATCAGGCCGACGGGCTTGAGGCGCTGTTGGCCGAGGCAGGCGAAACCGTCTCGCGGATCGGCACCGTGACCGACGCGCCGGGTGTCGCCTATGCGGGCAAGCTGCTGTGAGCCATAAACGCGTCGCCATCCTGATCTCCGGGGGCGGCTCGAACATGCTGTCGCTGGTCGACAGTATGACAGGCGACCATCCCGCGCGGCCCTGTCTGGTTCTGGCCAACGATGCCGAGGCGGGGGGGCTGAAGAAGGCGGCTGCTCGGGGTATTCCGACAGCCTCGGTCGATCACCGACCCTTCGGCAAGGATCGCGCGGCGTTTGAGGCTGAATTGCTGAAACCGCTGCTTGCTGCGCAAACCGATATCGTCTGCCTTGCCGGGTTCATGCGGGTTCTGACCGGTGGTTTCGTCTCGCGCTTTCAGGGGCGGATGCTGAATATCCACCCCTCGCTGCTGCCCAAGTACAAAGGGCTGCACACCCATGCCCGCGCGCTTGAGGCGGGCGACGCCGAACATGGCTGCACCGTGCATGAGGTCACCGCCGCGCTGGATGATGGTCCTGTTCTGGGCCAGGCGCGGGTAGCGATCAAAGCGGGGGACACGCCTGAAACGCTTGCGGCCCGCGTGTTGGAATGGGAGCATCAGCTCTATCCGGCGGTCCTGCGGCGGTATTCTGAAGGCAACACTGATCCGGTTCTTTTGCCCTGAGCCGCAGCGGCGATTTACACGCGTCGATTATTCGTCTTATGGTCCCGTAACGCTCGGGACGTGGTCAAGACGGGCAGGAACAAGAACCATAAAAGCAAGAACACAACGGCGCATGAAAACCCTGACAACGACGCAAGAGCTTGCCGCGTTCTGTACGGCCGCCGCGCAGCATCCCTATGTCACCGTAGATACCGAGTTTCTGCGCGAACGGACCTACTATTCCAAGCTGTGTCTGGTGCAACTGGCGTTTCCGTCCGAGGATCCCGACAGCGCCGTTCTGGTTGATCCGCTGGCCGATGGCCTGTCGCTTGAACCGCTGTATGAGCTGTTCCGTAACGAAGACGTGGTCAAAGTGTTCCATGCCGCGCGACAGGACCTTGAGATTTTCTGGGTCGATGCCGGTGTCTTCCCGACGCCCCTGTTTGACACACAGGTCGCCGCCATGGTCTGCGGCTTTGGTGAACAGGTCGGCTATGAGACGCTGGTGCGCAAGATTTGCAAGGAAGGCGTCGACAAGACCTCTCGGTTCACCGACTGGTCGCGCCGCCCGCTGAGCGATGCGCAAAAGACCTATGCGCTGGCGGATGTGACCCATCTGCGGCGCATCTACGAATATCTCGCGGCCGAGCTGGAAAAGACCCGGCGCGATCATTGGGTTGCGGAAGAGCTGCGCATTCTGACCCGCTCTGAGACTTACGATATCCGCCCCGAGGACGCGTGGCGGCGGGTCAAGACGCGGACCAATTCAGCCAAGTTTCTGGCCGTGGTGCGCGAACTGGCCGAATTCCGCGAAGCTTATGCGCAGGAAAACAACGTCCCACGCAGCCGGGTGTTCAAGGATGACGCGCTGATCGAGATGGCCTCGATCAAGCCGAAATCGCCCTCGGATCTGGGTGGGTCGCGCATGCTGCTGCGCGAGGCGCGCAAGGGTGCGATTGCGGATGGCATTCTGGCGGCTGTGAAGCGGGGGGTGAACTGCCCACCTGACAAGCTGCCCAAGGTGGATAACAGCCGCGACAAGCTGAAGGTGAACCCGGCGCTGGCCGATCTGCTGCGGGTGCTGCTGAAATCCAAGACCGAAAGCGCGGGTGTTGCAGCAAAACTGATCGCCTCAAGCGCCGATCTGGATCAGATTGCTGCGGGCGAACGCGAAGTGGCCGCACTGTCCGGCTGGCGGTTCGAGGTATTTGGCGAGGACGCGCTGAAACTGTGCGACGGCAAGATAGCCTTGGCAGCCAAGGGGCAGACGGTGCGTGTCGTACCGCTCTAGCGGCGGCGCGATTCCAGAGCGTTGCGCTGACCCACAACCCGCACAAGGCGGATACCTTCCAGATCCTGTTCACTGACGGTGATTGCGTCAGACACCATCCGCGAGCGTTCGGAACCCTGCGCCGTTTCGTAGCTGGGGTATTCCACCCGGAACGTGAATTCCATGATGCCGTCCTTGGCCAGCTCATCCGACACGGT
Source organism: Ruegeria sp. G10 (assembly GCF_056533645.1). Lineage (NCBI taxonomy): Bacteria > Pseudomonadati > Pseudomonadota > Alphaproteobacteria > Rhodobacterales > Roseobacteraceae > Ruegeria > Ruegeria sp. G10. The sequence goes on along the minus strand of NZ_JBQFOQ010000009.1, from coordinate 53,520 downwards.
CCGGGCAAGCTGCGCATTAAAGGCCCCCTGCCGGACAGCAGTCCCTGAGGCAAAGATGATCGCACCCGTAGCAGTCGGATCAATGCGCAGTTCATCGATCACGCCGATCGCCACGCTGTTGTCCACAACTTCTGGGCCCGAAAATAGACCGCCGCCATCGCGCTGCTCGGGGATAAGCGCGTTCGCGTCATCGACCGAAAATTCGCTGGGGGCGGGTGTGCTGCGGCCAAACCAGTTCGACGGGTTCGCGCGCGAATTGCTCCAACCGCTGCAGGCAGACAGACACACGGAGGTAACCAGAAGAACAGTTGCAGTTTTGTACATGGACCCAACACTTTGCGCAGCTTTACCTTCATCGGGTTATCGCAATTTCAGCGGCTTGAAAAGCCACGCTGGGGGCTGGACAGCGGGGAAAGCTGGACATAGGTCACATTTGTGATCGCCTAACGCAAGGACCGCCCGCCATGGCAACGCCCGCCTTTGAAGAGATTGTCGAGGATTTCGAGTTTCTGGACGACTGGGAAGACCGATATCGCCATGTCATCGAACAGGGCAAGGCGATGGAGCCGTTGGATGACGCGTTCAAGGTGCCCGCCACCAAGGTCACCGGCTGCGCCAGTCAGGTCTGGCTGCACCCGGTCATCGAGAATGGCCAGTTCCATTTCGACGGGGACAGTGATGCGCTGATCGTGCGGGGGCTGATTGCGGTGCTGCGCAAGCTCTACAATGATTTACCTGTTGCCGAGGTACCCAAGGTGGATGCCGGGGGTGAGTTGGCGCGGCTGGGATTGCACGACCACCTGTCTGCGCAGCGGTCGAACGGGCTGCGGGCGATGATCGAGCGGATCCGCGAGGTGGCGCTGGCCAACGCCTGAGGGTCAACCGCGGTTTGCCCAATCTGAAAGTGTGACCTCGAGATCGCCATAGCCGGTCTGGCGGCGTTCGAATTTCAGGCCCATACGGTCGGCACAGTCCTGCGCCCGGCGGGTCAGTTCGGGATCATCGGTCTGCGCCTGATAAACAAGCTTGGTATAGTTGCCGAAATACATGTCCCGAAGTTCGGGATGGCGATCCAGTCCCAGAGGTTTCCAGACGAAGGCATCGAACTGTCGGGCCAGAAAATCGGTAAGATAGAAGGCCGTCGTTTCGTCGTCGCCATGGGCGGCGAAGGCCGCGTTTCCTTCGAAGAATGAGTAACAATGGGGCCCCTGGATCATCTCGACCCCCAGCTTCTCACAGGCCGCCTGAAGCAACCCGCCGGTCCCGCAATCGGCATAGACGATGTAAATCCGATCGTAGGTGGCGCGATGTTTGGCGACAGCCTCTTCGACGGCCTGAGTGATCTTTTCGGGGTGCACATGCAAGATCGCAGGCAGGCAGGTCAGAGCAATATGATCCCAGCCATTGCGCGCCTTTAGGTCCAGAATTTCGCGCGCCAACGCGCCGCAGGCAATCAGCAGAGTGGATTCCGCAGCGCGCGGCGCGGCATAGCCCTTTTGGGTCAGGCTTTCATCATCGGGCAGGGGGGCGTCGGTCATCTGTCTCTCCTGCGTGTCATATAGGGACGCATGACTTGGACGAAAAAGGCCGCCCCTGAGAGGACGGCCCTTGTCACGATATTGTCCGTGGCTTAGCCGGCCAGCGAGTTGTGGCGGCGGGACATGAAGTCCTTGGCCATTTCCACGGCCACAGCCGCGTCGCGGCAGTAACCGTCGGCACCGATGGCTTTGCCGAATTCTTCGTTCAGCGGCGCGCCACCAACTAGAACCACGTATTCTTCACGCAGGCCCTGTTCGACCATCGTGTCGATCACGACCTTCATGTAAGGCATGGTGGTGGTCAGCAGGGCGGACATGCCCAGAATATCCGGCTTTTCGTTTTCCAGCGCTTCCAGATAGTTCTCGACCGGGTTGTTGATGCCGATATCGACAACTTCGAAGCCCGCGCCTTCCATCATCATCGCCACAAGGTTTTTGCCGATGTCGTGGATGTCACCCTTGACGGTGCCGATCACCATCTTGCCGACGCGCGGGGCACCGGTTTCGGCCAGCAGCGGCTTGAGGATCGCCATCCCGCCTTTCATGGCGTTTGCGGCCAGCAGCACTTCGGGCACGAACAGGATACCGTCACGGAAGTCATGGCCCACGATGGTCATACCACCAACCAGTGCTTTGGTCAGAATGTCGTAAGGTTGCCATCCGCGTTCCAGCAGGATGTTCACACCTTCTTCGATTTCCTCTTTCAGACCGTCGTAAAGGTCATCGAACATCTGTTCGACAAGTTCGTCGTCGTTGAGTTCGGACAGGACGATGTCTTCTTCATCGGACATGGGGCGTTTCCCTGAGCTTAGCGGGCGCGCGGCCCGTGGTGGCAATTTTTACCGTTTTGGCCATTTCGTCGCATCTCGACTGTGACGATTGCGACCTCGGCGGATACGGGACCGACCTATAGGCCGAATTATGGCGATTAGCGACGGAATTTTTCGCAAGATCATCTTGTGCAGCTTTCATTCTGCGCGTCCAAATCACGGTTTTGTCAAGTGAATTTGTTGGTTTGTACCCGTGCCGGAAAGGCCCGTTGGGGGCTCGCTCTTGTCGGGCCGTATCGTTTCCGCTAGGTAGATATTTTAGAACATAAAGGGAACAAATGGCGAGTCGACCAAAACCTGCAGGGCGCGGCGCGGCCTCAAATGCAACCGGTCGGTTCGAGCGGTTTGTGACCGAAATGGCCGATGATGGCTGGGATTTGCCCGAAGATTTACCGCCCCTACGAACCGAGGTCCGGGAAGAACTGGCCCGGACTGTCATCTCGTATAACAAATCCCCGGATTTGCCGTTTGATCGGTCGATTAACCCTTATCGCGGGTGCGAGCATGGTTGCGTATATTGCTTTGCACGCCCGACCCATGCCTATCTGGGCCTCTCGCCGGGACTGGATTTTGAAACGCGCCTGATCGCCCGTCCCAACGCCGCCGATGTGCTGGGTAATGAGTTGTCGGCGCGGCGTTACAGTGTTGCCACCATTGCCCTTGGCACCAATACGGACCCCTATCAGCCGATAGAGAAAAGTCGTGAAATCACAAGGGCCTGTCTGCAGGTTCTCAGCGCGTTTCAGCACCCGGTCGGGATTGTCACCAAGGGCGCACTGATCGAGCGTGATCTGGACATCCTCGCGCCCATGGCGCGTAAGAACCTCGTGCGGGTTGGGGTCTCACTGACCACGCTGGACGCTGAGCTATCGCGCCGGATGGAGCCGCGCGCACCATCGCCGCCGCGCCGGTTGCAGATAATCCGCCGACTGACCGAGGCGGGGGTACCGGTGCGGGTCATGACCTCGCCGATTGTGCCGGGTCTGACGGATCACGAGCTTGAGCACCTGCTTGAGGCAGGGTGCGATGCCGGGGCTGACGCGGCGAGTTGGATCATGCTGCGGCTGCCGCGCGAGGTCTCAGGCCTGTGGCAGGACTGGCTGGCCGAGCATGAACCCGGTCGGGCCGCCAAGGTCATGGCGCGACTGCGCGAGATGCATGGTGGCAGGGACTACGACCCGCGCTGGGGGCATCGGATGCGGGGCGAGGGGACATATGCCCAAATGGTCGCTCAGCGGTTCAAAGCGGCTTGTAAACGGGTGGGCCTTGCGATCAGAACACCGCCGCTGAGTACTGCACATTTTGCGCCACCACCACGGAAGGGTGACCAGCTTTCACTGTTCTAGAAACTGATGCCCAACCCGACCGTAAAGCCGTTCACCGTGTCACTGCCGTAATAGCGTACCATCAGCCGCGTTGTCGTGACCCAGGGCACCCAAGTGTCCGACAGATCAACCTCGACCCCGCCGCCCACGCGTGCCAGCCAGTCGGTACCCAGTACGATCGATTGATCCCCGATCAGATAGGACAGCGACAGATCACCGACCCAGCGCACGGGCCGCCCGAACATCCGTTTACCAGTCGGAAACCTGTACCGGGTCCACAGTACGGCATTGGCTGCGGTGGATTCGATCAGCAGGTCTTCATCATCGCCGATCGGCCAGTATTCAATGTGAGTGTAGCGCAGGCTTGCCTCGAACTCGCGATCATTCCGCAGGGGCAGGTCATAATCCACGGTCAGCGACCCGCCCGCGCCACCGGCCCATAACCCTCCGCTTTCGAGGAAATCGCGATCCAGACCCAGCCGGTTGGCGATGGCCTGTGCGCCGATCGAGGTATCGGATTGCGTGCGACCGACCGAGATATGCGCCATCGGGGTCAGCTTCCAGCGCTCGCCCAGATCGAATTGATACCCGATCCCGCCGGTCACCGCGAGGCTGGTCCACTTCAGGGGCAGGGCGGTGGTGTTGCCCGTGTCGCTGAAGGTAAGGACCGGATCATAGCGGGCATAGCCGATATACCCCTCAAGATAGAGCGGGATACCTTCGCTCAGCCGGAACCCGCCACCCAGCTGAGCGGATTTGAAGTCATACTCGCGGTTGCCGGTGTTCGATTCCAGCGAAATCGCGCTGGCCGAGTCATCGGGAATGCCCGCAAGGCTCAACACTGCAAGCGAACCTGCCGCGTATTCGCGCTGTATGTCCTTGAAGGCGTCCTCCAGCAGGATCTGCGCGGCGGTGGGCGTACCGAACAGCAGGGAAAGACAGAGAAGGCTTTTGCGCATGGTTCTTGGGGTCCGACGTGAATTTCGGCGGACAGTATGCGGGGTGGGTATCGCTGCAAAGACAAACAGACCGGCGCAGGGCCGCTTCGGTGCCAAGGGCTACATTTGGGTCACACTCATGACAAAGCCACGGCGAACCGGGGCTTTGCTGAACACTCTTGCATATCGGCTTAGCGCTTTTCGATATCCACGTAATCCCGTGTGGTTTCGCCCAGATACAACTGACGCGGGCGACCGATCTTGTTCTGTGGATCGGCGATCATCTCTTTCCACTGGCTGACCCAGCCGACGGTGCGCGACAGAGCAAAGATCGGCGTGAACATCGAGGTCGGGAAACCCATCGCCTCAAGAATGATACCCGAATAGAAATCGACGTTCGGGAACAGTTTCTTCTCGGCGAAATACGGGTCCTCCAGCGCCTCACGTTCCAGCTCTTTGGCGACCTGCAGCTTGGGATTGTCTTCAATGCCTAGCAGGTCCAGCACTTCGTCTGCCGACTGCTTCATCACCTTCGCACGCGGGTCGAAGTTTTTGTAAACGCGATGACCAAAGCCCATCAGGCGGAACGGATCGTTCTTGTCCTTGGCGCGCGCGATGTATTCGGGAATGCGATCGACCGAGCCGATCTCTTCCAGCATCTCAAGACAGGCCTGGTTCGCACCACCATGCGCCGGGCCCCAGAGGCAGGCGATACCGGCAGCAATACAGGCAAACGGGTTCGCACCCGAAGACGACGCCAGACGCACGGTCGAGGTCGAGGCGTTCTGTTCGTGATCCGCGTGCAGGGTAAAGATGCGGTCCATCGCACGGCTGAGGATCGGGTTCACCTCGTATTCTTCGGCCGGAACGCTAAAGCACATGCGCAGGAAGTTGGACGCGTAATCCAGATCGTTGCGTGGATACACGAAGGGCTGACCGGTGTGATACTTGTAGGCCCACGCGGCAATCGTCGGCATCTTGGCGATCAGGCGGTGCGAGGCGACCTCGCGCTGATGCGGGTCCGAGATGTCGGTCGAGTCGTGATAGAAGGCCGACATTGCGCCGACAACACCGACCATAATCGCCATCGGATGCGCGTCGCGGCGGAAGCCGCGATAGAAATACTGCATCTGCTCGTGCAGCATGGTGTGACGCGTGATGGTGGTCTCGAATGTTTCGAGATCCTTGGCCGCAGGCAGTTCGCCGTAAAGAAGCAGATAGCAGACTTCCAGAAAATGCGATTTCTCGGCCAATTGGTCGATCGGATAGCCACGGTGCAGCAGCTCGCCCTTTTCGCCATCAATATAGGTGATCGTGCTGTCGCAACTGGCTGTCGAGGTAAAGCCGGGGTCGTACGTGAACACATCGGCCTGATTATAGAGTTTGCGGATGTCGATGACATCTGGGCCAGCCGTTGGTGAGTGTACCGGCAGCTCATATGTGTTGCCATGGACAGTCAGGGTCGCTGTTTTTTGGCTTTCAGTCATGTGTATCCCTTCTTCATTCATGCGCATGTCGGTTCGCTGTCCGACGATGCGGGCAACGGCTGCGCGCAGTCGCGCAGTCCGGGTCTTATCGGAGCAGCGTTACCCGAATATGAAGCCGGGATCAGGTCGCTGCGTCAGAAAGCCGTGCCAGGGTTTCATCCCGCCCAAGCACAAGCATCATGTCAAATACCGAAGGTGTGACCGCCCGGCCAGCCAGCACCGCGCGCAGCGGACCCGCCAGTTTACCGAACTTAATTCCTTTCGCTTCCGCGAAGGAATTCAGGGCCTCCTCCAGTTCGTTCCGAGACCAGCTAGCATTTTGCAGATGCGGCGTCAATTCTTCCAGTATACCGTCGGATACCGTCGACAGGGCTTTTGCCGCTTTCTCATCCGGCACGATGGGCCGCGATGTCAGCACAAATTGCGCCTTTTCAAGTAGTTCCGGGAATGTCCGTGCGCGATCCTTGAGGCAATACATCGCACGTTCCAGATCACCGGATTGTGCATCGCTCAGGCTTGGCAGGCTTGCTGCGGCCAGATATGCTTGGATTTCTTGCCGCAATGCAGCATCATCCGAGATGGCGATATGCTGCCCGCAGAGGTTTTCCAGTTTCTTCAAATCGAACCGCGCGGGGCTTTTGCCGATCCCATCCAGATCGAACCACTCCTGCGCCTGCGCGTCGGTGAAGAATTCGTCGTCTCCGTGGCTCCAGCCCAACCGGGCCAGATAGTTGCGCATCCCGGCGGCGGGGTAGCCCATCGCCTGATACTCTTGTGCACCAAGCGCGCCGTGGCGTTTCGACAGTTTCTTGCCGTCGGGCCCGTGGATCAGCGGGATATGCGCCCAGACCGGAACATCCCAGCCCATCGCCTCGTAGATCATCATCTGTCGGGCGGCGTTGTTCAGGTGGTCATCACCGCGGATCACATGGGTGACGCCCATATCATGATCATCCACCACAACGGCCAGCATATAGACTGGGGTACCATCGGACCTAAGCAGGATCATGTCATCCAACTGATCGTTGCGGATCGTCACATCGCCCTGCACCTGATCCCGGATCACTGTTGCCCCGTCCTGCGGGGCCTTGATGCGGATCGCAAACGGCGCATCCGGGTGCGAGGCTGGATCAGCATCGCGCCAAGGACTGCGGAACAGGGTGGATTTACCCTCGGCCCTTGCCTGATCACGAAATGCCGCGATTTCGTCCTGCGTTGCAAAGCACTTATACGCCTTGCCCTCGGCCAACAGCTGGTGCGCCACCTCTGCGTGACGCGCGGCCCCTTCAAACTGGCTGATGACTTCGCCATCATGATCCAGCCCCAGCCACTCCATGCCTTGCAGAATCGCCGCTGTTGCTTCTGGGGTCGAGCGTTCGCGGTCGGTATCTTCGATGCGCAGCAGGAATTTACCGCCACGACCCCGCGCATACAGCCAGTTGAACAGCGCAGTGCGCGCGCCACCGATGTGCAGAAAACCGGTGGGAGAAGGGGCAAAACGAGTGACGACCTGATCGGACATTGTGTGGATTAACCTTTTGGTAACCGTAGCGGGCATAGTTTGGCGACTATCTACCCAGCCCGAAGGACGGGGGCAACCATGCGTGTTCTGGCACAGGCCAAGGTCGCGTTGCTGACCCAGCGCGGATACTTGTTTCCATGGGCTCCGGTCTGTCTGGCGGCGGGGATCGGTTGGTATTTCAGTCTCGGGTTCGAGCCAGAGTTATGGCTCTATGCCTGTGTGACTGTGTTGATGGCGATCTGTCTGATCATCACCAGATGGATGCATGCAGCATGGTCGCCCCTTGCAATAGGCGTGGCATGCGTGTCGGCAGGATTTCTGCTTGCCGGTGCGCGGGCTCATGCGGTTGCAGAGCCGGTCTTGCAATGGCGCTACTATGGCCCGGTCGAGGGGAGGGTCGTGGCGCTCGACCGCTCTGCGTCGGACGCGCTGAGGGTGACACTGGATCAAGTGCGGATCGGGGGCGATCCCGCTGATCAGCGACCTCGGCGCGTCCGGCTCTCACTGCATGGCGGTTCGGCGGATCTGTCGCCGGGGCAGAGGGTCATGACAACGGCACATCTGTCGCCGCCGCAGGGGCCGGTGGAACCGGGCGGCTTCGATTTCCGCCGCCACGCGTGGTTCCAGCAACTCGGTGCCGTTGGATACACCCGCGTGCCGGTCTTGACGATCGAGCCCGCGCATCAGGGCGTCGATGGTGTACGTGTTACCGCTTGGCGCATGGCGATATCAGATCGCGTACGTGCGATTTTGCCCGGCGAGGTTGGAGGTTTTGCTGCCGCCGTCACAACGGGTGATCGCAGCGGGATGGGGCAGACTACGCTGGAAAGCCTGCGCGCCTCGAATCTGGCGCACCTGCTGGCGATTTCGGGGCTGCATATGGGGTTGCTGACGGGCTTTGTCTTCGTCGCCTGCCGAATCGGGCTGTCGTTGGTCCCGACAGTGGCCTTGCGCCTACCTGTACGCAAGCTGGCTGCGATCTGCGCGCTATGCGCTGCAACCGTCTATCTGTTCCTTTCGGGCGGCAATGTCGCAACCGAGCGCGCCTTCGTCATGGTCTGTGTAATGCTTGGCGCGGTGCTCATAGATCGCCGCGCCATCTCGCTGCGCGGCGTGGCAGTTGCCGCTCTGATTGTTCTGGTGTTGCGGCCAGAAACGCTGTTGAGCCCGGGATTCCAAATGTCCTTTGCGGCGACCACAGCGCTGGTAGCCGTTTTCGGAGCGTTGCGTGACCATGGCCCGCTGTCCGGTCCGAAATGGCTGGCTCCTGTCTGGGCGCTGGTGATCTCATCAGGCGTTGCCGGTCTGTCCACGGCTCCGATCGGGGCGGCGCATTTCAACACGATGTCGCATTACGGTCTGGTGGCGAATCTCGTCTCGGTGCCGGTCATGGGCACTCTGGTCGTGCCCGCAGCAGTGGTGGCCGCGCTGTTGGCGCCGTTCGGGCTTGAGGCGTTGGCACTGCAGGTCATGGGGTTCGGGTTACGCTGGATACTGGCCGTGGCTGCGTGGACCTCGGGCCTTGATGGGGCGCAAGGTCGCATCGCCAGCCCGCCGGATTTTGTGCTGCCGGTGCTTGCGGGCGCGCTGTTGTGGCTGATCCTCTGGCAGGGTCGCGCGCGGTGGTTGGGCGTTGGCCCAGCTTGCATTGCGCTCGCAATGTGGGGCCAAGGCCACAGACCCGAGGTGCTGATCGCGGACACGGGCGGGCTGGTCGGCGTGATGACCGATACGGGTCGCGCCCTGAGCAAAGAAAAAGGCAGCGGCTTTGTCGCCTCGGTCTGGTTGGAGAATGACGGGGATTCTGCGGATCAACCCAAGGCGGCGGGGCGGTGGCCGAACGCATCGCACGGCGTACAGCGTTATCTGATCGGGGGCAAGGAACTGGTGCATCTCACCGGTAAGCGCGCTGCACTCGCATTTGACGAATGCAGGCAAGAGCAGATTGTCATCGCCCCTGTGGCTTTGAACCTGAGTGGAGAGTGCGGCGTCTATGACCCTGACAAGCTGGGGCAAACCGGCAGTCTGGCGTTGTCGGGCGGAAAGCTGCGCAGCAGCGCAGAGTTGTCGGGCGACCGGCTGTGGTCGCCCAAGCGTGATCAGTAACTGCGGATCAGGCCCACGAGGCGACCCTGCACCTTGACCTTGTCCTCGGGTAAAACGCGTGTCTCATAGGCCGGGTTTGCAGCCTCAAGCGCGATCGCCTGACCGCGCCGGAAAAAGCGCTTCAAGGTGGCCTCCTGATCCTCAACCAAGGCGACAACGATATCCCCGTTATCAGCGGCTGAGGTTTCTCGGATCACCACGACGTCGCCATCATTGATACCAGCGTCGATCATCGAATCCCCGCGCACCTCAAGCGCATAGTGTTCGCCCGCGCCCGAAACCATCGAGCCCGGCACGGCAACCCGATGCGAGACATGGCTGATCGCCTCAATCGGGACACCGGCGGCGATGCGGCCCATGACCGGCAGCTCCAGCGCATCCACTGTCACCGGCTCGAAATTCGCCGGGCGCGGCCCTTCGGGACGGTCGCCTTCGATCACGCGGGGCTTGAAACCTGCGGTGGGCTCTCCTCCAAGGCTTTCGGGCAGCTTCACGATCTCGATCGCGCGGGCCCGGTGCGCAAGGCGGCGGATAAAGCCACGCTCCTCCAAGGCGGTGATCAGACGGTGGATGCCTGATTTCGACCGCAAGTCCAACGCGGCCTTCATTTCATCAAAACTGGGCGGAACACCGTCCGCCTGCACGCGTTTGTGGATGAATTCCAGCAAATCCAATTGCTTCTTGGTCAGCATCGCTCGCACCTCATCGCTCATGCGTTTTCTTTTGTTCTACGCATGTTCACGTTTTGTGTCAACGGATTTGCTAGATCGGCAGGTACAGCACCTCATCGCCGGCATCTCGCGGCGGGTCATGCGGCTGGCGCACCAGCAGCGCATTGGCCTGCGCCAGAACGCTGAGCAGCGAGCTGTCCTGATCATCACAGGCGCGGATGCCATCCTGATCCAGAACGGCCCGCATGTAGTGCTCGCGAGGGCCATTCTGAGCGATGGGCGCAGACAGGCGGGCGCGTTTGAACGGGTTCAGAACCTGCTCGATCCCCAACATGCGCCGTATCATGGGGATCAGGAACAGATAGCCGCAGACCATCGCGCTGACCGGATTTCCCGGCAGACCAACCATGGCCGCATCGCCAAGCCGACCTGCCATCAGAGGTTTGCCGGGACGCATGCGGATTTTGTAGAAAGATCGCTCCATCCCCAGCGCTTCGGAGACATCCGAGACCAGATCATACTCGCCGACCGAGGCCCCGCCGATCGTGACCACCAGATCAGCGCCCTGTGCCAGACCAAAGGCGGTTTCCAGCGACGCGACGGTATCCTGCGCGATGGGCAGCACCCGCACATGCGCGCCAGCTTCCTCCAGTAACGCCTTGAGGCCAAAGGTATTTGACGCGATGATCTGATCGGGGCCGGGGGTCTCGCCGGGCATCACCAATTCATTGCCGGTTGAGATCAGCGCCACCACCGGTTTGCGCGTCACCGGGACCGAGGCGATGTTCATCGCCGCCATCAAAGCGACATCTTCAGGGCGGAGACGTCGTGGTGCCGAGATTTGCGCACCAATGGCGAAATCGACGCCTGCGGGACGAATGTTGGTTTTCGGGCCGGGTGCATCCGTAATGGTGATCAGATCGCCGCGTCGGTCGATGTCTTCCTGAATGACCACAAAATCCGCGCCATCGGGCACGGGCGCGCCGGTGAAGATGCGGACCGCCTGGCCGGGTCCGACCGTGCCCTCAAATCGCTTACCTGCCGCCGCTTCGCCCACAAGTTTGAACATGGCGTGCAGTTCAACCTCGGTCGCCTTAACCGCGTAGCCATCCATAGAGGACGCGGCAAAGGGAGGCTGATCTCGAGTGGCCGCAACGTCCTGCGCCAGTACGCGTCCCGCAGCTTCGATCAGGAGAACAGTCTCAGCAGGCAACGGAGAAACGAGGTCAAACAGTAGCGCGCGGGCGTCTTCGACTGAGATCATGTCGCCTCGTAGCGGCCTGATTTACCGCCATCTTTCAGGAGAACGCGGATGCCACCGATCTCCATTGCTTTGTCGACGGCCTTGGTCATGTCATAGACCGTCAGAGCCGCCGTCGAGACTGCAGTCAACGCTTCCATCTCGACCCCGGTCTGGCCCGAGGTCTTGACGGTTGCCTCAATCCGCACGCCCGGCAGGTCCGGGTCCAGCGTCAATTCCACCGCCACCTTGGTCACGGGCAACGGATGGCAGAGTGGGATCAGGTCCGGCGTTCTCTTTGCCCCCATGATCCCGGCAAGCCGCGCAACGCCCAGAACATCACCCTTCTTGGCGCGACCTTCTGAAATAAGATCAAAGGTTTCCTGCGCCATCCTGATGTGACCTGCGGCAACAGCAACCCGGTCAGTCACCGCCTTGTCCGAGACGTCAACCATATGGGCCTGACCCTGGGCGTCGAAATGCGTCAGCGGCATCACATCACCCCCGGGATCAGCGGGTTGGCGAGCAGGTTTCGGGTGGCCGAGGCGACGTCCTCCTGCCGCATGAGGCTTTCGCCGATCAGGAAGCATCGCGCGCCATAGCGGGCGATATCGGCCAGATCGGCGGGCGTGCTCAGGCCGCTTTCGCAGACGATAGTCCGGTCTGCGGGGACCAGTTTCGACAGGTGCCGCGTTGTGTCAAGACTGGTCTCGAACGTCTTGAGATTGCGGTTATTTATCCCGATCAGGGGGCTTTTCAGCTGCGTCGCGCGCTCAAGCTCTGCAGCGTCATGCACCTCGATCAGAACATCCATACCCCAGTCAAAGGAGGTCTGTTCAAGTTCTGCCGCCTGTGCATCCTCGACCGAAGCCATGATGATCAGGATGCAGTCAGCACCCAACGCACGGGCCTCGACCACCTGATAGGGGTCATACATGAAATCCTTGCGCAACGCAGGCAGCGAACAGGCAGCGCGCGCCTCGGTCAGGAACTCTTTGGCACCCTGAAAGCTGGGCGTGTCGGTCAGCACCGAAAGGCAGGCGGCGCCGCCGTCTTCATACGCTTGGGCCAGCGCAGGCGGGTCGAAATCCTCTCGGATCAAGCCCTTCGAAGGGCTGGCCTTTTTGACCTCTGCAATCAGCCCGTAACCGGTGCGGGTGGCGGTTTGCAGCGCCTTGGCGAAACCGCGCACTTCCGGCGCGTTGCGCGCCTCGGATTCCAGCGTTTCCAGTGATTTATGCGCCTTGTCTAAAGCGACTTCTTCCAGCTTGTAGGCTTTGATCCTGTCCAGAACGGTCCCGGTCATGCGGCTTCCTGTGTAATGCGTGCCAGAGCGTTGATTTTGTTCCGCGCCTTGCCGCTGTCGATGCTTTCGCGTGCCATGGCGACACCTTCGCGCAGGTCGTCTGCGGCATCGGCCACGACCAGAGCGGCGGCGGAGTTCAGCAGCACCGCGTCGCGATAGGCCGAGGGTTGCCCGTCCAGCAAAGCGCGGAAGGCGACTGCGTTTTCTTCGGGTGTGCCGCCGAGGATATCTTCGAACGGGTGTACCGGCAGGCCTGCGTCCTCGGGATGAAGTTCGACCTCTTTGACTGTGCCGTCCTCGACCGAGGCGACCCAGCTGACGCCGGTGATTGTCAGCTCATCCGTGCCGTCTGACCCGTGGACCAGCCAGGCGTGTTCGGCGCCCAACAGGCCCAGCGTTTCGGCCATGGGGCGGATCAGCTCTCGACTGAACGCCCCTGTCAGCTGGCGTTTGACGCCTGCGGGGTTGGTGAGCGGGCCCAGAATGTTAAAGATCGTGCGCGTCCCAAGTTCCTGCCGCGAGGGCATGACATGGGCGATCGCTGGATGGTGCATGGGGGCCATCATGAAGCCGATGCCAACCTCTTGCAGAGATTTTTCAACCACTTGCGGTCCGACCATCACGTTGATTCCGAGTTGTCCCAGCGCATCCGCCGCGCCCGATTTTGAACTCAGGTTCCGGTTGCCATGCTTGGCCACTGTCACACCGGCACCAGCTGTTACAAAGGCCGTCGCGGTCGAGATATTCAGGGTGCCTTTGCCGTCACCCCCGGTGCCAACGATGTCAATCGCGCCTGCCGGAGCCTTCACCGCGTTGCATTTCGCACGCATCACTGCGGCGGCGGCGGCGTATTCGTCCACCGTTTCACCTCGTGTGCGCATCGCCATCAACAGCCCGCCGATCTGGCTGGGCGTCGCGGCACCGTCAAAGAGGATGCCAAAGGCCTGTTCAGCCTCGGCACGGGTCAGAGGCCGATCCGCCGCAGCGCCGATCAGCGGTTTCAGGGCGTCGCTCATGCGGGGACTTTCATCTCATTCAGGAAATTCTTGAGCAGGGCATGGCCGTGCTCGGATGCGATGGATTCGGGATGGAACTGTACACCGTGGATCGGCAACTCGCGATGCTGCAGGCCCATGATGGTGCCATCTTCAAGCTCTGCCGTGATCTCAAGACAGTCGGGCAGGGTGTCGCGATCGACGACCAGCGAATGATAGCGCGTGGCCTCAAAGGGCGATGGCAGCCCGGCAAAAACGCCTTTGCCCGTATGGTTCATCGTGCCCATCTTACCATGCACGATCTCATGGCACCGCACGACCTTGCCGCCAAAGGCCTGACCGATGGTCTGATGGCCAAGGCAAACCCCCATCAGCGGCGTCTGTGTCTCGGCGGCGGCCTCGGTCAGCGCCAGACAAATGCCCGCCTGATCCGGGTCGCAAGGGCCGGGGCTGAGCAGGATGCCAGCCGGGTTCATCGCCATCGCTTCCTGCACATCCAGCGCATCATTCCGGCGCACGACCATCTCGGCCCCAAGCTCACCGAGGTAGTGAACGAGGTTGTAGGTAAAAGAGTCATAGTTGTCGATCAGCAGCAGCATTTGAGCACTTATCTTCCTAAGGGCATTTCAGGCTGGCGATGCAGCCCATAGCCACGGTATGATGTCGGGACATACATGCTCAGGCTTGTGCGGCAGCGTCAAGAGGACATACCGATCTTGGCACCGTGCAGGTGAGCGCCGCAGCAGACGGTGCACGGGCGGTTGAGGCACGAAACAACGCGAGAGGCGAGATTTCGATGGGCGGATTTTACGGTGGATTGGGCGCCGGTGCGGTGTCTGTGCTGGCTTTGGGCGTTGTGCTGTCGCTGACGACGCCATTGTCGCACAAGCCCGAAGTGACTGCGGTAGCGCCGGAGGTGACAGAAGCCCCAGAGCCCGCGCAGGCGGTCGAGTTGGAAAACGCCGGTGGAGACGCGGATTTGGTCGAGCTGCCACCCTCTGGACCCGAAAGCCCGGACGCCGCATCGGATTCGCTGGATGCCCTTACAGGTATTGAATTGGACCCGGGTCAGCGACCCGAGACTGCTGGCGCGCCTGCAGGGTCCGATGCACCTGACGCGGCCTCGAACACTACCGTAGCCGTGCAGACCGACGCGCCCGCTGCGCCCGAGGCCCCTGAATTGACACTTGAACAGCCGTCGCCCGAGGCCACGCCCGAAATCGTTGCCGAAGCGCCGCCGCCGCCGCAACCGGAGACTCAGCCCGCGCCCGAGGTGGTCGAGGACGCCCCGGCTGAGCCCGTAGAGGAGGCAGAAGAAGCGCCGCAAATCGCGGCGGTGCAGCCCGACGTCACAGAAACGCCCGAACCTTTGCCGCAGATATCCGGGGCCGAACCCGCACCGCAAGACGATCCAATTGCCGTGGAAGGGGAAGAGGACACACGCCCGGCTTCTAAGCCGCGCGTTCGGACGCTGCCCCAGATCGGTGGCGATGGGCCGGCCAGCTCGGGTACACTGATCGGCAAGCGTGTTGTGCCGTTGACGGACCGCGATGACCCGCCGTCTGATGGCGCAGATACGGCAGATACTGTTGTTGAACCTGCACAAAAACCGATCAAGGAATACGCGGCCAATTTCGAGAACCCCGAGTCGAAGCCGTTAATGTCGATCATCTTGATTGACGATGAAGGCGCATTCGGGGCCGAGGCGCTGCAGGATTTTCCCTATCCGCTCAGCTTCGCCGTCAGTCCGACTGACCCCGATGCCGCTGAGAAGATGGCGCGTCACCGTGAGGCAGGATTTGAGGTGCTTGCGCTTATCGATATGCACGAAGCCTCGACGGCACAGGATGCCGAAGTGTCTCTGGCGGTTTGGCTGGACACACTCCCATACACCGTGGGTATCTTGGAAGGTGTCGGAACCGGCATCCAGGGCAACCGCAAGCTGGCAGATCAAGTCGCAGCCATAGCGGGCAGTACCGGTCGTGGGCTGGTCACACAGGACAGTGGGCTGAACACGGTCCAGAAATTGGCCGCACGCGAGGGGATTCCATCCAGCGTCGTCTTCCGCGACTTTGACGGGGCCGATCAGGATCCCAAGATCATGCGCCGTTTTCTGGATCAGGCAGCGTTCCGCGCGGGACAGGAGGGCGCCGTCGTGATGATGGGCCGTTTGCGGCCCGAGACAATCTCGGCCCTGTTGCTGTGGGGGCTTGAGGATCGCGGGGGGCGCGTGGCGATGGCACCGATTTCAGCGGTTATGATGAAGGAAGTGGAACAGGACGACTCGGGGTCCTGAAGATAAGTCGGCGGCGAGGGTCTGCCGCCGGTCTCAGGCGTTGCCGCTGCCCGTAAAGCGGGCTGCATCAGCCGCAGCGCGCCGGATCGCGTTCGATTTGTGGACGGTTTCCATATACTCCGCCTCGGGATCGCTGTCGTAGACGACACCGCCGCCTGCCTGAATGTATAGCTTGTGGTCCTTCACAATGGCGGTTCGCAGCGCGATGCACATATCCATGTCGCCGCCCGCGCTGAAATAGCCCACACCGCCGCCATAGATGCCGCGCTTTTCTGGTTCCAACTCGTCGATGATCTCCATCGCGCGGACCTTTGGCGCGCCCGAGACTGTGCCCGCGGGCATTCCGGCAAAGAAGGCATCGAGTGCATCTTTGTCTTCAGCAAGCTCGCCAACCACGTTCGAGACGATGTGCATCACATGACTGTAGCGTTCGATAATGAACTCTTCGGTCGGGCGTACTGTGCCGATTTTCGATACACGTCCCGTATCGTTGCGGCCCAGATCCAGCAGCATCAGGTGCTCGGCCAGTTCTTTCTGATCGGCCAAAAGATCGACCTCGTGCGCCTTGTCCTCCTCGGGTGTTGCACCGCGCGGCCGTGTGCCCGCGATGGGCCGGATCGTGACCTCATTGCCGAAGACACGGACCAGGATTTCGGGGCTGGCGCCGACCACCTGAAACCCACCGAAGTTGAAATAGAACATGAAGGGCGAGGGGTTGGTGCGCCGCAAAGAGCGATAAAGTGCAAAAGGCGGTTGCGGAAAATCCTGCGTCCAGCGCTGCGCCGGGACCACCTGAAAGATATCACCTGCGCGAATGTAGTCCTTGGCCCGCTCAACGGCGTCCATATAACCTGATTTGGTGAAGTTCGACACCGGCGGCCCGGCTTCGATCGCATCGCCCAGGTCGCGTGTTTCGGCAGGCATGGCGCGTTCGAGATCGCGTACGGCATCCATCACGCGCTCCGCCGCCTGTGCGTAAGCGGCTTTGGCGGTTTGACCTTCGCTGACCCATGCGGGCGACACCACGGTAACTTCGCCTTTTACGCCGTCTAATACCGCGATGACCGATGGGCGCAGCATGACAGCATCCGGCAGCCCCAAAGGGTCCGGGTTCACGTCTGGCAGGTATTCGACCAGACGCACCATGTCATAGCCCAGATACCCGAACAGACCGGCAGCCGCCTGCGGCAGGTCATCCGGCAACGCGATGCGGCTTTCGGCCAGCAGCGCACGCAGGTTGTCCATCGGGTTGCCCTGCTGTGGCTCGAAGGCTTCGGCGTCGAACCGGGCCGAGCGGTTCAGCGCGGATGTCTCGCCATGGCAGCGCCAGATCAGATCCGGTTTCATGCCAATGATGGAGTAGCGCCCGCGTACTTCGCCCCCGGTCACCGATTCAAGCATGAACGCGTCTTTCTGCGCGCCGGTCAGCTTGAGCATTAGCGAAACAGGCGTGTCCAGATCGGCCGCGAGCCGCGTGTAGACGACCTGATTGTCGCCCGCGTCATAGGCACGTGCGAAAGCGTCAAAATCCGGGGTCAGGGCCATCAGTCTACTCTTTTAGTGGCTGTTCCGCACGGCATTCAGCGCCTGCTGATCCAATACGGGACGTGCGCGCGTCTGCGCGTCACGTACGTAGATATCAAAAATGTTCTGTGCCAGCGCCTGGTTCATCTGCGCGGCCAAAGCGTCCTGCATCTGGCGCTGTTCGTCGGTTTCCGCCGGGGGCAGTTCTGCGTCCAGCCTGACGATCAGGGCACTATCGGTGCCGGGAATCACGCGCAGCTCGTCGGGGGCCATCTCGAAGATCTGGGTCATGAAATCCACCGGTACGTCTTCAAGAAACGCCGTGCGGGTCAACGCGTTTTCCACGCGGAAGGGCAGACCCGTCGCGGTGAAATCGCCATCCGTTTCAAGTTGCGCCAGGATTTCACTGGCCTGAGCGTCCAGCGCCTTCGCGGTCTCGTCCTGCATCCACGCCTCAGCGACCTTCGGGCGGGCACTGTCGATCGGTTCGGGACGCTCGGGTAGCACTTCATCCAGTCGCAACGCAAACAGCGAGCCGTCTTCAAGGAATGCGACCTCGGGGAAATCGCCTTCTTGTACGGCCACAGCGGCTTCGCGGAACCCGTCATAGGCGGCGACACCTTCGTCGCTTTGCTGGGTCCAGTCGATCTGACCCAGCTCAAGTTCGGTCTCGTTCGCCAGCTCTTCCAATGTCGCGCCACCGGCGAGCAAATCGTTGATGTCTTCTGCCTGCGCTTCGATCTGACGCCGCGCGCGGTCTGCTGCCAGTTCTTCACGCAGCTCGGGCTCGGCTTCTTCGAAGGTCACGTTATTCGCGGCGAGTGAGCCATTGATGCGGAACAGGGCGGGTCCGAAGGTGGACGGCAGGGGGCCAACAACAGCGTCGATCTCGGCAGCAAAGATAGCATCTGCGGCATCGCCCAGATCTTCGCGGGTCACGTCACCCAGATCAACATCGCTGAGTTCCAGTTGGCGATCCCGAACCAGTTGTTCGAAATCCGCACCGCCGACTTCCAGTTGCGCCAGCGCTTCGGTCGCAGCAGCTTCGCTGGGATAGGTCAGACGTTCAACCAGACGGCGTTCGGGCTGCAGATATTGTGCTGCGCGCTGGTCATACAGTCGGCGGAGCGAGTCCTCATCCACCTCGACACTGTCCAGCAACATCTCGGGCGAGAGAATGGCATAGGTCAAACGCTTGGTGCGGGGTAGGACAAAGCGGTCGCCATTGGCGTCGTAGTAGGCCTGAATCTGCGCGTCGGTTGGCTGCGCAATCGGGGTTTCAAGCGCATCAGCCGAAAGGGTGGCAACGGTAAAGCTGCGGCGGGAAAGCACATAGTTCGACAATGCCTCGGTCATGGTCAGGGGCATCTCGACGCCGCTCATGACAGCGCCCTGGACGATGGTACGGGCGGATTCCTTACGCAGGTCGGATTCGAATTCGGAATCGGACATGCCCACCTGATCCAGCTGGAAGCGATAGGCTTCGCGGTCGAACGTTCCATCGACCCCCTGAAAGGCGGGAATCTGCACGATCTCGCGCTGCAGGTTCTCATCGCCGATGGAGATGCCCAGTTGCCCGACTTCGTTATCCAATGCGGCCAAGGCGATCAGGCGGGACAGGGCCAGTTGGTCCAGACCCAGGTCATGCGCCTGCGATATTTGCATCGGCTGCCGGGTCTGCGCCTCGATCGCGCGGATTTCCCGTTGCAGTTCGCGGAAATATTCGTCGACCGAAACGCTTTCATCCCCGACCTGAGCGACCGTGCGCACCGTACCCGTCAGGCTGGTGGCGCCGAACCCGGCAAGGCCCAGCATCAGAAGACCCATGAGGATCCATACAAAGGTCTTGGATAGGTTTTTCATGCCTGCGGCCATGGTGCCCTCTTTCTTATGTCGACGCGTGTCTGCCCTGTCGGTTGCGGACCTGAATACGATGCGTGGCGCGGGGGGGCAAGCTTAGATGGACAGGCCTTGCAGCCGGTCGAACAATTGCGCAATTCCGCTGCGGTCGAGATTGGCAAATGCGATGCGAACCTGCCGATTTCCGGCGGGGTCATACGCGGGCATGAACATGGTCCCGGGCAACAGGAGAATGCCAAGTTCGGGCACCAGTCGTTTGGCCAGTTCATCCGAGGGAATATCGAACGGATGCTCAAGGTAGGCAAAATATGCGCCCAGCCCCAACAGCCGCCAGCCTTTATCTTCCAGACGGTGCATGCCGTCAGAGATCGCGGCACGGCGGTCGAGGATTTCATCCCGCTCACTCGCCACCCATTGCGACAGGTTCTGCATCCCCCAGAGCGCCGCAAACTGTCCGATCTGGCCCGGGCAAATGGCAACGGTATCGAGGAATTTCTCGATCTCGGCAAGTAGTGCGGGGCTTGTCGCGAGCGCGCCGACGCGGTGACCGGTCAGGCGATAAGCTTTCGAGAACGAATATAGATGCACAAATGTGGCGTCCCAGCCCGGTTGCTGGAACAGCGCATGCGGTGCGCCGCTGCGGCTGTCGAAATCGCGATAGGTTTCATCGACCAGCAGGTACAACCCGTTCTCTTGCGCAAGATCGTAGAAGGCGCGCACCAGTTCAGCAGGGTATTCCACGCCGCCGGGATTGTTCGGCGTGACCAGAGCGATTGCGCGGGTTTTGTCGGTGATCAGGGCGCGCGCTTGCTCGGGGTCGGGCAGCAGGTCATCACCGGTGGGCAGATCGATCGCGGTGACCCCGGCCATATCCAGCCACATTTTATGGTTGAAATACCATGGGGTCGGCAAGATGACCTCGTCCCCCTGATCGGTGATAGCCGAGATGACCGCCGAGAACGCCTGATTACAGCCCGAGGTGATGGCGACATGATCGGCAGCGACCTGAGCGACGTAGTGGGTGCTGATCTGCGCGGCAAGCTCGGACCGCAGATCGTCATTGCCCAGAACCGGGCCGTAGAGATGCGCGCTGTCCTGCGACACAGCGAAATTTGCCATGGCCTGACGCAGCGCAAGCGGCGGCGGGTCAACCGGGGTGGCCTGGCTGACATTGATCAGGGGGCGATCTGCGGGGAAGGTGACGCCATCAAGCCAGCGGCGCGCCTCCATCACCGGAGGGGGGAAGGTGGCGCTGGTGCGGGTCTGTGTCATGGTGTGACCATTTTGCGAGGCTCTGCCTCGCGCTCCGAAGTATTTTTGAACAGAAGAAGGATCAGTCGGTGCCCCGATAGGGTTCGACATATTGCAATGCCATATCCCACGGGAAGAAGATCCATGTGTCCTGAGAGACCTCGGTGATGTAGGTGTCGACCATCGGACGGCCTTTGGGCTTGGCGTAGACGGTGGCGAAATGGGCCTTGGGGTACATTTCGCGCACCAGTTCCAGCGTTTTGCCGCTGTCGACCAGATCGTCGATGATCAGGACGCCGGTGCCATCGCCCATCAGGTCGGCGTTGGGGGCCTTGAGCACCTCGGCCTCGCCCTGTGCCTGATGGTGATAGGATTTCACGCTGACCGTGTCGACGGTGCGAATGTCGAGTTCTCGGCTGACGATCATCGCGGGCGCCATACCGCCGCGGGTGATGGCCACCACAGCGCGCCATGCGCCATCGTCGGGGCCTTGCCCGTCCAGCCGCCACGCCAGCGCGCGGCTGTCGCGGTGGATCTGGTCCCAGCTGATGTGAAAGCCTTTTTCGTGGGGCAGGCGGTCCTTGGCACTCATGGCTTAACCCTTTTCGACGTCGGGTGCGTCGACGGCTTTCATACCGACGATGTGATAGCCTGAATCCACGTGCAGGTTCTCTCCGGTTACGCCGCTGCTGAGGTCGGACAGCAGGTAAAGTGCCGAGTTGCCAACATCGTCGATCGTCACATTCCGGCGCAGGGGCGAGTTATACTCGTTCCACTTCATGATATAGCGGAAGTCGCCGATGCCACTGGCCGCCAGCGTCTTGATCGGGCCCGCCGAGATCGCGTTGACGCGGATACCGTCCTTGCCGAGATCCTCGGCCAAGTATTTGACCGACGCTTCCAGCGCGGCTTTGGCGACGCCCATCACATTATAATGTGGCATGACCTGCTCGGCACCATAGTAGGTGAGAGTGATGGCAGAGCCGCCCTCGGTCATCAGCTTCTCGGCCCGTTGCATGACAGCGGTGAAGGAATAGACCGACACATCCATGGTCAGATTGAAATTGGCGCGGCTGGTGTCGACATAGCGGCCGCGCAGTTCGTTCTTGTCGGAGAAGCCGATGGCGTGGACGACGAAATCCAGCTTGCCCCATTTCTGCTCGAGCGCGGTGAACAGCCCGTCGATGGAGGCTTCGTCGCTGACATCACAGGGCAGGACGATTTCGCTGCCTAGCTGCGCCGCCAGCGGATCGACGCGTTTCTTCAGGGCATCGCCCTGATAGGAAAAGGCCAGTTCGGCCCCGGCGTCGGACAAGGCGCGGGCGATTCCCCATGCGATTGATTTGTCATTGGCCAGTCCCATGATGAGGCCGCGTTTTCCGGCCATCAACTGATTTGACATCTTCGGTTCTCCGCATGTCGTCGCGTTACTTTCGGTTGGTTTATGCCATTGATTGGTCTGCATCAAGGCCATGCGCTCTTGCCCGCAGCGGGTTCTCGCCTTAGGGTCGAGAACAATTGTTTCCAGGGGATGGAAATGAACGAGCGCAGTGGAATCTTCGCGGGCGCCGATCCGTTCGAAATAGCGGGGCGGTGGCTGGCTGAGGCAGAACAAACGGAACCGAACGATCCGAACGCGATTGCGCTGGCAACCGTGGACCAGAGTGGCTTGCCAAATGTCCGCATGGTGTTGCTCAAAGAGATCGAGAAGGGTGCCTTCGTCTTCTACACGAACTACCACAGCGCCAAGGCCGAGGAATTGGAGAGCGCAGGCACTGCGGCTTTCGTGATGCATTGGAAATCTTTGCGGCGTCAAATTCGCGTTCGTGGTACAATAACGCGCGAAGAAGGCGCTCAGGCGGATGAGTATTATGCGTCGCGGTCTCTCAAAAGTCGTTTGGGGGCTTGGGCATCGCATCAATCGCAACCGCTTGAAAGCCGGGCCGCGCTGATGGCCGAGGTGGCAAAGCTGACCGCCAAACTGGGAACAAATCCGCCGCGCCCTAAGTTCTGGGGTGGTTATCGACTGACACCGGTTGAGATAGAATTCTGGGCCGATGGGGCGTTTCGGTTGCATGACCGGTTCCGCTGGCGGCGCGATGGCACCGGATCCGACTGGCAAGTGCAGAGGTTAAATCCATGACGTTCACGTGTCGTGAAATGCAACGGTCAGTAAATAAAGGATTTTTTCAACTTGAATTTGCGCGCCAATCCCATAAACAACAGGCTCTTAACGCCTTGGTAATCTTCGTGATGGAAAAACAGTGCCAGAAGATCTGAACAGCATGTACCGCGTTCGTGGACACGTAAAATGGTTCGACCCCGCAAAGGGGTACGGATTTGTCGTGTCTGACGCTGGCGGGCCGGATATTCTGCTTCACGTCAATGTCCTGCGCAATTTTGGTCAAAGCTCGGTCGCTGATGGGGCCGGGATCGAGATCATGACGCACAAGACAGACCGCGGCGTTCAGGCGGTCGAAGTCATTAGCGTGGACCCGCCCGTTCGGGCCGAGGCGATGATGCTCGCCGATTTTGCCGAGCTTGACCCGAACGTGATCGGAAACGCTCCGCTTGAAGCCGCGCGTGTCAAATGGTTCGACAAGGGCAAGGGCTTTGGTTTTGCCAATGTGTTTGGCAGCAGCGAAGATGTGTTTCTGCACATCGAGGTGCTGCGCCGTTCGGGGCTTGCGGATCTGCAGCCAGGCGAAGCCCTGGCCATGCGCGTGATCGACGGCAAACGGGGTCGCATGGCCGCGCAGGTGCTGGCGTGGGAAGCTGCGCTGAACAGTTGACCCAAATCATGAAAAAATTCGGTTTAGCTTTGGTGATCCTTACCTGCTTTCTTGGCGGGATCGCGCGGGCCGAGTGTCGTGTGGACCGGGTCGAGCTGCGAAATGATATAGCGCAGGTCAGGTTTGATATTGAATTGGCCATCACTGCGCAGGAAAAGTCGCGCGGCTTGATGTTTCGCGAAAGCATGCCGGACCGTTCGGGGATGCTGTTTGTGTATGATCGGCCGCAGCCGGTTGCCTTCTGGATGAAGAATACGCTGATCCCACTGGATATGATTTTCATTGATCAGACCGGGGTCGTCTCTCATGTGCACGAGGGTGCCGTTCCGGGCGATCTGACGCCAATTGACGGTGGCGATTCGGTTTTTGCAGTTCTGGAAATCAACGCCGGGCTCGCTGCGCGCTATTCTATTCGCCCCGGCACTCAGATGCGGCACGAAGTTTTTTCGCAGGGGCCGGCAATTTGGCCCTGTTAGGGCTTTTCAAATCAGATCGCCACGTTTAGGAAGGCGCACGGTCCGGGGCGTGGCGCAGTCTGGTAGCGCACCTGTT
Organism: Ruegeria sp. G10; assembly: GCF_056533645.1. Lineage (NCBI taxonomy): Bacteria > Pseudomonadati > Pseudomonadota > Alphaproteobacteria > Rhodobacterales > Roseobacteraceae > Ruegeria > Ruegeria sp. G10. The sequence continues at coordinate 29,287 of NZ_JBQFOQ010000009.1, read as the reverse complement.
TTGGGTACAGGGGGTCGTAGGTTCGAATCCTGCCGCCCCGACCACTCCTTTCACACAGGCGTTCCGCCGAAGTTTGTGTAAAGGCGCGAGAATTGCCGATCCAGATCCCCGCTTTCAACCGGTATCTTCAGGGTCTTGCCACTTTTCTGCGGAACCAGAAAAAACAGTTCAGCGTCCACCCGATACCCTTGCTGGTTTTTTGTCGAACTCAGGCGGGTCACGATTTGAGGCAGGTTTTGTGGATACCCGTGGTGCCGCAGAATCAGAAAGGCCGTGGCTTGCGGGGGCAGTGTTTCGCGACACTCGAATCTGTCCGAGCCAATTTTTTGATACCTGTCACCTGGCCCCGAGCAATCGGCCCTGAAGGTAGTGAACAGGTTTGTGGGGTAATCCGGGAATTGCGCGCTGCGTGATGCGGTTGGTGTTGCTTGTGATGTACAAGACACGATCAAGGCCATCAGGGACAATATTAAGAGCGGGCGCATGGTGGAAACGAATCCTGTACGAAAAACGCAACACCGCCTTTATGCCATGCGCGCCGTGCCGCAGACGATGATTCTCTGCGATCTTGCTTAACCGGCATCTGCATGACCATTCTCTTGTAACTGCTATGGGCGGAACGAGAAATCAATTTGCGACTCGTGCGGTTGCTTTGATGGATCGTCGCAACCTGCGTGTGCGGGAATCATTTGCAGGCGGGTTCCTGCCGATACCGCGTATCGGGTCAACCCAAAAGATTTCAAAAATGAGCGAAAAAGCCCGTTGACCAACTATGGGTCAATACGTCAGATTGTATAGGCCGATAGCGGAGCCACTAAATCTGGTAGGCAATGGCCAGAAAAGGGTTCCGGGCAAGGGACGGACAGCAAACCAATAGAATGTGCAACCGCAACGTGGTTTTGCGCTGTTATGGGCAGCGCGCGGTCGTTTGCGTCCTTTCTGGTCGGTCGCGCGGGCGGCACCCCGCAACACAAGATTTGGTGCCGGCGTTGAGAATTTTGGACAACCTGAAGCTGGGGCAGCGGACATGAAGATTGAAAGAAAATTCACCAAACCGGGGCAGGATGCTTATGCCGATCTGGATTTTGTGTCGGCCACGTCTGAAATCCGTAACCCGGACGGCACTATCGTATTCCGCCTTGACGAGATCGAGGTGCCCGCGAAGTGGAGCCAGGTGGCCAGCGATGTCATCGCGCAGAAATACTTCCGCAAGGCCGGTGTTCCGTCCAAGCTGAAAAAGGTCAAAGAGAAGGACGTGCCCGAATTCCTGTGGCGCTCGGTTCCTGCTGATGGCGCAGAATTCGATGGAGAAACCTCGTCCAAGCAGGTGTTCGACCGTCTGGCCGGTGCGTGGGCCTATTGGGGCTGGAAGGGCGGCTATTTCTCGACCGAGGATGACGCGCGCGCTTACTTCGACGAAATGCGCTATATGCTGGCAACCCAGCGCGCCGCACCGAACTCGCCGCAATGGTTCAACACCGGTCTGCACTGGGCTTACGGGATCGACGGCCCGGCGCAGGGGCATCACTATGTCGACTACAAAACCGGCAAGCTGACCAAATCGAAATCCGCATACGAGCACCCGCAGCCGCACGCCTGCTTCATCCAGTCCGTCGACGATGATCTGGTGAACGAAGGCGGCATTATGGATCTATGGGTGCGAGAGGCGCGCCTGTTCAAATACGGCTCGGGCACTGGTACGAACTTCAGCCATCTGCGCGCAGAAGGCGAGGCGCTGTCGGGTGGCGGAAAATCCTCGGGCCTGATGGGCTTTCTCAAGATCGGCGATCGCGCCGCTGGCGCGATCAAATCAGGCGGGACAACCCGTCGAGCAGCAAAGATGGTGATCGTGGACGCCGATCACCCCGATATCGAGCAATTCATCGAATGGAAGGTGCTTGAAGAGCAGAAGGTAGCCTCGATCGTTGCCGGGTCGAAGATGCACGAGAAGATGCTGAACGGCATTTTCGAGGCCATTCGCTCTTGGGACGGCTCTGCGGATGACGCGTACGATCCCAACAAGAACGACGCGCTGAAAAAAGCGGTGCGCGAGGCCAAAAAGGTCGCGATCCCCGAGACTTACATCAAACGCGTGCTGGACTATGCCAAACAGGGTCACGACAGCATCGAATTCCCGACCTACGATACGGACTGGGATTCGGAAGCCTACAGCTCGGTTTCGGGTCAGAACTCGAACAACTCGATCCGTGTGACCAACGCGTTTCTGACCGCTGTTGAGAAAGACGCCGATTGGGAGCTGATCAACCGCACCGACGGCAAGGTCGCCAAGACCGTCAAGGCCCGCGATCTGTGGGAGAAAGTCGGCCATGCGGCATGGGCCTGCGCCGATCCGGGTATCCAGTTCCATGATACCGTAAACGAATGGCACACATGCCCCGAAGACGGTGAGATTCGCGGCTCGAACCCGTGCTCGGAATATATGTTCCTGGACGATACGGCCTGTAACCTGGCGTCGATGAACCTGCTGACCTTCCTCAAGGATGGCGAGTTCCAAGCGGCGGACTACATGCATGCCTCGCGTCTGTGGACCCTGACGCTGGAAATCTCGGTGACGATGGCGCAGTTCCCGTCCAAGGAAATCGCGCAGCTGTCTTACGACTTCCGCACTTTGGGTCTGGGCTACGCAAATATCGGCGGCCTGCTGATGAACATGGGCTACAGCTATGACTCGGATGAGGGCCGGGCGATCTGTGGCGCGCTGACTGCGATCATGACCGGTGTGGCCTATGCGACCTCGGCTGAAATTGCAGGTGAGTTGGGGCCGTTCAAGGGGTACGAGCGCAACGCCGACCACATGCTGCGCGTTATCCGCAATCACCGCCGCGCGTCGCAGGGCGTGACCGAGGGGTATGAGAAACTGGCTGTGAAGCCGGTTCCTCTGGACCACGGCAACTGCCCGGACAAGCGTTTGGTCGATCTGGCCATGTCGGCTTGGGATGAGGCTCTGAGCCTCGGCGAGAAGAACGGCTACCGCAACGCTCAGGCCACTGTGATTGCGCCGACCGGCACCATTGGTCTGGTGATGGATTGCGACACCACGGGGATCGAGCCGGACTTTGCTCTGGTCAAGTTCAAGAAGCTCGCGGGTGGCGGTTACTTCAAGATCATCAACCGCTCGGTGCCGTCGGCGCTGGAGAAGCTGGGCTATTCTTCGGCTCAGATCGAAGAGATCGTCAGCTACGCGGTCGGCCACGGCACCATCGGCAATGCACCGGGGATCAACCACACCTCGCTGACCGGTCACGGCTTTGGCCCGAACGAACTGGCCAAGGTGGACGCGGCGCTGGAAAGCGCCTTTGATATCCGGTTCGTTTTCAACCAGTGGACTCTGGGCGAGGATTTCTGCACCGGCGTACTGGGCATCCCGGCGACCAAGCTGAACGATCCGACCTTCGACCTTCTGCGCCATCTGGGCTTTACCAAAGCGGATATCGACGCGGCCAACGACCATGTCTGCGGAACCATGACGCTGGAAGGTGCGCCGCATCTGAAGGAAGAGCACTATTCCATCTTCGACTGCGCCAACCCGTGCGGCAAGAAAGGCAAGCGTTTCCTTGGGGTTGATAGCCACATCACCATGATGGCCGCTGCGCAGAGTTTCATCTCTGGTGCGATCTCGAAGACGATCAACATGCCAAATGACGCGACCATCGAGGATTGCCAGAAGGCTTATGAACTGTCGTGGTCGTTGGGCGTGAAGGCGAACGCACTCTATCGTGACGGCTCGAAACTGTCCCAGCCACTGGCGGCGGCGCTGGTCGAGGATGATGATGAGGCGGCGGAAGTTCTGGAAAGCGGCTCGACGCAGGAAAAAGCCGTCGTTCTGGCCGAAAAGGTGATCGAGAAGGTTGTGGTCAAGGAAATGATCCGCAGCCATCGCGAGAAACTACCCCATCGCCGCAAGGGCTATACCCAGAAGGCGATCGTCGGTGGCCACAAGGTTTACTTGCGGACCGGTGAGTTCGAAGACGGCAAGCTGGGCGAGATTTTCATCGACATGCACAAGGAAGGCGCTGGCTTCCGCGCGATGATGAACAACTTTGCCATCGCCGTGTCGGTTGGTCTGCAATATGGCGTGCCGCTGGAAGAGTTTGTCGACGCCTTCACCTTCACCAAGTTTGAACCGGCTGGGATGGTGCAGGGCAACGACTCGATCAAGAACGCAACCTCGATCCTTGATTACATCTTCCGCGAACTGGCTGTGTCCTATCTGGATCGCACCGACCTGGCCCATGTGAAACCCGAAGGCGCAACCTTTGACGATCTGGGTCGGGGCGAAGAGGATGGTCTGTCTAACGTCTCGGAAATCAGCGAAAGCGCGGCAACCAAGTCTTTGGAAGTGCTGAAACAAATCAGCTCGACCGGGTATCTGCGCAAGCGCCTGCCGCAAGACCTGATGGTCTTCAACGGCGGTCAGACCGATGTAACCGGCATGGCCGAAACCGCAGCCACCTTTGAGGCACCTGCTGAAACGGCGGTTGCAACCGGTATGGACGCACGGACCAAAGCCAAAATGCAAGGATACGAGGGCGATCCCTGCGGCGAATGCGGAAACTACACGCTGGTGCGCAACGGCACCTGCATGAAGTGCAACACCTGCGGCGCGACAAGCGGGTGTAGCTGAGTTTAGCGCCCCGGCAACCCGGGGTGCAGGGGTCGGATAGCTGCCACAGGTACCGACCCCGACGAATACGAAGCAAGGCGCTGAGACTTACCATCGATGCCTTGTTTCACTCGGCCGACATGCCCGTGTTGGCCGGGAACAGGGTGGGGCGGAATATTTGCTCCCTCCCACTCTCTCACGGAACGGGTGCGCTCGTTCCATGCGCAGTCCAGGCCGCAGGCAAAAAAACACCGGGCGGTCAACGAATTGAGCCTGGAAGGCGAAACTGACAGGGGGCTTCGGCCCCCTTTCTTTTTCGACCTTTTACCCGGCAATCTAGGCAGAGCCCCGCCTGAGCGGCCTGATCCCGCCGGGCAATACCTGCCGAAACGGATGAGCGACATTTTACCCGGCGGGCCTTCGCGGATGAGACTCAGGCAGACACGCAAAGATTGGCGCGTCTGCCCGGTATTCTCGCCATGCGGGTGACAGTTGATGCGCGATGGGTGTCTGTTGCCCCTGTCCGGACGAAATACGCAAAACAACTCACTTAGGAGGCAATATCATGAAACCGTTAACACTGGTGACCCTGTCCGTAGTTGCGCTTGGCGCGCCCACAATGGCGCTGGCGCAATCCAGCGCGGATGCAAATGGCGATGGTGTCTTGACCATCGAAGAGGTGCAAGTCGTTCTTCCCGAAATTGACGCAGACACCTTCTCTGTCATGGACGCAAATGGAGACGGCACGCTGGATGCAGATGAGATTGCCATTGCGCAAGAAGCCGGTTTGCTGCCCCCCAGCAACGGGTAGTCGCAATGGACAGGAAGTGGCTCAAGCCTTTCTTGGGCCACTTTTCAATAGGTTAGGTGGGAAGGTGAATGTTGAATTTATCGCGCAGTTCGGCATCCAGAAGCGGATCAAAGCGCGCGCTGGACGGCGTTGCGAGAATTTCCTCTTTTCTGGCGATGGCCTTCTCGATCAGGTCCGGCTTACCTAATTCAACCCATTCCTTGGGCGAGGTCCGATCCCCGAAGGTCGGATAGACATAATCCGCCTGCATCCTGCTGAGCGTTGCATCGGTGCCCAGATAATGCCCGGGCCCACCCATGCAGACCTCGGCCATCTGATCCAGCGCAAGCGTCTCGTCGCTGACCTCGATCCCGCGCACACAGCGCTGTGCCTGACCAATCAGATCGTCACCCAATATCAGGCTTTCATGGCAAAATCCCAATAAGGAGGCATGCATTCCTGCCGCCTCATAGACCATGTTCAGCCCCGACAGTCCTGCCATGACGTTTGAGCACATCTGCTCCCAACCGGCCTGCATATCGGGCAGCTTCGAATCTGAGGCTCCGGCGGCCGCACCGCCGGGCAGGTCATAGAAACGGTGCATCTGTGCGCAACCTGCGGTCAGCAGAGCCTGTTCGCCCGAGCCGATGGACATCGCACCTGTGCGCAGATCCAGACCAAAAGGCCAGGTGCCGAAAATCGCGGGCGCTCCGGGGCTTACGGCGTTTACGTAAACCAGCCCGGCCAGACATTCTGCGGTGGCTTGCGTGATCGCGCCGGCGATGGTCGATGGTGCCGTGGCCCCGGCCATGCCAGCGGACAGGAGCAGGACGGGCATGCCTGCTTTGATGCATTGCTCCATCACCTCGCAGCTTTCGGTCGCGAATTTCATCGGAGGCACAACAAAACAGTTCGAGTTCGACACAAAAGGCCGCGCACGATACTTGTCTTCGCCACCGGCGATCATGTGGAGCATCTCGACGGCGGGCGCGACATGACTGGGCTCGGTAAAGGATGTGCCGATATGTTTGAATGTCCCCGAACAGGCGGCGTAGATCGTGTTCAGGTCCATCTCGAGGTTATCGGTGATATCGCGGCAGACCATTGGACGTTGGACAAAGTGAATGTTTTCAAGCTGTTCGCAGATGCGCGCAGCATCGTGCAGGTCCTGAACGGTTGAATCGCGATAGTCCTGCCCGTGGACATCGACCATGCTGACGGCGGCCCCGGCGGTGCCATAGTGAACCTTGGTACCCGACAGTTCCAGATCGGTCTTGCCATCCCGGCTGTACAACGTAACAGCGCGGTTGGCTTTTGCGATGGTGTCCTCGACCAGCGCGCGGGGAAAGCGAATGCGACCATCATCGCCCAGGGTACATCCGGCGGCGACCAGATAGTCGATACCGCTTTGTGGTGCGTCGGCCAGGCCGATGGTCTCAAGGGCTGTAAGGGCAGCTTCGTGAATGCGCTCGATCTGGTTTGGGGTCAGGACATTGAGGACACCGCCCTCCATTCCTGGACGAATGGGGCGCAAGTGTTCCGGCAGGGCCGCTGCGCGGGCTGCACGACGCGCGGCGCGCCCGCCGCTGCGAGAAGGAGTGGGGGTTTGATCGTTCATGAACTTAAGTCCGGCTCTGAGGTGGGTAACGTGACTGCGGATAAACCTAGCAGAGGTTTGGCCTGCCACGCGCAGCACGCCCCCGGTCCGCACCGATCGTGCGGCTGATCAGACGAATTTTCCAGACGTCGCTTTGCATTCACGGCCTCAGTTGGGTTTTTCAAGTGTTGCGGTGCTTGGCGACATAATCTGTCCTATTTGCGACTTGGCTGTGGATAATTTCCGATGACGAAACATCGACGGCGTACAAATGCGCGTGAGAAATTGTTTTTTCCTGTTTCGATAGAAATCTGTTATTCTGTACATAGTTAATTAACCTATGCTTGAGAGTTTAAGCCCTATTCATTGCCGCACCGATACAAGTGTGCGGCCCCGCAATCCGCCCAGACCGGCATCTTTTGTTCGGAGGTCTGAATGAAATTTATCAAGGCCCTCGTTTTTGCAGCCCTGTTTACGGGGGCTGGCCCTGTGTTGGCAGAAGACTGGACAGGGGCCTATGTCGGCTTCAGTTTCGGCTACGCGGATGTTGACGGGTCAGGTGGGGTAGGCGGCAGTGATGCCGCTTTTGGTCCGCATATCGGTTATGATTACGATTTCGGCAATTTCGTCCTGGGTGGTGAGCTTGAGTACAACCGCCTGAACCTCGATCTCGGCCAGTCAGAGGGAAGCCTTGACAGCATGTCTCGCCTGAAACTGCGCGGAGGCTATGATTTCGGTTCGGCGCTGGGGTATGTCGTGGTCGGTACGGCGCGTGCCAGCACCTCGGGCGACAGCGACACGGCTGCGGTTTACGGGATCGGCGTTGCTTATCCGCTGGGCGACCGATTCGTCATCAGCGGTGAGGCGTTGCGGCAGAATTTCGACGATGTGCCAACGGCTGGCAGGGGGCTTGATGCCAATGTCTTTAACCTGCGCACGACCTTCCGTTTCTGATCTGTAGGTCAGGCCGTGGCGGCTTGAGCCTCGGCTGCCAATTGCGCGGCAAACGCACAGAGCAGCTTTAGCGAGGCGACGAACTTCTCATCATCGATGGTCATGGCGACCCGAATATGGCCTGCGGCGGCGGTGCCGAAGCTTTCGCCGGGCATGACAGCGATCGAATGAGTGTCGAGCAGGGCGTTGGCGAAGCCTTCGCCGCTCAGGCCCGTCGCGCGGACATCCAACATCAGGTACATTGCCCCCTGCGCCGGGATCAGGCCAACGGCCTGCTGGGTGGCCAGCACGTCCAGCGCCAGCGCGCGGCGGCGGCGGAAGGGCTCGGATATGCGGCTCTCCAGTTCCTGTCCGGCGTTCAGGGCATAGCTGGCGGCGTCCTGAATAAAGCCCGGTACGCCGTACGTGGTGTGGGTGGCGAGGTTGATCAGATGCGCGATGACCTCTTCCGAGGCGACAATCCAGCCGCAGCGCGATCCGGTCATGGCGTGGGATTTCGACATTGACCCAACGACCAGCGTGCGCTCGGCCATGCCGGGCAGGACGCGAGGGGACAGATGGCTGCCGTCCCAGACCTGCGTGTCATAGACCTCGTCCGAGATCAGCCACAGGTCTCGGCGGTGGCACAGTTCGGCGATGGCCGAGAGCGTTTCAGGGGCATAAACCACGCCGGTCGGGTTGTTCGGGGTGTTTATTAGCAGAGAAACAGCGCCATCGGCGGCGGCGTCGATATCCTTGGCGCGGGGCTGGAAGGCGTCTTCGGCACGGGTCGCGATGGGGCGGGCAATGGCTCCAGCCCCGCGGATGGTGCCGGGATAGGTGGCATAATAGGGGTCGAGATAGAGGCCCACATCACCGGGATCGCACAGCGCGGTATGCGCAGCAAACAGCGCCGCCTGACCGCCCGGCGTGATCAACACATTGTCTCGGGTTGTTCGTACACCGGTGCGCAGCTGGACTCGTGCGGCGACCGTATCGCGCAGCAGATCAGTGCCGGGTACCATGGCATAGCCGGTATGGCCTTCGCGTGCCGAAGCATCCATCGCCGCCAGAATCGAGGGGTCGGTGCCGATATCATGCTCGCCGATGGTCAGCTCGGTGACGGCGTGACCTTCGGCGATCATCTGGCGGGCGCGGTAGAATACGTCCCACCCGTCCGAGCCGCCGCCGGTCAGATGCGTGATGCGATGCGATAGTTTCATGGCGCGCGCCCCCTTTGGGCGAAATGGGGCAGAGCGCCAAGGTTTTGTCAATCGGCTTCGCGAAGGCACCCGGGGCGAACTCAGGACTTGGCGGAGCAGCGAACCCATGCTAGGCAGGGCGCATGAACCGGAAAACCTGCATCATTATCTGCTGCATTCCCTGCTGATTTCTCAAGCGGGCCGGTTTCTTTCGTTTTCATCCCTGAGACAAGTTGCTAAGCCCGCGCCAACGCGTGACGTATATGCTGTTTCAGGAGCACGACCCGATGACGATGATCAAACTGCACAACACGAGGACACGGGCGAAAGAGGATTTCGCGCCGATCGATCCCAGCAATGTGCGGATGTATGTCTGTGGCCCGACGGTCTATGACCGCGCCCATCTGGGAAATGCGCGTCCTGTTGTGGTGTTTGACGTGCTCTACCGGTTGTTGCGTTATGTTTATGGTGCCGATCATGTGACCTATGTGCGCAATTTCACCGATGTGGATGACAAGATCAACGCGACCGCTCTGGCGCGCAAGAAGGCCGGGGCCGAGGGGTCATTGGAGCAGTTGGTGCAGGAGCGTTCGGACGAGACCATTGGCTGGTATCTGCATGATATGGGCGCTCTGGGCGCGATGGAGCCCGATGAGATGCCGCGTGCCACGCAGTACATCGCGCAGATGATTGCGATGATCGAGGACCTGATTGCCAAGGGGCATGCTTATGCCGCCCAGGGGCATGTGTTGTTTGCCGTGGATAGCTGGAAGGACGATTACGGCGCGCTGTCGGGTCGCTCGGTCGATGACATGATCGCAGGCGCGCGGGTTGAGGTCGCGCCCTACAAGAAGAACCCGATGGATTTTGTGCTGTGGAAGCCGTCGACTGATGAATTGCCCGGCTGGGACAGTCCGTGGGGCCGGGGGCGTCCGGGCTGGCATATTGAATGCTCGGCCATGAGCTATGAGCTGTTGGGCGAGAGCTTTGACATTCATGGCGGCGGGAATGATCTGATGTTCCCGCATCATGAGAACGAGATTGCTCAGAGCAAGTGCGCACATCCGCATGGAGAATTCGCGCGCGTCTGGATGCACAATGAGATGCTGCAGGTCGAAGGTAAGAAGATGTCTAAATCGCTGGGCAATTTTTTCACCGTCCATGATCTGTTGGAACAGGGCGTGCCCGGTGAGGTGATCCGCTTTGTCTTCCTGCAGACCCATTATCGCAAGCCGATGGACTGGACCGAGAAGAAGGCGCGCGAGGCCGAGGCGACGTTGCGCAAGTGGCGGGCGCTGACAGCGGGCATCGAGCCCGCCGCCACCGCGGCCCCCGCGGTCATCGCGGCGCTTGGTGATGACCTGAATACCGCAGGTGCCATCGCAGAGCTGCACCGTTTGGCGGCAGAGGGCGATGCAGCATCTTTGTTGGCGAGCGCGCAGGTCGTCGGGTTATTGAACGATGAGATGGGCGAGTGGGCAGAGACGGGCTCGCTCGATCTGTCCTCACACGCCGAAAGGCTGGCCGAGGCGCGGGCGGCTGCGATGCAGTCCAAGGATTTCTCGGAAGTGGATCGCCTGAAGGCCGCGTATGTCGCCGCCGGGCTTGAGGTTCGGATGAGCAAGGAGGGCGTGGAACTGGTGCCCGGTGCCGGTTTCGATCCCGCCAAGCTGGAGGGGGTCGGATGAGCAAAGAGCGTCTTTACCTTTACGACACCACCTTGCGGGACGGGCAGCAAACGCAAGGCGTGCAGTTTTCGACCGCCGAGAAGGTGCAGATCGCGCAGGCTCTGGATGCGTTGGGCGTAGACTACATCGAAGGCGGCTGGCCGGGTGCGAACCCGACGGATAGCGCATTCTTTGAGGCGGCGCCCAAGACGGCGGCCTGTTTGACCGCGTTCGGGATGACCAAGCGCGCGGGGCGGTCGGCTGAGAATGATGATGTGCTGGCCGCTGTGATGAATGCCGGGACGCCTGCGGTCTGTCTGGTGGGGAAATCGCATGACTACCATGTGACGGACGCGCTTGGCATCGCGCTGGAGGAGAACACCGAAAACGTGCGGGCCTCGGTCGCGCATATCGTGGCGCAGGGGCGCGAGGCTTTGTTCGATGCCGAGCACTTCTTTGACGGCTACAAGGACAATCCCGAATACGCGGTGGAGGTCTGCCGGGCCGCGCTGGACGCTGGCGCGCGCTGGGTCGTTTTGTGCGACACCAATGGCGGGGCCTTGCCTGCCGAGGTCGGGCGCATCGTGTCCGAGGTGATCGCCGCTGGTCTGCCCGGGGATCGGCTGGGCATTCATACACATAACGACACCGAGAATGCGGTGGCGTGTTCTCTGGCCGCCGTCGATGCTGGCGCGCGGCAGGTGCAGGGCACGCTGAACGGGTTGGGTGAGCGCTGTGGTAACGCCAATCTGACCGCTTTGATCCCGACGCTGATGCTGAAAGAGCCCTACGCCTCGCGCTATGAGATCGGGGTGAAGCCCAAGGCGCTGGCGGGGTTGACGCGGATCAGCCGGATGCTGGATGATATCTTGAACCGTGTGCCCAGCAAACAGAGCGCCTATGTTGGTGCCTCGGCCTTTGCGCATAAGGCGGGGCTGCACGCCAGTGCGATCCTCAAGGATCCGTCGACCTATGAGCATATAGACCCGGCAAGCGTCGGCAATGCGCGCATCATCCCGATGTCGAACCAGGCCGGGCAGTCGAACCTGCGCAAGCGTCTGACCGATGCGGGGCTGACCGTCGATGCGGGCGATCCCGCGTTGGGGCGTATCCTTGAACGGATCAAATCGCGCGAGGCTGAGGGTTATTCCTATGACACCGCGCAGGCCAGTTTTGAGCTGCTGGCGCGGGATGAGTTGGGGCAGCTGCCAGAGTTCTTCGAGGTCAAGCGCTATAAGGTGACCGTTGAGCGCCGGAAGAACAAATACAACAAGATGGTCAGCCTGTCTGAGGCGGTTGTCGTTGTGAAAGTGGACGGTGAGAAGAAGCTGTCGGTCAGTGAATCGCTGGATGAAGATGGCAGTGATCGGGGTCCGGTGAACGCTTTGGCCAAGGCCTTGGCTAAGGATCTGGGGCAGTATTCGCAGATACTGGCGGATATGCGGTTGGTCGACTTCAAGGTGCGCATCACCCAAGGCGGGACCGAGGCGGTGACCCGCGTGATCATCGACAGCGAAGACGGGCAGGGGCGGCGCTGGTCCACCGTCGGTGTCAGTGCGAACATAATCGACGCGTCATTCGAGGCTCTGCTGGACGCGATCCAGTGGAAACTGGTGAGCGATTGCGCGCCGCGCTCCGCCGCTGCCGAATAACGTGGAATTCGACGACGACATAAAGGCCTGCGCCGCACTGGTGCACAAGGCCGATCCGGATCGTTTCATGGCGGCGATGGCTGCGCCGGTTGCGGCGCGGACGGTTCTGTTTCCGATCTATGCGCTGAACGTCGAGGTGGCGCGCGCGCCGTGGGTGACACAGGAAAGCATGATCGCCGAGATGCGCCTGCAGTGGTGGCGCGATGCGCTGCAGGAGATTGCCGAAGGACCAACCGTCCGGCGGCACGAGGTTGTGACGCCTTTGTCCCGCGTGATCTCGCCGCATCTGGCGGCGCAGTTGGATGAATATGTGGCCGTAAGGCGTTGGGATATCTACCGCGATCCGTTTGAGGACGAGGCGCATTTCGACGCGTATATCAACCATAGCGCCGGAACGCCGATGGTGGTGTCTGCGCAGGCTTTGGGGTCCGCGGACGAGGCTGTTCTGCGTGACTTTGGCTATGCGACCGGGATCGCAAACTGGTTCCGGGCCATCCCCGCACTTGAGGCGCGGGGCAGGATTCCTCTGCTCGATGGGACGCAGGATGGGGTTCGGGCGCTGGCGCAAAAGGCGTTGGACCGGCTGGCGCGCGCGCGGGCGGCGCGCAATGACGTTACTGCGCAAGCGCGGCCTGCGCTCTATGCCGGGTGGCAGACCGAATGGGTGTTGCGGGCCGCCTTGGCTCGGCCCGAACGCGTGGCCGCAGGCGCCTTGGCGCAGGGTGAAATCCGCCGCCGGTTTTCGCTGATGAAAACAGCGGCAACGGGGCGCTGGTAGGATCAGGCGGTCTGAGGGTCCGAAGGCCTGAGCACCAGCCACAACAGCGCGCCACCTGCCAGCGTCAGCAGCGGGATCATGGCGAGGTTCACCGCCGTCCAGCCCTCGACCGCCGAACCGCCCGAGCAGTTCATCAGGCCGCCCGACGCCAGCGAGGCAAAGGTGACTCCGCCAAAGACCAGCAGGTCGTTCAGGCCCTGCATCCGTCCACGCTCATGCACTTCGTGCGAGTCCGCCAGCATGCTGGTGGCTCCGATGAAGCCAAAGTTCCAACCGATCCCCAGCAGGATGAGGGCGACGAAAAAGTTGCCCAGATCGACGCCTTGCAGGGCCACGATGCCAGCCCCGCCAAGGATGGCCAGCCCAAGGGCCACGATCTTTTCGACCCCGAACCGCGCGATCAGATGGCCGGTGAAGAAGCTGGGAATATACATGGCCAGCACGTGACTAGTGACGATGTCTGCCGCATCGCCCTCGGTGTAACCGCAGCCGACAACGGCCAGCGGCGTCGATGTCATCACAAGGTTCATTAACGCGTATGAAACCATCGCGCAGATGATCGCCACCGCGATGCGCGGTGTTTTCAGCAGCTCGAGCCGGGTGCGACCTTTGGGGTCTTCCTTTGTGGGCTTAGGCGGGGTCGGGATGTCGAGAAAGAAGAACAGCGCCGAGCCGAACACGTTGATCGCGATGACGGCCAGATAAGTGCCCAGAAACGGAATCACATAGGCCTGCGAGGTCAGCTTGACGATCTGCGGGCCAATGATCGCTGCCGCCAGCCCTCCAGCCATGACGTAGGATATGGCTTTGGGCCGAAATGCGTCAGATGCGGTGTCGGCAGCGGCAAAGCGATAGAATCCATGCGCGCTCATGTAGATGCCGGTCAGGAAGCTGCCGACAAGGAACAACGGGAACGAACCCAGATACAGGCCATAAGCGCCGATTACCCCACCCGCAGCACCCGCGGTTGAGCCGACAAGAAACCCCGCGCGCCTCCCCCAGCGCTGCATGATGGCCGAGATCGGCGTCGCCGCCATCATCGAGCCCAGAACGATCAGCGAGATCGGCAATGTGGCTAGACAGGCGTTGCTGGCCAGCGATTGCCCGGCCAGCCCGCCGACGATGAACATCATCGGCATCTGCGCGCCCAGCACGGCCTGCGCCGCCACAAGTACGGCGACGTTGCGCTTGGCCTGGCTGTCGTCCGGGGTGGCTGCGGTCATCGTCATGGGCAAATGGTTATCGGCGATTGCGATGTGGCACAAGCGGGTTGCATATGCGGCACATCCGCCTAACGTGCGGACAAGGATCACTTATCGGAGAGCGTATGTCCGTTGGACGCATCATCGAAACATCGGACTGCGTGACCGAAGGGGCCGAGTGGCTGGCCGGGGCCTGCCCGCGGATGGCTTATGCGATGGACCAGACCGGGCCGCTGCCGCTTCGGCGCAAGCCGGATGGGTTTGCCCAGCTTCTCAGCGCGATCGTCAGCCAGCAGGTCAGTGTGGCGTCGGCCAATGCGATCTGGAAGCGGTTGCGGGATGCCAAACTGACCGGCCCGCGCAAGATCATGTGGGCGACGGATGACGATTTGCGCGCGGTTGGGCTCAGCCGTCAGAAAATCCGCTATGCCCGTGCGCTGGCCGAGGCGCGGATCGATTACAAGGCGCTGCGCGATGCACCGGATGATCAGGTGGTGGCGATCCTGACCGAGGTGCCGGGCATCGGTGTCTGGACCGCCGAGATTTATGCGATGTTCTCGCTGGGTCGCGCCGATGTGATTGCGCCGGGCGATCTGGCGCTGCAAGAGGCGGCGCGCATCCTTTATGACTTGCCGAAAAGACCAACCGACAAAGAATTACGCCAGATGGCCGAAGCATGGTCGCCGTGGCGATCCGTTGCGGCGCGGGTGTTGTGGGCCTATTACCGGGTCGCCAAAGACAGAGAAGGGATCAGATGACACGGGTTTTGAATGCGCTGAGGAAAGAGCCGGTTTCGGGGGATACACGCTCGGTCGTGGTGTTTGTGCATGGCTATGGTGCGAACGGTGCCGACCTGCTGGGTCTGGCTGATCCGCTGGGGGAACACCTGCCGGATACGCTGTTCGTGGCCCCCGATGCGCCCGAGCAGATTGCCGGCATGCCCAACGGTTTTCAGTGGTTCCCGATCCCGTGGATCGATGGCTCGTCCGAGGAAGAGGCCCGGCGCGGGATGGAAATGGCGGTTGAGGATTTCAACGCCTTTCTGGATGCGCTGATGGTGGATGAGGATGTTCTGCCCGAGCAGGTCGTTCTGTTTGGCTTCAGCCAAGGCACCATGATGAGCCTGCATGTCGCCCCTCGCCGTGAAGACCCGGTGGCCGGGATCGTCGCCTTCTCAGGACGACTGCTGGAGCCGGATTTGCTGCCGGATGAGGTGGTCAGCCGGATGCCGGTGCTATTGGTGCACGGCGACGCCGACGATGTTGTGCCGCCGCAATCGCTGCCCGAAGCAGCCGAAGCCTTGCAGAGTGCCGGGTTCAAAGAGGTCTATGCCCATGTCATGAAGGGCACGGGCCATGGCATTGCTCCGGATGGTCTGAGCGTTGCTTTGGCGTTCATGCGCGACAAGCTGAGCCTCTGAGCTTCGTCGTGGGGTCTTAGCCCCACAGATACGCCTCGGCGAATTCAATCGAATTTCCTGCAGGGTCGCGGACGTAAAGTGAGCGGGCCCCGTTGGGCCAGTCGAACTCGGTATCCAGCGGAACGTTCCAGTCCAGCAGGTGCTTGCGCATTACGGCGATGTCATCGCGGCTGAGTACAAGGCAGACATGGCCCGGTCCGCGTGCGCCATGCGGCGGGACGGGCAGGTCGGGGTTGCCGGGTGGTTTCTCGGTCTCATCGGCGTTGAACAGCAGCAGAACCGACCCACCGACCCGATAGAACACATGGCGATCGGTCACGCGCTGGATTTTCTCAAGGCCCAGTATCTGGCCATAGAAATCCTCAGCCGCGTCCAGATCATCGACATAAAGCGCGGCTTCCAGAATGGCCGATGGGGCCGGGATGTCTGGTGTCACCTTCATCCCTTAAGCCTATCACATCGCGCGGTTTTTGTCACCGACGCAGGCGGCGGTCGCGTTTGCGCTGTGGTGCCACGCTCAGGGTGGGCATGGGTAGGCTGTCCCACTGTCCGGGCGCAAGCCCGTCGAGCGACCAGTCTCCGATCCGGGCGCGGATCAGACGCAGGGTCGGGTGGCCGACGGCTGCCGTCATCCGGCGTACCTGACGGTTGCGACCCTCGCGGAGTGTCAGTTCAAGCCAGCAGTCCGGCACGGTCTGGCGCACCCGGATCGGTGGGGTACGCGGCCAGAGGTCCTCGGGTTCGTCAATCAGGCGCGCCTTGGCGGGCCGGGTCAGGCCGTCTTTCAGTTCGACGCCCTGGCGCAGCGCAGTCAGCGCCGCCGCATCGGGAAGCCCTTCGACCTGTACCCAGTAGGTCTTGGTCATTTTGTGCCTGGGGTCGGATATCTGCGCCTGCAGACGCCCCTGATCGGTCAATAGCATCAGCCCCTCGCTGTCGCGATCCAGACGACCCGCAGGATAAACGCCGGGCAGGTCGATGAAATCCGACAGCGTGCTGCGGGGCGAGTCCGCATTGGCGCGGTCCGTGAACTGCGGCAGCACGTCATAGGGTTTGTTGAAACGAATGAACCAGGACATGCCCCGCCATAGCGTCCGCGCCACATCAGCGCAACCTGTGGATAAGTGTCACTTATCTGTTACGGATTCGGCATAACGAATACCCGAGATGTTGTGTGAACTCGGCACTTGTCAGAGATTTAACACGAGATATAGTCAGCGTAAGGCCGGGGCGGGTGTTCCCCGCTCTGATGTCACAAACGGGCAGAGCAGAGCGAGGAGCGATTCAATATGGACGGAGACTTCAGGACCGAATTTGTCAGGGAAACCGGTGCGCTCAAGCATCATCCGGCATTGGTTTTGAACGCCGATTACCGGCCGTTGTCCTATTATCCCTTGTCCTTGTGGCCCTGGCAGGAGGCAATAAAGGCGGCTTGGCTGGACAGGGTCGATATCGTTGCCGAATACGACGAAGTTGTCCGAAGCCCCAGTACCGAGATCCGAATACCCTCGGTCGTTGTTCTGAAAGACTATGTAAAACCCAGAAAGCGCGTGGCCTTCACGCGCTTTAATTTATTTTTGCGGGACGAATTCAAATGTCAGTACTGCGGCAGTCGCGAAAATCTGACCTTTGACCATGTGGTGCCGCGCGCGGCAGGCGGGGTTACAAGCTGGCAGAATGTGGTTGCGGCTTGCAGCCCGTGTAACCTGCGCAAGGGATCGAAATCCTTGCGTCAGGCCAGAATGTCGCTGAACAAGCCACCGCGTCAGCCCGATGCCGAGGCATTGCGTAACATTGGCCGCAAATTCCCGCCCAATCATCTGCACGAAAGCTGGATCGATTTCTTGTACTGGGACGCGGAACTGGATCAGCAATAGCGCCTAGCGCGCCCGCCATGCGGCGAGCCAGATCAGAACCAATACGCTTGAGAGCACGCCATTCCAGCCAGCCATGGACACCCCCAGCATTTCCCACGCGATATCGTCACAACGCACCAGCGGGGCGGACATGATCTGATCCAGCAATTCTTCAGCGCTCAGCCCGCCGATGGGGCCGGATGTGCAGGTCGTGGGCCCCTCCCACCAGCCTTTTTCGACGCCCGCATGAAAAAAGCCGATCCCGGCGGTGGTCGCCGCAGCAAGCGCCCCGAGCAAGGGCAGGGCGCGGGCCCCGGGCCACGCCAGCGCCAATACGCCCAGGATCACCGCCGCGCCATGCGGATAGCGTTGCCAGATGCACATTGTGCAAGGTGCCAGCCCGCCGAGATACTGAAATGCCCAGGCCCCCAAAAGCAGGGCGGCCGACCCGGAAGCTGCCAGTAAGATCAGGGCGTTTCGTGTCATAGGTATCTCACCACCAGAAACCCGCCAAATAGCAGGATGATGAACAGGGTGAACATCAGGCCCAGACGTTTTTCGATGAAGTCCCGGATCGGTTCGCCAAATTTCCAAAGCAGCCCGGCGACCAAGAAGAACCGCAGCGCGCGGGCCAGGATTGATGTTGCAATGAAGGTACCCAGCGGCATCCCGGTCCATCCGGACATGATTGTGATGACTTTGTAGGGAAATGGCGTAACGCCGGCCGCAAGCACGGCCCAAAAGCCGAAGTCATTAAAGCGCGTGTTGAATTCTTCCATCGCATGCGCTTTGCCCATTGCTTCCAATACGGGTTGGCCAAGGCTCTCGTAGAAAAACGCGCCGATTGCATAGCCCAAAATCCCACCCAAGACCGAGGCCACCAGCGCGACGGATGCGATCAGCCACGCCCGCGATGGTCGTGCAAGGATCATCGGGATCATCAGAACATCGGGCGGGATCGGAAAAAATGAGCTTTCAATAAAGGCAACAACGGCCAGCGCCCAAAGCGCATGGGGGTGCTCGGCCAGACGAATGGTCCAGTCATAAAGTGATCGCAACATATGATACAAATATCCCGGCAAGTGTTGCGCCAAGCCAAACCATGCGCATGTCGAGGGGTCAACCTCTGTGGTCGCCTCATTTCGCGCGATAGCGGTTTTTCACTTGATACCGCCGCATGATCACACCCACGCGGTGTTTGCGGCGCGCCCGGGAGCATGCGCCCGGTATGGCGCATTTCGGGCAAACGGGGTGATGGGCAAAGCCGCAGTGTTACGCGACAGACCAGTTTGTGGAAACGATGCGTGTTGTCGTGGAGATGAATGGTGCCCTTCCCCGGATTCGAACCGGGACGCCGTGAGGCAAAGCATTTTGAATGCTTCGTGTCTACCGTTCCACCAGAAGGGCCCTTGAGTTCTCGTTTAGGCGACCTGCCGGGGGTCGTCAACAGGGTGATCGCCGCTAAATGTGTCGATGCGATTTCGTCCACTGATAAGACGGTGCTTCTGATGATTGATCCCGCCGCTAAGCGGCACCATTCGAAAGGCGCAGTGTTGGTTCCGCCGCCGAGAGATAAGGTTGGCCTCGCGCGGCCCCGATTAAAGCGCAGGGTTTTTGCGGTTGCATGATGACCATCTGACCCATTGAAGAACAAAAACAATACCGAGGACAGCCTCGCTCTTGCGGCAGCGAATTCAGGCCGGTGTCTGTTTTGGAACGGGAAATGTCGCAAGCCTTTCAGCGGTCATGCGGTGTAAAATTATCTTGCCGCTACGAGGTGCCGCTGTTTGATTCTCGGACAGCGGAGAATTGGGAAGCCGGTGCAAATCCGGCACTGCCCCCGCAACGGTAACGAAGGTCGGGTTCGGCGATCAACCACTGGGACGAGGATCCCGGGAAGGTGCCGAAACCGGGCGCGAGCCCCTTCGAAGTCCGGAAACCAGCCTCGTGGATATGTCAAACCGCGGGTGGCGGTGGGGGCGCTGTTGCCGGGCGTGATCCTCGTACGCTTCCGGGCGGGCCTCCTGTTGCCATCTGCCCAAGCAGTGCCGCGGCGTGCGGCAGGAGAGCCATAAGTGAGCAGTATTCAAAGCCTGTTGGCGCGCCGGAACCCGGCCTATGCGCTTGAGCAGCCATTCTATACCGATCCCGCTATTTTTCAGGCTGATCTGGAAGCCATCCACTATCGCGAATGGCTGTTTGCCATACCGGCCTGCGAATTGGTGAAGTCGGGTGATTACGTCACGTATACCATCGGTGCATATCGCGTGATCATCGTGCGCGGCACAGACAACCAGATTCGTGCATTTCACAACACCTGCCGGCATCGGGGCTCGATCATCTGCAAGGCCGCAAAGGGGAACGCGCCCAAGCTGGTCTGCCCGTATCACCAATGGACCTATGAACTGGACGGATCGCTTCTGTGGGCGCGCGATATGGGGCCTGATTTCGACCCCAAGCAGCACGGCCTGAAGACCGTGCATTGCCGTGAGTTGGCGGGGCTTGTTTACATCTGCCTGGCGGAGGACGCGCCTGATTTCGACGCCTTTGCCGATGTGGCGCGGCCCTATCTTGAACCGCATGATCTTGGCAACGCCAAGGTGGCCTATGAAAGCTCGATCATCGAGAATGGGAACTGGAAGCTGGTCTGGGAGAACAACCGAGAATGTTATCACTGCGGTGGTAATCATCCTGCGCTTTGCCGCACTTATCCTGACGATCCCAGCGTGACCGGCATCGGCGAAGGCGGTGAAACGCCTGCACATCTGCAGGCACATTTCGACCGGTGCGAGGCCGCCGGGGTGCCGTCGAACTTTCATCTGAGCACCGATGGCCAGTTTCGGGTGGCGCGGATGCCGCTGAAAGAGGGGGCCGAAAGCTATACCATGGATGGCAAGGCAGCTGTGCGGCGCTGGCTGGGCCGGGTTCCGTTTGCCGATGCCGGAGCGTTGCTACAGTTTCATTATCCGACGACGTGGAATCACTTCCTGCCGGATCATTCCATCGTCTTCCGCGTCACCCCCGTCAGCGCGACCGAATCCGAGGTCACTACAAAATGGCTGGTTCACAAAGATGCCGTGGAAGGGCTGGATTACGACATCAAGCGCCTGACCGAGGTCTGGATCGCCACCAATGATGAAGATCGTCGCGTGGTCGAGGACAATCAGCAGGGCATCAACAGCCCGGCCTATGTACCTGGCCCGTATTCGGACACCCAGGAATCGGGCGTGCTGCAGTTCACCGACTGGTACTGCAGGACCCTGTCAGCACGTCTGAGCCCCGAAACCATCGCTGCGGAGTGACGCCATGAATGATCTTAGCCCAATGGCCACGCTCTGGCAGGATGATGAGACGCTGGAATGCGTCTCGGTGGTACCCGAAATGCCGAACACAGCCAGCTTTACCTTTCGGGCCCCCTCGGGCGCGATGTTCGCTTATCAACCCGGCCAGTTTCTGACGCTTGAGATTCCCGCTCCGGGTCAACCGGGCGGTGTCGTGCATCGGACCTACACGATCTCGTCCTCGCCATCGCGGCCCCGATCGATCACCATCACGGCGAAGGCGCAGCCCGACAGTATCGGCACGCGCTGGATGCTGGACAATCTGCAGCCGGGGATGCGGCTGCGCGCGATCGGGCCTGCGGGTCTGTTCACCAATGCCCAAAGCACGGCGCGCAAGTTTCTGTTCATCTCGGCCGGATCGGGTATCACGCCGATGATGTCGATGACGACTTGCATGTGGGATGAAGGGCGCGATCTGGACGTTGTGTTCATCAACTGCGCCAAGCGCCCGTCCGAGATCATCTTTCGCCAGCGGTTGGAGCAGATGGCCAGCCGAACCCACGGTCTGGATCTGAAATTCGTCGTCGAAGAAGCGGACGAATACCGCCCCTGGACCGGGTATCAAGGCCAGTTCAATCAGCTGATGCTGGGCTTGATGGCCCCCGATTATCTTGAGCGCGAAGTCTATTGCTGCGGCCCGGAACCTTTCATGCAGGCCGTGCGTGACGCGCTGGTGGGTCTGGGTTTCGACATGGACAACTATCATCAGGAAAGCTTTGGTGCCCCGATCGAGACCGAGGCCGATCAGCCTGCGCTGGATGATGTTGTCCCCGACGACGACAGCAGTGCCGAAATCGTGTTCGCCGCCTCGGGCGTGACGGCCAAAGTGGCCGAAACGGACACCGTTCTGGTCGCCGCGCGCTCGGTCGGGCTGAACATACCGTCGGGCTGTACCTTCGGGGTGTGCGGCACCTGCAAAGTCAGAAAGACCGCGGGCGAGGTGCACATGGTTCACAATGGCGGTATTTCGGAAGACGATATCGAGGCAGGTTACATTCTGGCCTGTTGTTCAAACCCCATCGGCAAGGTCGAAGTCGAGGTCTGACATGGAACGGGCGGCGCGCATTGCGGTCTGCCGCCCCTCTAACTTGGCGACAAACGACTTTGTGTTAGTGCGCTTCCTTGTCAAATCAAGTTGTTTCGTATCTTGTGGCCAGGATGGTTCCTGAACGCGAATCGCGCGCGGGATTCAAGGGAATATGGTGCGGCCCGTGCGATCAGGCCAAATCCGTGACTGCCCCCGCAACTGTAGGCGGTGAGCGACCCGAGATCGGCCACTGGGCAATCGCCTGGGAAGGATCGGGACAGCATCGACCCGCAAGTCAGGAGACCTGCCATCCGATTTGAACGAACCCGGGCGGGGTGTCCCGGAGGGAGATGACAATGTTCCAAGCGGCGGTCGCCGTCCCAGACTTTGCACTCGCCTTGCCCCCGTCCAAACCGAGGAGCCGAAACACGTGGCGTTGCAACATCCTGAGAGCGGGCCCCGCGAAGCTGGCAGACGCGGCGTCGCTGCAGCTTGGCTGACGTTCCAAAGCCGCCCTCTCGGCGTCGTCGGCAACCGATGACCCGTCCTCTGACCCCTCGCGCGACCAGTGCGCAAAGGCTACGTTGCCTGACGGAATTCAGCGTTCCGATCCTGGTTGCCGGCGCTCTGATCGTGTCGGCGCTGCTGTGGCTCATGATTTACGCGGTGATCTGATGTCGGGTGTTCTGCAACTGCGCGGCCTGACGCTGGGGTATCGCGATCTTACGTTGTTCCGCAACCTGTCGATGGACATTGAGGCCGGAACAACGCTGGCCGTCCTTGGCACGAACGGATCCGGCAAAAGCACTTTTGTGAAAATGCTGCTGGGTCTGTTGGATCCGCTTGCCGGAACGCTCAGCTGGCCGCAGGGGCGACCGTCTGAGATCGGGTATCTCGCACAGATGACTGAGTTCGATCGGCGTTTCCCCATTCGCGTACGGGATCTGGCTGCCATGGGGGCGTGGCGCGGTTTCGGGCTCCGGTCGGGGCTGGACAGCGCCGCCCGAGACCGGGTGGCCGCTGCGCTTGACGAAGCGGGCGTTCTCGATATTGCCGACCGCCCGCTGCATCAATTGTCCGGCGGACAGCTGCAGCGCGCGCTGTTTGCGCGCGTGATTGTGCAGGATGCTCCGCTTGTTCTTCTGGATGAACCCTTTGCCGCTGTTGACCAGAACACCGAGGCGCACCTGTTGTCGATCATTCGTCGATGGCGCGATGAGGGGCGCGCCGTGGTCCTGGTGGTGCATGATCTGTCCTCGGTTCTGGACCATTGCAGCCACGCCCTTCTGCTGGGCGGGCAGGAAGCGACCTATGGTCCGGTGTATGACGTCCTGACCCCCGACCGGCTGGTTGCGCAGGGTTATCTGTCGGAAAGCCAGGCTTCGTGGATGTTTCGAAGCGAACCCACGCCAGCGGAGAATGCGCATGTTTGATCTGCTCGCCGAGATGTGGGGTTTTGCATTCATGCGCCGGGCGTTCGTCGCCACAACGGTTTTGTCGGCATCCGTGGCACCGGTGGGGGCGTTTTTGGTCCTGCGCCGTCTGTCGCTTGCGGGCGAAGCCATGGCTCATGCGATTACGCCGGGCATCGTGATCGGTTTTGTGACCGCAGGATTGTCTGTCATGTCGCTGTTGGTCGGTGGCCTGATCGCCGGCGTCGGTGTTGCGCTCCTGACTGCATTTTTGGCACGTAGAACAATCCTGCGCAGCGATGCGAGCCTTGCGTCGCTCTATCTGATCGCCCTGGCCGTGGGTATCTTCATACTGTCGGCTGCAGGTTCTGCTGTGCCGCTGAAAAGCTTTTTGTTCGGTTCGATCCTTGGGATCGACGACGCCTCCATGCTGCTGGTGGGCGGGGTTGCGATGGTCACTCTGGTCAGCTTTGCCATTCTGCTCAGGCCGCTGATCGTCAGCACCTGTGACCCGGTCTTTTTCGAGACCCAGACACGGCGGCCCTGGTTGGTCGAGCAGGGGTTCATGTTGTTGCTGGTGCTGAATCTGCTGGCCGCTTTCAAGACGCTTGGCACGCTGATGGCGGTCGGCCTGATGATCCTGCCGGCGACGGCGGCCAGATATTGGGCCAGCACCATTACCGCGCAGCTGGCTTTGGGTTTTGTCTTTGCGCTGTCCAGCTGCTGGATCGGACTGACCCTGTCGTACCTGTTTCCCGCAACCCCGTCCGGCCCGGCAATCGTGCTGGTCGCTGGTGGTTTCTTTCTGATTTCGGCCGTGCTTGGGCCGCTAGGCTTTGGCAGGGGGCTGCGCAAACCGTCTGTCAAGAATGACACTTCTATTGCGCATATTCATCAAGAGGAGCGAGCAAAATGACTCTTATCAAATCGCTTTATGCAGGCGTCGCTGCGGTTGCGGTCGCATTGGTGGCCTATCCAGCCAAGGCGGGCGAAGACATCAAGGTCGTCGCCAGTTTCTCGATCCTTGGCGACATGGTCGAAGAGGTTGTTGGCGATTTGGCCGACGTGACAACCATCGTCGGTCCCGACGCCGACGCGCATGTGTATCAGCCGTCGGTTGCTGACGCAAAAGCCGTGGCCCAAGCGGACATCATCTTTGTCAACGGTCTGGGGTTTGAGACGTGGTCAGACACCCTGATCACCGAGTCCGGCACCGAAGCCACCGTGCATGTCGCAACCGAGGGCGTCACCCCGGTCAAGGTCGACAGTGAGATCGATCCGCATGCTTGGAATTCTCTGTCGAACGGCGTGATCTACGTGACCAATGTGGCCGACGCGATGAAACAAGCGATGCCCGAGCACGCCGACCAGATTGCCGCCAATGCCGATGTCTATATCGCCGAGTTGGAAGCGCTGGATGCGCAGACCAAGGCCAAGCTGGCCGAGCTGCCTGCGGATCGGCGGACGGTTGTGACCGCGCATGACGCATTCGGTTATCTTGCGGATGCATACGGTATGACTTTCCTGGCACCTGTCGGTATCGATACAGAAGCCGAACCCTCGGCCCAAGAGCTTGCCGTTCTGATCGCGCAGCTGAAAGCCGAAGGTGCGGCTGCATTGTTTGTTGAGAACATCACCAGCCCCGCGCTGGTGCAGCAGATTTCGGACGAAACCGGGATCGAAATCGGCGGACGTTTGTTCTCGGACGCTTTGTCCGAACGCGGCGGTCCCGCCACCAGCTATCTGGCGATGTTCCAGCATAACCTTGGTACGTTGCTGGATGCACTGGGCAAAGACGCCTCAAGCTGACCCCAGATTGCAAACGAGGCGGCGCGATTGCGCCGTCTTTTTTCATTTGCTGTGTCAGGTCTGCTGCAGCACGATGTGCGATGATTGCTTAGCCGTCCCAAACGTGCACGCGTGATCATGAGGACGCGCGCGGGACCTCTCAGCCAGAGTTTTGTCGATGCTGTTGGTTTACGAAAAGAAAACACAGAAGGGCGAAGCCGAGAAGGTCCTGCACGTTGGACTTTGGTTGGGTCAGAAGGCAAGGGCGAGACTGCCTGCATTCCTACACTGATGCGCCAGGGACAACGCGGTTACTTGCTACTCTGACACGCGTTACGTGCGTTGCCCCTGACGATCTTGGGCCCGGTCGACCTGCAGAGATCGACCGGAGCGGGGGTCACATACAATCAGCCAGAGTTTTGGCCATATTGCGGATCACTTGCGGATAAAGGGCAGCGCCGGGTTCAAGGTCAGACCCAAGCGGATCGATCACGCCTGTATTTGCATCGGTTCCGTCCAGCACGGTCACGACGATGCCGGTGTTGAACTGCGGCTCGGCCAGGACGCAGTCTATGCCCTCATTTTTTACCCGCGCCTGAATTTCGGCGATGCGCGCGGGGCTTGGGTCGGATGCGTCACTGATCGAGATCGCGCCTGCCGCGGGGAAATCGAAAGCGTGTTCAAAATACTGGTAGGCGTCGTGGAACACGATGAAGCTGCCACCACGAACCGGCGCAAGTGTTTCTGAAACCTCGGCCGACAGGGCCGCCATTTCTTCGCGCGCCGCAGCAGCGTTTGCAAAATAGGTGCCCGCGTTGTCGGGATCGGCTGTCGACAATTGCGCCGCGATGATGTTCAGCCAGGTTTCGGCATTTGCAGGTGACAACCAGGCGTGTGGATCATGCGCCCCATGTGCGTGATCATGGTCATGATCGTCCTTTTCGGCGTGGTCGCCATGATTGTGTTCTTCGTCATGCGCATGGTCGTCATGATCTTCATGTGCGTGGTCGTCGTGACCATGTTCGTCATGATCTTTGTGCTCAGCATGGTCTTCATGCCCATGGTCTTCATGATCATCGTGGTCACCGTGATCATGCGCTTCAAACAAGGCATTCTCGCGGAAATCAAGCAGCACTGTGCCGTCTGCGTCCAGCAACGCCGTAACCGAGGCCCCATCGGCCAGTGTTTCAACCGCGTTTTCCATCCAGGGCGTCAGGTCTTCACCGATCCAGAACACCAGATCGGCGTTCTGCAAAGCGGCGGCTTCGGATGGGCGCATGTTGTATTCATGCGGCGAGGCGCCCGGTTGCACAATCAGATTCGGGGTGCCGACCCCCTCCATCACGCGCGCTACCAGAGAATGAACCGGTGCAATATCCACCGCGACGTTGGGCGCATCCGCAAAGGCTGTTCCCCCCAAGAGCGCAGCCGTGATTGACAGTGGTAGGAGCTTTCTGGACATCAGACCCTCTGTGTGATTTTATAACGTTACGAGCGGCATACATGATATGGAATAACATGACAAGTGATACGCATACCGACGCAACCGATGCTCCGGTCCCGGTCGGATTCCAGAAGCACGATCACGCGCATTGCGTCGAATCCGCGCTCGCCACGGCAGAGGCGCGTTGCAAACAGGACGGATTGCGCCTGACCCCGGTGCGACGCAAAGTGCTTGAAATGCTGTTGCAGGAACATCGCGCGCTTGGGGCTTATGCCATTCTTGACCGGCTTCGCGATGCGGGGTTCGGGTCGCAACCGCCTGTTGCATATCGCGCACTGGATTTTCTGGTGCAGAACGGATTCGTCCACAAGATCGAGCGTCTGAATGCGTTTGTGGCCTGTTCTCACCCCGGTGCCACACATTCCCCGGCCTTCATGATCTGCAGAAGATGCGACGCGGTTGCCGAGGCACAATCGACCCCCGCAAAAGGGGTTTTGGGCGCCGCAGCGCGCGCCGCGGGTTTCGAGATCGAACGAACGGTAGTAGAAGCCGAGGGACTCTGCCCTGACTGCACCAAAAAGGCATAGAAATGAGCCTTATCTCGGTTGAAAATCTGACTGTGCGCTATGGCGCCAATACCGTTCTAAGCCACGTCGACATGGTAATTGAACCGGGCGAGATCGTGACGATTGTCGGCCCAAACGGGTCCGGCAAGACCAGCCTGTTGCGCGCCATAATCGGCGCGGTAAAAGCGGCAGCCGGGCGCGTCAGCCTTAAGCCGGGATTGAAGATCGGGTATGTGCCGCAAAAACTGCATATTGATCCGACCCTGCCGATATCGGTTGAAAGATTCATGCGCCTGACGGACCGTGTATCCTCCACGCAATGTCAGGGCGCGCTTGAAACTGCGGGCGTGCCGGACCTTTTGAAGCGCCAGATGTCACAACTGTCTGGTGGCCAGTTCCAAAGGGTTCTGCTGGCACGGGCGTTGATCAATCGCCCAGATGTCCTGTTGTTGGACGAAGCAACGCAGGGTCTGGACCAGCCGGGGTCGGCGGCGTTCTATCGTCAGATCGAAGATGTGCGACGCACGACAGGTTGCGCGATTTTGATGATCAGTCACGAACTGCACGTGGTCATGAGCGCGTCGGACCGTGTGATCTGCCTGAACGGGCACGTGTGTTGCGAGGGGTCCCCGGCCGTTGTGGCCTCCGCTCCGGAATATCGGGCGTTGTTTGGGACCGGTACAGGTGGCGCGCTGGCGCTTTATCGTCATGACCATGATCACGACCATGACCATGGTGGGCACTCTCAGGAAGCCGCGGAATGATACTGGACGATTTTATGATGCGCGCGACCCTTGCCGGGGTGGGGGTCGCCTTTGCCGCCGCTCCGTTGGGATGTTTCGTCGTCTGGCGCCGGATGGCGTATTTCGGTGATGCGACCGCGCATGCGGCGATATTGGGCGTGGCCTTGTCTTTGACTTTTCAGCTGTCGATTTTTGCAGGAGCTCTGGCAGTCGCTCTGCTGATGGCGCTGACGGTCACTTTGCTCAGTGGCCGCGGATATGCGTTGGATACGCTGCTGGGCGTGCTGGCGCACTCTGCTCTTGCGTTTGGCTTGGTGGCGGTTTCGTTCCTGTCTGGCGTGCGTATCGATCTGATGGCCTATCTGTTTGGGGACATTCTTGCCGTATCGCGTTCTGACCTGCTTGTCATTTGGGGCGGTGCGGCGCTGGTCGTGGGGATGATCGCATGGCGTTGGTCGCACCTTCTGACAGCGACGCTGAATGAGGAACTGGCCTATGCCAGTGGTTTTGACCCCAGGCGCGAGCAATTGGTTCTTACCCTTTCGCTGGCCGTTACCGTTGCCGTGGCGATCAAGGTTGTGGGTGTTTTGCTGATAGCGGCCATGCTGATCATCCCGGCTGCTGCCGCACGCAGCCTGTCCCGTTCGCCCGAGATGATGGCGTTGATCGCTGCAGCGATCGGCGCGTTTTCAGCAGTTGCCGGGCTGCGCGCCGCCTATGTGTTCGACACGCCCGCGGGCCCATCGATCGTCTGCGTTGCAGCCATTTTGTTCGCCTGCCTGAGCCTGATAGGCTGGCGAAGCCGCAGCGGCGCATAGTCCGAGCGCCAAGACCTCATCGCGCGGTAGAAAACCGCGGATTCGCGCTGGGTTCGCGATTGAAAGGCAGAGAGTTCCGCCTGCGAGCTTGCTTTGCGGCATCGACGAAGCAGACACTTTTGCGGTCGCCGGGCCGCGCTGCACTTGACAAGAGCCGTCTCTGAATGAAACTTCGTATCCATTGGGAGACTTTGGAAAAAATCAGAGACTGGCATGCTTTACGTTGCCATGGCGGCACTCTTGGCCGCTTTCGGTTTTCGTCAAGTCTGCCGAATAAAACAACAGGGAGATCAAGGATGAAGAACAAAGCCAAAATCAGCCTCACCAGTCTGGCCGCCGCCGCCTTTCTCGCGCCGGCTGTTTATGCTGAGGAGTTTATCACGATTGGGACGGGTGGTGTGACGGGTGTTTACTATCCGACCGGTGG